>NZ_BAWN01000009.1 GCF_000696225.1 Serpentinimonas barnesii | reverse complement strand
TGAGGTGGCGGATGAGGTGGCGGATGAGGTGGCGGATGAGGTGGCGGATGAGGTGGCGGATGAGGGCGAGGATGAGGGCGAGGATGCGTACAAGGCCGCGATCAACCCCTCCAGGCGCCGCACCTCGGCCTCGATGGGCAAACGGGTATCGAGCGCATGCAGCGTCAGGCGGCCGCCTTCGAGCCGTGCCGCCAGGGTGCCCGGCATCAGGCTCACCAGCAGCGCCAGCAGCACCTGCTGACCCTCGGTGGGCAGGCGCAGCGCCAGCTCCAGCAGGCCCGGCTGCAGCGGCATGCGCGGGCTGCAGACGCGCCGCGTCACGTCCAGCGCGCCCAGCAGCGACTGCACGACGAACACCCCCAGCAGGCGCGGCAGGGCACGCCAGCGCAGCCGGGGGGTGGGGGGCGTGGCAGGGGCGGTGGTGCAGCGCTGCCGCGCCCACAAGGCCAGCGCCACGGCCAGCGCGCCCAGCACCCAGCCATCGGCCTGCGGCCAGCCCCCGGGCTGGCGCAACAGCAGCAGCCAGACCAGCCCCAAGGCCAGGGTGGGCAGGGCCAAGCTGCGCACACCTAGGCGCAAACGCTCAAGCAAAGCCAACGCGACACCTCGCTCGTGAATGCGGGCGCGCCCCAGTGGCACGCCTGCGCTTCATTGTAGAGGGGGCAGGTGGCGCGCAGACCTTAGTTTGCAGTCTGCAACCGGCTCGGGCGGTGCGTTTGACGCAACTGCTGTGCCGCCTGCACCATGCGCTGCAGGGCCGGCTTCACTTCTGACCACTGGCGCGTTTTGAGACCGCAATCGGGGTTGACCCAGAGCCGTTCGAGCGGCAGGCGCTGGGCGGCACTGCTCAACAGCGCCACCATGCGCCCAACTTCGGGCTGGTTGGGCGAGTGGATGTCGTAAACCCCGGGGCCAATTGCGTTGGGGTAGGCGTAGCGCTCGAAGGCTTCGAGCAAATCCAGCGCCGAACGGGCCGTCTCGATGGTGATGACGTCGGCATCGAGGCGCGCAATGTGTTCGATGATGTCGTTGAACTCGGCGTAGCACATGTGGGTGTGGATCTGCGTCTCGTCGCGCACCCCGTTGGCGGTCAAGCCAAAACAGGCCACCGCCCAATCGAGGTAGGCCGCCTGCTCGGCCCGTTTGAGGGGCAAGCCTTCGCGCAGCGCAGGTTCGTCGATCTGGATCACTGCGATGCCGGCCTGCTCTAGGTCGAGCACTTCGGCGCGCAGCGCCAGAGCGATCTGGCGGCAGCTCGTCTGACGCGGCTGGTCGTCGCGCACAAAGGACCAGTTGAGCACCGTCACCGGCCCGGTGAGCATGCCTTTCATGGGCTTGCGTGTAAGCGACTGGGCGTAGCGGCTCCAGTGCACCGTCATGGGCTGGCGGCGCTGCACGTCGCCATACAAAATGGGCGGCTTGACGCAGCGCGAGCCATACGATTGCACCCATCCGTTGGCGGTGAAGGCAAAACCTTCAAGCTGCTCACCAAAGTACTCCACCATGTCATTGCGCTCGGCTTCGCCGTGCACCAGCACATCGAGCCCTAGGGTTTCTTGCTCGCGCACGCACAAGGCAATCTCGTCGCGCATCGCCTGCTCATAAGTGGCGGCATCGATCAGGCCGCTTTTGAAGCGCTGTCTGGCCTGACGGATCGGCCCGGTTTGTGGAAAAGAGCCGATGGTGGTGGTGGGCCACAGAGGCAGTTGCAGCGCGGCTTGCTGCTTGCGTTCGCGCTCGGTGTAGGGGCTGCGGCGCTCAATGGGCAAGGCGCCGCTGGCGCGCAGGGCGGCTTGCACCTCGGGGCGGTGCACCAAAGGGGATTGGGCGCGCTGGTTCAGCCCTTGCTGGTGCGCCAGCAGTTCGGACGCCACGCTCTGGCGCCCGAGTCTGAGGGCGCGCGCCAACAGCTCCAGCTCGTGCAGCTTTTGGCGCGCAAAAGACAGCCAAGAGCGCAAGGATGGATCGAGCGCGGGCTCGGTCGCCAAGTCCAGCGGCACGTGCAGCAGCGAGCACGAGGGCGCGATCCAAAGCCGCTCTTGCAGCCGCTGGGCAATGGGTTCGAGCCAATTGAGCGTGGCCTCGAGGTCGGTTTTCCAGATGTTGCGGCCGTCGATCACGCCCAAGGACAGCACCTTGGTCGAGGGCAGGATGTTGAGCAGCGCCGCCACGTCGTCGCGACCGCGCACGGCGTCCAGGTGCAGGCCCGCCACCGGCAAATTCGCCGCCAGGTAGCGGTTCTCGCCCAAACCCCCAAAGTAGCTGGTCAGCAGGATTTGCACAGAGGTGTTTTTGAGCTGGTGGTAGGCCAGGTTGAAGGCGTGTTGCCAATCCGGGTCGAGGTCTTGCACCAAAATCGGTTCGTCGATTTGCACCCAAGTGGCTCCCCACGCATGCAGGCGCTTGAGCAACTCGGCGTACACCTCAAGCAAGGCCGGCAACAGGTGCAGGCGGTCACCCCCGCCGCGCATCTTGCCCAGCCACAGATAAGTGACCGGGCCGATCAGCACCGGCTTGGCGCGCACCCCTTGGGCCAAGGCTTCGCCCCATTGCTGGCGCAGGCGGCGGTCGTCGAGCTCGAAGCGGGTCTGGGCGTCGAACTCGGGCACCAGGTAGTGGTAGTTGGTGTCGAACCACTTGGTCATTTCGGCGGCTGCAATGGCGCTGCCGCAGCAAGCCGAGCGGCCTTGGCCGCGCGCCAGCCGGAAGTAGCGCTCCAGTTCGTCGCCCTCAAAACCCTGCGCCCGCTCGGGCAGGTGCCCCAGGGTAAAACTCATGTCCAGCATGTGGTCGTAGAGCGAAAAGTCGCCCACTGGAACCCAATCGAGCCCGTTTTGCAAGGTCCAGTGGCGCTGGCGCAGGGTGCGGGCGCAATCGAGCAGCGTGGCCGAGTCGGATTCGGCACGCCAGTAGGCCTCAAGGGCGAATTTCAGTTCCCGGCGCAAACCCATGCGCGGAAATCCCAAGTTGTGGGTGGTAACCATCTCACTCCAATGCGGTTGCGATTCAGACAGACACAGGAACGCCCCCAATGGGCGCTGTGGCCGGCATCTGGCCGCGCTGCGTGCGTTGCCAAAGGCCTGCCAAACCGATGATGCCTGCGCTTATCAATGAAGTAAAATGGTCTTTGTTCAGATTTCAATGATTGAAAATCATGCTAGAGCGGTCTCATTTGGCAATTTTGCGCGAGGTTGAGCGCACCGGCTCCCTTACCGCAGCGGCGCAGCGCCTGCACCTGACGCAGTCGGCCCTGAGCCACAGCATGCGCAAGCTCGAAGACCGCTTTGGCACGCCCGTCTGGCGGCGCGAGGGCCGTCGCCTCATTCCCACCCAGGCCGGGCAGTACCTGCTCAATCTGGCGCAACGCCTGTTGCCGCAGCTCGAGCACGCCGAGCAGCGCCTGCGCCAGTTTGCGCGGGGCGAGCGCGGCAGCTTGCGCATCGGCATGGAGTGTCACCCCTGCTATTTGTGGCTGTTGCAGCACGTGGCCCCGTACCTAGCACGTTGGCCCGATGTGGACTTGGATGTGAAACAAAAGTTTGAGTTCGGCGGTATTGGGGCCTTGTTTGCCCACGACATCGACGTGCTCGTCACACCCGATCCGCACCACAAACCGGGCCTGCATTTTGAGCCGGTGTACGCCTACGAGCAGGTGCTGGTGCTGGCGCAGGAACACCCATTGGCCGCGCAGGAGCAGGTGCAGCCCGAGCACTTGGGGGGCGAGGTGCTGCTAACCTACCCCGTGCCGCCCGAGCGGCTCGATGTGTTCAATCAGTTTTTGACTCCAGCCGGGGTGGCGCCGCGCTTACACAAAACGGTAGAAAACACCGAGGTGCTGTTGCAACTGGTGGCCAGTGGGCGCGGCGTGACGGCGCTGCCGCTTTGGGTGGTGCAGGCGCACCGCAACCGCCTGCCTATCGTGGCCGTGCGGCTGGGTGCCCGTGGCATACACAAGCACATCCACCTAGGGCTGCGCAGCGCAGACCAAGCCGTGCCCTACATCAGCGATCTGCTGGAGCTGGTGCGCTTGGGCGCCGCGCCGCCGTCTGGTGCGCGGTCCGTGCCCCTCTTCTAGGCCGGCGGCGCAGCACATTCAGCGCACACTCAGCGCGCCGCCAGCAGCTCGCTCACGTCGAGCAGCACCAGTTCGTTGTCGTCGGCGCGGTTGGGGTGGCGGCTGCTGGAGAAGGGCAGGTTGTTGTCGTTGCCCACCACGATGTGGCGCGCATCGACCACATCGACGTTTTCGATGGTGAAGAAGGGAAAGGTCAGCACGCCGTCGTTGAGCGGCACCCGCGCGCGCCGGTTCGGGTCTTGGATGCGCATCAGGTCAATGAAGCCGATCTTGCGCACCGCGTCGTTGACGTTGGCCTCGCTCAGCTCGATTTTGTAAACGCGCTTGAAGCGGGCGATGTCGTGGAAGCAGTCGGTGCGGCGCTGGCCCGCCGGGCAGGCGCGGTCGGCGGTGCCTTCGCCGTTGTCGCGCTCGATCACGAGGGCGGTGGTGCTGTCGATGAAGTTGAAGTCGCCAATGGCGTGGTTTTCGCCTTCGAGCGTGTAGCGCCACTGGCGGCCAGTCCAGCGCTCGGTTTGCACATCGAACTCGAGCACGCGCAAAAAGGCGCGGCCATCGCGTTGTTCGAAGGCGCGGGTGCTGGCGTCCCAGAGCGGGCCTTCGAGCATGGCAAACAGGCGGCTGCCATCGGGCGAAGCGGCCAGGCCCTCAAAACCACGCGAGCGGCGCACTTGGAAGGCCACTTCGCCGCCCGGAATGGCGGGCGTGCGCACCGAGGGGTGGTCGGGCGAGACCACGGTGCGGCCATCCACCTGGGTTTCGAACACGCCACGCACGCGGCCTTGCAGGTCCACCTTGATTAGGTAGGGGCCGAACTCGTCACCGATCCAGAAATGCCCGCCCGCGATCTGCACACCTTCGGGGTCAAAGTCGGAGCCGGTCAGGAAGCGCTGCGGCGTGCCTTCGTGGATGATGCGAAAGGGCACGCGCCGATCGGGGTCGTGCAGGAACACGGTTTCGAGCCGTTCCCAGCGGTTGGTCTGGAAGTTGATGCGGTAGCGGCTCAGGTGCAGCATGAAGTCGGGCGAGTTGGCGCGGTTGCCGGCTCCGTTGTCGGTCAGCAGCCAAAAGCTGCCGTCGGCGTTGTGCAAAATGCCCGAATGCCCCTGCATGGGCTGGCCGCGAAAGGGCACTTGAATGCCGGTTGGGCGGCCACCCGAGCGGCCCTCGATGCTGGCGATGGCGTCGGCGCGCTGCGCGGTGGTGAACTTGCCGCTCACCTGCAGGTCGGCGGGCGCGCCGGCCGGGGCCGCAACCAGGGTGAGCGCGGGCAAAATGGCATGGCCTGCTAGGCGGGCCGGAAATTCGGTCTGGGCCATGGCCGGGGCACAGAGCAGCCCCAGCGACAGGGCGGCAGCAACGCAGAACGAGGGTTTCATGGGCGGATGGATGCGTGGTGGGTGGATGGGATGGTGGTCCACTGCCCACTGTGCCAGCCGCTTGTGAAAGCCGGGCGACTGGCTGATGAAGCTTTCGTGAAAGTGGGCTGGGCTGTCCGTTGTGCATGGGGCCGGGCAAGCGCGGCTCTTTGGCACTAGAACCATTGCAGTGGCAGAATAGGGCCGCGGGGGGTGGGCGGCTGTTGCAAGCGCCCCATGGATCAACAGCCCCGGTTTACCAAGTAGGAACCCTCATGCGTCTTTTGCTGGCAATATTTTTGCCTTGGTTGCAGTTTTTCACCATCGGACGGCCGTTTGCCGGTTTGTTTTGCCTGTTTTTGCAAATCACCATCATCGGCTGGATTCCGGCGGCGATCTGGTCGGTGTACGCGCTGAGCCAGTACAAGACCGACCAGAAAATCAGGCGCGCCTTGGGAACGCAGCGCAACGACTGAGGCTGACCGCTGAGCCGGGCAGGCGGCTTCAGCCCGCAGGCAGCAGGCTACCTAGGTCGAAGCCGGGGTCGGCGGCTTGTTCCGGGGTGGGTGAAACGCCGGCGTCGAGCAGCTTGCGCGCCTGCAGGTGCTCGCGGGTGGCGTTGACGCTGTCCACTGCCAGCAAGCGTGCGCCTTGGAAGTGGTACAGGCTGAAGGCGGCGGCATCTAGGGTGCCGCGCAGCGCCCACTGGTCGGCGCCGGCGCTCAGGCCCGCCATTTGCAGTTTTTTGTCGTACTGCTCGCTCCAGAACCAGGGCGTGGCGGTGAAGGGGCGCTCTTGCCCGAGGATGGCGGCGGCCACGCTCTTGGCCTGTTCGGTGGCGTTGTGCACCGATTCCAGCCGCAACAGGGTGCCGTCGGGCAGGCGGCGCGCGGTGCAGTCGCCGGCGGCGTAGATCTGTGCGTCGCTGCTGCGCCCGCAGGCATCGACCACGATGCCGCGCTCGCACGCCAGCCCGGCGGCTTGGGCCAGCGCGTCCTTGGCTTGCACCCCAATGCCGACCAGCACCGCAGCGCCGGGGCAAAAGCTGCCGTCGGCCAGGCGGGCACCGCACACCTGCCCGTCGGGGCCGGTTTCGAGCGCAGCCAGTTGCGCGCCTAGCCGCACTTGCACCCCATGGCGGCGGTGCAGATCGGAAAACCAGTCCGACAAGGCCGGGGCCAGCACGCGGCCCAGCAGCCGCGGCGCGGCTTCGAGCACGGTGACTTCGAGCCCGAGCTTGCGTGCGCTGGCCGCCACTTCGAGCCCGATGAAGCCGCCGCCGATCACCAGCAGGGGCTGCTGGCGACGCTGGCAGTCGGCCAAGTGGGCCGCCAAGGCGCTGGCGTCGTCAAGCCCGCGCAGGGTGAGCACGCCGGCGGCTTGGGCGCCTGGCAGCGCCAGCGTGCGCGGGCTGGCCCCGGTGGCCAGCACCAGCGCGGCGTAGGGCAGGGCGCTGCCGTCGGCCAAGTGCAGGCGGCGCTGCGCCCGGTCGATGGCTTGCACGCGCACGCCCAGGCGCAGCTCGATGCCCTTGCGCGCCAGCGCTTCGGGGGCGCGCATCAGCAACTGGGCTGCTTGCAGCTCGCCACACAGCCAGGCTTTGGACAGGGGCGGGCGGTGGTAGGGCGCGTGCGGCTCTTCGCCCAACAGGGTGATGGGGCCGCTGTAGCCGCCGCTGCGCAGCGCCTCGGCGGTCTGCACGCCGGCCTGCCCGGCACCGACGATCAAAACGCCGGCCTCGGGTTGCGGGCCTGGGCTGGGGCTGGGTTCGAGCAGGCGGGGTGGGATCATGGTGCGTCCTGTGGGGCTGGTCGCTTATTCTTGCGTGGCCGGCAGATGCAGGATCAGGCCGTCGAGCCGCGCCGTGGACTTGAGCTGGCAGGCCAGGCGGCTGTTGGGGCGGCGCTCGGCGGCCACGTGTTCGAGCATGTCGAGCTCGGTCTGGCTGGGCGCGGCCAGTTCGGGCAGGCGGCTTTCATCGACGTAGCAGTGGCAGGTGGCGCAGGCGCAGGAGCCACCGCATTCGCCCAGTATGCCTTCGATGCCGTTGGCGATGGCGCCTTGCATCAGGTTCCAGCCCTCGGGCAGATCGACCGTGGTGGCGTGGCCGTGGGCTTCGATGTAGGTGATTTGTGCCATGCAGGTGCATCCAAATAAATAACGGGGCGGTTTCAGCCAACGGCCAGTTCGAGCACCAGCGGGCTGCGAAAGGTGGACGAGGGCATCCAAGGCAGTTGATCGGCCACCCGATGGTACTCGGGCACCACGCGGTGGAATTCTTCGAAGGCGATTTTGAGCGCCAGCCGCGCAATCGCGGTGCCTAGGCAGGCGTGCACGCCGCCGCCAAAGCCGAGGTGGCCACGCGGTTTGCGCGCCAGGTCGTAGCGGTCGGGCTGGGGGAACTGACGTGGGTCGCGGTTGCCGCTGCCGTAGGCCAGGCAGACGAAATCGCCTTGGCGCATGGTTTGGCCGTGCAGCGTCACGTCGCACATCAGGCGGCGGCGAAAGCGCTGCGCCGAGGTGTTGTAGCGCAGGCTTTCTTCGATCGCGTCGGGCAGCAGCGCGGGGTCGGCCACCACGGCGCGGCGTGCCTCTTGGAAGCTGGCCAGGTTGTAGGCCAGCATCATCATGAAGCCGCCCAGCGATTCGACCCCGGCCATGATCAGGGTGGTGGTGGTGAGCAGCACCTCGCGCTCGTCGAGGCGGTCGCCGTCGATCTCGGCCATGGCAAAGTGGCTAATCAGGTCGTTGCGCGGCTCGGCGCGGCGCAGCGCGATCACTTGCGCGGCGTAGTTTTGCATCCACTGGTAGGCGGCGATGTGCTCGGGGCCTTTGGCGCGGGTGCGGGCGTCGCTTTGCACCATCAGCACCGCGTGGTCGCGCACCTCGTGCTCGGCCACCAGCGCTTCATCGCCCATCGGCAGGCCGAGCGCAGTCATCAGCACCTTGACCGTGAACTGCGACGACACGTCTTTGAAATCAAACTGATCTACGCCCTGCAGTTGGCCAAACACCTGCTGCGCCACCGCGCGGATCGGCTCTTCGAGCGCCAGCAGGTTGCGCTTCATGAAAGCGTGCTGCACCAGCGCGCGCAGGCGGTCGTGCCGGGGTGGATCCGAGCTGCCCAGGGTGGCACCGGCGCGGCCGGGCAGTTCGGTCATCAGGTTGCCGCTGGCGCTGGAGTAGGTCTGCCAGTCGTTGAGCGCGCTGACGATGTCGGCGTAGCGCGACAGCACCCACATCTGCGCCTGCTCGCTCCAAAAGCAGGGAAATTCCTCGCGCAGGCGGTGGTAGTAGGGGAAGGGGTCGGCATCGACGGCCGGTGCGTAGGGGTCGAACTGGAAGGGGGTCATGGCGGGTCTCCTGTTTTGTGGGGCGCTCGGGGCGCTCTGTGTGGGCTGCGGCTGTGCGGCCAGCGGGCCCAAGGTGGAACTGTAGGGCCGGGCGGGCTTTTGGAGCGTGCAAAAAATGCGCCGATTGCTGGTACTTTTGGATCAAAATGCAGCCATGAGCAATCGCCCTTTTCCGTCTTGGCCGCAAGGCTCGCTAAACGCGCGGGGTGCACCAGGCACCGCATTGGGGCCGGGCACTGCGGGCGTTGCGGGCGCTCCTGGCGCTGTCGGCCACAGGGCCGTGCCTTCCAGCCCACCGTGGGGTGGCGGCAGCCACATCCCCAGCTTTGCGCTTTACGGCGAGGCCGCGGTGCCGGGGCACGAGCTGCTGCACATCGAGGAAGTGCAGTCGCGCAGCCGCCTGTATCACTGGGAGATTCAGCCGCACACGCACCAGGGCCTGTACCAGGTGCTGTGGTTGTGGCGCGGCCAAGCCGAGGTGCTGCTCGACGAGCACCGCGCCGAGGTGCAGGCCCCGGCGGCGATCGTGCTGCCGCCCACGGTGGTGCACGGCTTTCGTTTTGCGCCCGAGACCGATGGCCGCGTGCTCACGCTGAGCGCACGCGGGCTGCTTGAGGGCGAGACGGGCGCGCTAGGGGCAGCCTTTCAAGAGCTGTTCACGGCCCCGCGCCTGTTGCACTTTTTGCCCGACGACGACGCGGCGCAGCGGCTCGACACCTTGTTCCGGGAGCTCGCGCACGAGTTTCAAAGGCCGGCCGGGGCTGGCGCCGCGCCGGTGTTGGGCTGGCTGGCGCGGGCGCTGGTCTGGCGGCTGGCGCAGGCCAGTGCGCTGCAGCGCCAGGCCGCCGCCGTGGGTGAGCGGGCGCACCGGCACCAGGCCCTCTACACCCGCTTTTTGTGGCTGGTGGAGCAGCACTTTTTGGAGCACTGGCCCTTGCAGCGCTACGGCGAGCGCCTGGGCCTTTCCTTGCAGCGCCTGAACCGCCTCACGCGCAGCGCCAGCGGCTGCAGCGCGCTGGAACTGGTGCACGAGCGCCTGACGCGCGAAGCCTGCCGCCGCCTGATCTACATTGCGGCGCCGGCGGCCAGTCTGGCGCTCGAACTCGGATTCGAAGACCCGGCCTATTTTTCGCGCTTCTTCAAGCGCCGCACCGGCCTGAGCCCACAGCAGTACCGGCTGGCGCAGCAGCAGGCGGGCCAGCCCCCAACGGCGGGCTGAGCACGGCTGGCAACAGCGCCTCGATTTGCTCGCGCAGCCAGCGCTGCGCCGGGTCGTGCTGGTGCCGCAGGTGCCAGACCATATACATGGGCAAGGGCGGGCAGGGCAGGGGCGGGGCGGCGCTGGCTAGGCCGCGCAGCAGGTGACGCTGCAGCAAACCGGGCGCCGTGGCCAGCAAGCGGCTGCCGGGCAGGAACGAAGCCAAGCCAGCAAAACCCGGCACCAGCACCCGAAAGCGCCGCTGCACGCCGCGCCCGAGCAGCCACTGGTCGAGGTCGAGCGGCCGGTTTGGCTCATAGACCACGGTGGCGTGCTCGGCAGCCAGATAGTCGTCTAGGTCGCGCGGGGCGGCGCGCTGGGCGGGGTCGTAAAAGACCCGGTAGGCGTCTTCGAACAGGCGCTTTTGCACAATGTCGGTGCCATCGGGCGGGCGCGGGCTGAGCACCAGCTGGCACTGCTGCTGGCGCAGCAGCTCCAGGCTCGGGATGCCCGAGGGGATGACGCGCAGCTGCACCTTGGGCGCCAGTTGTTGCAGGCGCTGCAACAGCGGCGGCAGCAGCAGGTCGCGCTGCAAATCGTTGGCCGCCAGGGTGAGGCTGGCCTCCCACTGGGCCGGCTCGAAGCGCTCGCGCTGGGCAAAGCGCTCCATTTCTTGCAGCAAGGCCTGCGCCGGTGCCAGCAAGGCTTCGGTGCGCGCCGTGGCCACGATGCCGCGCCCGGACTTGACAAACAGCGGGTCGCCCACGATGGCGCGCAGCCGATCGAGCTGGTGGCTCACCGCCGACTGCGTCACCCCAAGGCGCTGGGCGGCGGCCGTGACCGAGCCGCTTTGAGTCACCGCCACCAACACGCGCAGCAGGCGCGCATCCAACGCCGACCAATCTAAATCATTCATGGGTTGCATGATGACTGATTGCTTGATCGAAGTCAATTCATGCGCCACACTGGCGCCACTGTACGCATTCCAAGCGCGCTACCCGCCCCCATCAGGAGACCCGATCATGAGCAGCCCTCTAGCAGGCACCCACGACATCCCCGGCACCACCCCGTTTGACGGCAGCATGGCCAAAAAAGGCTATGCGCTCAACAAAATGTGTTTTTCTTTCAACGACAAGGCCAATCGCGAGGCCTTCGTGGCCGACCCCGAAGGCTACATGGCCCAGTACGGCCTGAACCCGCAGCAGGCCGAGGCGGTGCGCTCCAAGCAGGTGCTGGCGCTGCTGCAAGCCGGTGGCAACGCCTACTACCTGGCCAAGTTTGCCGGCATTTTCGGCCTCAATATGCAAGACATCGGGGCCCAGCAAACCGGCGTCAGCAAGCCCGAGTTCATGGCCAAACTGGCAGCGGCCAACCAACAGCCCGACTGGCCAGCGGCTGCGCGCTAACCCCCCACCCGCGCCTGCAACCCACCCATCCTCAGCATCGTCCCAAGGAAACCCCCATCATGGCAACCCTACTCGGTGGCTTGGCCACCTCGCACATTCCGGCCATCGGCCACGCGCTGGCCAAAGGCTGGCAGCAAGAGCCCTACTGGAAGCCCTTTTTCGACGGCTTTCCCCCCATCCACCGCTGGCTCGAACAGGTGCGCCCCGAGGTGGTGGTGGTGTTCTACAACGACCACGGGCTCAACTTCTTCCTCGACAAAATGCCCACCTTTGCCGTTGGGGCCGCGGCCGAGTACCGCAACGCCGACGAAGGCTGGGGCATCCCCACGCTGCCGCCGCTGGCGGGCTGCCCGGAGCTTTCGTGGCAGATCATCCGGCACCTGGTGGCAAGCGAGTTTGATATCGTGACTTGCCAAGAGATGCTGGTCGATCACGCCTGTTCGCTGCCCTTGAAGCTGTTTTGGCCCACGCACGAGGTGGCCCCGGTGCAGATCGTGCCGATCGACATCAACACCGTTCAGTTTCCGCTGCCCACGGCGCGGCGGGTTTACAAGCTCGGCCAAGCAGTGGGCGAAGCAATCGCCGCTTGGCAGAGCGACAAGCGGGTGCTGGTCATGGCCACCGGGGGCTTAAGCCACCAGCTCGAAGGCGAGCGCGCCGGCTTCATCAACAAGGCCTTTGACCAGCAGTTCCTAGAGAGCATGGTCTCCAACCCCGAGTGGGCGACCCAGTTCAGCGATCTGGAGCTGGTCGAGCGCGCCGGCACCCAGGGCGTGGAGCTGCTGATGTGGCTGGCCATGCGCGCCGCCCTGACACGCGGCGGGGCCGGGGTGCGCAAGGTGCACAGCAACTACCACATCCCGATCTCGAATACCGCCACCGGCGTGCTGGCGCTGGAGTGTCTGGCCTGATCAAGCGGGCTCGGGGTTGCCGCTGACTGATGCGGCCTCGCGTGGGGCCACCAGCGGGCACTGGATGGTGAAGCGCGCCCCATGGCCCGGGTTGCTCTGGAGCGCGATGCGCCCCCCCAGCACCCCGGTCACGAGGTTGTGCACGATGTGCAGGCCCAGCCCGCTGCCCCCTTGACCCAAGCGGGTGGTGAAGAAGGGTTCGAACACGCGGTCTTGCAGGTGCTGTGCAATGCCCTTGCCGTCGTCGCTCACGCTGAGCCAAAACTGCCCGTCTTCGATGGCGGCCTCAATGCGCACGCTGCCGCTGGGTCGGCCCTGCAGCCCATGCACCAAGGCGTTCTGGATCAGGTTGGCCAGCACCTGCCCAAGCGGACCAGGGTAGCTGTCGAGCCAGATACCGCTTGGTACCTGCACCTCGACCGCAAACGGGCTGCGCTTGAGCACCGGTTGCAGCGTGAGCAAGATTTCATGCACCACCTCGGCCAGGTCGAAGCGGCGCCGTTGCGAGCTGGTCTGGTCCACCGCCACCTGCTTGAAGCTGCTGATGAGCTCGCCGGCCCGCTCTAGGTTGCGGATGGCGATTTCATCGGCCGTGCCCACTTGCGCCACAAAGGCATCGAGGTCGCTGCGCCGCAGCCCTTGCTGCAAACGCTGGTGGAACTGGCGCAGGCTCTCGCTTAGGGTGCTGGCGGCCATCATGGCGTTGCCGATCGGGGTGTTGAGCTCGTGCGCCACCCCGGCCACCAAGCTGCCCAAGGCGGCCAGTTTGTCGGCTTGCAGCAGGCGGTCTTGGGTCGAGCGCAGCTCGCTCAGGGTGCGCTGCAATTCGTTGTTGGCTTGTTCAAGGCTCTGGGTGCGCAACTGCACCCGGTCTTCGAGCTCGCTGTTGAGGTTGCGCAGCTCGGTTTCGAGCCGTTTGATCTCGCTGATGTCAATGTCCATGCAGACGAACTGCAGCTCGCCCTCTTGTGGCCCGGGTATCGCAAACGTGGTGGAATAAATCCAGCGCAAGTTGCCATCGGCTCCACGCAGCGCGCCTTCGAAGGGGCCAAAGGGGGCGCCGGTTTCGGCGATGCGCGCCAAGATGGCTTCAAAGTCGGCCTGTTGCTGGGCATCGTAGTACAGCTCGCCAGGCCGCTTGCCCAGCGCCTGCTGGCGGCTGTAGCCCAGCATGCGCTCCGAGGCTGGGTTCCAATCGATCACGCGGCTATTGCGGTCGTAAATCTGCACCGCCACCGTGGGTCCGAGGTCAATGATGGCGCGCATCTGCTGCTCGCGGCGCCGGATTTCCAGCGCCATGCGGCTTAGGCTGCGCTCTAGGTGCTGCACCTCGGTGATGCGGCTGTGGGGCGGTGCAGCGTCGTAGTCGCCGCGCGCCACAGCGTCGGAATAGGCCACGCTGCGGCGCAGGTGGCGCCCGATGCGCGTGGCCACGAGCAGGTTGAGCAGCAAGCCAAAGCCAATTGCAAACAACACCGTCAGCCCGGTGACGACGATGGCCGCCCGTTCGCCGGTGCGAGCCAGCAGCAGCGGCTGGCCCGTGAAAGCCACCCATCCTAGGCGGTCGATGCGCAGGGCATAGCCCTCGAAGGTTTCGCCCAAGTGATCGATGCGACCGTGCGCCTGCGTCCCGCCGAGGGCGTGGGCGATCGGCGCTAGGTTGGCGATGTTGCGCCGGTGCAGCGGGTCGAGCGGGTCGGGTGAGCCGAGCAACTCGCCCGTGCCATCGGTGAGCAACACCAGCAGATCGCCGTGCGCGCCCCAGTCGGCGGTGGCGGCCACCAATTCTTGCACCGAGACTTCGGCGATCATGAAACCATTGGGCAACGGCAGTGCCAGTGCCACCACCGGCAGCCCCATCAGAGGTGAGAGGTACTGGTCGCTCCAAACCGGATGTTGACCTTGGGCCGCCAAGCGCAAAACCGGCAGATTGCTCAGGTCGGCCCCCACCCGGGCCATGACAGCGGGTTCGTCAAGGCTGAAGGGAAGCACGAAATCGATCACCAAACCGTCTGGACCGACCCAGTAAATGGCCTGAAACGTGATGGCCTGATCGGCCAGTTGCTGCGCAAACCGGCGCACTTGGGGGTGGACCAATCCGCCCTCGATCGGCCCGGCGGGGTGGGCACCTCTCAACATGGCCGTGAGCAACTCGGTGACATCGAGCCGCCCCTGCACCTGCTGCGCCACCACGGCGGCCATGCGCTGCTGCTCGTGGCGCTGCTGTTCACGGGCCAGGGGCAGGCGCCACGCCACCATCATCACCACCACCAAGGCAATCGCCAACACCAGCACCAGCGCGAACTGGCCCACCAGCAGGCGGCGGATCGACAGCGTGCGCACCACTTTCATGCGCCAAGGGTGATGAAACGGCCATTGCGGATTTCGCTCATCACCATGGGGCGTTGGCTGTCGCCATAATCGTCAAAGGTGATGGCGTCTTGCAAGCCGGGGAAGGTGCGCACGCGCAGCAGCGTGGCTTTGAGGGTTTCGTCCGGCGCCTGCTGCGCCAATCCGTGCAGCAGAACTTGGGCGGCGTCGTAGGCCACGACTTCGGCAAACTCGGGGGAGCGCCGAAAGCGCTGCTCAAAACGTTGCAAAAACAGCAGGTAGCTTTCAGAGCGGTTGTTGCGATCGACAAATTGCGCGACCAACATGCCCTCCACGGCGCGTCCGCCACGCACGATGAGCTGCCTCGATGAGGCCCATTCGGCGGCAAAGAGCGCTGTGGCTGGCTGGAGCTGCCGCGCCAGTTGAGCCAGCAAGGCCGCGTCATTGGCGTTGGCGACCAACACCAGCACCTCGGGCTGCTGCTCAAGGGCTTGCTGCAGCACGGTTTGCGCTTGCAGTGGTGTTAGCGGTCCGCGGTACGGCACCGGTTCGGCCACCGTGGCCCCCAAGCTGCGTGCTTGGGTTGCAAAAAAATCGGCCCAACTGCGCGTGAAAACGGCGTTGGAGTCGTCGCGGATCAGTGCCAGCCGGCGCCAGCCGCGCCGCTGCACTGCGAAAGCAGCGCTTTGCGTGGCGTACTCACTCGTGCTGGCGCTGACGCGGAAAAACTGGTCATCTAGGCCGCTGAAATCGTCGCTGGTCGCGGCTGGCGACACCGTGAGCAATCCATGCTGCTGCGCCAAGGGGATCCAGGCTTGTGCAATGTTGCTGGTTACCGGCCCAACCACGGCAGCCACCTGCGCGCTGGCCATGCGCAGCGCCACCTCGGGCAGCTTGTTGGGGTTTTGTGCATCGTCAAATTCCAGCAGCTCAACCGCCCGCCCGGCCGCGCGTGCAAGCTCGACTGCCAGCAACACACCATCACGCATGGCCAGACCCAAATCGCTGACAGGCCCTGTGAGCCCTCCCAGCACGGCCAGCCGAACCGGAGTCTGCTGCGCACAAGCCGATAAGCCGGCTGCCGCAAGGGCACTCCCTATGGGCCAAGCGGCCGCGCGCAGCAGCAAGCGGCGGCGCGTCGGATTGGCGGTGCTCATGCTGGCTTTGTGGGTTGCATTAGGGGGGCACGCTGGTTTAGCCGTGTGCACGGGTGTTCCACTCGCGCAACCATGCTGGCAGATCATCAAAAGGCATGGGCTTGGCGATGTGAAAGCCTTGCCCCTCGTGGCAGCCGATGGCCTGCAGTTTGCGCCACACCGCCGCGTCTTCGATGCCTTCGGCCAGCACGCGCAGCCCGAGTTTGGCACCCAGCTGGGCGATCAGGGCCGCGATGCGCGCTTCTTGGCCCTGCTGCAACTGGCTCACAAACTCGCGGTCGATCTTGATGCGGTCCAGCGGCAGCCGCTCCAGATAGGCCAGCGAAGAATAGCCGGTGCCAAAATCGTCAATGGCCACCGAAAACCCCAGCCGGCGCAAGCGCTGCAGCAGGGGCTCGACCACGCCGTGCCCAAGCGCCGCCACCGATTCGGTGATTTCGAGCTCGACCCGGTTCGCCGCCAGGCCCGAATCGAGCAAAGCCTGTTCGATCTGACCCACAAAGGCGGGGTTCTTGAACTGCGCCACCGACACGTTGACTGCCATCAGCTTGGGGGCCAAGCCGGCTGCAATCAGGCGCTGCATATCGTGGCAGGCGGTTTTAAAGACCCACAACCCCAAGCTGTCGATCAGACCCGACTGTTCAGCCACCGGGATAAAACGGTCGGGCGGCACCATTTGGCCGTCTTCGCGGCGCCAGCGCAGCAGGGCTTCGAGGCCGATTACGGCGCCCGACTCGAGGTCGATTTGCGGCTGATAGACGAGGAACAACTGCTTGTCGTTGAAGGCGGCGGTGAGGCGCTCCAGCAGCTCGGCGTGGTGGCGCGAGCGCTGCGCCATGTCGGCGTCGAAGCAGACCAAGGCACCCCGGTGCTGCAGCTTGGCGTGCTTGAGCGCGATGGAGGCGTTTTTGAGCGCATCGGCGCCCGATGGGCTCAGGTCTGCCTCTTCACAACAACCCATGGAAAGCCGCACCTTGAAGGGCTGGCCAGCCACGCTCAGGGGCGCTTCGAGGGCTCGTTGAACCCGATCGGCTTGCAGCGCTTCGTTGGCTCCAAACAGGCCGAAGGCATTGCCCGAGACGCGCGCCACCGTGACGGCTGCCGGCAGGCAATCGAGCAGACGCTGCGCCACGGCCTGCAGCACCCGGTCGCCAAAAGGGTGCCCCATGAGCTCGTTGATGCCGTTGAAGTCGTCGATGTCGGCCAAAATGAGGCGGTGCAGTGCATGGCTGCCGTGCTCGGTGCGCTCGATGCGTTCGATCAAGCTGGCCCGGTTCGCAATACCCAGCAGCGGATCTTGGTAGGCCACCAGTTGCAGGCGCTGCACGAGGTCGAGGTTGCGCAGGCAGGCGCTGAGATTGACGCACAGCACGTCGAGCAGTTGGCGCGTGATTTCGTCGTGTGGAAGCGGGGTGGGCAGATAAATCGCCATGTCCAAACCGCGCTCGCTGCCCACGTAGAGCACGGTTTCGGTGGCCCCCCACTGGCTGCACTGGTTTTTCAGGGCCCGTCGCAGATGCGCCAAGGCTGGGTGGCCATTGAGCGCATCGAGCGGCTGGTTGATTAGGGCCACGAAAGGGCCGGCGGCGGCCAGCACCGTGTAGGGGCCGCCCGGGGCCGGGCCTTGGGCGCAAACCAAGCCGTGCGGCGACACGCCCAGCAAGGCCGCCACCTGCGTCAGCACGCCGTCGGCAAAGCGCTGCAAACCGCTCAATTGCATCAGCTCGGCCGAGCTGAGCACGATCTGCTGCAGGCCGCGCCGGCTGGCTTCAATGGTTCGCACCTGCTCGTAGGCGCGCACCGCCGCCATCAGGGTGGAGACGAGTTTGTGCTGCGTGAGTTCGGACTTGGAGCGGTAGTCGTTGATGTCGTAGCGCGCCAAGGTCTCGTGCTCGGGGGCGTAGCCGGGCTGGCCGGTGCGCAGCACGATGCGCGTGGCGCTCAGGCCGAGCTCGCGCCGGATGTAGTCCACCAGCAACAAGCCGGCGTCGGCGGTTTCCATCACCACGTCGAGCAAGACCACGGCGATGTCGGCGTTTTCGGCCAAGATCTGGCGCGCTTGGGCTGCGGATTCGGCCCGCAGCAGCTCGATCGGGCGCTCCAACGTCCAGGTGAGGTCGAGCGCAAAGGCGGTGCTGATGTGCACGTCGGGGTCGTCATCGACCACCAGCACGCGCCAAGGCTTGCTAGGCGGCGTGAGGTCTTGGGGCGTCACAGGGCGGTCATCGGCAAAGACGAAGATGTCGGCCGGGTCTTGCAAGGGTTTGCCGGTCATGTATGCAATCGTTGAAGCTGATGGTGCGGGTTTAGGGGCAGCATGTAGTGGCGCCGATGCGGAGGTGCTGGATGGTGCACTGCGTGCATGTGCCAACAACACGCGCAAAAAGCGATTTAGCGGCTCATAATAGCATTTTGCGTAGAGGGAGTCTGCTTGCCAGCCCGGTGCAAACGCTGACTTTGAGTTAATATGCGCCCCGCTTACGCACTGCTTACGCACTTTGCGTGCATTTGGGCAGCATTTGGGCTTTGATGCCCACACGGATGTTTAGAAACGAAAGTTGGGAAACGGTATGGAACATAGCTTGCAAGCGCCATCAAGATACGCTGGTCTGAGCGTAGGGGCAAAGTTGTGGCTGGGTGTGGTGTTGCTGATGTTTGGATTGCTCGGCTTGGTCCTTGTCACATCCACGCAGTCGCGCGCCATCACAGCTCAATCGGAGGCCGTGCTGGCGCAAAAGAGCGAAAAGCTGCAACTGGCCACGCTCTGGGCCGGGCTGGTGGAAACCAACGTGACGCGGGTGCAAGCCACTTTCATTTCGGCCAACCCCGAACTCGAAACCCTGTACCGGGAGCTCATACCCCAGACGGTGCGCCAGATTAACGAGGTGCAAACCCGGCTCGCCGAGCTCGCCACCAGCGCGCCCGAGCGCGAACTGATGCAGCGCATTGCGGCGCAGCGCCAGGCGGTGCTGGATTCGCTGGCACGGGCAAGGGCGCTGCGCGAGCAGGGCAACGCGGCAGGGGCGATGCAAGAAATCGCCCAACAGTTCAACCCCGGTATTGCACCCTACATGAGCAGCCTGCGCGAATTTGCGGCGCTGCAAGCCACCCAGTTGCAGCAGTCGCAGGCGGTGTTTGCCGAATACCGCAACGCCAATATCCTCAGGTCCAGCGCCATGCTGGGGGTGCTGATCCTGTTTATTTTGGGGGGTGCAGCGGTGCTGATTCGCAGCATACGGGCGCCGCTGAACGATGTCATGGTCTTTGCGCAGCAGATGGCCGATGGCAACATCGGTGCGCGTTTGTCGATCGAGCGCGGCGATGAGTTCGGCCAGATGAGCCGCACCCTGAACGCCATGCGCGATCAGATTGCCCAGGTGGTGGCCGACGTGCGCCACGGCACCGACGGCATCACGGCGGTGGCACAGGAAATTGCGGCGGGCAACCAGAACCTGAGTGAGCGCACCGAACAAAGCGCCAGCAACCTGGAGCAGACCGCCGCCAGCATGGAGAGCATGTCGGACGCCATCGGGCACTCGGCCGCTTCAGCGCGCACCGCCAGCGAGCTGGCCCGCACCGCCGGCCAGAGTGCACAACAGGGGCGCGAGGTGGTGGGCAGCGTGGTGCATACCATGAGCGAGATCCAGCAAGCGTCGAAAAAAATCAGCGAAATCATCTCCGTCATCGACGGCATCGCGTTTCAGACCAATATCTTGGCGCTCAACGCCGCAGTCGAGGCAGCGCGGGCGGGTGAAGCCGGGCGCGGTTTTGCGGTCGTGGCCTCCGAAGTGCGCTCGCTGGCTGGGCGCAGCGCCGAAGCGGCCAAAGAGATCAAGGTGTTGATCAACAACAGCGTCGATCGGGTCGGGGCGGGCGTGGGTCTGGTGAACCAAGCGGGTGAATCGATCCAGGCCATCGTCGAACAGGTCGAGCGCGTGCGCGATGTGGTGGCCGAAATATCGAGCGCCTCGGGCGAGCAGGCCGAAGGCGTGGCGCAGATCAACGCCGCAGTCAGCCAGCTCGATCAGATGACGCAGCAAAACGCGGCGCTGGTCGAGCAAAGCGCGGCGGCCGCCAGCGCCATGAGCGATCAGGCGCGCCAGCTCTCGGAGGTGGTGCGCCGCTTCCGGCTGGAGTGAAAACTTAGAGCGTATCCATGAAGCTGCGCAGCTTGTCGGAGCGGCTCGGGTGCTTGAGTTTGCGCACCGCCTTGTTTTCGATCTGGCGGATGCGCTCGCGCGTGACGTCGAACTGCTTGCCCACTTCTTCGAGGGTGTGGTCGGTGGACATTTCGATGCCGTAGCGCATGCGCAGCACCTTGGCTTCGCGCGGTGTCAGGGTGTCGAGGATGTCTTTGACCACTTCGCGCAAGCCCGCTTGCATGGCGGCGTCGATCGGGGCGGTGTTGGCGCTGTCTTCGATGAAGTCGCCCAGGTGCGAGTCGTCGTCGTCGCCGATCGGGGTTTCCATGGAGATCGGCTCTTTGGCGATCTTCATGATCTTGCGGATTTTGTCTTCCGGGATCTCCATCTTCTCGGCCAGCATCGAGGCGTCGGGCTCGAAGCCGTGCTCTTGCAGGTGCTGGCGGCTGAGGCGGTTCATCTTGTTGATGGTTTCGATCATGTGCACCGGAATCCGGATGGTGCGCGCCTGGTCGGCGATCGAGCGCGTGATGGCCTGCCGTATCCACCACGTGGCGTAGGTGGAAAACTTGTAGCCGCGCCGGTATTCAAACTTGTCCACCGCCTTCATGAGGCCGATGTTGCCCTCTTGGATGAGGTCGAGGAACTGCAGGCCGCGGTTGGTGTATTTTTTGGCGATGCTGATGACCAGCCGCAAGTTGGCCTCGATCATCTCTTTTTTGGCGTTGCGCGACATGCGCTCGCCGTCGTTCATGCGCTTGTGGATGGCCTTGAGCTGATCGAGCGGCACCACCACGCTGGATTGCAGGTCGATCAGTTGCTGCTGCAGTTCTTGGATGGGCGGAATGTGGCGGCCCATGGTAGCGCTCCACGGCTTGCCGGCGGCGGCCTGCTTTTGCACCCACTGGCGGTTGAGCAGGTTGGGCGGGAAGTCGGCCACGAACTTGTCTTGCGGCATGCGGCACTTGTCGACGATGATGCGGCGCAGCTCGCGCTCTTTTTTGCGCACCGACTCGACTTGCTGGCGCACCGTGTCGCACAGTTTTTCGATCGCCTTGGCGGTGAAGCGGATCGTCATCAGCTTGTCGGTCAGCTGCGCTTGCGCCTGCTGGTAGGCCAGGCTGGCGTAGCCGTGCTGGTCGTAGCTGAGGCGCAACTGATCGAACAGCTCGCGCAGGGCTTCAAAGCGCAGCAAGGCCTCGCGCTTGAGTTCTTCCATTTTGCGCGACACCGCCTTGGAGCCGCCTTTGCCGTCGTCGTCGCTGGCTTCGTCGTAGTCGTCGAAGTCTTCTTCGGCCACGTAGTCGTCGGCGGCGTCGGCGTCGGCAAAGCCATCGACGACGGTGGAGATGACCACCGAGCCGGCGCGAATTTCGTCGGCCATGGTCATGATTTCGTTGATGGTGGCGGGCGACTGCGAAATCGCGGCCATCATCTCGTTCAAGCCGCCTTCGATGCGCTTGGCGATCTCGATCTCGCCTTCGCGCGTGAGCAGCTCGACCGTGCCCATTTCGCGCATGTACATGCGCACCGGGTCGGTGGTGCGGCCAAACTCGCTGTCCACGGTCGAGAGCGCGGCTTCGGCCTCTTCTTCGGCTTCTTCTTCGGTAGCCGAGGTGGGGCCGGCGTTGGAGAGCAGCAGCGTTTCGGCGTCGGGCGTTTGTTCATAGACCGCCACGCCCATGTCGTTGAGCAAGGAAACCACCACCTCCAGCGTTTCGGCTTCGGCCAGTTTGTCGGGCAGGTGGTCGTTGATTTCGCCGTGCGTGAGGTAGCCGCGCGTTTTGCCGAGCTTGATCAGGGCCTTGAGGTGGTCGCGCCGGGCCTTGGCCTCTTCTTCGGTGAGCACGGTGTCGTCGAGCCCGAACTCCTTCATCAGGGCGCGCTCTTTGGCCTTGCTGATTTTCATGCGCAAGGGCTTGGCTTTTTCGGCCGGCTCGGTGGCATCGGCGGCGTCGGTGACGTGGTCGGCTTCACCGGCTTCGGTCTCGACGCTGAATTCTTCTTCGAGGTCGATCAGGTCGACTTCGTCTCTGTCCGAAGGCGCCGCCGGGATCGGATCCTGAGCAGACTTGGGGCTTGCCTTGGGCTTGCGGCTGCGCTTGCTTGCGGGCGCCACGGCCTCGGCGGCAAGCTCGGCGGGCGCTGCTGCGGCTACCAGCGGTGCAGGCGTTGCCGCCGCAGCCTTGTTGGCACGAGGTGCCGTCGCTGGCTTGCTGGCGCTGCTGCGGGCCGGCTTGTTACGGGCTGCGGGCGCCGCAGCGCCAATCGGCTCTAGGCTGGAAGCTGCTTCGCTGGCCACTGGGGCACTGGCGGGGGCTTGGGCAGTCGGTTTTTTTGAGCTCACGAACGGCGCTTTCTGCACGGGCCAAAACCCGAGCGATGGGTGGGGCGGCAGCGGCATAGAGCCAGCCGACGCGCACAGGAACGAATAGGGGCGAACAAGGGCAACACAAAAGGTACTCAAGCCCCGTCAGGGGGAGTGCGGCACAAGTTGGGCGGGCGAACATTTGGGGTGCAGTCCTTGCGAGGGCTGGATGACCAGTGGCCGGGGGCTTGGAGCCCTGTTGCCCATGCATGGGCGTTGGCCGGTTCGGAGGTGCTGCTGTCGCACTTGTGCTAACCGGTCATTGTAGCCCATCAGTCGATAGGCCGCTTGGTTTGCAAATTTGCCTGATTGGTTAAGGGCCGGCCCGATCTGGCCCAAGGCGGCGTCAGGTCTTGCTGTTTTGCAGGATTTTTCGCTGCGCCGTCACCTCTCGGTAGCGCTGCATTTGCCCGGCGTCGGCTGCGGCATGGGCGATCAATTCGTTTTCGAGCTGCATCAGCCGTTCGATGTGCAGCAGCCGCAGCAATTCGCGCAGTTCGCTGCGCACGCCGGAGGGGTCGGTGGGGTCAAGGGCTTCGCTGGGCGCATGCGCTGGGGCCGCCGCTTGTTCCAGAACCATGCCGCCGCTGTGCAATTCCAGCGCCAGCGCCTCAAAGGCTTGACCGCGCAGCGCTTCACGCAGCGCCGCCCACGGCTGCGGGCCGTGTTCAAGCCACTGACCCTCCAGCCAGGCAAACAGCGCCCCGTGTGGCGCCGCTTGCTGGGCCAGCAACTGGTGGTCGTCGGCGCTGAGCCAGTCCCAGGCCTGCGAGGCGGCCAGCACGATGCGCGCCACCCGGTCGGCGCGCCCGAGCAGACCGCGCGGCGTGCGCCGGGTTGGGCGCTGGGCACGCGGGGGCGCAAACCCGGGCCAAGGGGCGCTGGCACGTGCGCCCTCCGAGGTTGGCTGGAGGTCGTGCCGCCGTGCAGGGGGGGGCAAATCGAGCGCCGCTGAGGCCGTAGCCGTCGCAGTGGGCGGGTAGGGCGGGTTGGGCGGGTTGGATGGGCTGCTCCGAGGGTAGCCCGGATCGGCAGCGGTTCGCCCGGGTACACGGCGTGGCGCCTTGGATGCGTGCGGTGGCTTGGGTTGCCACAGCGCGAGCAGGTCGCGTCCGTCTAGGGCCACCCGATCGGCCAGCTCCAGCAACATCTGGTGTTTGAAGGCGCCCTCGGGCAGCGCGCTCCATAGGGGCTCGGCCTGGCTGGCTAGGCGCGCGCGGCCTTCGGGCGTGTCGAGCGCGCAACCCTCGGCCGCCACATCGAGCAAAAAGCGGCTCAAGGGCAGGGCTTGCGCCAGCGCTTGCTCGAATGCCGGCGCGCCGTGGGCTCGAATGAAGCTGTCGGGGTCGTGTTCGGGCGGCAAAAAAAGAAACTTGACGCTGCGCGTGTCGCCCACCCAAGGCAGGGCGGCCGGCAGGGCCTTGCGGGCGGCGCGCCGGCCCGCGCTGTCGCCATCGAAGGCAAACACCACCGTGTCGCTGAAGCGAAACAGCAGCCGCACCTGCTCCGGCGTGCAGGCGGTGCCCAGCGTGGCCACCGCATAGCCCAAGCCGTGCTGGGCCAGAGCCACCACGTCCATATAGCCTTCGGTGACCAGCACGCAGCCGGCGTGGCGGATGGCGCTGCGCGCCTCGAACAGGCCATAGAGCTCGCGCCCCTTGGAAAACAGGGGCGTCTCGGGCGAGTTCAGGTATTTGGGTTCGCCCGCTCCCAGCACCCGGCCGCCAAAGCCGATGCACTGGCCTTTGACGTTGCGGATCGGGAACATGATGCGGTCCCGGAAGCGGTCGTAGCGCTTGCCGCTGCGCCCCGAGCCGCTGCCCGATTCAGGCGCAGCGGCCGCATCGGCACCCGCTTCATGGGCCGCATGGGCCTCGATCACCAACCCGGCCTCGACCAGCAGCGGGTTTTGATAATCGGCCACTGCGGTGGACAAAAAGCGCCACTGCCCGGGGGCGTAGCCGATCCCATACTGTTTGGCAATTTGGCCACTCAAGCCGCGGCGCTTGAGGTAATCCACCGCTTGCGGCGCCCCCTTGAGCTGCTGCTGGTAGGCTTGCGCGGCCTGCTCCAGCAACTCCGAGAGGCTGCTGCGCTGGCGCCGCAGGGCCGACGCCTGCGCCCTTTGTTCCGGGGTTTCTTCATCTTGCGGCACGCTCAGCCCGGCTTGCTGCGCCAGGTCTTGCACCGCCTCAATGAAGCCGGCGCCGGTGTGCTCCATCAAAAAGCCGAGCGCGCTGCCGCTCTTGCCACAACCGAAACAGTGAAAAAATTGCTTCGTCGGGCTGACCGTGAAGGAGGGCGATTTTTCGTCGTGAAAAGGGCACAGACCAAGAAAGTTGGCGCCGCCCTTTTTGAGCGCCACATGGCGCCCCACGACTTCAACGATATCGACCCGGGCCAGCAGCTCTTGCAAAAAGGCTTGTGGAATGCTCACGGCGAGGGAGCCTCAAACAACGCAAGCACCTCAAGCACGCAAGACGCGGTTTTTACCGGCCCGCTTGGCCGCGTACATGGCTTGGTCGGCGCGCTCCAGCGCCTGCGCCAGCGTTTCGTGCTCGAACAGTTGCGTCACGCCGGCGCTGAAGGTGATCAGCACGCGCTCGCTGCCGCTCAGGAACAACTGGGTTGAAAGCTCGCGCTGCACCCGGCGCACCACCTCGAGCGCTTCGTCGGGTTCGATGTCGGGCAGGATGATCAAAAACTCCTCACCGCCGTAGCGCGCCAGCGAGTCGTGCGGGCGCAGCGCGGCCTTGGCCACGGTGGCCAGATGCTGCAAAGCGGCATCGCCCGTGAGGTGGCCGAGGCGGTCGTTGAGGCGTTTGAAGTCGTCCAGGTCGAGCAAGGCCAGGCACAAGCTGCTGCCCAGGCGCTGCGCGCGCGAGGTTTCGCGCTCCAGCACATCGGTCATGCCCTTGCGGTTCAGGGCGCCGGTGAGCGCGTCGTGGCTGGCCTGTTCGCTCAGTCGTTGCAGTTCGTCGCGCAACTGCGCCACTTGCGCTTCGGCCTGGCTGGCGCGTTGGCGCAGCGCCCCCAGATCGGCACCGGTGCGCTGGCTATCCAGCGCCAGGCTGCGCGCCGACTGAATGGCCTGTTGCAACACCGGGGTCATTTCGGCCAGGCTGGTGGAGCGCTCGAGTTGGTGCGCAAAGTGCTCGAAGCGCTGCTGGTACTGCTCGCTGCTGGCGGCGGTTTCGCCCAGGCGCTGCATGAACACGGCCAAGGTCTCTTTCATCGCGTTTTGGGCCGCCAGCATTTGCTCTTGCGTCTCGAGCTGGAGCCGGGTCAGGTCTTTGAGGCGCGACTGCGCTTCCTCGAGGCGGCGGATCGACAAGGGCGGCTGGGCCACTGCGATCATGGCGCTGAGCTGCTTTTGCAGCCACGGCTGCTCCGGGTTGAGGGCGCGCACGTTGTCGAGCACGGCGTGCAGCAGCTTGAGCAGCGTTTCGCGGATGGCGGCCTGTTCCTCGGCCACGAAGGAGAGCCTAAAGGCAAAGTCGGCCATGAGCTTGCGCAGCGCAGGCGGATGCTGGTCGGGCAGGCGCAGATAGCGCATCAAGTCATCGGCCAACTCCACCACTTTGCGGTCGTCGTTGCCCACGGCGGGCAGGGCGTTGCCGACGAGGCGCGCCATTTGTTCGAGCAAGTCGGGCGGGAAGCGCTCCCGTTCCTGGGCCGGGAGCGTGACGGTAGGCGCTGTTGCAGGGGCTTCGGTGGGGGCTTGGCTCCTGATCTGCTGCGTGAGGGCTTTTTCCAGATCTTCCCAACTGTGCAGCGACACCGCCTTGCCAAACTGCGTCTTGAAACGTTGCTGCGCCGGGGTGGCGTCGGGCAGTGCCTGCGCGATCTGGCGCAGGTTTTCGAGCGGAAAGGGCTTGAGCGGCCGGGTGCCGGCCACCTCGTGGTAGTAGGTTTGAAAATTCTCGGGCGTGGGCGGCAGTTTGCGCGCCGTCAGGCGCTTGACCGCTTCGCGCGCGATGTCTTGGGGGGTAGAGGCCGTCATGGCAGGGGAGGGGTTCGCATGTTAGAGCCGCCCATCTTAGCGCCCCCGGCGCTCGGCTGCGTTAGCGCGGCGGCAGCCGGATCGCGCCGTCGAGGCGGATCACTTCGCCGTTGAGCATTTCGTTTTCGATGATGTGCTGCACCAGCCGGGCGTAGTCCAGCGGCCGGCCTAGGCGCGAGGGGAAGGGCACGCTGGCAGCGAGCGCGTCTTGCACCTCTTGTGGCATGCCAAAGAGCATCGGAGTGCCGAAAATACCGGGGGCGATCGTCATGTTGCGGATGCCGTTGCGCGCCAGGTCGCGCGCGATCGGCAGCGTCATGCCCACCACCCCGCCTTTGGAGGCGGCGTAGGCGGCTTGCCCGATCTGGCCGTCGTAGGCGGCGACCGATGCGGTAGAGATCAAGACCCCGCGCTCACCACTGGGCTCGGGCGCGTTGCGGCTCATGGCGGCGGCGGCCAGGCGGATCATGTTGAAGCTGCCCAGCAGGTTGACTTGCAGCGTTTTGGCAAACAGCGCCAATTCGTGCGGCCCGTTTTTGCCCACGGTTTTTTCGGCTGCAGCGATGCCGGCGCAGTTGACCAAGCCCGCCAAGTAGCCCAGCTCGCAGGCGCGCTGCACCACCGCCTGGCCGTCGGCCTCGCTCGATACATCGCAGGGCATGAATTCGGCCCCGATTTCGGCTGCCAGCGCCTGGCCGGCTTCGACCTTCAGGTCGGCCAGCAGCACCCGGCCGCCCAAGCTGCTCAAATGGCGCGCCGTGCCTTCACCCAAGCCCGATGCGCCGCCGGTGACGATGAATACCTTGCCTTCGATCTGCATGAGCGTCGCTCCTAGTTGACGTGTGCGTCAATTATGGGACAAAAAACCCGCCCCCAGCGCGAGCTTGGGGCGGGTGGGTCAGAAGGCGGGGTCGGTCTGGGCTGACCCTGCGCTTTGCTTAGCGGAATCCGGTCCGGTCCAGCAGGCGCTGCGCCGCTGTCAGGTGCCGTGCCACGTCGCCCAGCGGCAGTTCGTCTTGCTTAAAGGCGCCGGATGCACCGCCCAAGGCGCGCAGGGCCGGGTTGTCGATGGTCACGCCACGGGCGGCCGGGAACTCGTTGTTGGCATCGGCAAAGGTGCGCTGCGCAAACGGCGTAGCCAAGAACTCCATGAACTGCTGCGCCATTTCAGGCTGGCGGGTGTGGCGTGCCACGGCACCGCCGGCCACGTTCATGTGCGTGCCGCTGGTGGCTTGGTTGGGATGCAGCAGGCGCACGCGCTCCATCACGGCACGGTCTTCGGGGCGGGCCGAGCGCATCAGGCGCGCTGCGTAGTAGCTGTTGGTGATGCCGATGGCGCATTCGCCGGAAGCCACGGCGCGAATCTGATCCGTGTCGCCGCCCACCGGTGCACGGCCCAAGTTGGCCACCACGCCGCGCAGCCACGTTTCGGTGCGTGCTTCGCCGTGGCGCTCGATCATCGCAGCAAACAGCGTCAGGTTGTAGGGGTGCGAGCCCGAGCGCGAGCAGATCATGCCGCGCAGGGCCGGGTCGCTCAGTTGCTCATAGGTGGCGATTTGCTCGGGGCGCACACGCGCCGGGTCAAAGGCGATCACGCGCGCCCGGGCCGAAAAGCCGTACCATGTCACGCCTTGCGGGGTGGCGGCGGCGCGCAGGTTGGGCGGGATGGCGGCGTTGAGCGCGGCGGATTGGATCGGGCGGAACATGCCTTGGCTGTCGGCCAGCGCCAGCCGGGCGGCATCGACCAGCAGCACCACGTCAGCCGGAGAGGCCGCGCCTTCGGCACGCAGGCGGGCCATGATGCCGGCGTCGTCGGCCTGCACCTGGTTGATGCGTATGCCGGTGGTGCGCGTGAACTCGGCGAAGATCAGCTCATCCGACTGGTAGTGGCGGGCAGAATACAGGTTGAGCACCCGATCTTGGGCGATGGCCGTGCCGGCAAGGGCTGAGATCGTGAGCGCGCTCAAGGCTAAGGTCAGGGTTTTGCGCAGTGTCATGGTGAGTTTGCGGTGGGTGGGTTGATCGGGCGGATTGCTGTTGCGTGGGAGAGACGCGGCGCTATCTTAGCACAAACGAAAATGATTCCTGTTTGAATTACGGGCGGTTGATGGAAAATTTCACAGATGACGCGACGGGTGCGGACGCGACTCGGTTGGGTGGCCTGAGCCGGCGCGCTGCGGCTGCCGGGATGCTGCTCGCGCTGGCCGGTTGCGGGACCTTGGGCGTGGGCCCGGCGCCCGTGCCTGCGCCACCCACCCCGGCCCCGTTGCGCCCGCCGCGACTGGGCTTGGCGCTCGGAGGTGGCGCGGCACGCGGTTTTGCCCACATTGGCGTGATTCAGGTGTTGGAGCGCGAGGGCATACGGCCGGCGCTGGTGGCCGGCACCTCGGCCGGCAGCCTGGTGGCGGTGCTCTACGCCAGCGGCATGAACGGGCAACAGTTGGAACAGGCCGCACTGGAGATGGAGGAGGTGACCATCACCGACTGGTCGCTGCCGCTGTTCAACCGCGGCCTGCTGCGCGGCGAGGCGCTGGCGCGCATGGTCAACCGCATGGTGCAAAACCGGCCCTTGCAGGAGCTGGCGCTGCCGGTGGGTGTGCTGGCCACCGACCTGGGCAGCGGCGCCGGGGTGCTGTTTAGGCGTGGCGACAGCGGGCTGGCGGTGCGCGCCTCCAGCGCCGTGCCGGGGGTGTTCACGCCGGTATCAATTGCCGGGCGCGACTACGTGGATGGCGGGCTGGTGGCGCCGGTGCCGGTGGAGCAGGCGCGCGCCATGGGCGCCGAGCGGGTGCTGGCGGTGGACATTTCCAGCGCCCTCAGCGAAGGGTATGCCACCGATGCGCTGCGCGTGCTGCTGCGCACCTTCACCATCATGGGCCAGAGCATCAACCGGCTGGCGCTGGCCGGGGCCGATACCGTGGTGCGGCCCGATTTGGCGGGCATGGGCAGCGCCGACTTTGGCGTGCGGCAACAAGCCATTGCCGCCGGGCGCGCCGCCATGGAACACATGCTGCCCCAGCTCAGGCAACACCTGCGCCCCATTGCGGCGGCGTAACCCTGGTTAAACGGACGCAATCAGCGTTTTGTGCCACCCGGGGTCGGGGTGGCCTTGGCGGTCGCCAAGGCCGAATCGCTCATGTTTTGGAAATTGGATTGCGCCACCTCGGTGGCCTGCTTGACGGCACGCTGCACCGTTTCCATGGCGGTGTTGGCCGAGGCCACGGCATTTTTCATCACCACCACAGCCGTTTCAGAGCCAGCCGGCGCGTTGCGCGCCACGTTGTCCACCACGGCCATGAATTTTTGTTGGGCCTCGGCACCTTGGGCTTGCGCCAAGCGCGCCAAGCCCGAGCCGGTACCGGCCGCGATTTCAACCAACTGGCGGCTGTAGGCAGCGGTTTTTTCGGCCAAGGGCTGCATCAGCGCGGCTTGCAAGGCCATCAGCTCCTGGGCGTCCTTGACGCTGAGCAAGGCTTGCGCGTTGTTGGACGATTCGGACAGCGCCGCCCGGGTGGCTTGCAGGTTGAGCTCCAGCAAGCGCTCGACGCCCTCAAAGGCGGTCTGGGTAAGGCCAAAGAGGGTTTCGATCTGGGCTTTGTGGGCAGCAATCATTTGCTCGGCGGTCAACATGGTCAGGCTCCTTGGAAAAAATGGATCGGGTCAAAAAACAAAGGCAGCGTCCGCAGCGGCGGCTAAGCCCGACCGCAGGTCAGGGAGGGCCTTAAACTATCAAGGACGCCAGACAGGTTGCACATGCTGCGCCGCAGCACTTCTACCATTGTAGGCTTTTCGCGAGCCCTTGGGTTAAAGATTGGAGTGCCCTGCTCAGCTTTTGGCGCCCATGCTCAAAGCGCGCTGGCGGCTGTGCGCGCAGGCGCTGGGGTCGGGCGGCAGCCGAGTGGGCCAGCCCAACAGATGCTGTTCGCACAATGCGGTCAAGGCTTGCATGCCCTCGTGGCTGTCGTTGAGGCAGGGGATGTAATGAAACGCCTTGCCGCCGGCTTGAAGGAAAGCGCTGCGGGCTTCGAGGTTGATTTCCTCCAGTGTCTCGATGCAGTCGCAGGAGAAGCCGGGGCAGATCGCGTCCACCCGATCCACACCGCTGCGCGCCAGTTCGATCAGCGTGGGTTCGGTGTAGGGTTGTAGCCACTTGGCGCGGCCGAAACGCGACTGAAAGGTGACCCGGTACTGGTCGGCGCTCAGGCCCAGCGCCTCGGCCAGCAGGCGCGCGGTTTTGTGGCATTCGCAGTGGTAGGGGTCGCCTTTTTCGAGCGTGCGCGCCGGCATGCCGTGAAAGCTCAGCAGCAGCACGTTGGGGCGTCCGTGTGCCTGCCAGTGCCTGCGCACCGAGGCCGCCAACGCGGCTATGTATTCGGGCTGGTCGTGGTAGTTGCGCACCAGCCGCAGCTCAGGCAGGTTGCGCACCGTGCGCCCCCAAGCAAATACGGCGTCGGCCACGCTGGCGGTGGTGGCGGCGCTGTACTGGGGGTAGGCAGGCAGCACCAGAATGCGTGTGCAACCGGCCGCTTTGAGCGCATCGAGCCCGCTGGCCACTGAGGGCTGGCCGTAGCGCATGGCCCAGCGCACCTGCACGTGGTGCCCGCGTTCGCCCAGGTAGCCCTGCAGCAGCTTGGCCTGGCGTTCGGTCCAGACCTTGAGCGGCGAGCCCTCGGGCAGCCAGATGCTGGCGTACTTGGCGGCCGACTTGCGCGGCCGCAGCCGCAGCACCACGCCATGCAAAATCGGCCACCAGAGCAATCGGGGCAGTTCCACCACCCGCGGATCGCTCAAAAATTGCGCCAAATAAGGTCGCAGCGCCGCGGCCGTGGGGGCGGTGGGGGTGCCAAGGTTGCACAACAAAAGCCCGGTTTTTGGGCTTTGATCATGCGAATAGGGGGGTTCGGTTTGCATGGACATATGCTATTCTCATACAAATCGAACGCTTGTTCATTTTCCATAAAAATTACAACCATCGGCATGTCTGTCACCGCGCCTGCCCCCCGGCTGCACTGGATCGTCACGACCCATTGGGTGGTGCGCAGCCTCGCGTACCCGTGTGTGCTGATTTTTTTGGCCATTCACCTGTGGGAGCACGATCCGCCACTGCTGGCATGGTTGCTGTTGGCGGTGCAGTTCTTGCTCTACCCGCATCTGGTGTATCTGCGCGCCCGCCGGGCCGGCGACCCCAGGCAGGCCGAGATCCAGAATTTGTGGCTTGACAGCTTCTTGTTTGGCGCGTGGGCGGCTTGGCTGGGTTTTCCGGCTTTTATTTCACTCACCTTGTTTATCGGCAGCACAGTCAACAGCGCCATTTTTCGCGGGGTCGATGGCATCCTTTGGGCGATCGGGCTGTTTGCGGCCGGCGCTTTGCTTGGGGGCACCTTGGCAGGGTGGCCGCTCCAGCCCCAAGAAGAAAACTGGGTGATGTTGCTTTCTGCGCTGGGCTTATCAATTTACCTGATGGGCATAGGCGTGCTCGCGCACCAGCGCACACTGGCCTTGCGCCAAACCCGGGAATCTCTCAAGGTGCGCGAGTCCGAGTTGCAGGCACTCAATAGCGCGCTTTCCGAGCGCTTGCATGACATCGAGCGGCTGCAGGTGGAACTGCGCGAACAGGCCATTCGCGACCCGCTCACTGGCTTGTTCAACCGCCGCTATCTGCAGTCCACCCTGCAACGCGAATGGGCGCGTTGCCAGCGCGAGCGGGCGCCCCTGTGCGTGGCGCTGCTCGATATTGATCATTTCAAGCAAATAAACGAACGCTATGGGCATGGCGCGGGCGATCAGGTGCTGGTGCGCTTGGCGCAGTTGCTGAGCGATTCGATACGCCGCGAAGACCTGGCCTGCCGCTATGGGGGCGAGGAGTTTTTGCTGCTGCTGCCCGGCATGGGGGTCGATGAAGCCTACGAGCGCGCCCAAGGGTGGCGGCAGGCTTTTGCAGCACTCGAGATATGGGTCAACGGGTCCCGTTTGAACCTGAGCCTGTCGGTCGGGGTGGCGGTGGCCCCCATGCACGCCAGTGAACCCGAAATGCTCATCCACCAAGCCGATCTGGCGCTTTACGCGGCCAAGGCCCAGGGCCGCAACCGGGTCGTTCTGGCTGAACCTTGCCAAGCGAGCCCATGAGCCAGCCGCCACTGGCCGGGGTTGCCGCAGCCCCACACAGCCACTTTGAAGACGCGCAGGGCCTGCTGGTGGGCAGCTTGTTCGTGGCCTTGGCGGTGCTGATGTTTCAGCACGCGCAGCTGCTCACGGGGGGCACCACCGGGCTGGCTTTTTTGCTGCATTACGCGCTCACGTGGCCACTGGGCTGGCTGTTGTTTGTGGTCAATCTGCCGTTTTACGTGTTTGCCTGGTTGACGCTGGGGCCGGTGTTCACGCTCAAAACCTTTGCCGCCGTGGCCTTGCTGGCGCTGTGGGTGCAGTGGCTGCCCTTGTGGCTGGGGTTTGAGCGTTTGCACCCGGTGCTGGCCGCCGTGCTGGCCGGGCTGCTTGCGGGCACGGGCATTTTGATGCTGTTGCGCCACCATGCCAGCCTCGGGGGATTGGGCATCTTGGCGGTGTACCTGCAAAAGCGCTTGGGTTGGCGCGCCGGGGTGGTGCAGATGGGTTTTGATGCGCTGCTCTTGCTGGTCGCCTTCACCCTGCTGCCGCCCAAGCAGGTGCTGCTGTCGCTGCTGGGTGCGCTGGCCTTGAACATGGTCATTGCAGTCAACCACCGCGCCGGCCGCTACATGGGGGTTTGAAGGTCCGCTTGGGCTGCAGCGTTGGAGGGCTCGCAGATTGAGGGCTGCGCGAGCATTGCCCGATAATGTGATGCAACAGTGCCGGTTGCTGCGTGTCTTCCACTTCATTTTGGGTCTTTTAGGTTTGGCTCCGAATCCCGATCCCACCCATCCCGCCAGCGCCCTGTCGATGCTGGCCACCCACACCGACACCGCGGTGGTGGTGACCGATGTGCGCGGGCGCATCGAATGGGTGAACCACGGCTTTGAGTGCATTTCGGGCTATGGCCTGTCGGAAATCCGGGGCCAGAGTCCGGGCCGTTTGTTGCAATTTGGGCAAACCGACCCCGCTGTGCTGGCGCAACTCAAGCAGGCCTTGCGCGATGAGGCCCCATTCAAGGGCGAGCTGCTCAACCGCCGCAAAGATGGCCGCAGCTACTGGGTGGCGCTGGAAATCCAACCCCTGCGCGAGGCCTCTGGACGCTTGACCGGCTTCATTTCGCTGCAACAAGACATCACCGAGCGCAAACTGGCCGAAGCCCGCCTGCGCGAACAAAGCGAGCGGCTGCACCTGATTTTGAGCGGCACCGGCGCCGGGACCTGGACCTGTCAGGTCGATGAGGCGCTGCTGACCGTGGACGAGCAGTACGCGGCCATGCTGGGCGAAGAGCCCAGCCGCCTGCAAGGCCCGATCGAGCAGTTGTTGGCGCGCATGCACCCCGACGACCGCCAACGCGTGCAGCAGGCACAGCAACTGCAACTGACGGCGCAGCAGCCGCTGAGCGAGGTTGAGTTTCGTTTGCGCCACGCCCAAGGCCACTGGGTCTGGGTCTTGAGCCGCAGCAGCATTCAGCGCCGCCACCCCGATGGCCGGGCGGCACTGATTTCTGGCATTTTGCTCGACATCAGTAAGCGCAAAGGGATCGAGCAACAACTGATGCTCGAGCGCGAAGAACTGGTTGGGGTGATCGAAGGCACCCAAGTTGGCACCTGGCGCTGGAACGTAGAGACCGGCGAATTGCAGGTCAACCGCAACTGGCTGGCCATGATCGGCCATGAGGCGACGGAAAGCGAGCACCTGACGGTGGCTTGGTGGAGCGAACACGTGGAGCCAGCCGACCTCACGCGCACCATGCAGTTGATTGAAACCCACCTCAATGGCGAAAGCCCGTTTTTTGAGTCCGAGTTTCGTCTGCGCCACCGGCTTGGGCACTGGGTTTGGGTGCATTCGCGTGGCAAGGTCATCAGCACCAGCCCGGACGGGCGCCCGATTTGGATGGCCGGCACCCACACCGATGTGACGGCGGGCAAGCTGGTCGAGGTCGAGCTGCAACGCGCCAACGAGCGCTTTCGGCTGGCGGCGCGCAGCGCGCAGCTTGGGGTGTGGCAGATCGACGTGGCCAGCGGCGAAGTGGTCTGGAACCGGCAGATGCGCGAGCACTTTGCCATCGAGGAGGATTTGCCCTCGGGCGAGCTGCGCCGCCTTTGGCGCCAGCGCGTACACCCGGCCGACTTGTTGCACACGCACGCGCTGCTGCTCGACGTGCTGCACTGGGGCAAGCACTACGAGGCCGAATTCCGGGTCTGCTGGCCCACGGGGGAAATCCGGCACCTCAAATCGGTCGGGCTGGTGACCGAGAGCGAGGGCAATGAGCGCGGCCGCATGGTCGGCATCATGCAGGACGTGACCGACTTGCGCCGCAAAGAGGCGCAACTGCTGGCCAGCCGCGCATTCTTGGACAACGCCGGACGCATTGCAGGCGTGGGGGGCTGGATGGTGCACCGCGAGGGCATGCGGCTGGAATGGACGGCGCACACCTTTCGCATTCACGAACTGCCGGAGGGGCAGCAACCGTCGCTGGAGCAAGCGCTGGCGCACTGTCCGCAGCCGGCGCGAGCGCAGTTCGAGGCCGGTTTGCAGCAGGCCTTCGAGGCCGCACAGCCGATCGACATGGAACTCGATCTGCTCACCGCCAGTGGGCAGGCGCGCCGCGTGCACGTGGTGGGCGAGGCGCAATTGCAGGCCAATCAGGTGCAGCAAGTGATTGGAGCCATCCAGGACATCACCGAGCGCGAGGCGCAGCGCCAGGCGCAACGGGCCGCGCTCACCCACGCCAAGGAAATGGCCGAGGCCAACAGCGCCGCCAAGAGCCAGTTTCTGGCCAATATGAGCCACGAAATCCGCACCCCCATGAATGCCATTTTGGGTATGCTGGCCTTGCTCAAGAAAACCGGGCTCAACCCGCGCCAGGCCGACTACACCCTCAAGGCCGAAGGGGCCAGCCGTGCGCTGCTGGGGCTGATCAACGACATTTTGGACTTTTCCAAAATCGAAGCCGGCCGCATGGCGCTCGACCCGCGTCCTTTTGCTTTGGATGAGTTGCTGCAAAACCTGTCCACCTTGCTGTCGGTCAATTTGGGCAGCAAGCCGCTGGAGCTGTTGTTTGATGTCGATCCGCACATTCCTGACCGGTTGGTGGGCGACGACCTGCGCTTGCACCAGGTGCTGCTCAACCTGATCAGCAACGCCATCAAGTTCACGCCGCAGGGCGAGGTGCGGCTCAAAATCGGGCTGTTGCAGCAGACGGCACAGCAAGTCGCGCTCGAAGTCACGGTGCGCGACACCGGCATCGGCATTGCCACCGAACACCAAGAAAAAATATTTAGCGGCTTTACCCAGGCCGAAGGCTCGACCACGCGCCGCTTTGGCGGCACCGGGCTGGGGCTGCCCATCAGCCGCCACTTGCTGCGCCTGATGGGCAGCGACATCCAGCTCCTGAGTGTGCCCGGGCGCGGCAGCATTTTTAGCTTTACGCTGCAATTTCCGTTGCCCCCCGAACCCATCCCAGCCACCGAAGCGCCTGGGGTTAAGCCCTTGCCCCGTGCACGCGTGCTATTGCTGCACGGCTACGAACCCGCGCGCGCCTTGCTGCAGCGCATGCTGACCGAACTGGGTTGCGACTGCCAGGCTTATGGGGCCGACCCCGCATCCATGCAAGCCTTGCAGGCGTTGCTGCAACCCCCCGACCCCAATGCGCCAGACCGCGCCACCCGCTCCGCTGGCTTTGATGTGGCGGTGGTTGACGGACGGTTTTTTGAACCCACCGACCCAGGCCCGATCGAGCGCCTGCGCCAAGCCGTGCCAGCCGCCCTGTGCCCCAAACTGATCTGGCTCACTTCGCACGGGCGCGACCTGCTGGGTGCCGCGAGTGGCGCGGGCGTGCCAGCCCATGCGGGCCAGGCCGTGCAACTGGTCAAGCCCTTCACGGCCCCGATGCTGCACCGGGCGCTGGAGCAGCTGCTGCGGCAAGCCGAGCACGACCCCCAGCCCGGCACCGTGGCCATCCCGGCCCCAGACCAGCGCCTGCCGGGCCTGCGCCTGCTGGTGGTCGAAGACAACCGCATCAACCAGCAGATCGCGCTCGAACTCTTGCAAGGCGAAGGCGCCCGCGTGACGCTGGCCGACCACGGTCGTGCCGCCTTGCGTCAACTCGGTTTCGACGAGCACGACCGCGCGCCGGCCCACCCCGCGCCAGTCGATTTTGATGCGGTGCTGATGGATTTGCAGATGCCCGAAATGGATGGCCTGACTGCCAGCCGCCTGCTGCGCGCCGGACTGGGCCCGCACTGCCCGCCGCTGATCGCCATGACCGCCAACGCCATGGAGAGCGACCGCCAGGCGTGCCTGGAGGCCGGCATGGTGGATCACATCGGCAAGCCGTTTGAGCTCGACCAGTTGGTGGCTTTGCTGCGCCACTGGGTGGGTGGCGAGGCGCTGGCCGTGCAAGCGGCGCAGGTGCGACCCAAGGAGCTCGCGCCAGCAGCGCCTGCAGCCCCGACCCATGCCACCGCCCCGGTGCTAGACCTCGATGCGGCGCTGGCGCGCATGGGCCGCCAACACGATTTGTACAACCAGGTGGCGCAAAAAGTGGCCGCTGATTTGCCTCGCTACGCCCAAGCGGTGCGCGGCTGGCTGGCCTCGGCACAGCCGCCAGCGCAAGCAGAGGCGGTGCGCGAGCTCCACACCCTCAAGGGCTTGGCGGCCACCGTCGGGGCGCAAGCGCTGGCGCAGGCGGCGGCGCGCGCCGAAGCGGTTTTTGCCGAGGCGCCGCTTGGCTCGGGTCAGCGTTTGGGTGCGGCCGAACCCAGTCTGGCGGCCTTGCTCGATGCACTGGATGGCGCCGCTGCCGCGTTGCAGCAGGCCCTGACCCAGCCCGCCTTGGCGGCAGCGCCGCAGCATACACCGCTGCCGCCCCCTGTAGCCCACGCGCAGCCCGACCCCGCGCTGCACCAGGCCTTGCAGCGTTTGCGCAGTTGCCTGCTTGCGTTCGATATGCAGGCGCTCGATTTGGCCCAACAATTGGCCCCGCAACACGCTGGGGCCTTGGGTGGGCGCTTGCCGCAGTTGCTGGCGGCGGTGCAAAGTCTGGATTTTTCTGCTGCCTTGGCCGTATGCGACGCTTACTTGGATGAAAATCGCCCCTGATGGACTTTGCAGAAACCTTGCCACCCGGAACCCCCTTGGTAGGGGGGCTCGAACGCCGGCCGCGCCTGCTGGTGGTCGATGATCAACCGGTCAATGTGCAGCTGCTCTACCGCGTTTTTGCTTCGGATCACCAGGTGTTTGCGGCCACCGATGGCCTCAAGGCGCTTGAAATTGCGCGCCAGCAGCAGCCCGACCTGATCTTGCTCGACGTGGTCATGCCGGGCCTAGACGGCTTCGAGGTCTGCCAACGTTTGCAAGCCGACGAGCTCACGCGCGACATCCCAGTGATCTTCCTGACTGCCAACGCCGACCCCGATTCCGAAGCCCACGGCCTTGACGTGGGAGCGGTCGACTTCATCGGCAAACCGTTCAACACCAAAGTGGTGCGCGCGCGCGTCAAAACCCACCTCACCCTCAAGCGCCAAGGCGATTTGTTGCGCCGCTGGGTGTTCATCGACGGCCTGACCGGTATTGCCAACCGGCGCCATTTTGACGAACGGCTGGCGATCGAGTGGGCGCGCAGCCAGCGCAGCGGTGCGCCGCTGAGCGCGCTGCTGATCGACGTCGACCACTTTAAGCGTTTCAACGACACGCACGGCCACCAAAGCGGCGACGATTGCCTGCGTCGGGTGGCGGCGGCATTGGCCAGCGGCCTGCAACGCCCAACCGACCTCGTGGCCCGCTACGGGGGCGAGGAGTTTGTCTGCCTGCTGACCGATACCGACGAGTACGGCGCCCAACACCTGGCCGAGCAGTTGCGCCAGCGCGTGCACCAAGAGACCCAAACCACGGTCACCGGAGCTGCTTGGCCAGCGGTGACGGTCAGCATCGGCGTGGGCTGCGCCCGACTCGACCTGATGCAGGGCGCCGACGATTTGCTGCGCGAAGCCGACCACAACCTCTACCGCGCCAAGAAAGCCGGTCGCAACAGCGTGCGGGCCGGGGTGGTTTAGCTTTAGTCTGGTTTGGGGGCCTAGTCCACGTAATCCATCTCATGGATGGCGTCGCGCAGGGCCAGCAGCGGGTTGACCCCAGAATCGTTGTTGCCGTGGTCAGCGGGTCCTTGGCCAGCTTGGTCCACCGCCTCGACCCACGCTGCGCTGGGCTTGAGCCGGTGGCGGCGCACCAGTTCGATCAATAAACGCGCTTGCGTGGCGCGATCGGCCTGGCTGGGCCACTGCGCCAGATCGGCGCGCAGGCGGCGCCGGCGCACGCGGCGCCACACCAACCCCCACAAACCCGAGCCGAAGGCCACCACGCCCAAGGCGAAAAACGCCCACCAGAAATACACACTGCCGGGCACGCCGGCCAAGGGTGCCTCAGAGGGTACGATGAATGATTGATGCGGTGTGCGGTCGGTGAACATGCTAGAACAGGGGCAGGGCGCCCGGTGCGGGCGCAAAGCGGGCAGTGTACAGCGCCGGTTCTGGCTACCCGCTTGGCGCTGTTGGTGCAGCAACGGCATCGAGCCGGTAGCCCAGCCCGCGCACGGTCTTGATCAGGGCCAGTTCGTGCCCCTCGTCGACTTTGGCGCGCAGGCGCCGGATATAGACCTCGACCACGTTGGTGAGCGGGTCCTCGTAGCTGCCCCAGACGTTGGCCAAAATGCGCTCGCGGCTGTGCAGGCGCCCGGGCGCGCTCATGAGCAGCTCCAGCAGCGCCAGCTCCTTGGCTGTCAGGTGCAAGGCGCGGCCGGCGCGCCAGCACTGCATCTGGTCGCGGTCAAACAGCAAGTCGGCCACCTGCAGCGTGCGCGCGCCCTGCGCCAGCGCCGAAGGGCGGCGCAACAGCGCCTCGATGCGCGCCAGCAGCTCATCGAAGGCAAAGGGCTTGCCCAGATAGTCGTCGGCCCCGCAGCGCAAGCCCGTGACACGGTCTTCCACCCCGTCCAGCGCCGTGAGCATGAGCACCGGCATTGGCAGGCGCTCGGCGCGCAGCCGCTGACACAGCTCGATGCCGCTCATGCCCGGCAGCATCAGGTCGAGCAGCAGCAGGTCGCAGGGGTGCTGGCGCAGGCGCAGCAGCGCCTCTTCGGCGCTGGCTACGCGCTGGGTGGTGTAGCCTTCAGCGGCCAGGCCCCGACGCAAAAAGTCGGCTACCCGGTCGTCGTCTTCCACGATCAGCAAGTACATGGTGGCGGTGCCTGGATGGAGTTGGCCGAAGTTCGAAGGCTGGGGCGAAGGGCGAAAAAAGCAAAGGCCGATTATGGGTTGCCAGCGCGGCTATGCGAGCCCCACAGTGGCGGCCAGCGGCAACTCGATGGTGACGCGGGTGCCACCGGCCGCCCGCGCTTCGATGACTATGCTGCCCCGGTGCGCCAGCACGATGGCGCGCGCGATCGACAAGCCCAGCCCCAAGCCCTCGGGGCTGCGCTGGCGCGCCGCCTCGCTGCGAAAATAGGGTTCGAACACCTGTTCGGCTTGCTCGGGGTCGATGCCCATGCCGCTGTCGCTGATGCCGATGCGCAGGCACTGCGCCGCCGCATCGGGCTCGGCCTCGATCTGCACCTGGCTGCCGGCGGCGCTGTAGCGCACCGCGTTGTCGAGCACGATCACCAGCGCCTGCTGCAATTTGTCGAGGTCGGCATCGAGCAGGCAAGCGCAGGCCGCATCAGTGGCCAAATCGCGCAGTTCGATGCCCCGGTTCGAGGCGATGGCCTGCATTTGGTGCAGCGCCCCTTGCACCACGGCGCGCACGGGCACGGGTGCAAAGGCGTAACTTTGTGCGCTGGCATTGGAACGCGCCAGCCGCACCAGTTCCTGCACCCGCTGGCCCAGCGCGCCGGCTGCCTGGACGATGCGCTCGAGGGCGCTGCGGTAAACGGCTTGCTGGGACTCGGATGGTGCTTCGGCATGGAACCCTTGCCCTCGCTCACCGCCAGCGCGCCCGCCGCTGCGCAAGGCGATTTCGGCCTCACCCCGGATCACCGTGACCGGGGTGCGCAATTCGTGGCTGATTTCGGCAAAAAACTGCTGCCGCCGCGCATCGGCTTTTAACAGTGCCTCGTGGCTGCGCATCAGGGCTTGGGTGCGCTCGGCCACGGCGGCATCGAGCCCGGCGCGCAGGGCCTCGCTTTGGCGCCGGTTGGTATCGAGTTGCAGGGCCAGCGCATTGAGCTGCAGCCCGATTTGGGCAAATTCGTCGGCATGGGGGCTTATCGGGCGCTGCCGGTAGTCGCCCTCGGCCAGCGCTTGCGTGGATTGCAGCAGCCGCCTAAACGGCCGATGCAGCCGGCGCACGAAATAGCCCGCCGCCAGCAAACCCCACAGCGCCGACAACAGCACCAGCCCCACGCTGGAGCGTTGCAAGGTGGCCAGCGCCTGCTTTTGCTGCGCCATGGCCTGCTCGGTGGCGTCGCGCTGCTGCGCGATGGCGGCGGCCAGCACCTGGCGCATGTCGCGCCCGCCGTGGTGGTCAAACACCGTGGTGGCTTGTGCCCACATCAGCGCCTGATCGGCGGCCGGGCTGTGTGCGGCGGCACCGGCTTGGAGCAGATAGGCTTGCATGGCCTCAAAGTTGGCGCGCAGCAGCGTGATCGGCTGCTGCATGATGGGTGGGCTCAGCTGCTGCCCGGAAGGGGATTGCGTGCCCGCTGTGACTGTGTCTGAGGCGTACCAGCGATCTGGCGCCAACTGCGCTTGCAAGCGCCCCAGTTCTGCCAAGGACCGATCCATTTCATGCAACAACTTGGCGCGCTGATCCGCGCTGCCTTGGCCAGTCAGGGCCGCGCCCGCCAGCCAGACCAGCAAACGCTGCTTGTTGGCCGCCAGCGCTTGGTACTCGGTCAGCATTTGCTGGGCGTCGCGGGTGAGGGCCGACTGCGCGCTGGCGCTGCGCACCGCCCACACCGAAAAAGCCGCCTGCACCGCGCTGAGCAGGATCAGCACCGCAAAAGCCAGGGTCAGGCGGCTGAGCAACACGGCCGATCAGGAGCCGGTGAAGGGCAGCGAGGAGTGGTGCAGCACGATGCGCAGGTTGCCTTGCGGGTCGAGCCGGTAGCCCCAGGTTTTGTCAACCGTGGTGCGGGTGCCGTCGCGGTTGGTCAGGGTGACGTTGCCCATGGTTTTGGCGACGTCGCCATGAATCAGCACGGCGGCGTTGCGCACCTCCACGTTGGTCCAGCCCTTGAGGGCAAAGCCGCGGTCGTTCGGGAACGCTGGGTTGTTGCCCACGAAGTAAGCCAGCGCGCCTTCGCGGGTGGTGCGAAAGGTGTGCGGGGCGGTGGTCAGGGTGGGCTTGAACAACACCGGGCCCATTTGGTAGCCGTAAGCAGCATCGAGCACGGCCGAGGCGGTGGCGGTGGCACGCGCAATGCCGCCGCTGGCGAAATCGCTGCTGATTTGCACCAGCGCCCGGCCCCAAGCCTGCTGTGCCGCCAGCACCTGGGCTTCGGTGATGGTGCGTGCCGGGGTGGCGCGTGCCGCCGTGGCCGCGTGTGCAGCAGGCGTGGCCGCCGTGGTGGCGGCTGCGCCCCCCGCAGCATGCGAATGGGCGAGCGAAGAAAAGGCCAAGCCGGCGCCCAGAAGGGTAGCGCCCAAAAGATTGCGATTCAACATCCGAAAGTCCTTTGCATGGGGTGACAACAAGGGGCGAAGCCCAATCGCCTGCCCCAAAACCGATTTCACCCCAGCCAGCTTGGCAGGGCATGACAAGCGCATGAACGGGTGCTGAAGTTTGGATGAATGGCAGATGAACGAGGCGCTGCGAATTACAAAAGCCGTGCTCGGTGCCCCTGAGCCGTCAGCAAGGACACCGCTTTTTGATCAAAGGAAACAAAGGTTTCTCCACCCAGCCAACGGCCCTCGTAAGCGATCACGCCATCGGCAAAATCCCCGCCTGCATCGAGCACCGACAGACCTGCCTCAACGGCCGGCCGGTTCACTTCCACATTGGCGGCAGCCAATAGTGCGCGGATCGAGGCAGCGGCGTCGGCGGGTTGAAAGCCGTAAACCCTGAGCAGCACCCACACGAACTCGCACAGGCAAGGGAGCGCGACCGCAATCGATTCGGCATCGGCCAAGGTCTGGGCGGCACGGCGCGCTTGCGCGGGGTCGTCGCACACCACCGCACGCACCAGCACGTTGGTATCGACGGCCACCTTCATTGTTTGCCAGCCCAGCCCTGCGCGGCGGCTTGGTTGATTTCCTCCAAACTGGCAACCTTCGTGGTCCGGTTCGCCAGCAGCCCAACGAAGCCATCGATGGTGGCGGTGCGCCGGGCTGCCTGGAGCACGCCGCGGCCATCGGGCAGCAAATCCAGCTCGATCTGGTCCCCGGGCCGGATGCCAAGGTGTTGCAACACGTCTTTTCTGAAGGTCACTTGCCCGCGTGCGGTAACGGTCAGTGTGGTCACGGTGTCCTCACATGCGCTGATTGAAGACGTGTATGGTAATGCAAAAATGCCTTACTGTGCGATTTTTTATGCCACCGCCACACCGGCCAAACGCTGGCGCAAGGCACGCACCGCACTGCCCGGCGTGCTGAGCACTGGAACCCGAACCCGTTGCGCCACCCGATTGGCTGCGCGCGCCATGCTGAACTGCGCCAAGGCGATCACGTTGCAGCCTTGGGCCTGCAATTGCAGCGCGGCGTCGGCCACCAAGGCATCGTGGGTGTCGGGGTCGCCGCGTTGCAGGGATTGCATGGCCGCAGGCACGCAGGCGCTAAGCACCTGCACGGATGGCCCAAACTCAGCCGGCATGGAGGCCAACGTGGGCTCGAACGAGGCGATCAAGCCAACCCGGCCGCCGATGCGGGAGGCTTCCTCGATCATGGCTTGGTTGGGCTTGAGCACCGGCAGCGTGGGGTGGCGCGCCGCCACGGCCTCGATGCAGGGCCCAAAGGCCGAACAGGTAAACAAAATGGCTTGCGCACCCGAAAACACGGCGTAATCGGCCAGCCGCTCAAAACGCTGCTGCATGGTTTGCTCTAGGCCTGTAGCGCTGGCGTGCAGGTCGGCCGCAAGGCTGTCGTCGAGCAAATTCATGCGCAGCGCCTCGGGCCAGGCGCGCTCAAACTCGGCGTTGATCGGCTCCACCGAGAGCGCCAGCGCATGGATCAAAGCGATGCGCGCGGCCATTCAATTCGCAGACACGGGCCCATGGGCCGGCAAGGCTGCCGCACGTCGGCGCTGCAGGGCAACGATCAAGCCCAGCAAAGCCAAGGCCGGGATGAAAAACCACTCCGGTGCGGGCCGTTGCGTAGGCACATCGAGCCCGGTGATGCGAAAGCCCTGCTCGATGCCTTGGCGCTCGGCCACGCTGCGCATTTGCACCGCCATGACCATATAAGCTTGGCCATCGAACATGGCGGTGATGCCGGCGTGGCGCAGGCGCTGCGTGGCGTCGCCCGCAGGCCCAAGCGGCAACAAAACCCCCTTGCGGATGTCGTCGCCCTCGAGGTTCATGCCTTCTACCAAGAGCCGCTTGCTGGCATCGTCTGGGGCGGTTTCAAGCGCCTGCACCATCTCCGGGCCGCTCAAGGAGGCATAGGGCGGCTCCACCATGTCCATCCAGAAGTTGGGGCGAAACAGGGTGAAGCAAATCAGCAGCAAAGCCACGGCTTCATACCAGCGGTTGCGGGCAAAAAAGTACCCCTGGGTAGCGGCGGCAAAGACCAGCATCGCCACCGTGGCCGTTACCACCGTCAGCACCAGATCGAAGGGTCCAGTCAGGCCGATTAGCAACAATTGGGTGTTGAAGATGAACAGGAAGGGCAAAATTGCGGTGCGCATGCTGTAAGCAAATGCGGTTACCCCGGTTTTGATGGGGTCGCTGCGCGCAATGGCCGAGGCGGCTATCGAGGCCAAACCCACGGGTGGCGTCACGTCGGCCATCAGCCCAAAATAAAACACAAACAAGTGCACCGCAATGAGCGGCACGATCAGCCCCTGTTGCGCCCCCAGTTCCACAATCACCGGCGCCATGAGCGTGGCGACCACGATGTAATTGGCGGTGGTCGGTAAACCCATGCCCAGCACCAGGCAAATCAAGGCCACCAGCAGCAGCATCAGCATCAAATTGCCGCCCGAGAGGATTTCCACCAGTTCGGTCATGACCTGTCCGACACCGGTGAGCGAGACCGTGCCCACCACGATACCGGCCGCTGCAGTGGCCAGGCCTATGCCCACCATGCTCTGCGCCCCCAGGGCCAAACCGTCGATGAGGTCGCGCACCGCGTGCATGAAATTGGCTGCCACACGCCGGTCGCCGCGCATCAGGCCGAGCAGGGGTTTTTGCGTCAGGATCAGGAAGATCAGGAACGCCGTGGCCCAAAACGCCGACAGCGCGGGCGAAAGTTGCTCGACCATCAAACACCACACCAGCACCACCACCGCCAGCAGGTAATGCAGCCCCGATTTAACGGTCGGGCCGGTTTCGGGCAATTCAAACAAGGGGGAATTGGGGTCGTCCAATTCCAATTCGGGCATTTTGGAGCTAAACCACAGCAGGCCCAGATAGGCCGCCAGCAGCATGAGCAAAATCACCGGCACCGCCGCCTCACCCAGTGCGCCGCGTATGAAGCCGACGCTGTAATAGGTGAGGCCGGCCAGCACGATGAAGCCGGTTACAGTGGTCAACACCGAGAGCATGCGCTGCGCAAAGGTGGAGGCGTGCCGGCGCGGCAAACCCTGCATATTGGCTTTAACGGCCTCTAGGTGAACGATGTAGAACAGCGCGATGTAGGAAATGATGGCCGGCAACAAGGCGTGCTTCATCACCTCGACGTAGGGAATGCCCACGTATTCCACCATCAAAAACGCTGCAGCGCCCATCACCGGCGGCATGATCTGCCCGTTGACCGAAGCCGACACCTCGACCGCACCGGCTTGGTCGGGGCGGTAGCCCACGCGCTTCATCAGCGGAATGGTGAAGGTGCCGGTGGTAACCACGTTGGCAATCGATGAGCCGGAAATCACCCCGGTGGCGGCAGACGCCACCACCGCCGCTTTGGCCGGCCCGCCGCGCATATGCCCCAGCAGGGCAAAAGCGCTTTTGATAAAGTAATTGCCCGCACCCGCCTTGGCCAGCAGCGAACCAAACAGCACGAACAGAAAAATGAACCCGCTCGACACCCCCAGGGCAATGCCAAATACCCCTTCGGTGGTGAGCCAGAAATGCGATACCGCACGGTTAATGGAGGCCCCTTGGTGCGCCATCAGGTCGGGCATGAAGGGGCCGGCAAAGGTGTAGAACAAAAACACCAGCGCCACAATCACCATCGGCAGGCCCAGCACGCGCCGGGTGGCTTCGAGCAGCAGCACGCAGCCCACAGCCGCAACATACACATCCATCGGGGTGGGCAAGCCTGGCCGCGCCGCCAATTCTTGGTAAAACAAATACAAGTAGGCGGCACAAAAGGCCCCTACCGAGGCCAGCACCCAGTCCAGCACAGGCACCCGGTCGCGCGGCGAGCGTTTGCGGGCCGGAAACAGCATGAAAGCCAGAAACACCGCAAAAGCCAAGTGGATGGAGCGGCTTTCGGTGTGATCAAAAATAAAAATGCCCAAGGCAAAGGGCAGGGGAGAGGCGATCCAGAGCTGAAACAAAGACCAACTCACGGCCACGATCAGCAGCAATTTGGCGACTGCGGGGCCGGGTTTTCGGCCACCAGTATCGGCCTCTTCGACCATTTTATTGACATCGACCGCTGGAGCTGGGTCGGGCAGATGGGTAGCGCTCATCAATAGGCACCTGATTCAAAAATAGAGCTATTTCACAAGGGCAACAGCAAACGCCCAATGTCAGCTTGAGCCGACATTGGGCGCCAGATGGGGTATGCCCAGTCTAATGCGAAAGAAAGATCAGCGCATCCAGCCGCGCTCGCGGAAGTAGCGAGCGGCACCGGGGTGCAGCGGCGCGGCCAAGCCGTCGCGGATCATGGTTTCGTGGCTCAGGTTGCCCAGCGCCGGGTGCAGGCGGCGGAAGGCGTCGAAGTTTTCGAACACCGAGCGCACCAGCAGGTAAACCGATTCTTCCGAGGCGCTGGCCGATGTCACCAAGGTGGCGACCACACCGTAGGTTTGGATCGGTTGGTCGTTGCCGCGGTACATGCCGGCCGGGATGGTGGCGCGGGCGTAGAAGGGGTTCTCGGCGATCAGGCGGTCCACGGCCGGGCCGGTGATGTTGACCAGTCGCGCCCCGCAGGTGGTGACCGGGTCGAGAATGTTGGCGCTCGGGTGCCCGACGCCAAAGAAGAAGGCGTCGATGCGGTTGTCGCACAGCGCCGCGCCGTGCTCGTCTGGTCGCAGTTCGGAGGCGAGGCGGAAGTCAGCCGAGGTCCAACCCATGGCGGTAAGCAGTTTGTCCATGGACGCACGGTGCCCGGAGCCTGGGTTGCCAACGTTGACCCGGCGGCCACGCAGGTCGCTGAAGTTGCGCACATTGGCGTCGGCGCGAGCCAGCACGGTGAAGGGCTCAGGGTGGATCGAGAACACCGAACGCAGTTCTCGGAAGGGGCCGGCTTGCTGGAAGGTGCTGGTGCCGTGGAAGGCGTGGTGGTTCCAGTCGGACTGGGCGATGCCGAAGTCGAGGTCGCCAGCGCGGATGGTGTTGATGTTGGCCACCGAGCCGCCGGTGGACTCGACCGTACAGCGGATGCCATGGCGGGCCCGGTCTTGGTTGATCAGGCGGCAAATCGCCCCACCCACTGGGTAATAGACGCCGGTGAGGCCGCCGGTGCCGATGGTCATAAAGCGCTGCGGCGTTTGAGCGCTGGCCACGGGGGCAGCCGCCAAAGCCACGGCGGTGAGCGCGGCAACGGACAAGCCGGAGAGGATTTGCTTGAGGGTGGTTCTCATGGGACTAGGTGCTTCCAGAGGGGTTGAACGTGCGCAGCAATCGATGGGCGGCGCAACGCGCCCATTCGTGACGGGCGGGTGACAGTTTGTAACACAGCTCGCACACCCTCGAGCTCATGGTTTTCCAAGGGCAAGCAGAAAAAATTGCAAAACAGCCTAGCAAATTTCAAGCAAGGCGGTATCCAGCGCGGCGCGCAGCCGCTGCACGATCTGCGTGACCTCGGCTTCGTTAACGATGTAGGGCGGGGCCAGCAGGATGTGGTCGCCCACCTGGCCATCGACCGTGCCCCCCATGGGATAGACCATCAGGCCCTGCGCCATGGCGGCTTGCTTGATGCGCGCATGCAGGCGCAGCGTCGGATCAAACCACTGCTTGGTGCGGCGCTCGCGCACCAGTTCCAAGCCCCAGAACAGCCCGCGGCCTCGGATATCGCCCACGTGCGGGTGCAGAGCAAAAGTGGCTTGCAATTCCTGCTGCAACTGCTGGCCACGCAGGCGCACGGCGTGCAGCAAGTGTTCGCGCTCAATGACCTGCTGCACTGCCAGCGCGGCCGCGCAGGCCACCGCGTGCCCCAGATAGGTGTGGCCGTGCTGAAACAGCCCGCTGCCTGCCGACAAGGCCGCCACGATATGCCGCTGCGCCAGCACCGCGCCGATGGGCTGGTAGCCGCCCCCCAGACCTTTGGCTAGGGTGAGCAGATCGGGGCTGATGCCTTCTTGCTCGCAGGCGTGCAGGGTGCCGGTGCGGCCCATGCCGCACATCACTTCGTCGAGAATGAGCAAAATGCCGTGCCGGTCGCACAACTCGCGCACACCCTTGAAGTAGCCTGGCACCGGAGTCAGCACCCCCGCCGTGGCCCCCCCGACCGTTTCAGCCACAAAGGCGATTACGTTTTCACCACCCAGGCGCTCGATGGCGGCTTCGAGCTCGCGCAGCAAGCGTTGCCCGTACTGCTCGGGCGACTCATCCGGGGCGCAACCGCGATAGGGGTAGCAGGGCGCTACGTGCTCGACTTCGATCAGCAGCGGGCGAAACTGGGCCCGGCGCCACGCGTTGCCGCCCACCGCCAAAGCCCCCAAGGTGTTGCCGTGGTAGCTCTGGCGCCGGGCGATGAAGTGGCGCCGCTGCGGCTGCCCGATTTCCACAAAATACTGCCGCGCCAGCTTCAGGGCCGCTTCCACCGCCTCAGAGCCGCCACTGACGAAATAGGCGTGGCTCATGCCCTCGGGGGCGTGGGCCACCAAGTGGTCGGCCAGTTGCTCGGCCACTTCGGTGGTAAAAAAACTGGTGTGGGCGTAGGCTAGGCGGTCGATTTGCTGGTGCATGGCATGCAGCACCTCGGGGTGCCCGTGCCCCAGGCAGGAAACGGCTGCACCGCCCGAGGCGTCGAGGTAGCGCCGCCCTTGCTCGTCGGTGATCCAAGCCCCAAGCCCGCTCACCGCGCGCGGCGGCAGGTGCTGCAACTGGCGGTGCAGGATGCGGGTAACAGGCATAGCGTTTGATCGGCTTTCTTGCAGTCACCAAAGAAAAAACCCTTGTAAGCGCTTTGCCTGCAAAGGTTTTTAAGGTTTGGCGGAGAGAGCGGGACCCTCTCAAAAAACAAAAAAACCTTGAAGGATCAAAGGGTTGAGTAGCGAGTTGATGAAAAATCTCTTACCAAGGATGATACCACAAACAACCCCTCATTGCCTCTTCATAAAGGGGGTGAATTTTTTCCTTGCCCGTGACGATGATTTTATTGAAAAAATCTCTTCCTTTTCAGGTGTCAACTTTCTGACTTCTGCTTTTAAGTCGGTATTCTCAACCATCAGTTCCTCAATAAGCTGGCTATCATTCGTAGCCCTATTGATTGCATCTTTGTAAACATCTCTCCTCGCTTTTAGATTGTCCTCAATCTCTTTTAGCTTCCTCTCCTTCTCTGATAGCCTCTCTTGCTCCTTGCCGAGTTTTTCAGCCCATTGCTGAAAATCAAACAGATATTTTTCTTTCAGCGCCTTGTTCTGTTTCAGCAACCCATTAATGACAGGAGCAAACTTCTCCCTGATCTCTTCAATAGACACCTTGCTGCTTAAAAAATTGGTTTCAAGCCCTGTGATGGTGTCCTCAATCTTTTTTGAGTAGTCAGTGTTTAATGCTCTATTAACCACACTGTAGAATTCTTTTAATGATTTATGCTCCCTCATACTGCCCCTAACCCCTCTCTTGAGTCCTAATTCTATATTGTGTTTAGCGTGTTCTGTGTGTAAGTCAACTAAAAACTGCCTGTCATATCTTCTTGCATTCAAAGACCAGTTTTCAACCTCTTTGACCCCATACCTGTTTTTATACTGCTTGATGCTTTTTAACTCTGTTGAAATCATGAAGTGAATGTGAGGCGTCTTTTCGTCAAGATGAAGCACTCCCATTTGTAGCTGATCTCCAAATTTTTTCCTGAAAAAATTGGTTTGTTTGTCAGCCCACTCTTTGACCTCCCCTAATTTTTTCCCTTTGAAAAAATCAGGAGAGGCTGATACTACAAACTCCATCATCAGCACACTGTCCTTTCTCTCCTTCACGCCGAGCTTTTTATAGTATTCGGTCAGCTTTTCCTGCAAGTCCTGTGCCTTGGTCAAGTCGGCTCCCAGATCATTTACAAGAACCATATTCAGATGCGATCTGGTCTTGTCGATGTTGTGCTGATATCTTAACCTGAAGTTGTGCTCTGCACTTGCTGTGATTTGCGCTCTTGTCTTGACTTTTGCTGTTCTTAATATATTATTTGACATATGAGATGCCTCCTTCTATTTACTGCTCTCACATTAAATAGTATCGGAATTTATCTCGTAGTCAACTGATACAAATAGCTTTGTATCACTCACTATACAAACCTAGACCGCTACGCTAATCTAGGTTTGTGTGAGCCAAGGGGTAAACCCCTTGGAACCAAAAACAAAAAAGCACCCTAATAGGTGCCTTTTGTTTTATAGCCTGTGGCTGCCTAAATAAACGCTGCCAATTTAGCGAGCTTTAATTGCTGGCTTTCTACTTGCTTGAATAGAGCTTCTATGCTTTGCTTGCCTGTGTAGAAGTTGATGTTTACATTGTCCACCTCGTGCCCAATGTATTGACTTCGAGCCTCCAGGGAAACCCCATTTCTCATAAAAAAATCGTTAGTAAATTTTCTCAACGAATGGAAAACCAGCTTTTCTCTGCTGATTTTTAATTCCTCCAAGTGCCTGGAAAACTTCTTACCCACAGCATTGCCTGTCCCCTTGCCATCCCTTTGCATATATTTAAAGGCTGAAGTTTTACCCTTTAGAAATTCTTCTAAACCAAGCCCATCTAATATATCGGCACTTACTGGAACCTCTCTAACTCCTGCTAAAGTTTTACTTTGCATCACCTTGAAAACCCAAAACCCATCTTTCTTTTGAATCTCTTTGGCTTGAATGCCTGTCACTTCTGAAATTCTGCACCCTGTCAGCAAAGCAATCAATACAGCCCAGTAGTAATCAGCGTCTTTTTCCTTCTCGGTCTTGAAAGTTTCAGACCCGAAGAACTGCTTTATTTCTTCCTCTGTAAATATCGAATATCCATTTTTTATCTTGTCTTTCTTGCTTTGAAGGGTCCTGTTTTGAGCCGGGTTCTCGTTGAAGTAGTAGCCTTGTTTTATTGAAAAATAGAAAACTGTTCTGATTGTTGCAATCTTGTTGTCAATGGTTCTGATTGAATTGCCCTCTTTGGCTAGTTTTTCTTGATAGCGTGAAACGTCACCTTTGCCAATATCAGTGATAAATGGGTTTTTCAAAAATCCAGAAAAGTCTGTAATCGTGCTCTTGTAAGATTGCACCGTTGCGGTGCTCAGGTTCTTTTTCAGTAAAAAGAGCTTGTCTAGAACATCCCCAAGCCGAAGGCCCGACCTCTCCGAGCAAGCCCCTTTCAAGGGTTCCTCGGCAGAGCTTGATGGTTTCCTGACCCCCAGCCTCTCTACAAATTGCAGAGTTGTCAGCATGCGCTGGAAGTCATTTTCATCATTTGCCTTGAAGATGCCTTTGCCTATGTCAATCTCAAACTTTCTGATCATCACAGCCTCCAAAATCTTGCTTGCCTTGATGATAGCCACCTCTCTGGAAGCAGTCCTCAACGACCTTTTGAACTGCTGGCCACCTATCCTTGTGTGTAGGTAGTAGGTCTTGCCTCGCAGGTAAACGGGTAGTGCAAGCATGGTTTGCTACCATTTTTGCTACCACCCTCAAGGCAAAAAGCCTTGTAAGTGATTGACTTACAAGGCTTTTCTGGTTTTGGCGGAGAGAGCGGGATTCGAACCCGCGGTGGGGGTTAGCCCACACACGCTTTCCAGGCGTGCGACTTAAACCGCTCATCCATCTCTCCGGGTAGCCATAGATTCTACACTGGCCGCAGCAGACGCACGGGCCGCGGCCCGGCTTTCATGCCCCCGGCTTGAGCGTGCGCACCATCTGCATCGCGGAACCAATCAGCGTGCTGACTTCGCTCATATTCGAGGGCACGATCAGCGTGGTGTTGGACTCGGCGGCCACCTTGGCGTAGGCCTCAACGGCTTTTTCGGCCACTTTTAGCTGCACCGCCGCCTCGCCGCCTTCGGTGCGGATGGCGCGCGCGATGCGCTCGATGGCTTGCGCCGAGGCTTCGGCCACGGCCAGAATGGCGGAGGCTTGGCCTTGGGCCAGGTTGATGGCGGCCTGGCGTTCGCCCTCGGAGCGGGCGATGGAGGCTTCGCGCTCGCCGTTGGCGATGTTGATCTGCTCTTGCTTGCGCCCTTCGGAGGCGGCAATGAGGGCGCGTTTTTCGCGCTCGGCGGTGATCTGGGCCTGCATCGAGCGCAGGATTTCGGCCGGCGGGGTCAGGTCCTTGATCTCGTAGCGCAGCACCTTCACGCCCCAGTTCAGCGCCGCCTCATCGACGGCGGTGACCACCTGGGCGTTGATCATGTCGCGCTCTTCGAAGGTTTTGTCGAGCTCCATGCGGCCGATGATGCTGCGCAGCGTGGTTTGCGCCAGTTGCGTGATGCCCATCATGAAGTTGGAGGAGCCGTAGCTGGCGCGCATGGCGTCGGTGACTTGGAAGTACAAAATCCCATCGACCTTGAGCTGGGTGTTGTCGCGGGTGATGCAGATCTGCTCGGGCACATCCATCGGGATTTCCTTTAGGCTGTGCTTGTAGGCCACCCGGTCCACAAAGGGCACCAGAAAGTTCAGCCCCGGCCCGAGTGTGCCGGCGTACTTGCCCAGGCGCTCCTTGACCCAGGCGTTTTGCTGCGGCACCACCTGAATGGAGCGGATGACGAACACGATGGCCACGATGACCAGTGCCAGGGCGATGAATTCCATGGAGATTTCCTCTCAAAAAAAGCGGTTTCAGGCCCCACTCAGCGCCGCCACAGCCATCACGGCAAGGGCCACACCGGAATGGGCAAGGGATGTGTGTCGGCTGCGCGCTACTCGCTGGCTATTCGCTGCGGTGCTCGCTGTGCGGCGCAGCCGCGCTGGGGCTAAGCAGCAAAGTATTGCCCTGCAAAGCGACGATGGTGTGACGCCCGGGCCGGGCACTGGCCGGGTCGCCCTGCAACTGCACCGCCCAGTCGGCGCCGCGGTAGCGCACCTGCGCCGTGCCGTCTGCGCGCCAGTGCTCGACCGTGAGCGACTGGCCGATGTCGAGGTTGATGTCTGGGTTGTGCCCCGCTTGTGGCTGCGCCGGATGGCGCACGCGCCAGCGCTGCCAGAGCGCCACCGCACCGCCACCCACCGCAGCGGCGCTGAGCAATTGGCCGGTGAGGTCTAGGCCCGCGTGCGCCGCCAGCGCACCGGCGACCAAGCCCACGGCCAGCATGAGCAAAAAGAAGGTGCCGGTCAAGAGTTCCAGCACCACGGCAGCGCCCGCAAGCAGCCACCAAATGGTCCAATCGGTCATGCCCGTCCTTGGTTGCAGTGGATGTGTGACTTGCAGCATAACGCAAGCAGGGCTTGCGTGCCAAAAAAATCTGCTGGCCCAGGCGCCCACAAGGCAGCGGATTTTCACAATCCCTCACTACACTAGCGGGCTATGAAATTTCGCTTTCCCATCGTCATCATCGACGAAGACTTTCGCTCCGAAAACACCTCGGGTCTGGGCATTCGTGCGCTGGCGCAAGCCATCGAGAGCGAGGGCTTCGAGGTCGTCGGCGTCACCAGCTACGGCGACTTGTCGCAGTTTGCGCAGCAGCAAAGCCGCGCCAGCGCCTTTATTTTGTCGATCGACGACGAGGAATTCACCCCCGGCCCAGACCTGGACCCGGCGGTGCTCAATCTGCGCCACTTCATCGACGAGGTGCGGCGCAAAAATGCCGATGTGCCGATCTACATCTACGGCGAAACCAAGACCAGCCGACACCTGCCCAACGCCATTTTGCGCGAGCTGCACGGCTTCATCCACATGTTTGAGGACACGCCCGAGTTCGTGGCGCGCCACCTCATCCGCGAGGCCAAAAGCTACCTAGAGGGCATCCAGCCGCCCTTTTTCAAGGCGCTGCTCGACTACGCCGAAAACGGCTCCTACAGTTGGCACTGCCCCGGCCACTCGGGCGGGGTGGCGTTTCTCAAGTCGCCCGTGGGGCAAATGTTTCACCAGTTCTTTGGCGAAAACATGCTGCGCGCCGACGTCTGCAACTCGGTCGAAGAGCTCGGGCAGTTGCTGGACCACAACGGCGCCATTGGCGAGAGCGAGCGCAACGCGGCGCGCATTTTCAACGCCGACCACTGCTTTTTCGTCACCAACGGCACCAGCACCAGCAACAAGATGGTCTGGCACCACACCGTGGCACCGGGCGATGTGGTGCTGGTGGACCGCAACTGCCACAAGTCGGTGCTGCACAGCATCATCATGACCGGATCGATTCCGGTGTTCCTCAAACCCACGCGCAACCACTGGGGCATCATCGGCCCGATTCCGCAAAGCGAGTTCGAGCCCGACGCGATCCGCGCCAAAATCGAAGCGCACCCGCTGCTGACCGGGGTCGATGCGCAGGCGGTCAAGCCGCGCATCCTCACGCTCACGCAGTCCACCTACGACGGCGTGCTCTACAACACCGAAGTCATCAAGCAGATGCTCGACGGCTACGTGGACAACCTGCACTTTGACGAAGCCTGGCTGCCGCACGCGGCCTTTCACCCCTTTTACGGCACCTTCCACGCCATGGGGCGCAAGCGCGGGCGGCCGCAGCATTCGGTGGTCTATTCCACCCAGAGCATTCACAAGCTGCTGGCGGGCATCAGCCAAGCCAGCCACGTGCTGGTGCAAGACTCGCAGAGCACGCCGCTGGACCGGCACCTGTTCAACGAGGCCTACCTGATGCACACCAGCACCAGCCCGCAGTACAGCATCATTGCCAGTTGCGACGTGGCCGCCGCCATGATGGAGCCGCCCGGTGGCACCGCGCTGGTGGAAGAAAGCATTGCCGAGGCGCTCGATTTCCGGCGCGCCATGCGCAAGGTCGATGCCGAGTTTGGCGACGACGAGTGGTGGTTCCAGGTCTGGGGCCCCGAGGCGCTGGCCGAAGAGGGCGTGGGCCGCGCCCACGACTGGATTTTGCAGCGCACCACCCCCGATGGCCAGCCGCTGCTGCGCGGTGGCGACGCCTGGCACGGCTTTGGCGACATGGCGCCGGGCTTCAATATGCTGGACCCGATCAAGGCCACCTTGCTCACGCCGGGGCTGAACATGAAGGGCGACTTTGCCGCCAGCGGCATTCCGGCCAGCATCGTCACCAAATACCTGGCCGAGCACGGCGTGGTGGTAGAAAAAACCGGCCTCTACAGCTTTTTCATCATGTTCACCATCGGCATCACCAAGGGCCGCTGGAACACCCTGCTCACCGCCTTGCAGCAGTTCAAGGACGACTACGACCGCAACCACCCGCTGTGGCGCACCATGCCCGAGTTCTGCCAAAAGCAGCGCCGCTACGAAAAAATGGGGCTGCGCGACCTGTGCCAAATGGTGCACGAGCTCTACGCCAAGTCCGACATCGCGCGCCTGACCACCGAGATGTACCTGAGCGACCTGACCCCGGCCATGAAGCCCAGCGACGCCTTTGCCCAGATCGCCCGCCGCCGCACCGAGCGGGTGCCGATCGATGCGCTGGAAGGGCGCATCACCACCGCGCTCATCACCCCGTACCCGCCCGGCATTCCGCTGCTGATACCGGGCGAGGTGTTCAACCGCCGCATCGTAGATTACCTCAAGTTTGCGCGCGACTTCGCCTTGCAGTGCCCCGGCTTCGAGACCGACATCCACGGCCTGGTGGTGGAGCAGGGCGCAGACGGGCGCAACGCCTACTTTGCCGACTGCGTCAAAGCGCCCTGACTCTGGGTTACAGTAGACGCTGAAGCTGCGACCGCGTGGCCCAGTCAAGCATTTTTCAACGATAAGGAGTAAGCATGTTTCCTGAGTACCGCGATTTGATCTCCGAGCTCAAAGTGAGCGACCACCACTTCAGCCGCCTGTTCGAGAAGCACAACGAACTCGATCACACCATCAAGAACATGGAAGCTGGCATCACGTCCGGCAGCCACGATCAGATTGAAACGCTGAAAAAAGAAAAGCTGCGCCTCAAAGACGAGCTGTACGTGGTGCTCAAGATGGCCGACGCCGCCCGCACCGCCTGATCTGGTCAGGCCATAACCGCCTGACCACCCGTGCCAGAAAACCGCCTGCGGGCGGTTTTTTTATGCGCGGGTGGCGCAGGGGCGCATTGGGGGTGGGGGTGGGTGCGCTGCGCGCTTAGCGCTGCGCCAGCCGCTCGGCCTGCAAGGGCGCAGCGGGCGTGCGGGCCGTCGTGGCTGCATCGGCCGCCACCCGGCGCGCGCCGTTGAAGCGCGTGGTCCAGTAGCGCAGGTCCATGCGCTCGATGCGGATGCGCGCGCCGCTGCGCGGCGAATGCACGAAGCGGCTCTCGCCGATGTAGATGCCCACGTGGCTGTAGCGCCGCCCCAGGGTGTTGAAAAACACCAGATCACCGGGTGCCAGCTCGCTGCGCTCAATCGGGGCAGTGGCGCGGGCCTGCTCGCGCGAGATGCGCGGCAGTTGCAAGCCCATCACCTGGCGAAACGCCGCCTGCACGAAGCCGCTGCAATCGAAGCCTTCTTCGGCATTGTTGCCGCCAAGCTGATAGGGCACCCCCAGAAAACCCAGCGCATGCACCACCAAGCTGGAGTGCAAGGGCCGTTCGGGGCGGTCTGCACTGGCAGCCGCTTGGGGCGCCACCGCCTTAGGTACGGCGTTGGGATCATGCAGGTCGGCGGCAGGCGCTGCGGGATCGAAGGGGGCGCTGGCAGGGGTTGCCAAACCCTGTTGCTGCAAAAAATCGGCCAAGGCATCGGTGGCGTGAGCCGGTGCGGGCACAATCAGGGCAGCCCACACGGCCACGGTGGCCAGACGACACACCGCCTGGGCACGAAGGGTGTTGCACGCGTTGATTCGGCTCATGGCTTGCAGAATATAAGCAAAACTTCGTGCTGTCAATGGCTTGTGATCCAAATTTGAAGTAATCCGCTGACGGAGACCGTTACCATGCTGCTCGACCTTGATGATTGCCAACTGGTGCTGGTGGACTACCAGGCCAAGCTGATGCCGGTGATCGGCCACGCCGACGAGGTGCTGGCGCGTGCCGTGCTGCTGGCGCGTGCCGCCCGCTTGCTGGGTGTGCCGGTCTGGGGCACAGAGCAAAACCCCAGCCGCCTAGGGCCCAACGCACCCGAGTTGAGCGCATTGTGCCAGCAAACCTTCAGCAAAATGCATTTCAGCGCCTGCGAATCGGGCCTGCTGGATGCGCTGCGCCCGCCCGCGCGGCCGGCGCCCAAACCGGCGGGCAACGCGCGCAGCCTGCCCAAGCACCTGCAAAAACCCGCCGCCGCGCCCGAGCCCGAGCGCCAAACCGTGCTCATCGCCGGCTGCGAAACCCATGTGTGCCTGCTGCAAAGCGCGCTCGGCCTGCTGGAGCAGGAGTTTGAGGTTTGGGTGGTGACCGACGCCTGTGGCTCGCGGCGCGAGCGCGACCGCGACGCCGCCTTCGACCGCTTGGCCAACAACGGCGTCGAGCTGGTGACAAGCGAAATGGTGCTGTTCGAGTGGCTGCAGCACTGCGAGCACCCGCAGTTTCGCGAGGTGCTGGCGCTCGTCAAGTGAGCCCATTGTTGCTTTTTTGTGGCTGCTAGGCGGGCCGGACTTTGCCCCACCTCCTAAAAGAGGCTCCGCAGGCAATAACCCGCCACTCAATAATGTTATAAGCATATCTGCATTTGGTGTTTCCACCAATGGCGCCGCTCTGCTGGAGCCGCTAAGCTCCAACTGCGTAGCAGGAGAACGTGAAATTTTCACGACAAACAGGAGACATGCAGATGAAAAATAGAATTCGAATGGCGGCTGCCTTGGGTGCAGTTGCGGCTTTGGGTGTGGCCGGTTTTGCGCTGGCGCAGGCGCAAGCCCCGGCTCCGAGCATCCAAGACGGCATCGCCGAATACCGCGAAATGCTGGCCGACGGCAATCCCGCCGAGCTGTATATGATGAAAGGCGAAGAGTTGTGGCGCACCGCGCGCGGCCCCCGCAATGCCTCGCTGGAGCGTTGCGACTTGGGCAAAGGGCCCGGCGTCATCAAGGGGGCTTTTGTCGAGTTGCCGCGCTTCTTTGCCGATACCGGGCGGGTGCAAGATTTGGAAAGCCGCATCCTCACTTGCATGCAAACCCTGCAGGGTATTGACACAGACCGCGAGGTGAGTTCTCGCGGTTATCTGCGCGGTGAGACCGCCAACGTGGTGGCGATGGCGACTTGGGTGGCATCCGAATCCAAAGGCATGCGCTTCAATGTGCCGCAAGCGCACCAGGCCGAACGCACCATGTACGAACTGGGCAAGCGTGCCTTTTTCTGGCGCGCTGGCACGCACGATTTCTCCTGCGCCACCTGTCACGGCGTGGATGGCAAACGCATACGGCTGCAAGAGCTGCCCAACCTAACGGGCAACCCCGGCGACGGAGTCGGCTTTGCTGCTTGGCCGGCGTACCGGGTGTCAAACGGGCAGATGTGGAGCATGCAGCACCGCCTGCACGACTGTTTCAGGCAAATGCGCTGGCCCGAACCCAAATTTGCCAGCGATGTCACGATTGCGCTGAGCGTCTATATGGGAGTCAATGCCAAAGGGGCTGCGTCCGCCATTCCCACCATCAAACGCTAATTGGAGCCATAGACCATGAATAAATCCCTGCTCTTGGCCTTGAGCGCCCCTTTTGTTCTGCTGGCCTTGCCCTCTTGCTCGGTTCAGCCCACCGCGGCCGATTACGACCGCATGGCGCAGGAAATGATGAAAAATTCATTTGTGGCGCGTGGCATTGCCACCATGGATAGGCTTAACCCCGATCAGGCCAATGACTTGTGTGCGCAGGCCGAAGTGGCCGGCCAGCAACTCGACGACAAAACCGCTCAAGCGATTCAGGCCGCGCAGATGAAAACCATCGTGCCCCCAGCCGACGGACGTTTTCTGGGTGACTGGCGCGAAGGCGAACTGATTGCGCAAAGTGGTCGCGGCCTGACTTGGACCGATGTCGCGACGGCCGCCAGTGGTGGCAACTGCTTCAACTGCCACCAGATCACCAAGGCAGAAATTTCGTTCGGCACCTTGGGGCCCAGCCTGCTCAACTACGGCCGCTTGCGCGGCGTCACCGACCCCAACAGCCCCGAGGCGCGTCCGATCGTGGAATACACTTGGGGCAAGCTGTCCAACCCGCGCGCCTACAACGCTTGCTCCCAGATGCCGCGCGCCGGGCACAAGGGCATCCTGACTCAAGACCAGATGCGCCATGTCATGGCTTTGTTGCTCGACCCGGAGTCGCCGGTGAACCGCGAGGTGGCCAACTAAACCTTGCGGGGGTCTCGTGCCCGTACAGACCCGGTGCAAGGGCGCTTGGTCGGCCTGTGCGGGGCTGTTGGAGGAAGCCGGAAACCGTTTTGGGGCTGCAGCGCGTGTCTGGACTCGGCACGACTGGGGGCCGGTAAAATCAGCCCAAGCATCCTCTTTTTGGCCCACACCGTGACCCCACACCTGACCCCGATCGAGGGCGGCGACGCCCTCAGCCGTTTTCGCGCCCAACAACTCCTGCCACGCCTGCAAGCCGTATCGGATGCCATCGTGGGCGTATCGGCGCGCTACCTGCATTGGGTGGCCACGGACGAGCCCCTGACTGCGGCGCAGGGGCAGGCCTGGCAGGCGCTGCTCAGCTACGGCCCACCCAGCCCAGCCCAGCCCAGCGAGCGCGACAGCGTGCTGGTCGTGGTCACGCCGCGCCTAGGCACCGTATCGCCCTGGGCCTCCAAGGCCACCGACATTGCGCGCAACTGCGGTTTTGCTGTGCGCCGCGTCGAGCGCTGCACCGAATACCGCCTGCAACTGCGCAGCGGCCTGTTTGGCCGCGCCCCCGCCAGCCTGAGCCCAGCCCAGTGGCAACAAGTGGCGGCGCTGCTGCACGACCGCATGACCGAAAGCGCACTGACCACGCGCGAGGCGGCGCAGCAATTGTTCAGCGAGCTGGCCCCGGCGCCGCTGGAGCACGTCGATCTGCTCGGCGCGGGCCGCGCCGCACTGGAGCAGGCCAACCGGGCCTGGGGCTTGGCGCTGGCCGAAGACGAAATCGACTACCTGCTGGCGGCCTTCCAAGCGCTGGGCCGCAACCCGAGCGATGTGGAGCTGATGATGTTTGCGCAGGCCAACAGCGAGCACTGCCGCCACAAAATTTTCAATGCCGAATTTGTGATCGACGGCCAGGCGCAGCCGCACAGCCTGTTTGGCATGATCCGCCACACCCACCGCAGCCACCCGCAGCACACCATCGTGGCCTATTCCGACAACGCCGCCGTGATGCAAGGGCACCAGTTGGAGCGCTTCGTGGCGCGCATGGCGCAGCCCGATGCGGTGCCGGTCTATGCCACCGAGGCTGCCGAGCAGCACATTTTGATGAAGGTGGAAACGCACAACCACCCCACCGCCATCTCGCCCTTTGCCGGGGCCGCCACCGGCGCCGGCGGCGAAATCCGCGACGAGGGCGCCACCGGGCGCGGGGCCAAGCCCAAGGCGGGCCTGACCGGCTTTAGCGTCTCCAAGCTCTGGGGCGGTTGGGCCGACCTGCCCGAGGGCAAGCCCGAGCACATCGCCAGCCCCTTGCAAATCATGATCGAAGGCCCGCTGGGCGGGGCCGCCTTTAACAACGAATTCGGCCGCCCCAATCTGCTGGGTTACTTTCGCGAATACGAGCAGGTGGTGGGCGGGGTGCGGCGCGGCTACCACAAGCCGATCATGATTGCCGGTGGCATCGGCCAGATCGACGCCGCGCTCACACACAAGGTGCAGTTTGCGCCCGGCTCGCTCTTGATCCAACTGGGCGGCCCCGGGATGCGCATCGGCATGGGTGGCGGCGCCGCCAGTTCCCTGGCCAGCGGCAGCAACGCCGCCGAGCTCGATTTCGACTCGGTGCAGCGCGGCAACCCGGAACTGGAGCGCCGCGCGCAGGAGGTGATCAACCACTGCACCGCGCTGGGCGCACACAACCCGATTCTGTTCATACACGACGTGGGCGCGGGCGGCCTTTCCAACGCCTTCCCCGAGCTGGTCAACGACGCCGGGCGCGGTGCGCGCTTCGATCTGCGCGCCGTGCCGCTGGAAGAAAGCGGTTTGTCGCCCAAAGAAATCTGGTGCAACGAAAGCCAAGAGCGCTACGTGCTGGCCATCGCCCCCGAGTCGCTGGCGCAGTTCCAAGCTTTTTGCGAACGCGAGCGCTGCCCCTTTGCCGTGGTGGGCGTGGCGACCGAGGCGCGCGATCTGGTCGTCAGTGATGGCGGAACGGGGGGCAGCGCAGCGCCGCTAGGCGCAAGCGTGGGGGCACCACCACCAGTCCAGATGCCATTGGACGTGCTGCTCGGCAAGCCGCCCAAAATGCGGCGCGATGTGCAGACCGTGCCGCGCCCGCGCACCGGGCTCGACCTCACCGAGGTGCAACTGCAAGCCAGCGCGATCGGTGTGCTCAGCCACCCCACGGTGGCCTCCAAACGCTTCCTCATCACCATCGGCGACCGCAGCGTGGGCGGCCTCACGCACCGCGACCAGATGGTGGGCCCGTGGCAGGTGCCGGTGGCCGACTGCGCCGTCACCTTGGCCGACTTTGCCGGCGTGGCCGGTGAGGCCATGAGCATGGGCGAACGCAGCCCGCTGGCTGCGCTCGACGCCCCGGCGGCGGCGCGCATGGCGGTGGCCGAAGCCATCACCAACCTGCTGGCGGCCCCGATCGAGCTCGGGCGCGTCAAGCTCTCGGCCAACTGGATGGCCGCTTGCGGCGAAGCGGGCGAAGACGCCGACCTGTATGCCAGCGTGCGCGCCGTGGGGCTGGAGCTGTGCCCGGCGCTGGGCGTGAGCATTCCGGTGGGCAAAGACAGCCTCTCCATGCGCACCCAGTGGCGCGCCGAGGGCCAAACCCTCAAGGTGACATCGCCCGTGAGCCTGGTGGTGAGCGCCTTTGCCACCCTAGCCGATGTGCGCGGCACCCTGACACCGCAACTGCAAACCCAAGAACCCGACACCGCCTTGCTGCTGATCGACCTCGGCAAAGGGCAGATGCGCCTAGGCGGCTCGATTCTGGCGCAGTGCCTGGAGCAGAGCGGCGACGCCGTGCCCGACCTCGACCAGGCGCAAGACCTGATCAACCTGGTGCAGGCCGTCAACGCCCTGCGCGCCCAAGGCCTGCTGCTGGCCTACCACGACCGCAGCGACGGCGGCCTGCTGGCGGCGGTGGCCGAAATGGCCTTTGCCGGCCAGGTGGGCGTGGCCCTCAACCTCGACGCCCTGCTGGTTGAGGGCGACGGCGTGAGCGACAGCCGCATGGACGCGGGCGACAGCAAAAACTGGGCCGCCCAGGTGGCGGCGCGGCGCGAAGAGCGCAGCCTGCGCGCGCTGTTCAACGAAGAACTCGGCGTGCTGCTGCAAGTGCGCAGCGCCGAGCGCAGCCAGGTGATGCAGGTGCTGCGCGCATACGGCTTGGGCGCGCACAGCCACTTCGTTGGCAAGGTGCAAAGCCCGGCTTGGCCCAGTGCCGCCAGCGCCAACGCAAGCGATGCAGCCCCTGAGCAGCGCTTGCAAATCTGGCGCGACGCGCGCAAGGTGTTCGACTCCAGCCTGCAAGACCTGCAACAAGTCTGGGACAGCGTGAGCTGGAAAATCTGCCGCCTGCGCGACAACCCGCTCTGCGCCGACGCCGAACACGCCGCCCTCGGCCAGCCGGGCGACCCCGGTCTGCACCTGGCGCTTACTTTCGACCCCGCCGACGATGTGGCCGCCCCCTACCTCAACCTGGCGCGGCCCAAGGTGGCCATTTTGCGCGAGCAGGGCGTGAACTCGCAGCTTGAAATGGCCTACGCCTTCCACCTGGCCGGCTTCGAGGCGCACGATGTGCACATGAGCGATCTGCAAAGCGGCCGCGCGCGCTTGCAAGATTTCAAAGGCTTGGTGGCCTGCGGCGGCTTCAGCTACGGCGACACGCTCGGGGCCGGCATAGGCTGGGCGCGTTCCATCACATTCAACCCGGCGCTGGCCGAGCAGTTCAGCGCCTTCTTTGGCCGCCCCGACACCTTTGGCCTAGGCGTGTGCAACGGCTGCCAGATGTTTGCCGAACTGGCCGATCTCATCCCCGGTGCGCAAGCCTGGCCGCGCTTCACCAGCAACCAGTCGGAGCGCTTCGAGGCCCGGCTCTCGATGGTCGAGGTGCAAGCCAGCCCCAGCCTGTTTTTCCAAGGCATGGCCGGCAGCCGCCTGCCCATTGCGGTGGCGCACGGCGAGGGCTATGCCAACTTCAGCCAGCGCGGCAACGCCGAGCAGGCCATTGCGGCGCTGCGCTTTGTCAACCACCATGGTGCGGCCACCGAGGCCTACCCCCACAACCCCAACGGCAGCCCGGGCGGCCTCACCGGCGTGACCACCGCCTGCGGGCGCTTCACCGCGCTCATGCCACACCCCGAGCGCGTGTTTCGCAACCTGCAACTCAGTTGGACCGACCCGCGCCACAGCGGCGCGCTCGAAGGCCCCAGCCCGTGGTTGCGCATCTGGCGCAATGCGCGGCGTTGGGTGGGCTAGGGAGGCTTGCGCATAACCACCACGGGCCTTGCGCCAACTTTGGCTGCTGCCTGTCCGCGCGCTGGGCAATGCCTCTGATTTTTACCGAATGCCACGAAAAATCCCGCATTGCGCGCAGGCGACAGGTCTGCAACCGGGTGCAGCCACATAATGGGCGGCTTCACCACCCAAGGCCGCATTCACTCATGAAGCCTCAAGATTTTCGTTTTTCGCACCGATTGCGGGTGCGCTGGTCCGAAGTCGATATGCAAAAAATCGTCTTCAACGCGCACTATCTGGCGTATTTCGACTTGGGCGTGTCCGAGTACTGGCGCACCCTCGGCCTGCCCTACGAGGACGCAATGGCGCAGCTCGGTGGCGAGCTCTACCTGAAAAAAACCACGCTCGAGTTCAATGCCTCGGCGCGCATGGACGACCAGCTCGACGTGGCGCTGGCCTGCCAGCGGCTGGGCAACAGCTCGATGACGCTGCGCGCGGCCGTCTTGCGCGCCGAGCAGCCCTTGGCCGTGGGCGAGCTGGTGTACGTGTTTGCCGATCCGGCCACGCAGCGCCCACGCCCTTTGCCGCAGGCCTTGCGAGCGCTCATCGAAGGCTTTGAGGCTGGTCAGCCGGTGCTGGAGCTGCGCACGGGCGGCTGGGCCGAACTGGGGCCGGACGCGCAGCGCGTGCGCACGGCGGTGTTCGTCGAAGAGCAGGGCATTGCGCGCGAGGACGAATGGGACGCCGCCGATGCCGACTGCCTGCACGTGGTGGCCTACAACCGCCTGGGCCAGCCGGTGGCCACGGCGCGGCTGCTGCCCGCCCAAGCCGGTGTGGCCAAGCTCGGGCGCATGGCGGTGCACCGGGTGCTGCGCGGCACCGGCGTGGGCCGCAACTTGGTGAGCGCGCTCACGCAGGCGGCGCAAGCCCGTGGCGACCACTGCCTGCGCCTGAGCGCGCAACGCAGCGCCCAAGGCTTTTACCGGCGTTTGGGTTTTGAGACTGTGGGCCAGCCCTACGACGAAGTGGGCATTGCCCACATCGAGATGCAAAGGCGGTTGTAAGTGCTTTGGTTCGGCGGCACGGGCGGGTGCGTCCACTCCTGCAGTTCGAGCTGGCTGCTGGCCGCCGAGGGGCGCAGCCAGCGCGCGATCAGGCTGCTGCGGGTGCCGTAGCCGTGTTGCGGCATCTCCACAAAGGGGCTGGAGAGCAGCTTTTCTTGCGCCAGCGGCACCCCGGTGGCGGGCAGTTGCGCCTCGGGGGCCGGGCGGCGATCGAGCAGGGCCTGCAGCAGCGGGTCCTGCCAGCGCTCACCGTGCAGCGTGTCTTGCAGCGCAGCGGCAACGGCGGCCTTGAGCTGCCGCACCTTGGGCCACGGGCTGTCGAGGGCGGCGTTGGACAGGCCATACACCCCAGGCGCCAGCGCCGCACCGCACCAGCCGGGAGGCAAGTCATGGGGCCGCAAGCGGGCGATGGGGCTGTCTGCGCCGGGCCCATCGCGCTCTGCGCTGCGCGACCGGTTCGAGAGCCAGCACCAGTGGCCGCTGAGGCAGTCGCCCAGCACCAGGTTGAAGCCGCCGTAGGCGCTGGGGTCGGTCTGCTGCAGCAGGGCTGGCACATCCGGGGCCGCAGCGGGGCCGGCCAGCCAGCGCGTCACCAGCTCGCCACGGCTGCGCGCCGCGCGCTCGGGCTGGCCGTCGCGCACGTTGGTGAGCATCGCGACCCGGCCGGCGGCTGAAAAACCCAGCCAGGTGCCGCCCGCGAGCAGATCGCGTCCGGCGTACACGGTGAGGCCGTTTTCCAGCGGCCAGGCGGCCAGCGGCAGGGTGGGGCGCGCCCAGAACTCGTCGCGGTTGGCCGCCAGCAGCAGCGGGCAATCGGTGCGCTGGCCGATGGCGAAGGCGATCAGGCACATTTCAGGCGCAGTTACACATCGGCCAGCAGCTCGTAGGGCAAGGGCAATAGCGTCAAGGTGGCGCCATCGGGCGCGCCCAGGTGCAGCATCTGGCCGTCGGCGGCGCTGGTCTGCAGGCTCAGCAGGGCATCGAACCCGCCGACTGGGTGCGCGGCCGCTTGCACCACCACGCCGCAGGGCTGTTCGGCGTCGCCGGGGTGAAACACGGGCTGCCCGGCCTGCAGGGTGGCATGGGTGGCGGCAGCGGTGCCATGCGCCAGATAGGTGCGCCGCTTCAAGGTGCCGCGAAACTGGCTGCGCGCCACCACCTCTTGCCCCGGATAGCAACCCTTTTTGAAGTTGACCCCCCCCACCGATTCGTAATTGAGCATCTGCGGCACCAGTTGCTCGATCAGCGGCTGGCTCAGCAGCACCACGGCGCTGCGCACCTGCAGCCAGTCCCAGTGCGCTGGGGGTAGGGGGGCGGCGTGGGCAGCGGCAGTTGGCGCATCAGCCGGCGCAGCAGTGGCCGTTTCTTCGCACAACACAGCCCGACCCAAGCCCACCGCGGATGGCAGCCGCACCCAGGCTTGCGCCCCGGCGTCGAGCTTGCTCCAAGGGGGCGCGGGCAATGCCTCGGGCACCGCCGCGCCCACTGCACCCCAGAGGGCAAAGCGCTGCGAGGCGTCGCTCAGTCGCACTTTGGCGCGCAGCACGAAGCGCTGCAGGTGTTGCAGGGTCTGCGGCAGCAGGTCGCGCGCGCACAGCAGCAGCACCTGCTCCGGGCCGCGTTTGAAGCCGATGAACGAGGCCAGCATGCGCCCCTTGGCGTTGCACAGCGCCGCCAGCCGCGCTTCGGCCTGGCCCAGCAGGGCAAAGTCGTTGCTTAACTGGTTGTGCAAAAAGCTTGCCGCATCCGGCCCCTCGGCGGCAATCAAGCCCCAGGCGGGCAGGGGGGCTAGGCCGCTCCAGCCGCTGGTGGGGTCGAGGTTCGCGGCCGCCGTTGTGCCAGCGTCATGGGCTGCATCTGCAGCGGTGTTTGCCGCTGTGGCGGGGCCAGTGGGGCAGGCAGGGGATGGTTGGGCCTGGTGGGGCAGGGGATTGGGGTTCATAGTGCAGACAACGGGGGGGCGCAGGGGTGAATGGGGGAGGCGGGAGCGGAACAGCCAGCGTGTGCCTCACTTATGATCGGGCCTCGATTGTCCCAGAGGTGCAAATCCGTGTTCCGAACCTTGAAATGGTTGCTGCTGGCCGTGCTGGCCAGTGCCGTGTTGTTGGCCGCGCTGGCTGCTTGGTGGCTGCAGCGGCCGCTGCCCTTGGAGCCGCAAGCGCAGGGGGTGGTCGATCTGGTGATCGAGCCCGGCACCTCGGCGCGCGGGGTGGCGCGGCTGCTGGTGCAAAGCGGGGTGCAAACCTCGCCCGAGCTGCTGTTTTTGTGGTTTCGCGCCTCTGGTCAGGCGCACCGCCTGCAGGCCGGCACCTACGAGATCGACGCCCAGACCAGCCCGCGTGCGTTGCTGCGCAAGCTGGTCGAGGGCGAGCAGGCGCTGCGCCGCATCACCTTGCTCGAAGGCTGGACTTACCACCAGGTGCTGCAGGCGCTGCGCCAGGCCGAGTATTTGCGTTTCGACCTGCCTGCTGGAGACGATCCGGCTGCTCTGATGCGGGCCTTGGGCCTGCCACACGCGCACCCCGAAGGGCGGTTTTTCCCCGACACCTACAGCTACCCCAAAAACGGCTATGCCTCGGCGCTGCTGCGCCAAGCCGCGCAGGCCATGGAGCGGCAACTGGCCCAGGCCTGGGCGCAGCGCCAGCCCAATCTGCCGCTGCGCAACCCCGACGAAGCGCTGATCCTAGCCAGCATCATCGAGCGCGAAACCGGCTTGGCCAGCGACCGCCCCATGGTTTCGGGCGTGTTCAATAACCGGCTGCGCATCGGTATGCGCTTGCAGGCCGACCCGACCGTGGTCTATGGCCTGGGCCCCCGCTTCGATGAGCGCTTGCGCCGCATCCACCTGGAAACCGACACACCCTGGAACACCTACACCCGCGCCGGCTTGCCGCCCACGCCGATTGCCATGCCCGGCATGGCCTCCCTGCTGGCCGCGGTGCAACCGGCCGATACCCAGGCCATGTACTTCGTGGCCCGGGGCGACGGCTCCAGCGCCTTTAGCCGCACCTACGCCGAGCACAACGTGGCAATCCGGCGCTACATCCTGAACCAATGATGCCCCCCGACGCAGCCCCCCCGCAGCCGCCCGCCCGCAGCGGCTGCTTTGTTACGTTCGAAGGCATAGACGGGGCCGGCAAGTCCTCGCACATCGAACCCTTGGCCCAGGCCCTGCGCGCCCACGGCCGCTCGGTTACGCTCACGCGCGAGCCCGGCGGCACGCCCTTGGCCGAGCAACTGCGCGCCCTGTTGCTGGCCCAGCCCATGGATGCGCTGACTGAGGCGCTGCTGCTGTTTGCGGCCCGGCGCGAGCACCTGCTCACGGTCATCGAGCCGGCGCTGGCCCAGGGCCAGGTGCTGCTGTGCGACCGCTTTACCGACGCCACCTTTGCCTACCAGGGCCATGGGCGCAGCTTCGATTTGCAAATTTTGCAGACGCTGGAGCAGTGGGTGCAGGCCCGCCCAGCCACCCACGCCAACTGGGCCGAGCTTGCTGGCCCGAGCGCAGGTGCATCCACCCCCGGCCTGCGCCAACCCGACCTCACGCTCTGGTTCGACCTGCCCCCAGCCACCGCCGCCGCCCGCTTGGCCGGCGTGCGCGCACCCGACAAGTTCGAGGCCGAGCCGCAGGCATTTTTTGAGCGCGTCGCGGCCGGCTACGCCGCGCGCTGCGCCCAAAACCCGCAGCGCTTCGAGCGCATCGACGCCAGCTTGCCGCTGGAGCTGGTGTGGCAGCAGGTGCGCGCAGCGTGCCAGCGGCGCGGCCTGCTGGGGCCAGCGGCATGAGTTTGGCGCCCTGGTTGCAGCGCCAGTTGGCCAGCTTGCGCCAGCAGCGCAGCCACGCCCTGCTGCTGGCTGGCCCGCCCGGCTTGGGGCAGTACGAGCTGGCGCTGGCGCTGGCGCAAGCGTGGCTGTGCGAGCGCCCCGGCGAGCAAGGGGCTTGCGGGGTGTGCAGCAGTTGCCACGCCATCGGGGTGCGCACGCACCCGGATTTGTTCGTGCTCATGCCCGAGCTGCTGGCGATTGAGCTCGGCTGGCCGCTAGACCCCAAAACCCAGGACAAGATCGACAAGAAAGAAGCCAAGCCGAGCCAGTTCATCCGCGTTGATCCAGTGCGCGCCGCGCTGGCCTTCAGCCAGATCACCGCCTCGCGCGCGGCCACCAAAGTGGTGCTCATCCACCCCGCCAACCGGCTCAACGCCGAATCGGCCAACGCGCTGCTCAAAACGCTGGAAGAGCCGCCAGCGGCGCTGCGCTTCATCCTTAGCACCGAAGCCGCGCACACCCTGCCCGCCACCATCCGCAGCCGCTGCCTGACGCAGCAAATGGCCTGGCCCAGCGAGGCCGAAGCGCTGCCGTGGCTGGCGCAAACCGCAGCCCCTGGCACCCCCCTGCCGCAGTTGCAGGCCGCCTGGCGCGCCAGCGGTGGCCGCCCCGAAGCCGCGCGCCAGTGGCTGGCACGCGGCCTCGATGCCGCCCTCTGGGCCAGCCTGCCCAAGCGGATAGCGGCAGGCGACTTTGCCCCTTTGCGCGAGTGGCCGCTGGCGCTGCAAATGGAGCTGCTGCAACAACTCTGCCACGACCTCATGGCCGCTGCCGTGGCCGCCGAGCCACGCTTTTTTGCCGCCCCCGACCTGCCACCCACCCCGCCCCTGGCCGCGCTCAGCGCCTGGCAGCGCGACCTGCAGCAAGCGGCGCGCACACTCGAACACCCCTTCCAGGCCGCCTTGCTGCAAGAGGCGTGGGCGCTGCGCGCGCGCCAGGCCTTAGGCAGCGGCGCAGGCCGGGCAGGGCAATAGCAGCTTGCAACAGGCGAGCGGAGCGCAGCAAGACCGGAACGGCAGCGAAATCGAGGAGGCGGCAGGGGTCGGGCTGGGCCAAGGCGAGGAACCAGAGCCTGCGACAGGCGAGCGCGGTGCGACCAAAACGGCAGCGCAATCGAGGACGCGGCAGGGGTCGGGCTGGGCCAAGGCGAGGAACCAGAGCCTGCGACAGGCAGGCGCAGTGCGACCAAAACGGCAGCGCAATCGAGGAGGCGGCAGGGATCGGGCTGGGCCAAGGCGAGGAACCAGAGCCTGCGACAGGCGAGCGCGGTGCGACCAAAACGGCAGCGCAATCGAGGA
>NZ_BAWN01000010.1 GCF_000696225.1 Serpentinimonas barnesii | reverse complement strand
CCTGCGGTTCAACTCGGACGTGCCTTCGGCCCGCCGGTTAACCTCAACGTTAGGCCTCGCTCCGGCTTCTGCCGCTCCACCTCCGCGTGCTCCGGCAATGCTGCCCGGTTGTCGGCCTGCTGCTCCCCGGTCTGCCCACCGCCAAGCACACGGCTCTTGCTTTCCTGCAAAGCCCCTGCCATAATCTCCGGCAACGCCGCAGCGTTCCAAGGCCCCAGCTACCCTTCTCACCATCGCCTCTCAAGAAACACCCTTAAGAAGCGCGTAGATAAAAACTTCCAGTTATGAAGAAAGGTTGTTTCTTCGGAACGAT
>NZ_BAWN01000011.1 GCF_000696225.1 Serpentinimonas barnesii | reverse complement strand
CGTGCAGGTTGCCGTCACGGAAGTAGGCGAGCATGGCGCGGACATTGCAGTCATCAAAGAGACCGCCCAAGCATCCAGAGCGTGACCCCTTGCCATTCTCCAGCATCGTAATCGTTCGATTGAATAGGCTGTTTTCATCTGACTCTATAGTGCGCTCAAGGGATTCAATTCCATGAGACCTGCTTTTGTCGAAATCTTTTAAGTACATCGCTACTTTTCACTGAATGTTGGGCACATCCACTCGAACAATTTTCAGCTCACCAGTGCTCTTGTCGACAAAGGCAACCGCCTTGACCAGCGTTCCGGCGCGCAAAGCGTTACCAATCGTTTTCCCGGCCGGAGAACCTTTGTCAGTTAGACGCTGTGCAATCACCCTCAACGAATCGTCCGACAACTGCATGACGGGTTGTTCCGGCGCATGTCAAGATAGTTGCCGCCAACCACCCCACTGCCGCCTGCACCCTTGACAACCGTCAGGGTGCAACCCTTGAGGCGATTAAAAGTTCGATGCGGGGTTTGGGGGTTCATGGCAGATGGTCTTGTTTTTGCTCCCCAGCGGGGGCATCGGTTGGCTTATAGCTGCCCTTGGCTTTGCGCCAGCCTAGGGGGTCGTTGGTAAAGGGTTTGAAACCCCATTTCTCCATCAGCCCAGCCCAAGCTGATCCGTATCCAAACACAATTGCGATAATCGTCAGCAGCCAAAACCGTATATCAGTCAAATCATCGATGAAAAGCCACGCACCAAATGCAGAGGCGATACCAATTGCAGAAAAAATATTCTTCCACTTCTTCGTCAAAATACCATCGCGAAAAATCACTCCAGCCCATCTCATGGCTTCACCTGCTGCTTAACCAGTTCTGCCGCCTCGTTGATGGCAGGCGCAAATAGTGGGTGCCGCTCTTGCCGCAGTATTGTCCGCAATGATGACCGCAAAGAACTGTTGCTGGCACAGGGGGCACTTGGTTCGCTCATACTGCAGAAGCTGAAATTCAGGCTGCACTGCACTTGGGCTATCGCCTTTGCTGGGTTCGGTTTTGCAGGGCAATGCAGCCAGTCTCAATTATTCAGAGTACGTCCAGCGACTCCAAGGCCTGCCGCTGCTGGCGCTGGGATTCGGTCTCCAGCATCGACGGGTCTTGCGCCAGCGCAGCGCCGACCCAAAAACAGGCCGCCCCAAACCCCACAGAAGTCTTTAAGTTCAAATACGATCCCCCCGCTGTACAGCGACCGTATTGTTTACACAGTGCGGCTGTTGTCCATCCCCTGTTTGGGGGAGGCAGGGGTTAAGCGGGCAGGTTGGCTACCAGAAACGCCGCCTCGTGCCCGTTGGCCAATCGGGTGGGGTGAGCCAAGATGCCCTTAGAACGGAATATCGTCTTCCATGCCGTCAAAGTCGGTCGAGGCGGCCGCTGGGGGCTTGCTGGCGGCTGCCGGACGGCTGGCGGCCGGGGCGGGTCTGCCGCTGGCTGCGGGCGTGGCGCGCGCGGCGCCGGACTCATCCGAGGCGGGTGCACCCATGCCCTCGCGGCTGCCCAGCAGTTGCAGTTCGGTGGCGATGATGTCGACCGTGTTGCGCTCGACGCCGGATTGGTCGGTGTATTTGCCGTACTTGAGGCGGCCTTCGACGTAAATCGGGCGCCCTTTTTTGACGTACTCACCGGCAATCTCGGCCATGCGCTCATAGAAGGTGATGCGGTGCCACTGGGTGTCTTCGACCAGCTCGCCGCTGGTGCGGTCTTTGCGCCGGCTGGTGGTGGCTAGGGTGACGTTGGCCACCGCCTGGCCCGAGGGCAGGTAGCGGATTTCGGCGTCGCGGCCGCAGTTGCCGACCAGGATGACTTTGTTGACGGATGCCATGGCGCGGGGGCTCCTCTCTGAGTGATGAATGAAGGGTGGAACCGGGAGATTGTGCAGCATTTCAAGCAGCCGTCCGCCACCGGCTGCAGCGCAAACAATCCGCGCCGACCCTGATGCAAGCAGGCGCACGGCAGTTGCCTACAATGGCCCCCACGCCCCCTTGTTGCTGATCGGATTCCCTCTTTGACTTCGCCGCTTTTGCCCCGCAGCCCAGAGCCCACCGTGCTGGTGGTCGATGACGAAACGCGCTCGCAAGAGGCGATTCGCCGCACCTTGGACGAGGAGTTTCGGGTGCTCACCGCCGGCAGCGCCGAGCAGGCGCGTGCCCTGCTGGAGCGCGAGCCGGTGGCGGTGGTGTTGTGCGACCAGCGCATGCCGGGCCTCTCGGGGGTGGCCTTCCTGAAAGAGGTGCGCCAGCGCTGGCCCGAGACGGTGCGCATGATTGTCTCGGGCTACACCGAGAGCCAGGACATCGTGGCCGGCATCAATGAAGCCGGCATCTACCAGTACCTGCTCAAGCCTTGGGCGCCCGACCACCTGCTCGACTCGGTGCGCAACGCGGTCGAGGCGCAAGCGCTGCAGCGCCAGACCGCGCGCCTAGACTTGGAGCTGCGCACCAGCACCCCAGCGCTGCGCCAGCGCGCCAGCCAGCGCCAGCAGCAGGTGCAGCAGGTGTTTGGTTTCGAGCGCATCGTGCGCGCACCCGGCAGCCCGCTCGATGGCGTGTGCGCCGTGGCGGCGCGGGTGGCGCGCTGCGATTTGTCGGTGTTGGTGCTGGGTGAATCCGGCACCGGCAAAGAGCTGCTGGCGCGCGCCATCCACTACGCCTCGCCGCGCGCGAACGGGCCGTTCGTGGTGGAAAACTGCGCCGCCATTCCCGACACGCTGCTGGAGTCGGAGCTGTTTGGCCACAAGCGCGGCGCCTTCACCGGGGCCTACGAAGACCACGTCGGGCTGTTCCAGCGCGCCCACGGCGGCACCGTGTTTCTGGACGAAATCGGCGAGACCTCGGCCGCCTTCCAGGTCAAGTTGCTGCGCGTGCTGCAAGAGGGCGAGGTGCGGCCCGTCGGGGCGGCGCGCCCTCTGCCGGTCGATGTGCGCGTGCTCGCCGCCACCCACCGCGAGCTCGAGCAGCGCGTGCATGAGGGTCTGTTTCGCCAAGATTTGTACTACCGCCTGGCGCCCGTGACGCTGACCGTGCCGCCGCTGCGCGAGCGCGTGGCCGACATTGGGCCGATCGCGCAGCACCTGCTGCAGCAAGTGGCGCTCGAACTGGGCCGCCCGGTCCCCGATTTGCCCGACGCCACCCTGGCCTGCCTGCTCGCCTACCCCTGGCCAGGCAACATCCGCGAGCTGCGCAACGAGCTTGCGCGGGCGCTGGCCTTGCACGACGGCCAGCGCTTGCTGCCCGAGGCCTTCTCGCCGCGCGTGCTGCAAGGCCAGCGCGCGGGCAGCGCGGCGGCCCAACTGGCGGCGCTGATGCCTAGCAGCGGCACCTTGGTGCAGCGGCTCGAAGTGATCGAGGCCATGCTGCTGCGCGAAACGCTGCTGCGCCAGCGCTGGAACAAAACCCGTGCGGCGCAGGAGCTGGGGCTGTCGCGCGTGGGCCTGCGCAGCAAAATCCAACGCTTTGGGCTGGAGCCCAGCCCATGAACGTGCTCTGGCTGCAAGCGGGCGGTTGTGGCGGCTGCAGCATGTCGCTGCTGTGCGCCGACACCCCCGACTTTCATGCGCACCTGCGCGCCGCCGGGATCGAGCTGCTCTGGCACCCCTCGCTCTCGCTGGCCAGCGGGGCCGAGGTGCTGGAGCTGCTGCAGCGCTGCGCTGATGGCCGCCAGCCGCTCGATGCGCTGTGCATTGAGGGCTCGCTGCTGCGCGGCCCCAACGGCACGGGGCGTTTTCATGTGCTGGCGGGCACGGGTGTGACTATGATCGATTGGGTGCGCCGCCTGGCCGCGCGCGCGCGCCATGTGGTGGCGGTGGGCAGTTGCGCGGCCTGGGGTGGCGTCACGGCGGCGGGCGACAACCCCACCGACGCCTGCGGCCTGCAATACGAGGACGAGCGCCCCGGCGGCCTGCTGGGGGCCGACTTTCGCAGCGCCAGCGGCCTGCCGGTGATCAACGTTGCCGGTTGCCCCACGCACCCGAGCTGGGTGCTCGACACCTTGGCGGCGCTGGCGGCGGGCGAACTGGCTGCAGCCGACCTCGACACGCTGGCGCGGCCACGCTTTTACGCCGACCAACTGGTGCACCACGGCTGCACCCGCAACGAATACTACGAGTTCAAGGCCAGCGCCGAAAAACCCTCCGACCTTGGCTGCATGATGGAGCACATGGGCTGCAAGGGCACCCAGGTGCACGCCGACTGCAACATCCGGCTCTGGAACGGCGAGGGCAGTTGCACCCGCGGCGGCTACGCCTGCATCGCCTGCACCGAGCCGGGCTTCCAGGAGCCCGGCCACGCCTTTGACCAAACGCCCAAGTTCGCCGGCATCCCGATCGGTCTGCCGACCGACATGCCCAAGGCCTGGTTCATTGCGCTGGCCTCGCTCTCAAAAAGCGCCACGCCCAAGCGCGTGCGCGACAACGCCGTGGCCGACCACTTGGTGCAAAAGCCGGCGCTGCGGCGCACGCGCACAAAGTAGTCAAAATATGAGCCGCTTGATCGTAGGCCCCTTCAACCGCGTCGAGGGCGACCTTGAGGTCACGCTCGACGTGGCCGACGGCCAAGTGTGCGCGGCGCACGTGAACGCGCCCATGTACCGCGGCTTTGAGCAGATATTGCAAGGCAAGGTGGCGCACGACGCACTGGTGCTGGTGCCGCGCATCTGCGGCATTTGCTCGGTCTCGCAGTCGGTGGCGGCGGCGCGTGCGCTGGCCGATCTGGCTGGGGTGGTGCCGCCGCCCAACGGCCAGCACGCCATCAACCTGATGCTGGCGACCGAAAACCTGGCCGACCACCTGACGCATTTCTACGCCTTCTTCATGCCCGACTTCTGCCGGCCGGTGTACGCCGACCGGCCCTGGCACGGTGAGGCGCAGCGCCGCTTCCTGCCCGAACGCGGCGCGCAAACGCAGGTGGCGCTGGCGGCGCGCCAGCGTGCCTTTACCTTGTTGGGCACCTTGGGCGGCAAGTGGCCGCACACCCAGTCCATCGAGCCCGGCGGCAGCGCGCGCGCCATCGACGCCGCCGAGCGGCTGCGCCTGCAGGCCAAATTGCGCGAATGGCGCGCCTTTTTGGAGCAGCACCTGTTTGCCGACGCGCTGGAGCGGGTCAATGCCATCGACAGCCTCGATGCGCTGTGGCGCTGGCATGCCCGCCAACCCGAGGCCGGCGACCTGCGTTTTTTCCTCACGCTGGCGCGCGACACCGGGCTGGCGGGCTTGGGGCCGGGCCCAGGGCGCTGCCTGAGCTACGGCACCTACCCGCAGCCTGACGGCACGTTGGCGCTGCCGGCTGGGGTCTGGCAGATGCAGCCCACCGGCGCGCAGGTGCTGGGCCTAGACACCGATGCCATCAGCGAAGACGCCAGCCGCAGTTGGCTCGAATCGGGCCGTGCCGGCGAGCCGGTGGCGCGGCACCCCTGGAGCGGGCTCACGCGCCCGGCGCCCGACAAGGCCGATGCCTACACCTGGAACAAGGCCCCGCGCTGGGCCGGGCAGGTGGTGGAGACGGGTGCCCTGGCGCGCCAGTTGGTGGCGGGCCAGCCCCTGCTGCGCGAGGCGGTGGCGCAACACGGCTGCACGGTGCTGACGCGGGTGTTGGCGCGCGCGCTCGAGCTGGCGCAGGTGTTGCCGCAGATGGAGCAGTGGTTGCGCGCCATCCGCCCCGGCGCGCCGTTTTGCATCCCGGCCCCGCTGCCCGAAGAAGGCCGGGGCTTGGGCTTAACCGAGGCCGCGCGCGGCAGCCTCGGGCATTGGGTGGTGCTGCAGCAGGGCCGCATCAGCAATTACCAGATCGTGGCCCCCACGAGCTGGAACTTCTCGCCGCGCGACGCCGCCGCTGTGCCCGGCGCCTTGGAGCAGGCGCTGGTCGGCGCGCCGGTGCGGCCAGGTGAAGACACGCCGGTGGCGGTGCAGCACATCGTGCGCTCGTTTGACCCGTGCATGGTCTGCACGGTGCACTGATTGCAGGGCCCGCTCATGGCATCGCGCCACCCCTTGCCCACCCGCCCGCTGCCCGACCCGCGCAGCAGCCTCGACCGCCCCAGCTCGCTGGAGGGCATAGACGAAACGGCTTGGCTGGATGTGATCCAGAAAATGGAGCAGGTCTACACCCAGTTGATCGACGACGAGGTCAAGCTGGAGCATAAAAACGCCGAACTGGAGCTGCAGCAGCAGTTCATCGCCAGCGTGATGGCGTCGATGTCGGACGTGCTGGTGGTGTGCGACCGCAGCGGGCGCATCGAGCAAGTCAACCGCGCCTTGTGCGAGCTGGTGGGGGGCTGCGAAGCCGAGTTGATCGGCCAGCCGGTGGCGTGCTTGCTGGCCGATGAGGCCAGCCAAGAGCGGGCGCAATGGGCCATGCAGAGCAGCGCTGGGCAGGGCGTGGTGATTGAGCTCAACCTGCTCGACCGGCACGGGCAGCCGCTGTCGGTAGACGCCAGTTGCACCCCGCGCCTAGGGGGCGCGCGGCGCCGCTTGGGCACGGTATGGGTGGGGCGCCAAACCGGCGAACTCAAGCGCGCCTACCAGGAGCTGCAGGCGGCGCATGCGGCGCTCAAGCGCACCCAGCAGCAGCTGCTGCACTCCGAAAAAATGGCCTCGCTCGGGCAATTGGTGGCCGGGGTGGCGCACGAGCTCAACAACCCCATCAGCTTCGTGCTGGGCAACACCCACGCGCTGCAAAAATACGGCAGCCGCTTGCAAAGCTATCTGGGCGCGGTGCACGGGCAGCGGCCCGAGGCCGAGCTGCGTGCCTTGCGCCAGCAGTTGCGCATCGACCACCTGTTGAGCGACCTGCCCGATTTGATGGCGGGCACGCTGGAGGGCGCGCAGCGCACCGCCGACATCGTGCAAGGGCTCAAGCGGTTCTCGGCCATGGACCGCCAGGAGCGCCAGCCGCTGGAGCTGGCCGGGGTGATCGAGCGCGCCATCGAGTGGGTGCAAAAGGGGCAGCCGGAGCCGGTGCCCCTGCGCTGGCAGCGCCCTGACACGGCGCTGCCGGTTCAAGGCAGTGCGGGTCAACTGCAGCAGGTGCTGATGAACCTGTTGCAAAACGCCTGTTATGCCGTGGCCACGCAGCCGCCCGCGCGGCGTTGGGTTGAAATCAGCGCGGTGGCCGACGCGAGCCAGGTGCGGGTGACCGTGCTCGACGGCGGAGCCGGCATCGCGCCCGAACACCTGTCGCGCATTTTCGACCCGTTTTTCACCACCAAGCCGGTCGGGCAGGGGACGGGGCTGGGGCTGTCGATCAGCTACGGCATCGTCGAAGAACACGGCGGCCAGTTGAGCGGGCGCAACAGCGCCCACGCCGGGGCCGAGTTCGAGCTCAGCCTGCCGCGTGTTGACGCACCTTGATGCGCAGCGAGGCCACCGGCTGCCCACTGCCTTGCAAGGCTTGGAGCAAGGTGGGGGCGAGCTGGCGCAGCTTGCTGGCCACGGCTGGGTTGTTGACCAGCACACACCAGACGCCGTCGTCGAGCGGGCCGGCTGCCACCTGATCGCGCAGCGGGGGTGGCAACAAGGGCAGCGTCAACCGCAGCAACTGCTGCGACTGCGCCACGCGCTGCGTGATGGCAGACAACACCGTGGAGGCGCGCACGGCCTGTTCGAGCGGGATCATGGCGCAAGTATCGCCGGTTTTGGCTGCACGCGCCGCAGCCGGTCAATCGAGCCAGCGCTTGAGGTAGGCCTCGATCAGCACGCGCACCGCGCTGGCCTTGATCACCAGCCCGAGGTCGATCATCTCGCTGCCCAGCACCGTGCCGCCTTGGCTGGCGGGCACCGGCAGCGGCACCAGGCGGCTGGCTTCTTCGCGGAAAAACACCGCCGCCACCACGCCCACGAACCAAGGCGCTTCTTGGCTGGTGTTGCTGCGGCGCACAAACACCGGCGAGCCGCTGGAGCCGGGATAGACCGCGGCGTCGATCAAGAACTCGGGCCGGCCCTCGAAATCGAGTTCGGCCGCAGTGGCGGTGCTGCCCCGGCGCAGAATGGGCAGGGCGTTGAACTGGTCCCAGACCCCGCTCGGGTAGCCGACGAACAGCACCTCTTCGAGCGCATCGAAGGCAGAGCAAGCGGCCGCGTCGGGGATGTGTCGGGTGTCTATGGCCTGCACGTAGAGCTGCGCCCCGCGCGCCTCGGCCGCTTCCAGCAGCGGGCGCAGCGGCACCAGCGCCAGATCGACCGATTCGTCTGGGTGCAGGAACCAGGCTTGCGGGAACTGCTCGATGTCGATCTGGAAGCGCTGCCCGATCGCCGGCTGGCCGTCCTGCGCCAGCGTAAACACCAGCGCGCCGCGCTGCACCCCCTCGACCAGGTGCCGATTCGTGACGACAAAGCGCGCCCGCCCCTTGGGGTGCTGGTGCTCGATCACGAAAGCGGTGCCCGAACCCAGGCTGCCATCGGCCAGCACGGTATCGACGCGCACGGTGTGAAACAAGAGCCGCTTGGCGGCGGTATCGACTTGCATGGCTTTAGGCCTCCCCGGTGGCGGCGCACTGTTGGTTGAGGGTTTCGACCGCGCGCTCGGCCGCTTCCAGCGCCTGCTGCGCCTCGGCTTCGCTGCCCATCATGGTCAGGCGGCCAAAGGAGCCAAAGGGGCGCACGTCGATGAGGGTGATGTTGGCGGCTTTCTCGGCTTGGTTGGCGGCATAGACCACATAGCCGGCCGGTTCGACCTCGAAAATGAACATGCTCTTGCCCGGCAGCAGCATCGAGCCTTTGCGGAACTGGCGGTTGATCAGGGTGGCGTGGTCGGGCGTGACGGCGCGTATCACCTCGCTCCAGGCGATGCGGCAGGGCAGCCGATCGGCCTCGCGCGTGCCCAGCCGGTTCAAGATGAGCTGGCCGGCTTGCGCCACCTCGCTCTGGTTGCGGTAGTGGATTTCCATGGAGCCAAAGGCGCGCTCCACCACCTGCTCGCCCATGTGCACGTTGCTGCCCTTGAGCGCGATGTCGGACAGGCGGTGTACCGCCATGCCGGGTGCCACCTCGACCCACAGGCAGGCGTCGCCCGGCACCGGCAAAAAGCCTTGCGAGGACGTGGCCAGGTAGGAGGCCAGTTGCGGCTGCAGGGAGTCGATCATGACGTAGGTGCGCAGCGACACCGCAGGGGCGGCGCGGCTCATCGCGTCAGGCCCAGGTAGAGCTGCGGCAGGCGCTCGGGCAGGCGCTCGATGCGGTCGATCACGGCGTAGTGGCGGGCACCAAAGATGCGCTCCACGTAGGTGTCGGCGCGCGGGTCGAGCGAGAGGCCAAAGGTCTGGATGCCCTCGCGCTGCAACTCTTCGACGGCGCGGCGCGCGTCGTGGCGCAGGTACTGCGGGTCGCGCACGTCGCGGTCGGCCGGTTCGCCGTCGGTGATCACCAGCAGCAGGCGTTTTTTCTGCGGCCGCTGGCGCAACTGCGCGCCCGCGTGGCGCAGCGCCGCGCCCATGCGGGTCGAGAAGCGCGCCTGAAGGCCCCCCAGGCGCGCGCGCGCCCCGGCGTCGAAGGGCTGATCGAAGTCTTTGCAGCGCAGGTAGTGCACGTCGTGGCGGCCATCGGAGCAAAAACCGTGCAGGGCAAAGGGGTCGCCGATGCGCGTCAGGGTCTCGGCCAAGATGGCGCTGGCGGCGCGCATGAGTTCGAGCACGGTCTGCTCTTGGCCGTGCACCTTTTCGTTGGCCGATTCCGACAGGTCGAGCAGCACCAGCAGAGCCAAGTCGCGCTGGTGCACCTGGCGCCGCATCATGATGCGCGGGTCGGGCTGCTGGCCTAGGCGCAGGTCGATCAGGGCCTGGATGGCGGGGTCGAGGTCGATCTCATCGCCGTCTTGCAGGCGCCGGATGCGCTGCATGCCCTGCGGCGACATGGCTTCGATCAGGTGCTTGAGCCGCCCCAGCAAGGGCCGGTGCTGCTCCAGCACGGCATCGACCGGGGCCGGGTCGGAGCCGCTCACGGGCCGCTCCTGCAGCGTGACCCAAGCCGGGCGGCTGAGCTGGATGGTGTAGTCCCACTCGGGGTAGTGCACCGGGTCGGGCAGCGCGGTTTGCCCGAGCAGGGAGTTGATGCTCACACCTTCTTGGTCGAGCATGAATTCGGTCGGAAGGGTCCAGATTTCCTGCGCGTCGTCGCCCGCGTATTCGTTGTTGACTTCGTTGACCATCTCCATCAGGCTGACTTTGCGCCGCACCTGTTGGCGTGCGTCCCAAGCCGCCTGCAGCGCCTGCGTTTCGTCGTAGCGCGCGGCTTGCCAGAGGAAACGGTTGTCGTCGCGGTAGGGCGCGCGCTGCACGTCGAGGCGGGCCGAAAAGGGGGCCCAGCCGGCCACGGCGATCCATTCGGCCAGGCTGGCGGCCAGCGCGATGCCGCTGGCGCGGCTGTGTTGCGCGTCGTGCAGGTCGGGCCACTGCGCCAGCAAGGCCAGGCCCTGCTGCACCCAGGGGTGGGGGTCGGGCGGGTCGTTTTGCAGCCAGGCGCGCGCCAGCCGGTTGATCAGATCGCCGGCGCTGCTGGGCGCTGCGTCGGCCTCGGGCGCGCTCGGGTGCAGGCTCAGCCAAAGCTGGCGCAACCGGGGAAAGCGCTGGATCGCCAGCGCCTCGATGCGGGCGTCTTCGACCGCCTCGATCAGGGCGCGCTCGAGCGCGCTCAGGCCCTGTTCGTCGAAGGCGGCACCGCCCAGCACCAGGTGCGCGGCGCAGTGCGCGGCTGCGGCGCGGTACAGCGCCATGGCGGACACGGCCGGGTCGGCTCCGTTGGCAGGCAGGTCGTCGTAGGCGTCGGCCAGGTGGATCACCATCTGCTCGATGAAGGGGCGCTGCCCCGTGCGCTGCTCGTAGTCGCCCGCCGTGGGGCGCAGCACGAAGTCGCGGCCCCAGAGCGCGCGAAGGTAGCGGTTCAGGCGCCGCTGCACGTCCACCAGCAGCGTGCCTTTGCGCTCTTGCTGCAACAGCGCCAGCGCATCCGGGCTACTCAGCCCGAAGTAGCGCACCTGCGCTTCGATGTCGCCCCGGTGCGCCTTGGCCCCCCACTGCACCCAGCGCCGCAAGCCGCCCAGCGTGAGCTGCGCCAGCAGGCGTTCGATCTGGCCCAGCAGCGGCCGCAGCCCGTGCGGGGCCTGCGCCAGCAGCAGTTCGAGCACGTTGAGGTATTGGCGAAACAGCGTGGCGTCGCCCAAGCGCTCGGCCACCGTGGGGGCGCTGGCGGCGATCAGCGCCAGCACCTGGCCAGAGGTTTTGGAGGCCATGGCCAGCAGGAAGTTGACCACGCCGGGCACTTCGTCTTCGCCCACGGCGCGCGCCAGTTGCGGCATCTGCTGCAAGAAATTGAGCACCAGCTCTTCGCCACGGCCCAACTGGTGCAGCGCCAGCGCGCCTTTGAGGTAGTTGTCGAGCCCGCGCGGCGACATGGCGCGCGCCGCTTCCTGCCAGGCCCCTTGCAGCACCTCGTGCGCGGCGCTGGGCAGCTCGGCCAGCAGCTCGTGGTGCTGGTGCAGGTGGACGGTCATGGCGCGGCGCAGCAGGGGTCAGAAATAGGTGCCCACGGCGGCGTCGAGCACATCGCGCATGTCGGCGTCGTCGGTGAGCGGGCGCACCAAGGCCATGCGGCAGGCTGTGAGCGGGGCCACCGAGCGCGCAATCAGGCTGCCGGCGTGGATCAGCATGCGGGTGGACATGCCCTCGACCAAGCCGTGGCCTTTGAGGTTGCGCGCGCGCGCGCCGATGTGCACCAGCTTGGCTGCGGTGTCGCGGTCAACACCGGATTCGTGCGCCACGATCTCGACCTCGACCTCGTGCTCGGGGTAGTCGAAGTCGAGCGCTGCAAAGCGCTGTTTGGTGGACTGCTTCAAGTCCTTGAGCAGCGACTGGTAGCCTGGGTTGTAGGAGATCACGAGCTGGAAATCGGGGTGTGCGTGCAGCGCCTCGCCCTTTTTTTCCAACATCAGCATGCGCCGGGCGTCGCTCAAGGGGTGGATGACGACGGTGGTGTCTTGGCGCGCTTCCACCACTTCGTCGAGGTAGCAAATGGCGCCCAGCCGCGCCGCCAGCGCCAGCGGGCCATCTTGCCAGCGCGTGCCTTGGGCGTCGAGCAGGAAGCGCCCGACCAGATCAGAAGCGGTGAGGTCTTCGTGGCAGGCCACGGTGACGAGCGGCTTGCCCAGGCGCCACGCCATGTGTTCGATGAAGCGGGTTTTGCCGCAGCCGGTCGGGCCCTTGATCATCACCGGCATGCGCACCGCGTAGGCGGCCTCGAACAGCTCGATCTCGTCGGACAGTGGTCGGTAGTAGGGCTCGCTGCGCACGCGGTAGTCGGCCAAGGGGTCGCTTGCCGCAGCCGGGCTGGAATGCCCGGCGTGGCGCAGGGTGGCATCGTAGCGCTCGGTGCGGTTGCTGGTCGGCAAGGGTGCGGCGGGGTGGCCCATACCGGCCAAGTCGAGGTGGCGCGCGGGGTAGTGGCGGGCGGGGGAGTTCATGGCGTTCTTGCTCGGGAGTTGGCGCGGATGGGCGGTGGAGCGGCTCAATCGGGCCAGACCCGACTGGGGAACAGCTCGCGGGCGCTGGGTTTGGGCTCGCTTGCCAGGCGGGATGCCGGGGTGGTGGCGCTTGGGCTTGCGATGGAGGGAGCTGCTGCGCCGGGGGGCGCAAGCACAGCAGTCGGAGCGACCGCTGCCGCAGCCGCAGTGGGTGCAGCGGCGCGGGTGCGGCGCACTGCGGGGCGGGGCGTGCCCGCCACACCGGTCGGGCCGCTGCCGCTGCTGCGCACGCTGGCGCTGAGTTGCTCTTTTAGGCTGCTCATTTCAATATCTCCTCGATGACGGCATCCAATTCGGCTGCGGCCGCAGCGCCACGGCGGCCCAGCATCTGCACCGTCTGCCCGCCCAAGGCGGCGCTGCGGTAAATGGCGCGGCGCCGCACCACGCAAGGCAAGACCTGCAGCTCAAACTCGCGCAGCGCATCGTGCATGGCGGCGGTCAAGGCGCTATCGGGCTCGGCCTGGTTGATCACAAAAGCGGCCTGCAAACCGGGTCGGCTGGCGCGTGCTTGCTGCAACAGCCGAACCAGGTGCCAACTGGCCCACAGATCGATAGGCGAAGGCAGCACGGGCACCAGCACCCAATCGAGTTGCGACAGCAGCGCCAGCACCTGGGGATGGTCGCTGGAGGGCGGGCAGTCCCAAACCACAAAGGCGGGCGGCTCGCCGGCTGCGCCCAGCGCAGCCTCGGCTTCCAGCGCGGCACTGACCCGCATTGGTAACTTCTCCCCACCTTGTTGGGCCGCCCACTGCAAGGCCGAGCCTTGTGCATCCAGATCGACCAGCAGCGTAGGCGCACGCTGCGCCAGCGCTGCGGCGAGGTTGAACGCCAGCGTGGTCTTGCCGGTGCCGCCCTTGTGGTTGAGCAAGGCCAGTTGAAACGGGGCAAGGCGATCGGGCATACCCGCTCAATCCGCCACCAAGCGGCCCAGTTCGGCCGCCAAGCGGCATTCGCTCTCGCTCAAGTTGGGCCCGCTGGCGCTGATCGTCACATTCACATAAGTGGTGCCGAAGTTGATGTTTTGCGGCTGCACCCCGAGCGCGTCCGATTGCTCGGCCAGCCGGTCCAAGAACTGTCGCGTCTGGCCATAGCTGCCAAACTCGAAGCGCCGAAACAAGCTGGGCGGGCGCTCGCTCCACTGCCAGCCCGGGGCGGCGCTCAAGGCCGCGTTTTTGGCGGATTCCTTGCTGGATTCCGAGGCGGTGGGGTCCATCATCTGCGTCTCCTCAGACGGGTGGCTGCGGGGGTCAGCGCGCTTGGCTCAGCGTGCCTTAGCTGCGGGTGGAGGTGATTTCCAAGTCGCGCCCGCCACTGTCGGCTTGCGGGCGCAGGGGCAAAATCCCCTCCACTTCGCTGTGTACGCGGGCAATGATGTGCGCCGCCACCAGCCCGTCGCCCACGCGCTCGCAGGCATCGGCCCCGGCGCGCACGGCGGCGTTGACGGCCCCGGTCTCGCCGCGCACCAGCACCGTGACGTAGCCGCCACCCACGAACTGGCGCCCGATCAGGCGCACCTCGGCGGCTTTGGTCATGGCGTCGGCGGCCTCGATGGCCGGCACCAGACCGCGTGTTTCGATCATCCCGAGGGCGATCCCTGTTGCTTGGCTCATCGCGTGCCCCTTTACAGTGTGAAGTTCAAATCAAGCCGATGGGGTCGTGGGCAGGATGCCCTCGACTTCGCTGTGCACGCGCGCAATGATGTGCGCCGCCACCAGCCCGTCGCCGACGCGCTCGCAGGCATCGGCCCCGGCGCGCACGGCGGCGTTGACGGCCCCGGTTTCACCGCGCACCAGCACCGTGACGTAGCCGCCGCCGACGAACTGGCGCCCGATCAGGCGCACCTCGGCGGCTTTGGTCATGGCGTCGGCGGCCTCGATGGCCGGCACCAAGCCGCGTGTTTCGATCATTCCCAGGGCAATACCCGTTGCTGCAGACATTTCACTTCTCCTTCAGTTTGAAACAAAAAACGGGCCGTTCGCGCTTGAACCCAACCCACCCATGCCACACCGGACTGGCACCATGCCGGCCCTGCTTGCATTTTTTCTGGCATCCTTGGCCGTCGCCTTCATGGGGCTGGCTCCCATTGATCGACAATGCCGCAGATCGCCAGATCGGTCATCGTCAGCGGGTCTGGCATGGCCAGCCGGGCCGCTGTGCCGGTGGCGACCAGCACCCACTTGCCGACCGGAGCCCCGACCGCGTCGGTGGCCACCGAAACCACCCCCTGCTCGCTTTGCAGCACGCGCAGCGACACCGCACCGAGCCCCGCCACGCGCCGGGTACAGACCAAATCGTCGATCACTTGCAGCACTTCCATCAGGCGCTGCCTTCGGCCGTCCAGCGGTCGATGATGCCGACGATGGTCAGGTCGGACGGGAAATCCCGGCTGCCCGCGGCCTCGCGCGCCGCCGATGAACCCACGCAAATCACCCAGTCGCCCGGTATGCAACCCACCGCATCCACCGCCACGCTGCGGACGCCGCCGGCGCGCTCTTGCACCACCAGCAAGGGCCGGTGCCCAAAGGCCTCGATGCGGTTGGTCGAAACCAGGGTTTTTTCTACGCGCATGATCTTCATGGTTCCGATCCTTGCCCGTTCAATGCGCGGCGGCCAGCACAGCGTGCTCGGCCCATTCCAGCACCGAGCCCGCTTGGCGTTCGCTCACCGCCACCCGGCAGTGCAACAGGCCGCGTTCGGCCAGATCGGCAAAACGCACTCGGATGGCTTGCGCCACGCGCAGCCCGCGTTGCACGGCGCGCTCGCGCGCACCGGGCACGCGTGCGTTGTAGGTGAAGTGGACCAGCACCGGCAGGGCCAGGCCCCGCTGCACGTTCAGGCCTTGGAAGATGCGTGCGCCTACGTCGAGGTCGGCCGCGCCTTCTTCCACCGTATCAAGGTGGGCAAAGTAAAACTGGTTGCGCAGGTGCAGCAGCGGCACCGCCTCACCGGCGCAGACGAAGGCTTCGTCGTGCCCGATGACGGCGTAGCGCCCGGCGTGGTGCCGGTTCACGTACTCGATCTGCGAAAAATTGGCAATCAACCACGCCTGCGCCAGCGCCACCATGCCGGCCTCATTGCCCTTGGCGGCCAAGCCGCCGAGTTCGGCCACGTAGCCTTGCAGCGCCTGCGCCACGGCTTGCTGCGCTTCGGCTGCTGACATGCCCTGGGTGCGGCGATACAGCGCGGCGCTGTCGAGGTAGCGCGCAGGGTGGATCTGCCCACGGGCGTCGGGCAGGTGGATGCGGATGGCGTCGCAATCGGTGTCCACCCCGAGCAGCAGCACCTGCGGCGCGGCACCCAGCCCAAAGGTGTTGTCCACCGCCATTTGCAAGGCGACAAGGCGCTCGATGGCGGCTTGCACGGCTTGCTCGTCCAAGCTGCCGTGGGCGGCGCAGCCTTGATCACAGGGTGCCGATGAGCTGTAGTGATAGACCGCCACTTTGAGGTAGTCAAGCTGCGCCCCGCCTTCGATGGCCCCGGTGAGGCGTTCGAGTTCGCGCTGGGTCCAGTCGGCCACGTCGTGCTCGACATCGAACAGCGCCCCGGCGTAGGCCTTGACCCACACATGGGCGGCGGGCGTGGTGCGCAGGATAAAAGGCAGCAGCGCCTGCAGGCGGCCGTCGGCGCAGGGGCTGAAGTCCAGCGTGTGGTAGCCCCAGTCGCGCCACTGCTGCGGCCCGATGGGCATGCGCGCACGCCAGCAGCTTTGATCGAAACCGGCCTGCTGCACCGACTGCGCCACGGTCTGGAACAGGCAGTGTGCGTGCAAGGCTGCCATGTCTACCCCGGCCACCCAGGCGTTGGCGAGCCAGTCGGAGGGCAGCTCAAAGCCCAGTTTTTGCAGCGCCAACGCCTGCGCCTGGGCGGCAAAATCGCGCTCGTGCTGGCAGCTCGACAGGGTGCGCAGCACATCGAGCACGGCAGCAAAGCGGCCGCGCACGCGCTGCTCGTAGGTGTGCAGGCAGTCGTTGAGCTCGGCATCAACGAGCGCGTGGCCGGCAGGCTGGTGATGGGCTTGGGGTTTCAGGGGCCCGCTGGCAGCTGGAGCCTGCGCCCCCCTGGCTGCCCTTGCCGGGGTTTTGCTCGCCGAAGCCGCGCTGTGTCGCGCCGCGCGCTGCAGCGCCAGCGCCGAGGCCGGACGCCGCGGTGGCGCTGCGCCCCCAAGGGGTGCGGCGGCCAGCGCCTGCCCACCGTGCACTGGCGCGGTGAGGGCTTGTCGGCGTTTGAGCGTGTTCATGATGGCGCGCTTGCTGTTGCTGCGTGGGTCTGCGGGGGCGCTTAGCCGCGCGCACCGCCCGAAACCGTTACCGTGGCGCCGCGCCCGGTGCTACCCGATGAACCCGTGACCGGGCTTTGCGGCACTTCGGCGCGGGGCTGTTCGCGCACGCTGCGCGCATCCATGCCCATGCCGCGCGGCTGGCCGCGCTGGGTCGGGTTGCGCGACTGCGCCGAAACCCCGTCGGTGCCGCTGATGTGGCGGCTGCTGCCCCAGGCGTCGCCGGTCAGGCGCGAGCCCTGCTGGCGCCCCTCGCCCGAGAGGCGCTCGCTGGCTGGTGGCAGGGCAGCGGGCGGGTTGGGCGCGCTCACTGCGCTGGCTGTGCTGCGCCGGGTGTGGCCACCGTGGCGGAATTCGGGTGTGCCGGTGATCATTCCCATGGCTTTAAAGCCCGGCCCGGTGATGCGGTCGCTGTTGCCGCACGCCACCCCGGTGACCGGGTTGCGCTGCGGTTCCGACTGGGGTGTGGACTGCGGTGCCGTAGCCCGTCCGGCCGCTTGCCCCCGCTGCGGGCGCACGATGCTGAAGCCTTTGGGTGCGGCAGGCGGGGTTTCCACGGCCAGCTCGGGGTGGCGCGTCAACCAGGCGCTGTCGATGGTGCAGGCGGCGTGCTGGTTATCCGGCCCGACGAAGGGGGTGCCGGTAATGGGTTCGCAGGCACCGCGTTCGTCTCCGGTGACGCTGCCGCCGCCAATGCCGGGCCGGTCGCCGGTGAGCGACTGGGCGCGCCAACTGGCGCTCTGGCGCTGCGCTTGGCCCTGCTCAGCCAGCGCTTGCCGGGCCTCGGAGGCGGGCATTCTGCTCGGCGCCGCTTGCACGGCGCGGGCGTATTGGGTGCCAGTGATCGGGCGCTGCACCCCAGCTTCGTTGCCCGTGACCTTGCTGCCGCCGTTGACCACGACGCCGGTCACGCTCTGCTGGCCCCGGCTCGACATCACGCTGACCTTGTGCGGGCCCTGCAAGGGCTGCTCTTGGCACAGGAGCGCGGTTTCGGCCGATAGGTATTGGGTGCCGGTGATGCCCAAGCAGGCCCCGGTCTGGTTGCCGGTCACGCGCGGCAGCGGATCGACCTCGGTGCCGCTCACACTTTGCTGCTGGCCGGTGGTCTGCGACAGACCGACCTTGGGTGGGCGCGGCTGCGGCTTGGACTCGCACCAGGCTTGGTACTGCTCCATGCCGATGTATTCGGTGCCGGTGACGTTGCGGCAGGTGCCCGGCTCCTGGCCCGTGACCTTGCTGCTGCGTTCGACCTGGATGCCGCTCACCGCTTGCCCAGACAGGGTGTGCCCGACCTCGGTGCGCTCGGCGGCGGCGCGGCTGCGCGTGCGGCCTGCTGCACTGCGGTTGCCGCTGTTGTGGCCGGCTTCGGTGCGCCCAGCCAGCGACTGCACGATGCGTTTTTGCATCGCCAACTGGCGCCCGGTGGCCCCTTGCACGAGGGCGGTTTGCCAATCGGCGCGGTCTGGCATGGTGGCGGCGATGCGGCTGGCGTTCACCACTTTCTGGATGCCCACCTTGCCTTCGAGGGCCAAGGTCTGGCGCCGGGCCCGCGCCAACACACGGCCATTGGGCAAGGCGGAGTTGGCCTTGGCGGGCTGCACAGCCACGCCAAGAGAGGCGCTTGCGCTGCACGCACAAACCGCATCGGCACCGGCCGCACAGCCACACTGCGCCTCGTCGCGCTGGGCCGCTGCCTGCGCCGCCTGAGCCACGTGGGTGGCGCGCACAGCCGCTGCAACGCGCTTGGCCGCCCCGACCTTGCCCTCGGTGGCCATGGCTTGGCGGCGCATGCGCGCCAAATCGCGCCCAGAAAGGGTCAGGTCTGCATGGTTCACTGCGGGCTGCATAGCGGTCTCCTCAATCTTCGGTGGCGCACCGGCTGGGTGCGCGCTGGATGGGCTCAGGCGGGGCGGTTCGTGCTGGCGGGGCTCAGCGATAGACCACGAAGCACTGGCCTTGGCTTTGCGAGTAGTTGTCATAGGCCACAAAGCGCACCATGTGGTCGGGGAATTCGCGGTGGCAGGCTTCGATTTCGGCCAGCACGGTGTCGATGTTTTGCTCGCCAAACAGCGGCAGCTTCCACATATACCAAAAGCTGGTGTTGGCGGTGGTGCCGCGTTCGGTGTGCTCGACCGCCGGGTTCCAGCCCTGGGCGATGGCGTAGCCGATTTGGCGCCGCACCTGCTCCGGCTTCATAGGGGGCAGATAGGAAAAAGTCTCGTACTTGAGCGACTGCTGATAAGCTTGCACGGCCATGATGGGGCTCCTTGGAAGGCAAAAAAGAGGGTTCAGGTGAAGGATGGGGCTCTGACGCAGTGGCTCACTTGTGTGCCACGTCGAGCTTGTCCACGGTGTCGAACTCGAACTTGATCTCTTTCCAAGTCTCCATCGCGATCTTGAGCTCCGGGCTGTGCGCGGCTGCAGCGGTAAGGATTTCCTTGCCTTCTTTTTCGAGCTGACGCCCTTCGTTGCGTGCTTGCACACAGGCCTCCAGCGCCACCCGGTTGGCGTGCGCACCAGCCGCGTTGCCCCACGGGTGGCCGAGCGTGCCGCCGCCGAACTGCAGCACCGAGTCGTCGCCAAAAATGTTCACCAGCGCTGGCATGTGCCAGACGTGGATGCCGCCCGAAGCCACGGCGAACACGCCCGGCATCGAACCCCAGTCTTGGTCGAAGAAGATGCCGCGCGAGCGGTTTTCCGGCACGTAGGACTCGCGCAGCAGGTCGATCCAGCCCAGGGTGGATTCGCGGTCGCCTTCGAGCTTGCCCACCACGGTGCCGGTGTGCAGGTGGTCGCCGCCCGAGAGGCGCAGGATTTTGGTCAGGACGCGGAAGTGGATGCCGTGGTGCGGGTTGCGGTCGATCACGGCGTGCATGGCGCGGTGGATGTGCAGCAGCATGCCGTTTTCGCGGCACCAGTTGGCCAAGCCCGTGTTGGCGCAGAAACCGGCCGTGATGTAGTCGTGCATGATGATCGGCGCACCGATCTCTTTGGCGTACTCGGCGCGCTTGTACATTTCCTCGGGCGTCGGGGCCGTCACGTTGAGGTAGTGGCCTTTGCGCTCGCCGGTTTCGGCCTCGGCCTTCAGGGTGGCTTCCTGCACGAAATCGAAGCGCTGGCGCCAGCGCATGAAGGGCTGGCTGTTGATGTTCTCGTCGTCTTTGGTGAAGTCCAAGCCGCCGCGCAGGCACTCGTACACGGCGCGACCGTAGTTCTTGGCTGACAGACCGAGCTTGGGCTTGATGGTGCAGCCCAGCAGCGGGCGCCCATACTTGTTCATGATGTCGCGCTCGACCTGGATGCCGTGCGGCGGGCCGCCGCAGGTTTTCACGTAGGCAATCGGGAAGCGCACGTCTTCCAGTCGCAGCGCACGCACCGCCTTGAAGCCAAACACGTTGCCCACCAGCGAGGTAAACACGTTGACCACCGAGCCCTCTTCGAACAGGTCGATCGGGTAGGCGATGAAGGCGTAGAAGCAGGTGTCGTCGCCGGGCACGTCTTCGATGCGGTAGGCGCGGCCCTTGTAGTAGTCCAAGTCGGTCAACAAATCAGTCCAGACCGTGGTCCAGGTGCCGGTGGACGACTCGGCTGCCACCGCCGCCGCCGCCTCTTCGCGATCCACCCCGGCTTGCGGGGTGATCTTGAACACCGCCAGCAGGTCGGTGTCGAGCGGGATGTAATCGGGCATCCAGTAGGTTTGGCGGTATTCTTTGACACCGGCGCTGTAAGACTTGACGGCCATGCTTGCTCCTGATAGATGTGGGGTTGAGCCAAAAATCTGCGCCCTGGCTGTGATGGGTGCCGATCCGATGGCTTGAATTGTTAGCCTACCTTTCGTTTGATGCAAGTAAATTGTTTTGACTGTAATCTTTTACTTTGATAAACTAGCATCCATGAACCTGCGCCACCTCACCCTGCACCAGCTCCGCATCTTCTTGGCCGTGGCCCGGCATTCCAGCTTTGCCCGCGCCGCCGAGGCGCTGCACCTGTCACCGCCCACGTTGTCGCTGCAAGTCAAGCAGCTGGCCGAAACCATCGGCCAGCCTTTGTTTGAGCAAATCGGCAAAAAAATCTTCCTCACCGCTGCCGGACAAACGCTGGCCGACGCCTGCCAGGACATGGAGGGTCGGATGGAGCGGCTGGGCCAAGACCTGGCGGCGCTGCAAGGGGTCGAGCGCGGCAGCCTCAAGTTGGCCATCCTGACCACGGTGCAGTACACCGTGCCCAAGCTGCTGGGCCGCTTTTGCAGCGCCCACCCCGGCATCGAGGTGGCGATGCAGGTGGGCAACCGCGAAATGCTGTTGCAGCGCCTGGCACACAACCTCGACGACCTCACCATCATGGGCCAGCCACCCGAGCACCTGGCGCTGGTGAGCGAGGTCTTTGCCGACAACCCGCTGCTGCTGCTGGCCCCGCCGGGGCACCCGCTGGTGGGCGAGCGCGCCATTGACCCGCAGCGGCTGCAAGACCAGCCCTTTGTGCTGCGCGAGCCCGGCTCGGGCACCCGTTTGACGAGCGAGAAGTTTTTCGCCAACCAAGGCGTGCGCATCAAAAACCGGCTCGAAGTGGGCAGCAATGAGGCCATCAAGCAGACCGTAGCCGGCGGGCTCGGGCTGGCGGTGCTGTCGGCGCATGCGGTGGCGGCCGAACTGGCGCTGGGCGAGCTGGTGCAGCTCGATGTGCAGGGTTTCCCGCTGATGCGGCACTGGCACCTGGTCTACCCACAGGGCAAGCGCCTCTCACCAGCGGCGCTGGCCTTCAAGGCCTGGATCGGCCACGCAGCTTTGGCTTCGGCTTAAGCGAGCGCGCAAAACATTTGAATCGACCCGCCCAATTTGGGGTGGCAAAGGCGCTGCATTGTCTTGTGGCTGACGAATCGATCTGAAATAATGGTCTGATCCACCCCCGCCATCCATCCCTATACAAGGCCCAACACCCCATGAACCCACGCGCCACCAAGATCGTCGCCACCCTCGGGCCGGCATCCAACACGCCCGAGATTTTGCAGGCCATGATCGAGGCCGGTGTGAACGTGGTGCGGCTCAACTTCTCGCACGGCACGGCCGACGAGCACCGCCAGCGCGCCGCCATGGTGCGCGCCGCCGCGCAGCGCGCCGGGCGCGAGGTGGCCATCATGGCCGACCTGCAGGGGCCCAAAATCCGCGTGGGCAAGTTTGCCCAAGGGCGGGTGACGCTGCAATCCGGCCAGCCCTTCGTGCTCGATGCCGCGCGCAGCCAGCCCGGCGACGAAGCGGCCGTGGGGCTGGACTACAAAAACCTGCCCGACGAGGTGCAAGCCGGCGACGTGCTGTTGCTCAACGACGGCCTGATCGTGCTGCAGGTGCTGCGCATCGAAGGCGCGGCGGTGCACACCGAGGTGCTGCAAGGCGGCGAGCTGTCCAACCACAAGGGCATCAACAAGCGCGGCGGCGGCCTGACCGCCCCGGCCCTGACCGCCAAAGACATGGAAGACCTCAAGGTGGCCATTGGGCTCGAGGTGGACTTTGTGGCGGTGAGCTTCCCCAAAGACGCCGCCGACATGGAGCTGGCGCGCCAGCTGTGCCTGCTGGCCAACCCCTACGGCGCGCAGCCGGCCCTGATCGCCAAAATCGAGCGCGCCGAGGCCATCCCGGTGCTGGAGAGCATCGTGCTGGCCAGCGACGGCATCATGGTCGCGCGCGGCGACTTGGCGGTCGAAGTGGGCAACGCGGCCGTGCCGGCGCTGCAAAAGCGCATGATCCGGCTGGCACACGCGCACGACCGCTTCGTCATCACCGCCACGCAGATGATGGAAAGCATGATCCACGCCCCCATGCCCACGCGCGCCGAGGTGAGCGACGTAGCCAATGCGGTGCTCGATGGCAGCGATGCCGTGATGCTCAGCGCCGAAACCGCCGCCGGCAAGTTCCCGCTCGAAACCGTGCGCGAAATGGCGCTCATCTGCGAGGCCGCTGAACGCGCCGACCAGCACGACCTGGAGTCCGACTTCAGCGGCAAAACCTTCACCCGCATCGACCAGTCCATTGCCATGGGTGCGCTGTTTACCGCCTCGCACCTGGGTGCCAAGGCCATCGTGGCCCTGACCGAATCGGGCTCGACCGCGCTCTGGATGAGCCGCCACAAGGTGGGCCTGCCCATCTACGCCCTGACGCCGCGCCTGCGCGCGCAGCGGCGCATGACGGTCTACCGCAACGTGCACCCGCTGCTGGTGGACTCCAGCACCGACCGCGACACCGCACTGGCCCAAGCCGAGCAGCACCTCATCGGGCGCGGCATCGTGCAGCCGGGCGACGTCTATGCCATCACCTGCGGCGAGCCCATGGGCACCCCGGGCGGCACCAACATGCTCAGGATCTCCCGGGTGGAATAAAGGGCAGCAGTTGCCCAAAGCGCTGCGCCAAAAAGCCTTCGCCGCGCTCCAGGATGAAGTAGCGAAAAGCCTCTGCTGCGGGTGAGAGCACCTTGGACAGGGTGTGGACCAGGTTCCACGCCCGCACCACCGGGGTGCCCTCCACGTCGAGTTGCGCAATCAGGCCGTGTTCCAGTTCCAGCCCGATGGTGTGCAGCGACAAAAAACTCAAGCCCATGCCGGCCATCACCGCCTGCTTGATGGCCTCGTTGCTCGACAGCTCCATCACCACACGGGGCTGCAAGCGGGTGTTTTGCAAGAACTTTTCCATCGCCGCCCGGGTGCCCGAGCCGCGCTCGCGCACGATAAAGCCATAAGGCTCCAGCGCCGCCGGCGTGGGGTGGCCGATTTTGAGCAAGGGGTGGTCGCTTGGGGCCACGAACACCAGCGGGTTGGCGGCAAAGGGTTCGGTGCGCGTGGCCAGCTCCTTGGGCGGCATGCCCATGACCGCAATATCGACCTCGCCGCCTTGCAGCATGCGCAGCAACTGGTCGTGGTTGCCCAGCACCAGGCGCGTTTCCACGCCCGCGTATTCCTGACGAAACTGGCCGATCAGGTGCGGCAAAAAATACTGCGCCGTGCCCACCATGCCGATGGTCAACTGGCCGACCTCGACCCGCTTTAAGCGCGCTGCCGCGTCTTGCGCGTCTTTGAGGGTGGACAAAATTTTGCGCGCATAGACCAGCATGTACTCGCCGGCCGTGGTCAGCGACACCTTGCGGCCGCTGCGCTCAAACAGGGGAAGACCCACATTGTCTTCCAACTCCTTGATTTGCATGGTGACGGCGGGCGGGGTCAGGTGCAGCGATTCGGCAGCGCGGGCAAAACTCAGGTGGCGCGCCACCTCAGTGAAAACCCTAAGTTGGCGAAAGGTGGTGTTCTTCAATAAGTTTCTCCTGAATCGATTGTGAATTAATCGTAAATTTACCTTATCTCACTTCGAAACTATATTGCGGTTTCCACTTATTTTTGGTCCCCGCCCACCTCCATGCTCACTGCCCTAATCTTCGACGTCGATGGCACCTTGGCCGACACGGAAAGCGTGCACCTGGAGGCGTTTAACCACGCCTTCGCGCAAGAAGGGCTGGGCTGGCACTGGGACGTGCCGCTCTATACCCAGTTGTTGGACATCTCGGGCGGCAAGGAGCGCCTGCTGCACCACTGGCGCAGCGTGCAGCCCGATCTGAAAGAGGTCGACAGCGGGGCCGTGCGCGACACCGTGGCCCGGCTGCATGAAATCAAAACCGCCTACTACGAGCAGGTGGTCAGCGCCGGTGCGCTGTCTTTGCGGCCCGGGGTGTTGGCTTTGATGCAGGCCGCCTTTGAGCAAGGGGTGCAACTGGCGATCGCCACCACCACCTCGCCGGTCAACATTGCGGCGCTGCTGCGCAGCGCCATCGGGCCGGACTGGCGCAGCTACTTTTTGGCCATCGGTGACGCCAGCAATGCGCCCATCAAGAAGCCGCATCCGCAGGTCTACCAAAAAGTGTTGGCCGATATGCGCCTCGACCCGGCGCACTGTGTGGCTTTCGAAGACTCGGCCAACGGCCTGCAGGCTGCCAGCGCCGCCGGTTTGGCGACTGTGATCACCCCCACCAGCTACACCGCCCAGCACGACTTTCGTGGGGCGCTGCGGGTCTTGCCCGATCTCAGCCAACTCAGCTTGGCACAGTTGCGGCAGTGGTTAAGCGAACGCCAGGCCGAACCCGGCAGCCCCCCGCAGCCAGCGGCCAAACCGCGTGCCACAGCCAGGCGCTGAGGCGGCAACGGCACCCACGCGCGCTCCCTGCCCCGCATCCGCATAGCCCCTTGATCAATTAAAACCACCGAGACAACCCATGCTCCAGACCAACCGCTCCACGCTCACCCAATTCCTAATAGAAGAGCGGCGCCGCTTCCCCGGGGCCACTGGCGATTTCAACGCCCTCATCCTCGATGTGACGCTGGCCTGCAAGGCCATTGCCAGCGCCGTGGCCTACGGCGAGCTCGGGGGTGCCATGGGCAACCATGCCCCCGATGCGGGCGGCTCGGTCAATGTGCAGGGCGAAACGCAAAAGAAGCTCGACGTGCTCAGCAACGAGGTCTTCATCCAGCGCACCGAGTGGTCGGGCCACCTGGCGGGCATGGCGTCGGAAGAGATGGACTTGCCGCACCAAATTCCAGCCCAGTACCCGCGCGGTCACTATTTGCTGGTGTTCGACCCGCTGGATGGCTCCAGCAACATCGACGTCAACGTCTCGGTGGGCAGCATCTTTTCGGTGCTGCGCGCTCCGCAAGCGGTGATCGACAGCGGCCGCGATGTGGTCGAGGCCGATTTTTTGCAGCCCGGCGCCACCCAGATGGCCGCCGGCTACGCGCTCTACGGCCCCACCACCATGCTGATCCTCACCGTGGGCCGTGGCGTCAACGGCTTCACGCTGGACCCGAATCTGGGCGAATTCATGCTCACCCACCCCGACATGAAAATCCCGCCCGACACGCAGGAGTTTGCCATCAACGCCTCCAACGCGCGCTTCTGGGAGGCCCCGGTCAAGCGCTATGTGGATGAATGCCTGGCCGGCAAGACCGGCCCACGCGGCAAGGACTTCAACATGCGCTGGATCGCCTCCATGGTGGCCGAGGCGCACCGCATCCTGATGCGCGGCGGCGTGTTCCTGTACCCACGCGACACCAAAGACCCCAGCAAACCCGGTCGTTTGCGTCTGCTCTACGAAGCCAACCCGGTCGGCATGATCATGGAGCAGGCCGGGGGCCGCGCCAGCACCGGCCGCGAGCCGATGATGGGCGTGCAGCCGACCTCGCTGCACCAGCGCATCGGGCTGGTGTTTGGCAGCAAGAACGAAGTCGAGCGCATCGAGCGCTACCACCGCGAGCCCGCACTGGCCAAAGAGGGCGAGCCGCTGTTTGCCACACGCTCGCTGTTTCGCGACTAAGCGCCCGCAGCACCCAGCCCCAGAGTACAAAATTTAGGAGACCTGCCACCATGTCCGAACGCCACCCCATCATCGCCATCACCGGCTCCTCCGGTGCCGGCACCTCCACCGTCACGCGCACCTTTCAAAACATCTTTCGCCGCGAATCTATAACCGCAGCCGTGATCGAGGGCGACAGCTTTCACCGCTTCGAGCGCAAAGCCATGAAGCAGCGCATGGCCGAAGAAGAGGCCCAGGGCAACCGCCACTTCAGCCACTTCGGGGCCGAGGGCAACCGCTTCGAGGAGCTCGAAGCCCTGTTTCGCGACTACGCCGCCAGCGGCACCGGCAAAAGCCGCAAATACCTGCACAACGAGCTCGAAGCAGCCCCCTACGGCCAGGAGCCCGGCACCTTTACGCCTTGGGAAGATTTGCCTACCCACACCGATTTGCTGTTCTACGAAGGCCTGCACGGGGCGGTGAAAACCGAAGCCGTCGATGTGGCGCGCTACCCCGATCTGCTGATCGGCGTGGTGCCCACCATCAACCTCGAGTGGATACAAAAACTCATCCGCGACAAAACCCAGCGCGGCTACAGCCAAGACGCGGTGGTGGACACCATCTTGCGCCGCATGCCCGATTACGTGAACTTCATCGTGCCGCAGTTTGGCCTCACGCACGTCAACTTCCAGCGCGTGCCGGTGGTGGACACCTCCAACCCCTTCATCACGCGCGACATCCCCACCGCCGACGAAAGCGTGTGCGTGGTGCGATTTGCCCAGCCCAAGGGCATCGATTTCCAGTACTTGCTGAGTATGATCAGCGGGTCGTGGATGAGCCGCGCCAACACCATCGTGGTGCCCGGGGGCAAGATGGAATTGACCATGCAGCTCATCTTCACCCCCTTCATCTGGCGCATGATGGAGCGCAAAAAGCGTGCGCTCGGCTTGGCCTGAACCCGCCCCCGATCTGGAACACCTCGCATGAAAAACCCTAGCCCCGAACTGGCCCGCCGCATGGCCAACGCGATCCGCATATTGTCGGTCGATGCGGTAGAAAAAGCCAAGAGCGGCCACCCCGGCGCCCCCATGGGCATGGCCGAAATCGCCGAAGTGCTCTGGAACCGCCACCTCAAGCACAACCCGCTCAACCCGCTTTGGCCGGACCGGGACCGTTTCGTGCTCTCCAACGGCCACGGCTCGATGCTGATCTACTCCCTGCTGCACCTCACCGGCTACGACCTGCCCCTGAGCGAGCTGCAAAACTTTCGCCAGTTGCACAGCAAAACCGCCGGGCACCCCGAAGTGGGCATCACCCCCGGCGTGGAAACCACCACCGGCCCGCTCGGGCAGGGGCTGGCCAACGCGGTCGGCATGGCGCTGGCCGAAAAACTGCTGGCGACCGAGTTCAACCGCCCCGGCCACACCGTGGTGGATCACCACACCTACGTCTTTTTGGGCGACGGCTGCCTGATGGAGGGCATCAGCCACGAGGTCTGCTCGCTCGCGGGCACCCTGCGCCTGCCCAAGCTGATTGCCTTTTACGACGACAACGGCATCTCCATCGACGGCCACGTCGAGGGCTGGTTCACCGACGACACGCCCAAGCGCTTCGAGGCCTATGGCTGGAACGTGATCGCGCGCGTCGATGGCCACGACCCGGCCGCAGTGCAGGCGGCGCTGTTGCAAGCGCAGCAGCAGGCCGCCGCCGCCGACGGCAAGCCCACCCTAATCTGCTGCCAGACCGTGATCGGCCAAGGCTCGCCCAACAAGGCCGGTACGCACGATGTGCACGGGGCTGCGCTCGGGGCCGCCGAAGTGGCCGCCACCCGCGCCGCGCTGGGCTGGGAGCACCCACCGTTCGAGATCCCGGCCGACCTCAGCGCCGCCTGGGACGCACGCGCCAGCGGTGCCGCAGCCGAGGCCGCGTGGCAGACACGCTGGCAGGCCTACCGCAGCGCGCACCCGCAACTGGCGGCCGAGTTCGAGCGCCGCATGGCGGGCCAGTTGCCGCCCGACTATGCTGCCAAGCTGCCGGCGCTGCTGGAGGCCATCGCCGCCAAGCCCGAGGCTATTGCCACCCGCAAAGCCAGCCAAAACGCGCTCGACGCGCTGGCTCCGCTGCTGCCCGAGTTCTTTGGCGGCAGCGCCGACCTCACCGGCTCCAACCTGACCAACTTCAAGGGCTGCGTCAAGGCCGGCCGCGACACCTGGGGCAACCACCTGAGCTACGGCGTGCGCGAATTTGGCATGGCCGCCATCATGAACGGCATCGCCCTGCACGGCGGCTACCTGCCCTACGGCGGCACCTTCCTCACTTTTAGCGACTACTCGCGCAACGCCATCCGCATGGCGGCGCTGATGAAGCAGCGCGTAATCCACGTGTTTACCCACGACAGCATCGGCCTGGGCGAAGACGGCCCCACGCACCAGTCGATCGAGCACGTGCCCAGCCTGCGCCTGATCCCGGGGCTGGATGTCTGGCGCCCCGCCGATGGGCTGGAAACCGCCGTGGCCTGGGCCAGCGCCGTCGAGCGCCGCGACGGCCCGGCTGCGCTGTGCCTGTCGCGCCAGAACCTGCCCCGCGTCAGCAGCCTGGCGCAAGCCGAGGCCATCCGCCAGGGCGGCTACGTGCTGGCCGAAGTGGCCGACCCGCAGGCGCTGATCGTGGCCACCGGCTCCGAAGTCGAAATCGCGCTGCAGGCGCAGGCCGCGCTGGCCGCCGAGGGCGTGCGCGTGCGCGTGGTCTCCATGCCCTGCACCCAGGCCTTCGACCGCCAGCCGCAGGCCTACCAAGACAAGGTGCTGCCGCTCAACCTGCCCGCGCTGGCGATCGAGGCCGCGCACCCCGATTTTTGGCACAAATACGTGGGGCGCAGCGGCACTGTGCTGGGCATGGCCAGCTACGGCGAATCGGCCCCGGCCAAAGACCTGTACCGCCACTTCGGCCTTACCGCCGAGCGCGCCGCCGAGGCCGTGCGCGCCCTGCTCAAGCGCGCCCCGGCCGGCCATTGAGTCCCCCGTGCACCGCCCTGAGCCTACCCTGCAAAGCCTCTATCCCGTGAACCCTGCCCCCGTGAATTCAGCCCGCCCCTACGACCTGATCCTGTTCGACCTCGACGGCACCCTGATCGAGACCGCGCCCGAGATCGCTGACGCCGTCAACGACACCCTGCAAGAGCTCGGCCACCCAGCCGCCGCCGAGCAGCAGATCACCGACTGGATCGGGCACGGCACGCGCGAGCTGCTGCTGCAGGCGCTGGCCCAGGCTAGGGGCAGCGATGTGGAGGCGCAGCGCCAGAGCAGCGGCTTTGCCGCCATCGAAGCCCGCTTTGGCCAGCACTACCTGCAGCGCTGCGGCAGCCGCAGCCAGCTCTACCCGCAGGTGCGCCAAACGCTGGCAGCGCTGCGTGCGGCCGGTGTGCGGCTGGCGCTGGTGACCAACAAAGAAACCCGCTACACCGAGGCCGTGCTGCAAGCGCACCAGTTGACAGAGGCCTTCGACCGCGTGATCTGCGGCGACACCCTGCCGGTAAAAAAGCCCAACCCGGCCGGCATCCAAAGCTGCCTGGAGCAGTTTGGCGTGGCCCCCGAGCGCGCCCTGTTCGTGGGCGATTCCTCCATCGATGTGGCCACGGCGCGCAACGCCGGCCTGGCGGTCTGGGTGCTGCCCTACGGCTACAACATGGGCCAGCCGATCGAGGCCAGCGCACCCGATCGGGTGGTCGAGCACATCGGGGCCTTGCTGGCAGCCACCCCAGCCTTACAATTTTGAATTTTAATCCCGGAGACTTTCAATCATGAGCATCAAAGTAGGCATCAATGGATTTGGCCGCATCGGCCGCATGGTGTTTCGCGCCGCCATCGCCGAGTTCAAAGACATACAAATCGTTGCCATCAACGACCTGCTGGAGCCCGAGTACCTCGCCTACATGCTGCAATACGACAGCGTACACGGCCGCTTCAAGGGTGAGGTGGCGGTCGATGGCAAGGACCTGATCGTCAACGGCCAGCGCATCCGCCTGACCGCCGAAAAAGACCCGGCCAACCTGAAATGGGGCGAAGTCGGGGCCGAGGTGGTGATCGAATCCACTGGCATCTTCCTGACCAAGGAAGGCGCGCAAAAACACCTCGACGCCGGGGCCAAGAAAGTCATCATGTCGGCGCCCTCCAAAGACGACACGCCGATGTTCGTCTATGGCGTCAACCACGCCACCTACGCCGGCCAAGCCATCATCAGCAACGCCAGTTGCACCACCAACTGCCTGGCCCCGGTGGCCAAGGTCTTGAACGACAAATGGGGCATCAAGCGCGGCCTCATGACCACCGTTCACGCCGCCACCGCGACCCAGAAAACCGTTGACTCCCCCTCCAACAAAGATTGGCGCGGCGGCCGCGGCATCTTGGAAAACATCATCCCCAGCAGCACCGGCGCCGCCAAGGCGGTGGGCGTGGTGATTCCGTCCATCAAGGGCAAGCTCACCGGCATGGCGTTTCGGGTGCCCACCTCCGATGTGTCGGTGGTGGACCTCACGGTCGAACTCGAGCGCCCCGCCAGCTACGCCGAAATCTGCGCCGAAATGAAGGCCCAGAGCCAAGGCGCGCTCAAGGGCGTGCTCGGCTACACCGAAGACAAGGTGGTGGCGAGCGACTTCCGCGGCGAGCGCTGCACCAGCGTCTTCGACGCCGATGCCGGCATCGCTTTGGACAGCACCTTCGTCAAGGTCGTGGCCTGGTACGACAACGAGTGGGGCTACTCCTGCAAGTGCCTGGACATGGCGCGCGTGGTTGGCCAAGCTGCCAAATAAGCAAGGGCGCACGATGAACTTCCTGCGTTTCTCCGATCTCTGCGCCAGCGGTCAGGCCACTGGCAAGCGGGTGTTCATCCGCGCCGACCTCAACGTCCCTCTGAATGAGGCGCTGCAAATCACCGAAGACACGCGCATCCGCGCCAGCCTGCCAGCCATGCGCATGGCGCTGGACGCCGGGGCTGCCGTGATGGTGACGTCGCACCTCGGGCGCCCGACCGAGGGCCTGTGGCGCGCCGAAGATTCGCTGGCCCCGGTGGCGGCGCGCCTGAGCGAGCTGCTGGGCCGCCCGGTGCCCTTGATTGCCGACTGGGTCGATGGCGGTTTTGAGGTGCAGCCCGGCCAACTGGTGCTGCTCGAAAACTGCCGCCTCAACAAGGGCGAAAAGAAAAACAGCCCCGAACTGGCGGCCAAGCTCGGGCGGCTGTGCGACATTTTCGTGCACGACGCCTTTGGCACCGCGCACCGCGCCGAGGGCAGCACCTACGGCATCGCCGAAACGGCGCCGCTGGCCTGTGCCGGCCCCTTGCTGGCGGCCGAGATGGACGCCATCGGCAATGCGCTTGGCCTGCCTTTCGCCGGGCCGCCCCAAGAAGGGCAGCACCCCCTCGGGGGGCCTGGCGAAGCCAGGGTTGGGGGCACGTTACCGAAGCGCCCGCTGCTGGCGATCGTGGCGGGCTCCAAGGTGTCCACCAAGCTCACCATTTTGCAAAGCCTGGCCGACAAGGTCGATGGCCTGATCGTGGGCGGCGGCATCGCCAACACCTTCATGCTGGCGGCCGGGCTGCCGATCGGCAACAGCTTGGCCGAGCCGGACTTGGTGGAGCAGGCGCGCGCCGTCATGGCCGCCATGAAGGCACGCAGTGCCGAGGTGCCCATCCCCACCGACGTGGTGGTGGCCAAGCGCTTTGCCGCCGACGCCGAGGCCACGGTGAAGGCGGTGGCCGACGTGGCCCCTGACGACCTGATCTTGGACATCGGCCCCGAGACCGCTGCCCGGCTGGCGACGCAGATCGAGAACGCCGGCACCATCGTCTGGAACGGCCCGGTGGGGGTGTTCGAGTTCGACGCCTTCTCCCACGGCACCGAAACGCTGGCGCGCGCCATCGCCGCCAGCCCGGCCTTTAGCATCGCCGGTGGTGGCGACACGCTGGCGGCGATTGCCAAATACGGCATCGAGCCGCAAGTGGGCTACATCTCGACCGGCGGCGGGGCTTTCCTCGAAGTGCTGGAGGGCCGCACCCTGCCGGCTTTCGAGGTGCTGGCGCGCCGCGCCAACTAATTTTCTACAGCAACGGAGACATTCATGGCCCTCATTTCCCTGCGTCAACTGCTGGACCACGCCGCCGAACACGGCTACGGCCTGCCGGCTTTCAACGTCAACAACCTGGAGCAGGTGCAAGCCATCATGCAGGCCGCGGCGGCGGTCAACAGCCCGGTGATTTTGCAAGGCTCGGCCGGGGCACGCTCCTATGCCGGTGAGCCCTTTTTGCGCCACCTCATCGCTGCCGCGATCGAGATGTACCCGCACATCCCGGTTTGTATGCACCAAGACCACGGCGCCACGCCGGGGGTGTGCTTTCGCTCCATCCAGTCCGGCTTTAGCTCGGTGATGATGGACGGCAGCCTGCGCGAAGACGGCAAGACCCCGGCTTCCTACGAGTACAACGTCGAAGTTACGCGCAAAGTGGTCGAACTCGCGCACGCCTGCGGCGTGTCGGTAGAGGGCGAGCTGGGCTGCCTAGGCTCGCTCGAAACCGGCCAGGCCGGCGAAGAAGACGGCCACGGCGCCGAAGGTGTGCTGGACCATTCGTCCCTGCTCACCGACCCCGACGAAGCCGCCGATTTCGTGCAAAAAACCCAGGTCGATGCGCTGGCCATCGCCATCGGCACCAGCCACGGCGCCTACAAGTTCAGCAGCAAGCCCACCGGCAAGGTGCTGCGCATCGACCGCGTCAAGGAAATCCACCAGCGCATCCCCAATGTGCATCTGGTGATGCACGGCTCCTCCAGCGTGCCCGAAGACTGGTTGGCCATCATCAACCAGCACGGCGGCGACATGGGCCAAACCTACGGCGTGCCGGTGGAAGAAATCGTCGAAGGCATCAAAAACGGGGTGCGCAAGGTCAACATCGACACCGATCTGCGCATGGCCAGCACCGGGGCCATCCGCCGGCACTTGGCCAACGACCGCAAGAACTTCGACCCGCGCAAGTTTTTCAAAGAAGCCACCAAAGCCATGCAGGCGATCTGCGAAGACCGCTACCGCGCCTTTGGTTCGGCTGGCATGGCCTCGCGCATCGGCACCATCCACAGCTTGGAAGCGATGCAAAAGCGCTATGACAAGGGCGAGCTCAAGCCCCTGATCGGCTAAAGAGCCCGCGAGCAGCAGGCCTGGCCTGCTGCCACAGCCACAGAGCGCCACCCCGCCCGAGCAGCGGGGTTTTTTTACGCCCCGGCTGCGTCGGCTAGCTTGCGTGGCAGGATTTGTATGTCTTGCACAATCGCCTTGATGCGGTAGCCGCGCTCCATCAGGGCATCGATGTCTTCCAGCACCCCCATCAGCCGCCGCTCCGACAGGATGATGTGGATCATCACATTGCTGTCGCTGGGCAGGGTGCCGGTGTTGAGCCCCGAGGCTCCAGCCCCGGTAACAGAAGAAATGGTGTAGCCGCCGATGCCGCGCGGGGCAAGGGTCTCGATCACCATGCGCTGCAAAGGCTTGGCGGTGATCAGGATGAGCAGCTTTTTGTGTTCCAGTTGTCGTTTCATGGCGGGTCTCCAGGGTGGGGCAATCGGGGCAAGTCATGCACAAGCACAAGGGCGGGCAGCGTATGTGGCGCTGCCATGGGGCTTTGTGCGGGGTGAGCCGGTGGGTGCAGGCTAAATGAATACAGGCTCACAGAGCCCCCCACAGGAGCCGCCGCATTTTTTAGGCCACGCCATGGAGCCATGTGGCGTAACTGTAATACAGCGGCAAGCCCAGCAGCAAGTTGAACGGCAGCGTGATGCCCAGCGACGCAGTCAGGTAAATGCCCGGGTTGGCCTGTGGCAGCGAGGCCCGGCAGGCGGCCGGGGCGTCGATGAAAGATGCGCTGGCGCACAGGGCCCCAAATACAAAGGAGCCGCCCAACCCCAGCCCGATCGCCTGCCCCAGCGTCACGCCGACGATGCCATTGAAAACCGGCATCAGCGTGCCAAAGCCGAGCATGAACCAACCCACCTCGCGAAAGGCGCGGATGTGGCGCGCCGCGGTCATGCCCATTTCGAGCAGGAACAGCATCAGCATGCCGCGAAACAGGTCGTCGTAAAAGGGCGAAATTTGCTGCCACTGCGCGTCGGTGGTGAGAAAGCCGATCATCATGCCGCCGCCCAGCAACACAATGCCGCGCCCACGCAGGGTGTCGAGCAGCAGCTCGCCGATGCGGATCTGGTTCGGGTTGGCTTGGTTGCTGGCGGCCAGTTCGCGCGCCATGGCCACCCGCGCAATCAAGAGCGAGAAGATAACGGCAAACTCCATCAGCGCCACCATCGCGACCATGTAGCCACCGGCCGGCGTGCCCATGGCGGTGGCCAGCGTGAGCGAGGAGAAAAAGGTGGCGGTCGAGACCGAGCCGTAGTGCGCCGCCAGCGCCGCTGCGTTGCTGATGTCAAAGCGCCCCAGCAAGCGGGTTACCGAATAGACCAGCAGCGGGATGGCCACAACCATGAACAGCGTCAAAGCCAGCAGCGGCAACAGCCCGCCCAATTCGGCCTGCGCCAGCTCGCGCCCGCCCTCCAGCCCGATAGAAAACAGCAGGTAGATGGCCAGCAGGCTGATCACCGCTGCGGGCAGTTCAAGTTCGCTGCGTAAAAATCCGGCTATCGCACCTAAGACGAAGGCCAGGATGATGGGTTGGATCAGGTTGGCGATCAGCAGGTCGAAGCCGGGCATGGGGTCACTTTCGCGTGTGGCTGAGGGGCAGATGCGGATTAGACCGATGATGACCGTTCAGGTAAAGTCATTAATTTTTTATGATCAACTAAGCTTGTTATTAATTGATTGCCGGTTTTGGGTCGGCGCTGCGCTGTAGCGCCTTGGGTGGCTGCGTGTCTGCGCCGACGCATGCCCCGGCTCGCGCACGCTGCACCCAGATCGCTTGGGCTTAGAATGGGCCAACGCGATTCGCTGCACTGGGGTCGGCACCAAGGCCCGTGCACCGAGGGCCGTTTGGTTTCCCCCCCCCTCCCCGTTGTTAAAGCTCCACACCATGGCCCGCACACCCTCGACCATGCGCGCGCTGGGCAGCGCAGCGCCCGATTTCCGTTTGCCCGAGCCGCTCAGCGGACGCCAGCTGGGTTTGGCCAACTTCAGTGGCCAGCCGCTGCTGGTGATCTTCACTTGCAACCACTGCCCCTTTGTGCTGCACATCTTGGATGAGATGGTGCGCGTGCTCAACGCCTGCCAGGCCCAGGGTTTGGCGGTGGTGGCGATCAACGCCAACGACGTGGCGCGCTACCCCGACGATGCGCCCGACAAAATGGCGCAACTGGCGCAGCGCAAGGGCTTTGCCTTCCCCTACCTTTACGATGAAAGCCAGGCGGTGGCGCAGGCCTACCAAGCCGCCTGCACGCCCGACTTTTTCCTCTACGACGCGGCACACCAATTGGCCTATCGCGGCCAATTCGACGACGCCCGCCCCGGCAACGGGGTGCCGGTGACGGGCGCGGACTTGCGCGCCGCCATCGAAGCCGTGCTGGCCGGGCGCGCCCCGGCGGCCGAGCAACGCCCCAGCCTGGGTTGCGGCATCAAGTGGAAACCCGGCCACGAGCCGCATTGATGCCCGGCCGTGTCAAGCAACAGCCACCCGCTCCATGCCTTGCACGGCACGCGCCTGCTCAGTTTGGCGCTGAATCTGCCCGGGCCTGCGGCCTTGCAGCGCCTGCGCGCCATGGGCGCGCGCTGCACCCAGGTGCTGCCGCCCAGTGGCGACCCGATGGCGCAGTACAGCCCGCAAGCGCAGCAGCAGCTGGGCCTGGGCATCTGGCAGACCACACTGGATTTAAAAAGCGCGACCGGGCAACAGCGCTTGCACGCCTTGTTGGGGCGCGTCGACGTGTTGCTCACCTCCTTTAGGCCTGCCGCCCTGCGCCGCTTGGGGCTGGATGCCGAGTCTTTGCGGGCGCGCTACCCGGCTTTGTGCACCGTGGCCATCGTGGGGGCGCCGGGTGGCCGCGCCGATGAGGCGGGCCACGACTTGAGCTACCAGTCCGAAGCCGGGCTGGTGCCCGGTTTGCAGATGCCGGTGAGCCTGCTGGCCGACATGGCCGGGGCCCTGCTGGCCAGCGAGGCGGTGCTGCAGGTGCTGGCGCAGCGCCAGCGCAGCGGCGGCGGTGCGCACCGCGAGGTGGCGCTGACCGAGGCCGCGCACTGGCTGGCCTTGCCGCGGCAGTGGGGCTTGACGTCAGCGGGGGCCCTGCTGGGGGGAGGGCACGCCGGCTACCGACTCTACCCCTGCCTGGACGGGCGGGTGGCGCTGGCGGCGCTGGAGCCGCACTTTGCCACTGCGCTGGCGCAGTTGGTGGGGCTGGACATGCCGCCCATGCCCGACTGGGGCAGCGCACAGGCCCACCAAGCGGTAGCGGCCTTCATGGCGCAACGCACCCGTGCGCAGCTCGAGCAACTGGCCGCAGCGCACGATTTGCCCTTGCACACCTTGCCCGCAGGCTGATGCGCCTGCCTTGGCCGATGGGGTGCCACCCTCGCATTGCTGGCGGCTTTGTTTGGTACCATGAGGGGTAAGCACATGCTTGAATTGCATTACCCGCTGTCCACCCAAGCCCTTTGCAGCCATGAAAAATTCTACTGAGCAAGTGTCCGGTTTGCCCGCCCAGCACCGTTTGGGAGACGCCATTTTGCTGGTCGCGCTGGGCCTGTACGTGTTGGGCGCGGTGGCGTTGGGCTGGTGGTTCAACCGGCCCGATTTGTCGACCACCACCACGGTGCTGCTGGCCGTAGGGCTGGCGCTGCCCGGCGTGCTGGGTTTTGTGGCCTTGCGCGGCCATTTGGCGGCGCGCCTGCTCATCACCTTTTCGCTGGTGGCGCTGGTGGCCTTGCACATCCACACCGCCATGGGCATGCTCGAATTTCACTTCGGTGTGTTCGTCACGCTGGCCTTGCTGCTGGTCTACCTTGATTGGCGCCCGATCGTGTTGGCGGCGGCCCTGTTTGCGTTGCACCACATTGGGTTTGACCGCTTGCAGGCCATGGGAGTGGGGGTCTATTGCTTGAGCGAGCCCAACTTTGGCATCATCTTGTTGCACGCGTTCTACGTGGTGGTGCAAACGGCGCTGCAGGTGTTCCTGGTGCTGCGCCTGGCCGGCAGCGTGCGCGACAACGCCGAGGTGGCGGTGCTGGCCAGTGGCATCCGCCAAGGCGAGCAGATTTCGCTCGATACCCGCCGGGCGCAGGTGCAGGCCCCGCTGGCGCTGCAGTTGCGCGACAACCTCGATCGGATGGCGCAGGCGGTGGCAACGGTGCGCCACGCGGTCGACAGCGTGCTGTCGGCCAGCCAAGAAATTGCGGGCGGCAACCGCGATCTGAGCCAGCGCACCGAGCAAGCTGCCAGCAGCCTGCAGCAGACGGCGGCCAGCTTGGAGCAACTCACAGCGGGGGTGCAGCATTCCGCTGCGGCGGCGGGCCAAGCGCGTGAAATGGTGGCGCAAGCCGCCAGCCACGCGCAGCGCGGGGGGCAGGAGGTGGGGCAGTTGAGCGGCTCGATGGCTCAAATCCACCAAAGCAGCGAGCGCATCCGCGAGATCATCGGGGTGATCGACGGCATTGCTTTTCAGACCAATATTCTGGCCCTCAACGCCTCGGTTGAGGCCGCCCGGGCCGGTGAACAAGGGCGCGGCTTTGCGGTGGTGGCCGCCGAAGTGCGCACGCTGGCGCAACGCAGCGCCCAAGCGGCGCGCGAAATCAAAGACCTCATCAACGTCAGCGTGGAGCGGGTGCAAACCGGCAACGATCTGGTCGGTCGCGCAGCCCTCACCATGCAGTCCTTGGTGGACAGCGTGCAGCGCGTCAATGGCATCATGGCCGATATCGCTGCGGCGGCGCAAGAGCAAAGCGCAGGCATAGGGCAAGTCAACATCGCCGTCTCGCACCTGGATGCGGTGACGCAGCAAAACGCGGCCTTGGTCGAGCAAAGCACCGCAGCCACCGAGAGCCTGAGCCAACAAGCTCAGCGGCTGGAGCAGGCGGTGTCGGTGTTCCAACTCGGCCAAGCGGATACGGGGCGGACGGGGCAGACCGAGCAGCCCAAGCAGCGGCCTGCGGCCTTGCGCGGCCACGCCCCCAAGGCCCTGACCTTGCGCCAGCCCTGACCCACGCAGGGCCGCCGCGCAAGCAGGCCCTGCTGCGGGGCTGGAAAGGTTGGGCGGCGACAGGGGCGGTCTGTGCGCCCTACAATGCCAGTCAGCCGCATCCGCTGCCAGCCCCTGAGGCCAGCGGCGCCACCGTGTCATAGCCCCTGCACCCGCCGGAGACCGCATCCATGCTTACCCCACCCGAAGACCAGCGCGCCGAAATGCGCCGCGCGGCCCTCAAGTACCACGAATTCCCGACGCCGGGCAAGGTCGCCATTCGCGCCACCAAGCAGCTCACGAACCAGCACGACCTGGCGCTGGCTTACTCGCCCGGCGTGGCGGCGCCGTGCGAAGAGATCGTGGCCGATCCGGTGAACGCCTACAAATACACCAGCCGCGGCAACTTGGTGGCCGTCATCACCAACGGCACGGCGGTGCTGGGCCTGGGCGACATCGGGCCGCTGGCGGCCAAGCCGGTGATGGAAGGCAAGGGCGTGCTGTTCAAAAAGTTCGCCGACATCGACGTCTTCGACCTTGAAATCAACGAAAAAGACCCGGAACGGCTGGTCGAAATCATCGCCGCGCTGGAGCCCACCTTCGGCGGCATCAACCTCGAAGACATCAAAGCCCCGGACTGCTTTTATGTCGAGCGGCGCTTGCGCGAGCGCATGCAAATCCCGGTCTTTCACGACGACCAGCATGGCACCGCCATCGTGGTTGGGGCGGCGCTGCTCAACGGCCTCAAGGTGGTGGGCAAGCGCATCGACGAGATCAAGCTCGTCACCTCGGGCGCTGGGGCGGCGGCGCTGGCCTGCCTGGGGCTGCTGCTCAAGCTCGGGCTGCCGCGCGAAAACATCTGGGTCACCGACCTCGCCGGCGTGGTCTATGAGGGCCGAACCGAGCTGATGGACCCCGACAAAGCCCAGTTTGCCCAGCCCACCGCGCAGCGCAAGCTGGCCGAAGTGATAGCGGGTGCCGACGTGTTTTTGGGCCTCTCAGCCGGCGGCGTGCTCAAGCCCGAGATGGTGCGCGCCATGGCGCAGCGGCCGCTGATTTTTGCGCTGGCCAACCCCACCCCCGAAATCCTGCCCCACGAGGTGCAGGCAGTGCGCCCCGACGCCATCATGGCCACAGGGCGCAGCGACTACCCGAATCAGGTCAACAACGTCCTGTGTTTCCCCTACATCTTTCGCGGTGCGCTCGACGCCGGCGCGCGCACCATCAGCGACGAGATGGAGATTGCGGCCGTGCACGCCATCGCCGAGCTGGCACAAGCCGAGCAAAACGAGGTGGTGGCGGCGGCCTACGTGGGCGAACAGTTGTCCTTTGGGCCGCAGTATCTGATCCCCAAACCCTTCGATCCGCGCCTGATGATCAAGATCGCGCCGGCGGTGGCCGAGGCGGCCGCGCGCTCGGGTGTGGCGCTGCGCCCGATCGCCGACCTCGAGGCCTACCGCGAAAAGCTGCAAAGCTTCGTCTTTGCTTCCGGCACCATCATGAAGCCGGTCTATGCGATTGCCAAGCAGGCGCAGCACAAGCGCATCGCGTTCGCCGAGGGCGAGGAGGAGCGCGTGTTGCGCGCCTGCCAGATCGTGGTCGATGAGGGGCTGGCGCGCCCCATGCTGATCGGGCGCCCGGCCGTGATTGGGCAGCGCATCGAAAAGTTTGGGCTGCGCTTGCAGGTCGGGCGCGATATCGACGTGGTCAACATCGAGCATGACGAGCGCTACCGCGAGCTGTGGCAGGACTACCACCGCTTGCAAGAGCGCCGTGGCGTGACCGAGCAGATCGCCAAAATCGAGATGCGCCGCCGCCTGACCCTGATTGCTGCCATGCTGCTGCGCCGGGGCGACGTCGACGGACTGATCTGCGGCACCTGGGGCACGCCGCAAATCCACCTGCACTACATCGATCAGGTGATCGGCAAGCGCCCGCACGCCAGTTGCTACGCCGCCATGAACGCGCTCATGCTGCCCGGGCGCCAGGTGTTCATGGTCGACACCCACATCAACTACGACCCCAGCGCCGAGCAACTGGCCGAAATCACCCAGATGGCGGCGCGCAAGATGTTGCGCTTTGGCATCACGCCCAAGGCGGCGCTGCTGTCGCATTCCAACTTTGGTTCCTCCGACCAGCCCTCGGCGCTCAAGATGCGCCGCGTGCTGGAGCTGTTGCGCGAGCACGCGCCGTGGCTGGAAGTAGAGGGCGAGATGCACGGCGACGTGGCGCTCGATGCCGCCGCCCGCATGCGCCTGATGCCGCGCAACGCGCTCGAGGGCGAAGCCAACTTGTTGGTGCTGCCCAATGTGGACGCCGCCAACATTTCTTACAACCTGCTCAAGACGGCAGCCGGCGGCGGCATCGCCGTCGGGCCGATGCTGCTCGGGGTGGCCAAGCCGGTGCACGTGCTCACCGCCAGCGCCACGGTGCGGCGCATCGTCAACATGACGGCGCTGTGCGTGGCCGAGGCCAATGTGGGGCCGCGTGCGGTCGCAGCAGGCGCCACGGGCGCTTGATACCCGCTGACGCCAGAGGATTTTGCTTGCATTTTCGGGGTGCTTGAGGCAAAATCGGGGGATCGTTTCGAGGCAAAGGTGGCGTTTCGCATCCGCAGATCGCCCCCAAGCCTCGATTTGGGTATCGTGTTTTTTCCACGCAGCCAAGCGCTTGTTAACACGCTCGACGAAATAGCCGGACGGGCTTTTTAGTGGCGCTGCCGCATAGCGTTTGGTTGGTCTTGTTTTCTTTTTTCTATTTTCTGGACCAGCGCCGAGATGGACAACCCCCTTCGTCACGTGCGAACCAACATCGTGCAATCGATCCGTGCCCACACGGTCAAAGACTTGCAAGCCGCAGCCGAGCAACTCGGGCACCGCTTCCTGTATGCCGACCTTGCCGCCGCCCTGACCAAGCAAGACGTGATCGACCTCGTGGCCCAGCACCCCAACTTGCCGGTGCAAGCGACCAAAAACTTCGACGCCTTGCACGACAAGCTCACCGATGGGCTGCACAAGTCGGGCCAGCAAACCGGCTTCATCGTGGTGCTCGAACACATCCCAACGGGCCCCAAGTTCGACAAAGAAGCGCGCGAGCAGTTGCTCGACATTTTTCGCGACGTGGCCGACTACTGGAGCGAGCGCAAGGTGCCTTTTCGCTGCTTCTACTCTTTCTCGGTGGCGCGCGCGCCCAAGGCGGCCGATCTGCAGCTGGGCCAAGAGCCGCAGCTCACCGACAAGCTGGTCGATGTCAGTCCGCAGGCGCTGCGCATGAGCAGCCCCTTCAACGCCGGTTACTGGCTTTCGGCAGCCTGAGTCGGCGGCTGTGCGGCTGGCGCGGTGCCTGCTAGGGCCTGCGCCAGCGCCACGTACTCGGCCACGGGCACTTCTTCGGCCCGGCGCTGCAGGTCGAAGTGCCCAGCGTAGCCTTGCTCGGTCAGCCAGCGCCCTAGGCTGTGGCGCAGCAGCTTGCGCCGTTGCGAAAACGCCACCCGCACCGTGTCTTCTAGCGTTGGCCAATGCAGCGCGGCGGCTTGCGCGTGCGGCACCATGCGCACCACCGCGCTGTCGACGCGCGGCGGCGGTGTGAAGCTCTGTGGCGGCACGAACAGCACGTTTTCCATGGCGTAGCGCCACTGCAACACCACGCTCAGGCGGCCATATGCGGCGCTGCAGGGGGCGGCCACCATGCGCTCAATGACTTCCTTTTGCAGCATGAAGTGCTGGTCTTGCACCAGGTGGGCCCAGGGCAGCAGGTGAAACAAGATCGGGCTTGAGAGGTTGTAGGGCAGGTTGCCCACGATGCGCAGGCGCGCCGGCCCTGCACCGTCGGCATCGCCCATGGGCTCGGCCGCTGGGTCTGCCTGGGGCAGGAGCGAGGCAAAATCCACCCGCAGCACATCGGACTCGATCACCTGCAGTTGCGGGTGGGTGCGCAGGCGCTGGGCCAGATCGCGGTCCAGTTCGATCACCGTCAGGCGGCCCAGGCGTTCGACCAGCGGCTGCGTCAGGGCCGCCAGGCCAGGCCCGATTTCCACCACCCATTGGCCCGGACGCGGCGCAATGGCGCCCACCAAGGCCTCGACTATGGTTTGGTCAGACAGAAAATGCTGACCGAAGCGCTTGCGCGCCAAGTGGCCTTGGTGCAGCGCCGGGGCGCTGTGAGGGGGGCGGCGCGCGGACACCTGGGCCTTCAGCGTTCGCTCAGCCGCAGTTCGACGTAAGCCCGCCCGCGCAGTTCACGCGCCCATTCCTCGTAGGCCTGCTCGCTGCGTTGCTCGCGCAGGCGCGCGCGCACCCAGTTGCGCCGCTCCAGCGCGCTGGTTTCGACCTCGCGCCGCTGCACCACCTCGATCAGGTGCAGGCCAAAGCGCGAGCGCAGCGGTTGCGCCACTTCACCGGGAGCGAGCCGGTTCATGGTTTGCTCAAACTCGGGCACGAACTGGCCTGGGCTGGCCCAGCCCAAGTCACCGCCCTCGGGGGCGGAGCCATCTTGGCTGTGCTCGCGCGCCAAATCCTCGAAGCGCGCCGTGCCAGCCAGCAGGCGCGCGCGCCACTCGCTCAGGCGCTGCAGCGCGGCGGCCTCTTCGGCGGCGTTGGTCGGGCGCAGCAAGATGTGGCGCGCCCGCGTCTGCGTTAAGTGCGTGGGCGGCAGGTTGAGGTTGCGCTGCTCCAGCACCTGCAGCACATGAAAACCGGCCCCGCTGCGCAGCGGCCCCACCAGCGCCCCGCGCGGCTGTCCCCGCACCGCTTCGACGAACAGCGTGGGGTAGCGGTCGGCGCTGCGCAGGCCCATTTGGCCACCGGCGCCGCGCTCGGGGCCATCGGAGTGCTGGCGCGCCAAGGCCGCGAAGTCTTCGCCAGCGCGGGCGCGGCGCAGCAAGTCAGCGGCCCGGGCTTGGCGCTCGGCCACCGTGGCGGCGTCGGCGCCCTCGGGCAGGGCGATCACGATTTGAGCCAGGTGCAGCGCCGTTTGTGCCGCAGCCACCGCACTGCTGTGTTGGCGCAGGTAGGCGTCAATTTCGAGTTCGGTGATGCGCACCCGTGCCGCCACTTCGCGCTCGCGCACGCGCAGCAGCAGCAGCTCATTTTCTAGGTTGGCGCGAAAGCCGCTCAGGCTCAAGCCGTCGGCTTGCAGGCGCTGGTGCAGTTGCGCCACCGTGACGCCGTTTTGCCGCGCCACCGTGGCCTCGGCTTCGGCCAGCGCGGCGGCGTCGATGACGATGCCGGACGCGCGCGCCCACTGAGTCTGGGTGCGCTCGATGATCAGCGCCTCCAGCAGCTGGCGCTCCAGCTCTGCCGCCGGCGGCAGGTTGGCCCCTTGGGTGGCCTGCACCCGCTCGATGCGGGTGCGCAGCTCGCGCTCGGTGATCGGCTCCGAGTTGACCAAGGCCACGATGCGATTGAGGTCGCGCACCGGCACGGCGCTGGGCGGCGCTGCCGACCGGGCCGCAGCGGGCGCCGCCTGCGGCGCGGTGACGGCTTGGGCTGGCCTTTGCAGTTGCGCGTGGGCGGTGCCTGCCCACAGGCAGCCAGCCAAGGCCCACAGCAGCAGAGGCAAGGGTGCCGGGCGTGCCCGCAGGCTTGAGGGGAGGTTATTCATGGCGCTGGAAACGGCTGGGCGGGTTGATTTCTTCACGCAGGAACTGGTAGCGCGGGATGTTGTCGCGCAGCACCTGCAAGGGGTTGGAGCCAATGCGCGAAAAGCCAGCGAACTCGAGCTGGAACAAGATGCGCTGGTTGGCTTGGGTGCGGCTTTGTTGCAGCCGCTCGATCACGATGCGGCCGATCCAGCAGCCCGCATCGTACTCGAAACCGGCGATCAGATCGACGATGCGGCGTTCGGTGAAGCTGTAGTTGATCCGGCCCACACTGTACCAGTGCCCCGGACCGAGTCCACGCCCTGGCCCCAGGGCCGGGACGGCTGGGCCGCGCAGCAAATCGCTCAGCGGCCACTGCCAGCCAAAGTCGATCTGCTCGCTGGTGTCGCGCTGCAAGCGGTAGGCCACGTTGAAGACCCGGAAGTCGCCCGGGCTGTAGCGGGCGGCCAGCGTGGTGCGCTCGGTCTGCCCGAGCTCGGGGTTGTACTGCAAGGTGCCGTTGAAGGCCCACTGCGGGCTCCAGTTGAGGTTGCCGCTCAGCAGCACGTCGCTCAGTTGCTCGCGTATGGCTTGTTGTCCAGGCAGCACCACCTCTTGGTCGCGCAGCCGCACCCGCTGCGCCACGCTCAGGTTGGCCCATTCGGCGCCGGTGGCCGGGTCGAGCAAGCGCGTGGTGGCGCCCAGCGTGAGCGCGCTCAGGTCGGCAATGCGGTCGTGGCCGCCAAAGGGGTTGGCCGAAAAGATCGAGCTCAGGTTGAAGTCAAAGGCCGAGCTGTCGTAGACCGGCAGATAGCCTTGGCGGCGGTACGGGGTGTGCGCCAGCAACAGGCGCGGCTCCAGCGTTTGCAGCACCGCACGGCCAAAGTAGACCGCGTCGCGCTCCAGCACCAAGCCGGAGTCCAGGGTGAGGGTGGGCACCAGCACACTCGGATTGCGTTCACGCGCCCCGACTGGGCCCACGGCCTGCTCGAGTTGGTACTGGCGCGCGTGCAACTGCAGGCCCGGGCGCAGGTAGCCAGCCGGGCCTTGCCAGGTTTTGTCCACGTTGAGCACACCCAGCCAGCGCGTGCCATTGACGTCGGTGGGCTGGTTGAAGGCGCCGATCAGCGGCTGCCGGTCGGTGCGAAACTGCGTCACATCGGTCAGCAGCGACACACTCCAGCCTTCGGTGCCGGCCCAGCCGAAGGGGCCGCTGCGGTAGCTGGCCGACAGCGACGGCAGGCGGTCGTAGGGGGCCACGATGGGGGCGTCGCGGTCTTGCAGCGTCTGCCAGGTGTAGGCGCCGGCGCTGAAGGCCCAGTTGCCATGGCGGGCGCTCAATTCCAGGTCGTTGCGCAGCAGGCGCGAGGTGAGCGAGGTGCTGGTGCGCGGGAAGTCACGCCAGTAGTTGTCGTCGCTGACGCGGTTGAGGTCCAGCCTCAAGCTGGGCCCGCTCAGGCCAGCCAAGTCGGGCAGCAGGTGCTGGTGCTGCGCCGACAGGCCCCAGCGGTCGGCGTCGCGCAAGCGGTCGTCGGGCATGAAGGCGGCGCGCACCTGGCCGGCGTAACGCGGCTCTAGGTAGCGGTATTCCCCGGCCAAGTCGATCCCGCGCTCGCTCATCAGGGTCGGGAACAGGGTGGCGTCGCGGTTCGGGGCCAGGTTGAAGTAGTAGGGCAGGGTGAGCTCGACCCCGCTGACGTTGTCGAGGTTGAAGGTCGGCGCCAGCAAGCCCGATTTGCGCTGGTCCGACAGCGGAAAGCTGATCCATGGCGCGGCCAAGATAGGCAGACCCTGAAAATTGAGCACGGCCCCGGTGGCGGTGCCGGTGTCGGTTTCTTGGTCGAACACGATCCGGTTTGCGCTTAAGTACCAGTCGGGCTCCCAGTTGGCGTCGCGCGGGCGCGGGCAGGTGCTGTAGCGCACCTGGTGCGCCACGGTGCGGCCCGGCCCTTCAAAATCGATCCGGCCCGCTTCGCCATAGCCGCCGTGGCGCAACAATGAAAACCGGGGCGACTCGAAATGCCCTTGGCGGGTCTCGAGTTGCAAGCTCAGCGCCGGGCCTTCGAAAATGTCGCCCATGCGGTTGATGCGCACCTGGCCTTGGGCATGGGCGGTGTCGCTGGCGGGGTCGTAGCGCAGGGTGTCGGCGCGCAGCACGAGGTCGTGGCGGCGCAGTTCGGCCTGGCCCTCCAGCCGCACCTCCTGCCCGGCTTGCCCCGCCATGCGCTCGGCCGACAGCAGCAGCGCGGATTCGGCCAAGGCCGGCGCGCTCAGCCCCTCTTGCAGCCGCTCGCTCAATTGCAGCGCCAGCGCGTCCGGGCTGGGGGGCTGCGCCCAAGCCGGTGCCGCCATGCAAGCCAGCAGGCAAGCCTGCGCCCAGGCGCGCAGGCGCGCACCCACCGGGTGTTGCCCAGACCAGGCGGTCGGGTAGGAAACGGTTCGGCCCATAGGGCGCAGCATAGTGGGCATGTGGAGCAGGTTCGGGGCCACGCGGCCGAATCAGGCCGTCGCTAGCAGCCTGTCGGACTTGGGAATCGTCGGCTGCAAATCGACCGCAGCGGCCCATTTTTCACCGTCTTCTGGCCCCATAGCCGGGCTATGGGGCGGCGAATCCGGCGCAAACTGTGCTCGCTGGGGCCGATTTTCGCTTTCGACGCCCCAAGTCCGACAGGCTGCCAGGGGCTGCGTAGAATCAGCGGCGATTATCACCCACCCTGAGTGCCCCAAGCGACCATGACTTCTGCCCCCCTGTCCGTTGGCGAACCCATTTCTTGGAGCGACCCGGCGCGTGCCGCGGCCTTTGAGCGCTGGCTGGCCGAACAGGCCCGCGCGCACGGCCTGGTGCCCGCCAGCCTGCGCTTGGCTTCGGCCGATGCCAGCTTTAGGCGCTATTTGCGCCTCGACCGCCACGGCGGCGGCTGTGCAATCGTCATGGACGCCCCGCCGGCGCAGGAAGACTGCCGCCCCTTCGTGCAAGTGGCTGAGCTGCTGCGCGCGGCTGGGGTGCGCGTGCCCGAGGTGCTGGCTTGGCAGCCCGAGCTCGGCTTCATGCTGCTGAGCGACCTGGGCCAGCAGACCCTGCTTGAGGTGCTGGATGCGCAGCAGCCCGAGGCCGCGCTGCCCTACTTCAAAGACGCCATCGCCGCCCTGCTGGCCTGGCAGCAAGCCAGCCGGCCCGGCCAGCTGCCCGCCTACGACGCCGCCTTGCTGCGGCGCGAGCTGCAACTGTTCCCCGATTGGTACCTGGGGCGGCACAAAGGCTGGGCGCTCACGCCGGCGCAGACGCAGACGCTGGCGCAGACTTTCGATCTGATCGTGCAGCGCAACCTAGCGGCCCCGCAGGGCTTCGTACACCGCGACTACATGCCGCGCAACCTGATGCTGCCCCACGCCGGTTTCGACGCCCGCGAGCCGCAGCGCCGCCTGGGCGTGCTCGACTTCCAAGACGCCGTCTATGGCCCGCTCAGCTACGACATCGCCAGCCTGATGCGCGACGCCTTCCTGAGCTGGGACGAAGCCGTGGTGCTGGACGTGACGGTGCGCTACTGGGAGCAGGCGCGCCGCACCGGCTTGCTCGATTTCGAAGACTGGGGCAGCGACTTTGGCAGCTTTTACCGCGCGGTGGACTGGATGGCGCTGCAGCGGCACCTGAAAGTGGCGGGCATTTTTGCGCGCCTGACCTTGCGCGACGGCAAGCCCAAATACCTGGCCGATGCGCCGCGCTTTATCCACTACATCCGCAGCACCGCCTTGCGCTACCGCGAACTGACGCCGCTGCTGCGCCTGATTGACGAAATCGAAGGCTGGCAGGGGGCCAGCGGTTTCGCCTACGGCCGGGTCTGATTTTTTGCTCACCTTGCCAGCCCTATGCCGCGCATCCACCACCCCGAGCCGCTGCACGTCGGCCAAACGCTGGACCTGGGCGCAGCCGCCGTGCGCCACGTGCAGGTGCTGCGCCTGCAGCCGGGCGACACGCTGACGCTGTTTGGCGGCTTCGAGCACGGCGGCGAGTGCGTGGCCGAGGTGCTGCAAATGGGGCGCAACCAAGTGCAGGTGCAGGTGCAGGCGCTGCGCGAGGGTGGGCGCGAGCCGCAGCGGCCGGTGCATCTGGCGGTGGGCATGCCGGCCAACGAACGCATGGACTGGCTGGTCGAGAAGGCCACCGAACTCGGTGTGGCCAGCATCCAGCCGCTGCACACCGAGCGCAGCGTGCTGCGCCTGCAGGCCGAGCGCGCTGTTAAAAAAGTGGCGCACTGGCAGGCGGTGGCGGTGAGCGCTTGCGAGCAGTGCGGCGGCAACCGGGTGCCGCTGGTTCACCCGGTGCAATCGCTGCAGGCCTGGTTGCAGGCCTTGGGTGCTGCGCCGGGGCTGGATGCGCCCTGGCGCGCCGTGTTGTCGCTGGCGCCCGGCAGCCAGCCTTGGCCGGCCGCGCTGGCGCAGGTGCAGCCACCCACCCGGCCCCTGTGCCTGGTGCTGGGGCCTGAAGGGGGATTGGCGGCTGCCGAGGAGCAAGCCCTGCGGGCGCAGGGCTTTGCCCCGGTCAGCCTGGGCCCACGGGTGCTGCGCAGCGAAACGGCGGCGCTGGCGGCGCTGGCCTTGGCCTTGGGATAAATCGACCGAGCGCCCAGCGAGCCAGCGCCCAAGTCAGCAGCCAAGTCAGCAGCCAAGTCAGCAGCCGGGGCCAGCGAGCCTGCCCAGCCTGGCGCCGCCGCGCAGCGCGGGCGCCGCCCTCACTGCCAGCGCTGCGGCTCCAGCGCCACCGTGGCGCTGGCGCTCGAGAGCGTCAGCACCCCGTCGAGCAGCGTGGCTTGCAGCGCCATGCTGCGCTCGGTCAAGGCCGCCAGCGCCTGCATCTCGGCGCTGGGCAGGCGCCAGACCTGCAACCTGTCCAGCCGCGCCAGCGCCCCTTGCGCGCCCTGCCACCAGACCTCGGCCGCCGGCCCGTAGGCATAGACGCGCACCGCATCGGCCTGGTTGCAGGCTTTGGCAAGCGGTTTCGCCTCGGGTTGCCCCACTTCCACCCACAGCCGCTTGCGGCCGGTGAAGTCGCTCAGGTGCACGTCTGGGTCCTGCGGGTCCGACAAGCCCGCGCCAAAGGCCAGCGTGGCGTCGCCACCGCACCAGTCCTTGATCAGGTGCGCATTGAGCACCAGCGCCGCCAGCCGCGCCATCAGGCGCGCATCGGTCTCGCTTGGGTGCCGGGCCAGCGTCAGGGCGTGGTCGGCGTAGTAGCCGTGGTCGATGTCGGCGATTTGCAGGCTGGCTTTGAAAATGGTGGACTTGAGGGCCATGGCGTTTGGATTGATACCCGCTGGTGTATATTCGGCGTTGATCGGATTGGGGCTTTTCGCGCGGCTGCGCGGCGGCCAGCACCGCACCGGGGGTTCCAGCGCTGCCTGATGGGGCCTGATAGGGTTTCGATTATCGCGGCAAGCACGGCGCGGCGGGTGCCTCACTGGCGCGGTCGCGCTTCCCATGAAGCCCTGCCACGCTGGCGCAGCTTGCAACTTTGGTACATCTTCCTTGCGGCATAGGGGCCGAGGCGCACCAAAATGGCGGTAAGCTACGGGTAAGCACAAGTTTTTAATTCGAACCGCAGGAGTCACAGATGTTGATAGGTGTACCCGCCGAAAGCGCGGCAGGCGAGACCCGGGTGGCGGCCACGCCCGAGACGGTCAAAAAACTGGTGGCCCAGGGCCACACCCTGCGGGTGCAGTCCGGTGCGGGCCTTGCCGCCAGTTGCACCGACGCCGCCTACCAAGCCGCCGGGGCCGAGGTGGTCGAGGCGGCCGCCGCCTTGGCTTGCGCGCTGGTGCTCAAAGTGCGCAGCCCCTCGGCCGCCGAGCTGGCCCAGATGCAGCCCGGCAGCACCCTGGTCGGCATGCTCAACCCCTTCGACGCCGCTGGCCTGCAAGCCTTGGCGCAGGCCGGCCTGACCGCCTTTGCGCTCGAAGCGGCACCGCGCACCACGCGCGCCCAAAGCTTGGACGTGCTCTCATCGCAGGCCAATATTGCGGGCTACAAGGCGGTGCTGCTGGCGGCCAACCAATACCAGCGCCTGTTCCCCATGCTCATGACCGCAGCCGGCACCGTGAAAGCGGCGCGGGTCGTCATACTGGGCGTGGGCGTGGCCGGTTTGCAAGCCATTGCCACCGCCAAGCGCTTGGGCGCGGTGATCGAAGCCTCCGACGTGCGCCCGAGCGTGAAGGAGCAGGTCGAGTCGCTGGGGGCCAAGTTCATCGAGGTGCCCTACGAAACCGCCGAAGAAAAAGAGGCCGCCGAAGGCGTGGGCGGCTACGCCCGGCCCATGCCGCCCTCTTGGCTGGCGCGCCAGCAGGTCGAGGTGGCCAAGCGCGTGGCGCAGGCCGATGTGGTGATCTCCACCGCCCTGATTCCGGGCCGCCCGGCGCCGCAGCTCATCAGCGAGGCGATGGTGCAGAGCATGAAGCCGGGTTCGGTGATCGTCGATCTGGCCGCCGGCAAGGGCCCCGACGGCGTGGGCGGCAACTGCCCGCTCACCGAGGCCGGGCGCACGGTGCAAAAGCACGGCGTGTTCCTGATTGGCGAAACCAACGTGCCCGCGCTGGTGGCGGCCGACAGCTCGGCGCTGTACGCGCGCAACGTGCTCGACTTCCTCAAGCTGGTGCTGCCCAAAGACGCCACCTCTGTGCAAGTGCCGCTGGACGACGACATCGTCGCCGCCTGCCTCATGACCCAGGGCGGCGAAGTGCGGCGCAAGGCCTAAGGCCCTGCTGCACCCGCGTCGCACCCCCACACACCGCAAGCAAGGAACCTCCAAAATGGAAGCCGTCTCCCCCCTGGTCTTCAACCTCATCATCTTCGTGCTGGCGATCTACGTCGGCTACCACGTGGTCTGGAACGTCACGCCGGCGCTGCACACGCCGCTCATGGCCGTGACCAACGCCATTTCGGCCATCATCATCGTCGGGGCCATGCTGGCCGCTGCACTCACTGAAACCACCCTGGGCAAGGGCTTGGGCGTGCTGGCGGTGGCGCTGGCCGCGGTCAATGTGTTTGGCGGCTTTCTGGTCACGCGCCGAATGCTGGAAATGTTTAGGAAAAAAGAGCGCAAAGCCGGTGCGGCCGCGCAAGGGGAAGCCAAATGAGCATGGATCTGGTCGTACTGCTGTACCTGGTGGCCTCGGTCTGCTTCATCCAGGCCCTCAAGGGTTTGAGCCACCCAACATCCTCCATCCGCGGCAACCTCTTTGGCATGACCGGGATGGGCATCGCCATCCTGACCACCGTCGGCCTGGTGCTGACCATGGCGCAGCAGATGCAGGTCAACGCCGCGCAGGGCTTGGGCTGGGTCTTGTTCGGTCTAGTGCTCGGCGGGGCCTTTGGCACCTATTTGGCCAAGCGCGTCGAGATGACCAAAATGCCCGAGCTGGTGGCTTTCATGCACAGCATGGTCGGCTTGGCGGCGGTGTGCATCGCCATCGCAGCGGTGGCCGAGCCCTGGGCCTTTGGCATCGCCGAGCGCGGCGGCGACATCCCCTTTGGCAACAAGCTGGAGCTGTTCCTGGGGTCGGCCATCGGGGCCATCACCTTCAGCGGCTCCGTGATCGCCTACGGCAAGCTTAGCGGCAAGTACAAGTTCCGCCTGTTCCAGGGCGCGCCAGTCACGTTTGCCGGGCAGCACAAGATCAACCTGGTGCTGGGGATCGCGATTGTGGCGCTGGGCCTGTACTTTGCCTTCACCGGCAACTGGACCGCCTTCATCGTGCTCACCGCCTTGGCCTTCGTGATCGGGGTGCTGATCATCATCCCTATCGGCGGGGCCGACATGCCGGTGGTGGTCTCGATGCTCAACAGCTACTCGGGTTGGGCCGCGGCCGGCATCGGCTTTGGGCTCAACAACAGCATGTTGATCATCGCGGGCTCGCTGGTGGGCTCCTCGGGCGCGATCCTGAGCTACATCATGTGCAAGGCCATGAACCGCAGCTTCATCAGCGTGATTCTGGGCGGCTTTGGTGGCGAAGAGGGCGTGGTGGCCGCCGGTGCGGCGCAGCGTCCGGTCAAGAGCGGCAGCGCCGACGACGCCGCCTTCATCCTGGGCAACGCCGAAACCGTGATCATCGTCCCCGGCTACGGGCTGGCGGTGGCGCGCGCGCAGCACGCGGTCAAAGAGCTGGCGCACAAGCTGGCCGACAAGGGCATCAAGGTCAAATACGCCATCCACCCGGTGGCCGGGCGCATGCCAGGCCACATGAACGTGCTGCTGGCCGAGGCCGAAGTGCCCTACGACCAGGTGTTCGAGATGGAAGAGATCAACGGCGAATTCGGCCAAGCCGACGTGGCCATCATCCTCGGGGCCAACGACGTGGTCAACCCGGCGGCGTTGCAAAAAGGCAGCGCGATCTACGGCATGCCGATTTTGGAAGCCTACAAGGCCAAGACCATCATCGTCAACAAGCGCAGCATGGCCGCCGGTTACGCCGGGCTGGACAACGACCTGTTCTACATGGACAAAACCCTGATGGTCTTTGGCGACGCCAAGAAGGTGGTCGAAGAGATGGTCAAGGCCGTGGAGTAAAGCAATGCCGCTCCGCCACCTTCTGTGCGCCGCGCTGCTGGGCGCGTTCATGTCCCACGCCAGCGCCCAGTTCACCGGCCCCAGTGTGGCTGGCCCCGCCAGCACGGTTCAGCAAGCCCAGCAAGCGCGGCTGGGCAGCTACCTCACCCTCACCGGCCACATCGTGGCGCACCAGCGCGAAGACTACTACCTGTTTCGCGACGCCAGTGGCGAGCTGCGGGTCGAGATCGAGCCCGAGGTTTGGCAGGGCCGTCGCATCGGCCCCGAACACCTGGTGCGCCTGCACGGCGAGATCGACCAAGGTCTGCGCGGGCGCTACCTGTGGGTGAAAACGCTGCAGCCCGTCAACTGAGCTTGCCCCCGAGCGCAGCAGGCTCAGGGGTGGGCGCAGTGCGGGCGCTGCGGCTGGGCCGCCCAGCGGCCCAGATCAATCCAGGTGTTCCGGGCGCGCCACGATGTCGCGCTTGGACACATCGACCTTCCAGTAGGTGTAGGTGTCGCCGTCTTCATCGACCAGCCGGATGTCGAAAATCGGGCTGCGGTAGCCGGTGAGCGTGACGCGCTGGGTGGCGCCCTTGGCCAGCACCTTGTTGCCCAGCACGTCTGCTTCCCAGCTCGAAGACTCGGCCGGGCTGACGTAGATGTGGGTGATCACAAAGCCGGTGCGGTTTGTGATGTCCACGTAGTAGCTTTGCGCCAGCGCATGGCCAGCCAGCCAGAAAGCGCTCAGGGCCACCAAGAGGAATTTAAGGTAGGTTTTCATAGCGTGTACTCCAAACGGATCGGCCGCCGAAAGGCAGCGCCCCCGATCGGAACTCTACGCCGGCTGCGCGCCGGCGTCAAGCAGGCCCCGGCCTCAGCCCCATCCCCTAGAATCCTTCCACCTACAACTGCGAGATCGCCATGCCGCAACCCCTGTTGATCGCCCGCAACGCCCACACCGAGTGCTTCTTGCTGCCGGGCTTGGCGAACCGCCACGGCCTCATCACCGGGGCCACCGGCACCGGCAAAACGGTCACGCTGCAAAGCCTGGCCGAGCAGTTTTCGCGCATCGGGGTGCCGGTGTTCATGGCCGACGTCAAGGGCGACCTGGGCGGCATCAGCCAGCCGGGGCAGGTGGGCGAAAAACTGGCCAAGGTGCTGGCCGAGCGCGGCGTGGCCTTGCCCGAACCGCTGGCTTGCCCGACCACCTTCTGGGATGTGTTTGGCGAGCAGGGGCACCCGGTGCGCGCCACCGTGAGCGACATGGGGCCGCTGCTGCTGGCGCGCATGCTCGACCTCAACGAGACCCAGGCCGGGGTGCTCAACCTGGTGTTCAAAATCGCCGACGACCAAGGCCTGCTGCTGCTCGACCTCAAAGACCTGCGCGCCATGCTGCAACACGTGGGCGAGAACGCGCGCCAGTTCACCACCGAATACGGCAACGTCAGCGCCGCCAGTGTGGGCGCGATCCAGCGCGGGCTGCTGCAAATCGGCGAGCAAGGCGGCGAGCAATTCTTTGGCGAACCCATGCTCGATTTGTCTGACTTTATGCAGACGGTGGGCGGCCAAGGCGTGATCAACATTCTGGCGGCGGACCGGTTGCTCAACGCGCCACGCCTCTACGCCACGTTTTTGCTCTGGATGCTGTCGGAGCTGTTTGAGCAGCTGCCCGAGATCGGCGACCCCGAAAAACCCAAGCTGGTGTTCTTTTTCGACGAGGCGCACCTGCTCTTCAAAGACGCGCCCAAGGTGCTGATCGAGCGCATCGAATTGGTGGTGCGGCTGGTGCGCTCCAAGGGTGTGGGGGTGTATTTCGTGACCCAAAACCCGCTCGACATCCCGGATGCGGTGCTGGGCCAGCTGGGCAACCGCATCCAGCACGCGCTGCGCGCCTTCACCCCGCGCGATCAAAAAGCGGTGCGTGCCACCGCCCAGACCATGCGCCCCAAAGAGGGGCTGGACATCGAAGCCGCCATCACCGAGCTGGCGGTGGGCGAGGCGCTGGTGAGCCTGCTCGACGCCAAGGGGCGCCCCTGCCCCACCGAGCGCGCCTACGTGCTGCCGCCGGGCAGCCAGCTCGGACCGATTGCGCCGGCGCAGCGCCAAGCCTTGATGCAAAACTCACTGGTGGCTGGCGTTTATGAAAAAGTGCTGGACCGCGAAAGCGCGTACGAGTTGCTGCGCCAGCACGCGCAGGCGGCGGCAACTGGCGCGCCTGTGGCTGCAAACAACCCAGCCGCGGCGTCTGCGGGCGGCCGAGTTGCTGCAGCGCGGCCGGGTGCTGCAACAAATGCGGGCGTCGGTGGGTTTTTGCAGGAGGCCTTGCTCGGCCGCACTGGGCCACGCGGGGGGCAGACCAATGGACTGTTGCAGAACGTGGCGCAGACCGCAGTGCGCGCGGTGGCCAGTTCGGTGGGCCGGCAACTGGTGCGCGGCGTGCTGGGCGGCTTGCTCGGCGGCGGTCGGCGGCGCTAGCGCCAGCCCTCAGTGCACCGCCACCGGCGTCTGGGCCAAGGTGGCGTAACCTTCCAGCGTGTCTTCCACTTCCTCTTGCGTGGGGGTGTCGCGCTGCCACGTGTGAATCTGCTGCTGGAACAGCTCGGCCCACGAGCCGTCCAGGTACACCTCTTTGCCAGAGCGCTTGTCCACAATCTCAAAGCCGTGGCGCGGCATCTGGTGCGTGGCGGGGGCGCTGTCGGCCCCGGCCGTTTGCCCATCATGACCCGGTAGTGCGCGCACCGGCGACCGCACCGCATCGGCGTGCGCCAAAATGTGGACTACCACAAAGGTGTCGGAGTCGTAGAGGGTTTGCATAGCTGTACTGTGCGCCGAATCAGGAAACCTTGCAAGGCCACGGGTTGCGGCCGTGTACGCAGCTTCCCTGTGCATTAGATGGGGCTGTAGGGCCTTGGTTCAAGCCGTGGGCAGTCGCAGCAGGCGCTGGTCGGCCCAATCGCCGTCGGGTTCTTGCAACAAGATGCGCACCGGCAGGTAATGCACCGCTTCGGCCAGCCACAGGCTCAGGCGCGAGTCGTCGGGCTGCGCGTTGTGGCGTTCCAAGCGCCAAGCCGACAAGGGGCCGGCCGGGGTTTCGATGGTTTCCAGCGCCCGCAGGCGCAGCGTCCAAGGCTGCACCCCAGAGGGGCCCAGCACGGGCACGCTCCACACCGCATCCAGCACCGGCGTCTGGCGCTGCAGCCGGCGCGCGAGTTCGAAAAACAAGCTGAGCCGGTCTTGGGTGCCGGTTTGCAGGGGGCCAACGCGCTCGGCCTCAGAGTCGCGCTGGTGGCGATAGCGCAGCGCGGTCCAGTCGAGCTCGTAGCGGCGCGTGCGCCGGGTTTGGTCGCTGAACTCGGTCGGTTGCAGGCCATCGGGCAGCAGCCGACCGCGCGAACGCTGGGTGCGCCCTCCCACCAAGGGCAAGCGCATCGCCAAGCTGGCTTCGTACTGGCCGCTGCGCATGAGCCACTGCAGTTGGCCACTGGCACGCACCGGCATGCCGCTGATGCGCGCGCTCACGTCGTAGTCGAGCGCCAACCGGTCCGGCCCCGCAAAGGCCCCGCGATGGCCTGTGGGGGTGGCTGGGTTGCTGTGCGCCACACCGCTCCACGCGCCGCCCCAAGCCAACGCCGCCACCAGGCATTGGCGTCGGGTAGTCAGGCCGGCGGGGCGGAGGGCGGGGTGGGTTTGCACGGCGCGTTACATCGAAGGGTGGGTCTCGCCACGGGCCTGCTCAAGCTGGCTTTGGCAGGCCACGCAGCGTTCAGCGGTCGGGTTGGCGTGCAGGCGTGCGGTTGGAATATCGACCCCGCAGGCGGTGCACAGACCGTAGCTGCCGGCCGCGATGCGCTTGAGCGCGGCGTCGATGGCGGTCAGGGCCTCGGTCTCGCGCACGTCGATCGACATGGCCAGATCGCGCTCGGCCTCGTTTTGCGCCCGGTCGCCGCTTTGCACATCGTGCCGGTCTTGCGCCGCTTCGGCGCGGCCGATCTTGCCGCCGCGCTGGGCACGCAGCTGCGCAATCACCTCGGTGCGCATGTGCTGCAACTGCAGCGCGAAGGTGTCGGAAATGTTTTGGCTCATGGGTCGATCTCCTGCTTGTTGGACTTTATTGTGAGGCAAAACGCGGCACAACGGCCTTGATCCCGATCAATCTCTGGCGCCAGACGGGCCGGGGTCCACACGAAGGCACCCAACTGTGGCATGCTGCAGGCTGGCCAACACGAGGAGCACCCCATGACGCAACCGGAAGCCTTTGAATTTGCCCGCAGCCTGCCGGGTTTTGAGTTTTTGAGCAATCTGGGCCGCCAAAGTGCCGCCAGTGCCACGGGTTTGGGTGCCGGCGCTGGTGCGGTGCCAGGCATGCCGCCTATGAATCACTGGATTGCCCCGGTGTTCGACCCCGAGGAGCTCGACAAGCGCATCCAAGACTTGCGCACGGTGCATTTCTGGCTCGACCAAAACACCAAGGCGCTGGCGGCCACCATCCAGGCGCTGGAGCTGCAAAAAATGACGCTGCTCACGCTCAAAAGCATGAATGTGAGCATGCAGGAAATGGCCGAGGCCTTCACGGTCAAGCCGCCCGCGCCCGAAGCCCCGGCAAGCGCCACCCCGGCAAGCGCAGCCCGCACCAGTGAACGGGAGGCATCCGCAGCGCAGCGCCAGCCGGAGGGCAGCCCCGCCCCAGCGGCGGGGGCAGCCGAGGCCGCGCCCCCCGCCGTCGATCCCATGCAGTGGTGGAGCGCCCTCACTGAGCAGTTCCAAACCATCGCCAACGAGGCCTTGCGCGATATGTCCGAGCACGCCAGCCGCGCCGCCGAGCAAATGGCGCACAGCGTGCAAGCCGGCACCGAGGCCATGGCCAGCGCACAAGCGGCCGTGGCTGCGGCACCGGCCAGCGCCGAGGCCGCGCCCGCAGCTACACCCCGCGCGAGCGATCCGCCGCAAAGCGCAAGCGCCAAGCCGCAAAAGCGCCGCCCTCCAGCGCCGCGCGCACCTCGCGCATCAAGTTGAGGTAGTAGTGCAGGTTGTGGATGCTGGCCAGCATCGGGGCCAGCATTTCGCCGCAGCGCTCCAGGTGGTGCAAATAGGCGCGTGAAAAGCCCCCGCGCCCGCCTTGTTCCCAGCTCAGGCCCTCGGGCCCGGCGCAGGCGCTGCAGGTGCAAGAGGGGTCGATCGGTTGCGGGTCATGCCGGTGCCGGGCGTTGCGGATTTTCAGGTCGCCATAGCGCGTGAACAGGGTGCCGTTGCGTGCGTTGCGGGTGGGCATCACGCAGTCGAACATATCCACCCCGTCGGCCACGCCCTGCACCAAATCTTCGGGTGTGCCCACCCCCATCAGGTAGCGCGGCTTGTGCGCCGGCAGCCGGTGCGGCGTGTGGGCCATGATCTGACGCATCAGCTCCTTGGGCTCGCCCACGCTCACGCCGCCGATGGCGTAGCCGGGTAAATCCAGATCCACCAGCGCCTGCAAAGATTCGTGCCGCAGGTGCTCAAACATCCCGCCTTGCACAATGCCAAACAGGGCGTTCGGGTTTTGCAGGCGCTCGAACTCGGCCTTCGAGCGCCGCGCCCAGCGCAGGCTCAGCTCCATGCTGGCGCGCGCTTCGGCTTCGGTTGTGATGTGGCCGCTGCCATCCTTGCCTGCGCCCTCACCCTGCCAGTAGGGCGTGCATTCGTCAAACTGCATCGCAATGTCGCTGTCGAGCACGGTCTGGATCTGCATGCTCACCTCGGGCGAGAGGAACAGCTTGTCGCCATTGACCGGGCTGGCAAACTGCACCCCCTGCTCGCTGATCTTGCGCATCGCCCCCAGGCTCCAGACCTGGAAGCCACCCGAGTCGGTCAGAATGGGTGCGGGCCAGTTCTCAAAGCGGTGCAGGCCACCAAAAGTCTGCACCACCTCCAGCCCCGGGCGCAGCCAGAGGTGAAAGGTGTTGCCCAAAATAATCTGCGCCCCCATCTGCTGCAGGCTCTGCGGCAGCACCCCCTTGACGGTGCCGTAGGTGCCCACCGGCATGAAGATCGGGGTTTGCACCACACCGTGGCGCAGAGTTAGGCGGCCACGGCGCGCGTGGCTGGCGGGGTCGGAGGCGAGGCGTTCAAACTGCAGCATGGGCGCGATTGTCGCCCAGCCGCGCGAGCCATCGGCGCTGCAGGCGCTTGCAGCCCATGCATCAGGGCTGGCAGGTGGCAAATCCAGCCCCGCAGGCGCAGGCCTTATACAGGAAAATCGATAGTCGGTGCTAGGATAGGGTTATATTAGGAATCGGTGCCTGATCGGGCGCAGCCGCATCTCGCTGGCCTGCCCGTGGTTCACAGTCCCATCGCAGCAGGAGCGCATCGCCATGACCCAGTCCCCGCCCACGTTTGCCGTCCAGCCGCCACCCACCAAGCCGCATCGCCAGCTCGATCAGTGGGTGCAGTCGCGCCTGTCCGAGGCCGCCATGGGTTTGTCGCCCATTTCGCTGGCGCTGGCGCAGGCCGACTGGCTTTGGCACTTGGCGGCCGCGCCCGGCCGGCAGCTGGAGCTGGCGCAAAAAGCGCTGGAACTGAGCGCCCAGGCGCTGCGCAACAGCAGCGCCCACGAGCCCGCGCACGACGCCGACCCCCGCTTTGCCGAGCCCGAGTGGCAGCAGTGGCCCTTCAAGGCCTGGCGCGAAACTTTCAGGGTGCTCGACGACTGGTGGCGCGAGGCCGCACAAGTCGAGGGCATGAACCGGCACCACCAGCACCTGCTGGGGTTTTTTGCGCGCCAGGGCGTCGATGCCCTGGCCCCTTCCAACTGGCCCTTGAGCAACCCGGTGGTGCTCAAGTCCGGCTTGCAAAGCGGCGGCCAGACTTGGATCAAAGGCAGCCAGCAATTTTTACAAGATGCGGCAGCCATGCGGCGAGCCCAGCCCAGCACGCCGGCCGAAGATCTCGAGCCCTTGCCCTACCCGGTCGGCGAAAAGGTGGCGGTCACCCCAGGCCAGGTGATCTACCGCAACCGCCTGATCGAGGTCATCCAGTACCGGCCCAGCACGCCCGAGGTGCACCCCGAGCCGCTGCTCATCGTGCCCTCGTGCATCATGAAGTACTACATCCTGGACCTCTCGCCCGAGAACTCCTTGGTGCGCTACTTGGTGGCACAAGGTTTCACGGTCTGCATCATCTCGTGGCACAACCCGGACGCCAGCGACCGCGCGCTCGGGATGCAAGACTACCTGCGCTTGGGGGTGATGGAGGCGCTGGCGGCGGTGCAGCGCAGCACGGCTGCCGAGCGCGTGCACACCTTGGGCTACTGCCTCGGGGGCACTTTCTTGGCCATTGTCGCTGCCGCCCTGGGTCGGCGCCAGGCCGATCGCATCCTGCCCACGGGGCAACAGCGGCGCCGCGCCGACGCGCTCTACGACCAGTTGCCGGCGCTGGCCTCGGTCACGCTGCTGGCGGCGCAGACCGATTTCAGCGAACCCGGCGAACTCGGCGTGTTCATCGACGACGACCAGCTCCAGACCCTGCGCACCTCGATGGCGCGCACCGGCTATCTGTCGGGCAAGCAGATGGCGGGCTCGTTCCAGTTCCTCAACTCGCGCGACCTGATCTGGTCGCGCAACACCCGTCGCTACCTGCTGGGTCAGGACGAAATCGGCAACGACATGATGAGCTGGAACGCCGACGTGACGCGCCTGCCCGAGCGCATGCACTCAGAGTACCTGTCCTCGCTGTTTTTGAACAACGCCTTGGCAGCGGGGCACTACCGGGTCGAGGGCCGTGGCGTGGCGCTGGTGGACATCCAGGCCCCCTTGTTCGTGGTGGGCACCGTGCGCGACCACATTTCTCCGTGGCGCTCGGTCTATAAAATCCATCTGCTCACCGACACCCCCATCACCTTCGTGCTGGCTGCGGGCGGGCACAACGCCGGCATCGTCTCCGAGCCCGGGCGGCCCCGGCGCAGCTACCAGATTGCCACCACCGTGCCGGCCGATGGCTGGATCGAGCCCGATGCTTGGGCCGCCCAAGCCCCGTTGCTCGAAGGCTCTTGGTGGGAGGCTTATCGGGACTGGTTGCAGGCCCGCTCGGGCCCCAAGCAGGCGCCGCCTGTTATCCCGGCCGAGCTGCAGGTCTGCGAGGCCCCGGGTCTGTACGTCAAAGAGCGTTATGCGGACTGACGACGACCGCAAGCACCAGCGGGCCGAAGCGGCCTTCATGCTGCGCCGCGAAGACTCCCTGCGCGCCCTCAACCAGCGCATCGAGCGGCTGGCGCACGCGTTGCAGCTCGATCTCAAGCGCGAAGGCACCATCGATCGGCTCATCCGGCAGGTCAAAAACCCGTCCCCACCGAGCAACGCCGAGCCCTATACCGGGCCCGAGCGGCGTGCGCGCGCGCTGGATGGCACCGAGCGGCGGCGCAAAGACCTGCTGTTTTTCGAGCTGCGCGGCCTCGTGGTGTTGCGCTACGAGCTGGTCAGCGCCTACGCCAGCCAGTATGGGTCGCAAGCCATGATGCTGATGATCGAGAGCGTGGATTTGCACCTTGCACACATCGGCCCAGTGGCGGCTGCCGGTGCAGAGCGCGCCGTGTCATCGAATTGACGGTTTGCTCACCTATGCTGCCGATTGATTGCCCCAGCAACAAGCCAACCCCATGAACCCACCAATCCCATCGGCAGCCGACTGGCTCGAAAACCACACCTTCGACGAACTGTCGGTCGGCCAGAGCGCGCGCTTGCTGCGCACCCTGACGCTGCAAGACATCCAAGCCTTTGCCGCCGTCTCGGGCGACACCAACCCCACGCACCTCGACCCGCAGTACTCGGCCGACACCCGTTTGTACGGCGTGGTCGGGCACGGCATGTGGGGCGGGGCCCTCATATCGGCGCTGCTGGGGACCCAATTCCCAGGGCCAGGAACCATCTATCTGGAGCAGCAGCTCACCTTCTTGCACCCCGTGCATGTTGGCGACACGCTGGAGGTGCTGCTCACAGTCGCATCCAAAGACGAAGCAAAAAAGCGCGTCGAACTCGACTGCAGCGCCACCAACCAAAATGGCGTGCGGGTATTGCAAGGCGTGGCCCGGGTGCTGGCCCCCACGCAGAAGCTGCGCCTGCGGCGGCCCGATCTGCCGCGCCTGCAACTGTCCGACCCCGAGGCCCGGCTGCGCGAGCTGCTGGCGCGGGGCGCTGGACTGGAGCCCGCGCGCTGCGCGGTGGTGCACCCCTGCGATGCCGGCTCCCTGCAAGGGGCCCTCGATGCGGCGCAGGCCGGCTTGATCATCCCGGTGCTGATCGGGCCTGAGCAGCGCTTGCGGCGCGTGGCCGCCGAGGCCGGGCTGGATTTGTCGCCCTACCAAATCGTGGCGGCGGCGCACAGCCACGAAGCGGCCGAAATCGCCGCCCACATGGCGGTGCAGGGCGAAGTCGAAATGCTCATGAAAGGCAGCCTGCACACCGACGAGCTGATTGCTGCCGTGCTGCAGCGCAAAGAGCTG
>NZ_BAWN01000012.1 GCF_000696225.1 Serpentinimonas barnesii | reverse complement strand
CCCCACGGCTGGGGGCCCTTACTCAAAAGCTCAATGCAGATGGCGCGGCTTGCGCGGCCCGCCGTGCCCGCCGCTGGGGCCGGAGCCGCGCGGCGGGCGGCCCAGTTGCATCGAGCTCACCAGCGAGTCGAAGCGGCTGCTAAACAGGCGGTCGATCGAGGCCACCACGTCGCCCAGCTCGGAGGCGTCAAAGTGGCGCTCCATCAGGTTGACCACGTCTTGCACCAGCAAATCGCGCTGCACCTGCATGATGGCCGCAGGCGTGGGGCCCACAAAGCACAGCACGAAGTCGTCGCGCGCCTCTTCGTCTTCGGGGGCGTCTTCTTCATCGAACTCGATGTCGTAGAACGACACTTCGAGCGCGGCGCCGGTGGCGGCAATCTCGTTGAGGCCCATGCAGGCTTCGTCGATGGCGAGTCGAAAATCTTCATCGCCTTCGAGGGTCCAGCAAATCTGCAACACGCGCTCTTTGGCCTCGAAGCGAATGCCGGGCTCTTCTTCGTACTGGCTGGCCGCGGCGTCAACCAGCGAGCGCGCGCCCACGTACTTCCACAGCGGCTTGAGCGCGTCCTGGATCTGTGGGTAGTCCACCTCTTCGCGCAGGGGCACGTCGCCATGCACGTGAATCTCGAAAGGCGGGGGTTGTTGGCTCATGGTCTTGCTCGCTTCGGATGGGGGTAGCTCATGGCATTCGCAGCGCACCCCCAGCCCTTACATTAAAGCCCGATTGTAAATCCGCAAACCCTAAAGCTGGCTGGTTTCCGATACAGCCCGCCCACGAGCCTGGGCTTGCCCTAGACGCTGCGGCGCATGACCGCCAAAGCTTGGTACATTCCAAGGTTGCTGGCACCCTCACCGCACATTTTTTAAGAGCACTCCAATGGCACGCACGGTTCAATGCATCAAACTCGGCCAAGAAGCCGAGGGTTTGGATTTCCCCACCTACCCGGGCGAACTGGGTAAACGCATTTACGAGCAGGTCAGCAAACAGGCTTGGGCCGACTGGCTCAAGCACCAAACCATGCTGGTCAACGAAAACCGGCTCAATCTGGCCGATGCGCGGGCACGCCAGTACCTGGCGCGGCAGATGGAGCAGCACTTTTTTGGTTCCGGGGCCGACCAGGCCGCGGGCTACGTGCCCCCCAGCCCACGCTAAACGGCCCCAGCACGGCAAGGCCGCAAGGTGTCCACTCCGGTAGGCGCGCCCGCTGCTGCGGCGCCCCCGTACGCTGCGCTGCTCGAACTCCCGCGCCGCGCCGTGGTGGTGGGGGCTGGCTTGGCCGGTTCGGCAGCTGCCTACAGCCTGGCGCAGCGCGGCTGGCGGGTGCAGGTGCTCGACGCCGCTGTTGCCCCAGCCGCCGGGGCCTCGGCCTTGCCGGCGGGCTTGGTGGCCCCGCACGTGTCCCCCGACGACGCGCCGCTGTCGCGCATCAGCCGCGCTGGGGTGAGCACCACCCTGGCGCGTTTGGCCGCTCTGCTGCCCGCGGGCACCGACTGGGCCGCCACGGGTGTACTTGAGCGCCGGGTCGAGCATGCACGCGCCTTGCCACCTTGCGCCCCTGGCAGCCCCAATCCAATGGACGGTTGGAGCGTGGAGGCCAGCCCCGAACGCTTGGCCCAAGCGCAGCTCGACCAACTGCAACCCGCCACCAGCGCCCTGTGGCACCCTTGTGGCGCGTGGATGCGGCCTGCGCGGCTGGTGCAAGCCCAGTTGGCGCAGCCCGGCATTGAGTGGCGTGGGGCTTGCGCGGTTGCACGCCTGCAGCCCACGCCCGAGGGCTGGGCGCTGTTCGACGCCCACGGGCAGACCTTGGCCCAAGCGCCGCTGGTGGTGCTGGCGGCCGGCTTTTCCGTGCGCGGACTGCTTGCAAGCGCCGATGGGGCAGGCACCCAGCCAAGCACCGAGTCAGGCAGCCCCCTGCCCCTGCACGCCTTGCGTGGCCAAGTGAGTTGGGGCGCGCTGAACGAGCTACCGGCAGCGGCACGCGCTGCCCTGCCGCCATGGCCGGTAAATGGCTACGGCAGCTTTTTACATGGCATGGACGGCCCCAGCGGCGCGCCGATGTGGATCGTGGGCTCCACCTTCGAGCGCGGCAACACCTCGGCGGCCGTGACGGCGGCCGACCACGCCGCCAACCAGGCGCGCTTGCAGCGCCTGCTGCCGCGCTTGGGCACGCTGATGCAGCCCGCTTTCCAAGCCGCCCAAGGTTGGGCCGCCGTGCGCTGCACCCTGCCCGACCGGCTGCCCGCCGTGGGGGTGCTGGACGCCGTGCGCTGGCCCGGGCTGCACGTGCTCACCGGGCTGGGCGCGCGCGGCCTGACGCTGTCGGTGCTGGCTGGCGAGGTGCTGGCGGCGCAGTTGCACGGCGAGACGTGGCCGCTGGAGCCACGGCTGGCGCAGATGCTGCTGGCGCAGCGCTTCAGTCGCCGTAGCAAACCCTGACATTCTGGCCCGGTGCGGCGCCCAAATCCGGGTCGTGCACGGGCATGCGCGCCGCCACCTGGCGTCCGCTGCCTTGTTCGCCCAGCCACTGGCTCCAGGCCGGCCACCAACTGCCCTCGAAACGCGGCGCCTGTGCCAGCCACTCGTCGGGCGTGCGCCAAGTCTGGTGCGCGGAGCTGTGCAGGCTATGGTAGTGGCGGCGCGGGCGCCCCGGCTCCGAGACGATGCCCGCGTTGTGCCCGCCATTGGTGAGCACAAAAGTAACGTCGCCCGACACCAGCCGGTGCACCTTGTACACCGAACGCCATGGTGCCACGTGGTCTTTGACGGTGCCGACGGCCAGCACCGGGATGCGGATGTCGCGCAGCGAGATTGGGCGCCCCTCGTAGAGGTAGCGCCCTTCGGCCAGATCGTTGTTCAAATAACAACCGCGCAGGTACTGGCTGTGCATCACCGCCGGCAAACGGGTGACGTCGGCGTTCCAGAGCATGAGGTCGTTGGGCAAGTCCTGCTCACCCAGCAACCAACGCCGGGTCTGATTGGACCAGACCAAATCGCGCGAATTCAGGAACTGAAACGAGGCCGCCATTTGCTTGCCGGTCAGGAAACCCTTGCTGGCCATCACGTCTTCGAGCAGGCGCACCTGCGCCTCGTCGATCAGCACCCCCATGTCGCCCGGCTCGGTGTAGTCCACCTCGGCGGCCAGCAGGCTCAGGCTGGCCAAAGGCAATTGGGGGTCTTGCGCATCGTGCGTGCTCAGCACCGCATCGCCCCCGGCCAGCGCCGCTGCCGCAATCGCCGCAAAGGTGCCCCCTAGGCAGTAGCCGACCAGGTGCACCGCTTCGTGGTCGCGCGAGTGGATGAAATCGAGCGCCGCCAACACGCCATCGCGCACGTAATCGTCCATGCCCAGCAAGGCGTCGTTTTCATCGGGGTTGTGCCACGACACAATGTGCACCGTGTGCCCCTGCCCCACCAGCCAGCGCACCATCGAGTTGTGTGGCGACAAGTCGAGGATGTAGTACTTCATGATGCACGAGGGGATGATCAGCACCGGCTCGGCCTGCACCTGGGGCGTGCTGGGGCGGTACTGGATCAGCTCGATCAGGTTGTTGCGCAGCACCACCTCTCCCTCGGTCATGGCCAGGCCGCGGCCTACGCCCAACTCGGCGCCATGGGGGCGCAACGCCGGCAGGCCTTTTTGCTGGCGCCATTCGTCGAAGGCCATGCCCATGCCGCGCAGCAGGGTCTGGCCGCCGCTGTGCCATGCCGCCTGCAGCGCCTGTGGGTTGCTCCAGAGCCAGTTGCTGGGTGAGGCCAGATCGAGCAACTGACGACCATAAAAATGCATCTGGTGGCGGCTGTGGTCTTGCATGCCGCGCAGGCTGCTGGCCTCTTGCCACCACTTTTCGTTCACGATGTTGGCCGTTGCGAGCGCCCGCCAAGGCCAGTTGTGCCACTCGGGGGCGCTAAAGCGGCTGTCGTCATCGAGCATTGCATCGAAGGGATTGACGGCGGCCGCATCGGGCTGTGGCGCTGGGTTTGGCAGGGGCGTTGGGCTTGGCTGAACGGCCTGCGCGCAGTCTTGTGTCCAGCGCATGCCTTGCTCGACCGCACGACGCGCCAAGCGCGCCTGCGAGCCGGGAGACGACGCCAGATGCAGCGCCCAATCGGTCCAAGCCAAGGCGAGCGAAATCGGCGAGACGCCAGCGGCCCAATGGGCCATCTGGGTCATGGCTTGCGCGTCCAGGGCCGCCGCGCTGCGAGCGGCCACGGCTTCGCTGGCCCCGCGCCGGTCGTGCGCCGGCAGCGTGCTGCCTTGCGGGTGTAGGGTTTCGGTTCGGCTCATGGTGTTCATGGTTTGCAAATTAGCAGGGTCTGATGACGAAACGATGTCGGCCTCTAGACCGTCCGCGGCAATCAACGCCTCTCGCTGCGGTGACGGCCAACCCAGCCCGCAGGCCAATGAGGCCATTATGGCCCCGTCCAACACAGCACCGCTCATAACCAAAAGCTACAGTCCAATAAAAAAACTATAGTTTGAGTTTATTAAGAATACGCATAAAGTCGCCCGCATGCCGCTTCAACGGCCATTCACCCTTCATGCCAGCGCCTCCATGTACTCTTACACCGATTTCGACCGCCAGTTCATCCGCCAGCGCGCGGCCCAGTTCCGCGACCAGTGGCAGCGGCACCGCGACGGCGCGCTCTCGGACGAGGCCTTTCGGCCGCTGCGGCTGCAAAACGGCTGGTACATCCAGCGCCACGCGCCCATGCTGCGCGTGGCCGTGCCCTACGGCGAGCTCTCCAGCGCGCAGGTGCGGGTGCTGGCGCGCATTGCACGCGAGTACGACCAGCCCGGAGCGGCGGTGTTCCAAGGGGCCGTGGCGGCGCAGAACCGGCTGGGCGCGGTGCAACTGCGCGACGGCCGCGCCATCGCCAGCCGCCTGCCCACCGGCTACGGCCACTTCACCACGCGCCAGAACGTGCAGTTCAACTGGATCGCGCTCGACCATGCGCCCGAGGTGATGGATCTGCTGGCCAGCGTCGACATGCACGGCATCCAAACCAGCGGCAACTGCATCCGCAACATCAGCACCGACGCGCTGGCCGGCATCGCGCCGGACGAAGTGGCCGATCCGCGCCCCTATGCCGAAATCCTGCGCCAGTGGAGCACGCTGCACCCCGAGTTCGCCTTTCTGCCGCGCAAGTTCAAGGTGGCCATCGTTGGCGCACTGGAAGACCGGGCCGCGCTGCACTGGCACGACGTGGGGCTGCAACTGCGCCGCAACGCGGCCGGTGCGCTGGGCTTTACGGTGCTGGTGGGCGGCGGCATGGGGCGCACGCCGGTGCTGGCCAGCACCATTTGCGATTTTTTGCCCTGGGATCAACTGCTCAACTACCTGGAAGCGCTGGTGCGCATCTACAACGCCTGGGGCCGGCGCGACAATATGTACAAATCGCGCATCAAGATTTTGGTGCGCGCCCAAGGGCAGCGTTTTTTCGACGAGGTGCAGGCCGAGTACCAGCGCATCGTGCTGCAAGACGGGGCCCCGCACACCATCAGCGTGGCTGAATTGGAGCGCGTGAGCGCCTGCTTTGCGCCCCCGGCGCGCCTAGGCAGCGAACCCTGTGCCGACGACCGCGTGGCGCGGCTGCTGCGCCTGAGCGCTGAGGACGACCTCGAGTTCGAGCGCTGGCTGCAGCGCAACGTGCACGCGCACCAAAACCCGGCGCTGCGCGCCGTCACGCTCTCGTTCAAGCGCCTGGGCCAAGCCCCGGGCGACGCCAGCGCCAGCCAGCTCGACGCCGTGGCCGAACTGGCCGACCGCTACAGCGCGGGCGAAGTGCGCGTGACGCACCAGCAAAACCTGCTGCTGCCCTGGGTGCGCTGCGAGGAACTGCCCGAGCTCTGGCGCGCCGCGCGCCGCCTTGGGTTGGCGCAAGCGCACATCGGGCTGCTCACCGACCTCATCGCCTGCCCCGGCGGCGACTTTTGCGACCTCGCCAACGCGCGCTCGCTCACCATCGCCGAGGCCCTCACGCAGCGCTACCAAGACCTGGACGAACTGCACGACCTCGGGCCGATCGACCTGCACCTGAGCGGCTGCATCAACTCCTGCGGCCACCACCACAGCGGCCACATCGGCATCTTGGGCGTGGACAAAGACGGCCAAGAGTGGTACCAGATCGCCCTGGGCGGCTCCGACGGCTCGCGCTTAAGCGGCGCCCCCGCGGCCGGCAAGGTGCTGGGGCCGGCCTTCACCGCCAGCGAGGTCTGCGACGCGATCGAGGCGATTTTGGAAACCTACCAGGAACTGCGCGCGCCGGGCGAGCGCTTTTTGCAGGCCCTGCACCGCCTCGGCCACGAGCCCTTCAAGGCCGCCGCCAACGCGGTGCGCGTGGCCACCGCACGCAGCCTAGAACAGGCCGCCGAGGCACTTTGATCACCACTCCCGAGCTGATTTTTCTCCCATGAAACTCTTGACCCCACACGAGGCCGAAGCGGCCCCGGCCGACGCCGCTGGCGTGCTCACGCTGGCACCGGATTTCGAGCTGCTGCCCCATCCCCTTTCGGGTGCGCAAGCGCTCGACCTGCAAGGCGTGCAGCGCATCGACTTGCAGTTCCCCAAGTTCACCGACGGCCGCGCCTACAGCCAGGCGGTGCTGCTGCGCCGGCGTTTGGGCTACCGGGGCCTGCTGCGCGCCACCGGCGAGGTGCTGATCGACCAGTTGCTGCAGCTGCAGCGCTGCGGTTTTGACGAAGCGCTGCTGCGCGCCGACCAGAACCCGACCCACGGCCAGCGCCTGCTGCAGCAGTTTGGCGGTTTTTACCAAGGCGACGCGCAGCAGCCGCTGCCGCGCTTTGCCGCCACCCCCACCGCCACTGGAGCGCACCCATGAGCAATGCCCAACTGGCCCTGCAGCAGGCCCAGCCCAGCGCCGATTTCGAGGCCAAGCTGGCGCGCAGCCGCGCCCTGCTGCAACAAGCCGCCCACGAATGCCAGCCGCTGGTGCAAGCCTCCAGCCTGGGGGCCGAAGACGTGGTGATTCGGCACCTGATCGAAACCCTGCAACTGCCGATCCCGATGTGCGTGCTCGACACCGGCGCCCTGCACCCCGAGACGCTGGAACTGCTGGCACGCACCCAAGCCCGTGCGGCGCCGTCGGCAACCCAGCCCTCCGTGCAACCCGTGCACATCTACCGCCCGCAGCCCGGCACCGCCGAGGCCTTCGTGGAGCGCGAAGGCCCCGACGCCATGCGCCGCAGCGTGGCGCTGCGCCAGGCCTGCTGCGCCATCCGCAAAGTCGAGCCGCTGCGCCGGGCGCTGCAGGGCCAGCGGGCTTGGGTGACGGGTTTGCGGCGCGAACAATCCGCCACCCGCGCCGAGGTGCCCCCAATCGACCGCAGCGACCTCGACCCCGCGCGCGCCGATCGGCCCAGCGCCGGGCTGCTGCAGTTCAACCCGCTGGCCGACTGGACTTGGGGCGATGTCTGGCACCACATCGCCCGCCACAACCTCGACTACAACCCGCTGCACGACCGCTTCTACCCCAGCATCGGCTGCGCACCCTGCACCCGCGCCGTGAGCGTGGGGGAAGATTTTCGTGCCGGACGCTGGTGGTGGGAGCAAGACGGCGCCAAAGAATGCGGCCTGCATGCAGCCACGGAAAGCGCGCTGCATTCCGCCACACCGCATACCGCCCCGCCCCAGCTCGACAACAGCCAGCTCGACGCGCTGGAAGAAGAAACCATCTTCATCCTGCGTGAAGTTGCCGCCGCCTTCGAGCGCCCGGCGCTGCTGTTTTCCGGCGGCAAAGACTCGCTGGTGTTGCTGCGCTGCGCCGAAAAAGCCTTTGGCCGCGGCCGCCTGCCCTACCCGCTGCTGATGATCGACACCGGCCACAACTTCCCCGAGGTGCTGGCCTTCCGAGACCAGCGCGCCCACGAGCTCGGGGCCGATCTGATCGTGCGCCGGGTGGAAGACTCGATGGCGCGTGGCAGCGTGCGGCTGACGCATCCGGGGCAGAGCCGCAACGCGCACCAGTCGGTCACGCTGCTGGAGGCAATCGACGAATTCCGCTTCGACGCCCTGATCGGCGGCGCCCGGCGCGACGAAGAAAAGGCACGCGCCAAAGAGCGCCTGTTTAGCCACCGCGACGCCTTCGGCCAGTGGCAGCCCAAAGCACAGCGCCCCGAACTCTGGCACCTCTACAACACCCGGCTGCAACCGGGCGAGCATTTCCGCGTGTTCCCGATCAGCAACTGGACCGAGATCGACGTCTGGCAGTACATCGAGCGCGAGCGCATCGCCCTGCCCAGCCTGTACTACGCGCACCCACGCCAGGTGGTGCAGCGCCGCGGCCTGCTGGTGCCCGTGACCGATCTCACCCCGCCGCAGCCGGGCGAGGAAGTGATCGAATGCAGCGTGCGCTTTCGCACCGTGGGCGACATCACCTGCACCTGCCCGGTTGCCAGCACGGCGGCCACGGCGGGGCAGATTGTGGCCGAGACCCTCAACGCCCAGTTGAGCGAACGCGGCGCCACCCGCATGGACGACCAAACCAGCGAGGCCTCGATGGAAAAACGCAAACTCGAAGGATATTTTTAATGGATGCCCTGCGCTTTATCACCTGCGGCTCGGTTGACGACGGCAAGAGCACCCTCATCGGCCGCCTGCTGCTCGACAGCAAAGCGGTGCTGCAAGACCACCTGGCCGGCGTCACGCAGCACAGCGCCAGCGCGGGCGAGCAGATCGACCTAGCGCGCCTGACCGACGGCCTGATCGCCGAGCGCGAGCAAGGCATCACCATCGACGTGGCCTACCGCTACTTCAGCAGCGAGCGACGCAAGTTCATCATCGGCGACGCGCCGGGGCACGAGCAGTACACGCGCAACATGGTCACGGCCGCCTCCAGCGCCGACGCCGCCGTGCTGCTGGTCGATGCCACCAAGCTCGACTGGCAGCGCCCCGACCTGCCGCTGCTGGCGCAAACGCGCCGCCACGCCCTGCTCTGCCACCTGCTGCGCGTGCCCAGCCTGGTGTTTGCCGTCAACAAGCTCGATGCGGTGGCCGATGCGGCGCTGGCCTTTGAGCACATCCGCGCCGCCTTGCAGCGCTTTGCCGAGCAGGCCGGACTGGCCGTACACGCCGTGCTGCCGATTTCGGCGCTCAAGGGCTGGAACGTGGTTGATCGCGGCCACCTGCATGAGGGCTGGTGCGGCTACCACGGCCCCACCTTGCTCGAAGTGCTGGAGCACTTGCCCAACACCGCCCCGCCGCCCGAGGCCGCGCTGGCCTTCCCGGTGCAGTGGGTAGAAAAACCCGGCGCGGCCGATGTGGGGACTGGTGCGGCTGGCGCGGATGGCGCCACAGTAGCGTCCCCAAGCGGGCGGCGCGTCTTTTGGGGCCGGGTTGCCGCCGGGCGCATCCAGGCAGGCGACGAAGTGCAGGTCTTCCCCAGCGGCCAGCGCGCCCGCGTGGTGCAGGTGCTCAACCGCTGCCGCGAGCCACAGGCCGTGGCGGCGGGCCACAGCGCCGGCGTGCTGCTGGAGCGCGAGCTCGACGTGTCGCGCGGCGACTGGCTGCTGGCCAGTGCCCCCACGGCAGCCCCAGCCGCCATCCCCTACCCGGCGCACCAGCACCTGAGCGCCACCGTGGCGTGGCTTGACGACGAAGCGCTGCAGCCCGGCCGCCTATACTGGGCGCTGCACCAGCACCGCTGGGTCAAGGCCAAGGTGCTGCGCGTGCTGCACCGGCTCGACATCCACACCCTGGAGCAAGAAGATGCCGAGCGGCTGGAGGCCAACGCCATCGGCCGCGTCGAACTGCAGTTGCAGGCCCCCTTGCCGACCGTGGCCTACGCGCAGTCGCGCGCGCTGGGGGCGCTGATTTTGGTTGACAGCGCCAGCCACCGCACCGCTGCGGCTGTGCTGCTGGATTGAGATTCGGCGGGCCTTGACCTCTATCAAAGCAGGGCATGAGCCCAGCCGCGCTTTCAAGCCCTAAAATCGCCCTTCCACCCTCCCCCCTGACCGCGCCCCGAGTCTCCGAGCCATGACCCACGTTGTTACCGAAGCCTGCATCGCCTGCAAATACACCGACTGCGTCGATGTCTGCCCCGTGGATTGTTTCCGCGAAGGCCCCAACTTCCTCACCATCGACCCCGACGAGTGCATCGACTGCGCCGTCTGCATCCCCGAATGCCCGGTGAGCGCCATCTACGCCGAAGAAGACCTGCCGCGCGACCAGCAGCACATGATCGCCCTCAACGCCGAACTGGCGCGGCTGCCGGGCTGGAAAAGCATCACCAAACGCAAGACCCCGCTGCCCGACGCCGACGACCACAAAGACATGACCGGCAAACTGCCGCTGCTCAAACGCTGAAGCGCTCCGAGCGGCTGCCCCGGCCTTCACCGCCCCGATCGGCACCCCCTTGAACCCCGCCGCCGCACCGCCGCCGCCCATCGAGACCGAGGCCCTGATCATCGGTGCCGGTCCGGCGGCCCTGTTTCTGGCCTTCCAGCTCGGGCTGCAAGAGATCGCCTGCCAGCTGGTCGATGTGCTGCCCGCACCCGGCGGCCAGTGCCACGCGCTCTACCCCGACAAACCCATTTACGACCTGCCCGGCCTGCCGGTGTGCAGCGGGCGCGAGCTCACCGAGCGCCTGCTGCAGCAGTTGCGCCCCTTCAACCCACCGCTGCACTTGGGTCAGCTCGTGAGCGGCTTGCAGCGCCTGCCCGACGGGCGCTGGCAGTTGCGCAGCAGTGTCAGCGGTGACGGCGGCAACAGCGAGCAGGAGTGGATCGCGCCGCTGGTGTTCATCGCCGCCGGCGTGGGGGCGTTTTTGCCGCGCAAGGAATCCGTGGCGGGCCTAGAGCCCTTCGAGCGCGGCCCATCTGCGCAGGTTTGCTACCACGGCCTGCCCGCCGCTGCCGCTGCGGCGCAGCACATCGTGGTGCATGGGGGCGATGCCGCAGCCGTGGAACTGGCGCTGGAGTTGGCGCCCCCCCCAAGCGCAGGCGCATCCGGTCGCGTCACCCTGCTGCACCGCAGCCCGCGCTTCCAAATCGAGCCCGCCTTGCAAGGCGCGTTGGAGCAGGCGCTGGCCCAAGGCAGGCTGCAACTGGTGCTCGGCCAGCCGGTGGGCTTGGACTGCGGCCCGGCGGCCAATCTGGCACAAGCGCCCGAACCCGCGCCGCAGGATGCAAGGCCAGCCCTGCAAGCCCTGCATTTGGCCACCCCCGGCGACGGCCACGCCACCCTGCCCTGCGACTTGCTGCTGCCGCGCCTGGGCTTAAGCCCCAAACTCGGCCCGCTGGCCGACTGGGGGCTGGCGCTGGAGCGCAAACACCTGCCGGTGGACAGCGCCACCATGGCCACCACCGAGCCCGGTCTGTTTGCCGTGGGCGACATCAACCACTACCCCGGCAAGCGCAAACTGATCGTCTGCGCCTTCCACGAAGCCACCCTGGCCGCCTTCGCCGCCGCCGCGCTGCTGCGCCCCGGCCAGCGCCAGTTGCTGCAATACACCACCACCAGCCCGCGCTTGCAGCAGTTGCTGGGGGTGGCGGGGGCATCGGCTGCGGCGGGTTAATCCTTTCCCGCTTGACCTTTTTCGTCTAGCCAAACGAGGGGTCAAACCACGCACACCGTTGGCATTGGGTGCGTTGCTTGTTCAACCCCAAAACAGCAGGCAGTCGCGCCCCTGCACCAGCAACTGCACCGGTCGGCCCAGCGGCAGCAGCACCTTGGTCGGCACGTGGCCAAAAGGCAGTCCGGTGAGCACCGGCACGCTCACCTGGCTGCGCAACCACTGCAGCACGCTGGCCAGCTTGTAGCCGCGGTCGTGCGGCGTCAGTTGGTAGCGGTTGAAGGCGCCCAGCACGATGGCGCGCTGGCGCTGCAACAGCCCGGCGTGCAGCAACTGGCTGAGCATGCGCTCGATGCGATAGGGGTGTTCGCCCACGTCTTCGAGGAACAAGATGCCGCCATCGATGGCGGGCAGGTAGGGGGTGCCCACGAGGCTGCAGAGCACCGACAGGTTGCCCCCCCACAGCGCAGCGGCCTCGACCGACCAGCCCTCGGCCTGGGCCAGCTCGGGGTGGGCGCGCAAATCGGCCGCCGGCAAGCGCCAGCCGCTGCCCTCGCCCACCCCGGCGCACAAATCTTCGAAGCAGGCTTGCATGATTTCGTCGGGCGGCCCAGGCGCGGCCCAGTCTTCCAGCAGGGCCGGGCCGGCCCAGGTGCTGCCCCCGGTTTGCGCCAGCACGGCCAGTTGCAAGGCCGTGAAATCGCTCAAGCCCACCCAGGCGCTGCCGCGCTCGATCGAGCTTTGAATGGCCGCATAGGGCAGGCTGGGCAGCAGCCGCGTCAGGCCGTAACCGCCACGGGTGGTGAGCAGCACCTCGGCCCGGCTGGCGGCGGCGCGGCCGATGGCAGCCAGGCGCGTGGCGTCGTCGCCGGCAAAGCGCTGCGCGCTGACCAGCGCGTCGGGGTCGATTTCCACCTCATGGCCCAAGGCCTGCAGGCGTTTGACGGCGCGCTTAAAACCGGGCCGGTCGCGCACGGCCCCGCTGGGGGAATACACATAGAGATGGCTCATGGGGGCTGATTATGCGTTGGGCCATGCCAGCTAGCAGCCTGCCGGACTTGGGGCTACATCCGCAGCACGGTTCATCCCTGCGCGAGCGGGGAACACATCAGAGGTCTAACAACTGCTGAATCCAAACACGGTTCATCCCCGCGCGAGCGGGGAACACTCCCCCCGGCACCGCTCGCGGGTGAGGCGGGACGGTTCATCCCCGCGCGAGCGGGGAACACGGGCTGAGGATCAGCGAAGGCAAGAGCGATTGCGGTTCATCCCCGCGCGAGCGGGGAACACAAGAACAGCAGCCCAGAGAATTTTGACAAACTCGGTTCATCCCCGCGCGAGCGGGGAACACGACGTGCTTGAGGTTGCGGGGCCAGCGGGCGACGGTTCATCCCCGCGCGAGCGGGGAACACGTCACCCACAGGCCCGCGCCCGTCTGCGTGACCGGTTCATCCCCGCGCGAGCGGGGAACACTTTGTTGCTCACGGCGGCATTTAACCCTACCCCGGTTCATCCCCGCGCGAGCGGGGAACACACACCGCACCGACGTCTGGCCCATGCTGCCCGCGGTTCATCCCCGCGCGAGCGGGGAACACAGCGCCACCTCGCCGGTGCGGCCTTGGCGGTTCGGTTCATCCCCCCGCGAGCGGGGAACACCAAGTCGCGCGCCGCTGCCAGTGCGGCCCGGTCGGTTCATCCCCGCGCGAGCGGGGAACACGATCTGTGGGCGGCAGGTCGGTCATGGTGTACCGGTTCATCCCCGCGCGAGCGGGGAACACCTGCTTTTCGACGCATCAACCGGGGATATTGGCGGTTCATCCCCGCGCGAGCGGGGAACACCTTCGCGCAACTTTGAGTCCGTGCGCAAAGCGCGGTTCATCCCCGCGCGAGCGGGCAACACTGTGCTGGCGCCTTTAATCAGCATCACCCGATCGGTTCATCCCCGCGCGAGCGGGGAACACCTTGCGGCCGTGGTGAATCGGCGCGCTAGGGCCGGTTCATCCCCGCGCGAGCGGGGAACACCGTGTGCCCCCCCGCCAAGCGCTTCTCCGGGTCGGTTCATCCCCGCGCGAGCGGGGAACACATCTTCTGCCTCGCGGCGAAACTCCCGCCAAGCGGTTCATCCCCGCGCGAGCGGGGAACACGGCGCACCATCATCCTGAAGCCGCACATCAAGCGGTTCATCCCCGCGCGAGCGGGGAACACATCTTCATTTCGGTCAACCGCGATCTTGTAAGCGGTTCATCCCCGCGCGAGCGGGGAACACGGCGGAAGAAGGATTTAGGTCTGGGGGTGGTACGGTTCATCCCCGCGCGAGCGGGGAACACTCCCCTAGACATCCTCGTCAACTGTGATACCTACGGTTCATCCCCGCGCGAGCGGGGAACACTGTCGCTGTGCGCCCTAGGTGCTGCTCCACCTCGGTTCATCCCCGCGCGAGCAGGGAACACACGCCGACAAAACCGCAGTGGGCAACGCAACAGACGGTTCATCCCCGCGCGAGCGGGGAACACGATGGCCCGCAAATGGTCGAGGTGCTCCGTCGCGGTTCATCCCCGCGCGAGCGGGGAACACTGAAGTGGAAGCCATCCTAGTGCATAAGGTGACGGTTCATCCCCGCGCGAGCGGGGAACACGCCGGCGCGGGCTTGGCGGGCGCGAGCCGGTGGCGGTTCATCCCCGCGCGAGCGGGGAACACAATTTGATGTACCGAATGACGAAATACAAACACGGTTCATCCCCGCGCGAGCGGGGAACACAGGCTGAACCAAGGCGGCAATGTATGTTCCAACGGGTTCATCCCCGCGCGAGCGGGGAACACCGTGATCTGGGGCCTGCGCAAGATCATCGACCTGGTTCATCCCCGCGCGAGCGGGGAACACGGCAGTCAACCAGTCGACTTTCGCCCCGTGACCGGTTCATCCCCGCGCGAGCGGGGAACACTCCTCCTTCACCTCATGCCCCGCCTGCCGCAGCGGTTCATCCCCGCGCGAGCGGGGAACACCTCTCCTGCACTCTGACAGTGGCACGTACTGGCGGTTCATCCCCGCGCGAGCGGGGAACACGGCCAGACTGCAGCCATGGCTTGCCTCGCTGGCGGTTCATCCCCGCGCGAGCGGGGAACACATCGCTTCGCGCTGGCCCTAACGGCTGGGCGCCGGTTCATCCCCGCGCGAGCGGGGAACACACCGTTGCCATGCGTGATAGTCTCAATCCGCCCGGTTCATCCCCGCGCGAGCGGGGAACACCAGCCCGGATCGCAGCCAGCCGCTGCCGGTTGCGGTTCATCCCCGCGCGAGCGGGGAACACCACGGAGGTGCCGTAGGTGCTGGCAACCGCAACGGTTCATCCCCGCGCGAGCGGGGAACACGGTTCCGGCATCGACCAGCGGTTGCGTGATCCGCGGTTCATCCCCGCGCGAGCGGGGAACACCTCGCCGTCAACGTCCATCGGGTAGGCGTCAACGGTTCATCCCCGCGCGAGCGGGGAACACCCTGGTCAAAGACGGCGTCGAGAAGTCCAAGCCGGTTCATCCCCGCGCGAGCGGGGAACACCCGCCGACTGGCTGCTGGCCTGCGGCAAAACCCGGTTCATCCCCGCGCGAGCGGGGAACACCTTGGCAAGGCAAGGCAGGGTTTTTTGGAGGGCGGTTCATCCCCGCGCGAGCGGGGAACACCGCAGAAGACATCGCCAAATGGGAGGAGTCTGCGGTTCATCCCCGCGCGAGCGGGGAACACAATTTGAGGTGCTACTAAAGGCACAAATTCATCGGTTCATCCCCGCGCGAGCGGGGAACACTGCACCGTGTCGGCGTGGCTCTGGTCCGAGAACGGTTCATCCCCGCGCGAGCGGGGAACACCGCTCGGATGGCTTCCACTTCAACGCCGGGGCCGGTTCATCCCCGCGCGAGCGGGGAACACAGGCCCTCCGAGCCTACGAGAAAGGCCGCCAGCGGTTCATCCCCGCGCGAGCGGGGAACACGGCGCAAATAGCGTGAGCCGCCGCCTCTATTTCCGGTTCATCCCCGCGCGAGCGGGGAACACCCGCTGGGCAGGTGCCTCAAGCAGGCCGACCTACGGTTCATCCCCGCGCGAGCGGGGAACACCAACTACAGAGCGGCACGCTGCGCCTGTGCAGCGGTTCATCCCCGCGCGAGCGGGGAACACATCGTAGGCTGCACCAGCGAATCTAGGCCGATCGGTTCATCCCCGCGCGAGCGGGGAACACCCAACAGGACGCTGGACTGGTATGTAGCCCAGCGGTTCATCCCCGCGCGAGCGGGGAACACGATCTGGCAGCGCCACGTATCAGCGCTGGGTGCGGTTCATCCCCGCGCGAGCGGGGAACACCCGCCCCGCCGAGTGCTGAGCGCATCGGCGACCGGTTCATCCCCGCGCGAGCGGGGAACACCCGTTCACCCATGCGCTCAGTTCCACCGGCTCGCGGTTCATCCCCGCGCGAGCGGGGAACACGGCCCACACCTCAAGGGTGCCGCGTTCGAGCGCGGTTCATCCCCGCGCGAGCGGGGAACACGCTGCGTGGTCATGCCGCTTTTGCCCGATGCGTCGGTTCATCCCCGCGCGAGCGGGGAACACGCTGGCATCACCGAGACGCACATCTCTACCGTGCGGTTCATCCCCGCGCGAGCGGGGAACACAACTCGGCTTCGGTGTATTGCTTGAGTGCGGGCGGTTCATCCCCGCGCGAGCGGGGAACACCTGGATCGCCAGCCCCATCACTTGCGCTAGGTCGGTTCATCCCCGCGCGAGCGGGGAACACCGCTGAGCAGCGCCAACGGGCTGAAAGAAAACCGGTTCATCCCCGCGCGAGCGGGGAACACGCGGATGCGCTGCGTGCGCGTGGCGTGCGGCGACGGTTCATCCCCGCGCGAGCGGGGAACACAACTCTGCGCCGCTGGCGTGTACCACGGGCAGCGGTTCATCCCCGCGCGAGCGGGGAACACGTGCGGGTGGGGCTGGCCCATCTATTCCGCTGACGGTTCATCCCCGCGCGAGCGGGGAACACGTTCCCCAACCAAGTCGCTCCGGTTACATCGTACGGTTCATCCCCGCGCGAGCGGGGAACACAGCAACCCGGCCCGCGTAGTGCGCCCGTTTGCCGGTTCATCCCCGCGCGAGCGGGGAACACGGGCCTGCTGGGCCCTGCGGGCCGGCCAAATCAGGTTCATCCCCGCGCGAGCGGGGAACACGTTGAGCAGGTTCTGGAACGCGGTAGCTGCTGCGGTTCATCCCCGCGCGAGCGGGGAACACGGCCAGAAGCGGCAGATTTTGCAACATGGGTGCGGTTCATCCCCGCGCGAGCGGGGAACACATTATCCATCCAGCAGGACAATTTGTTGAAGGTCGGTTCATCCCCGCGCGAGCGGGGAACACGAAATGGCCGGCAGCAGCAAGATGGCCATCCACGGTTCATCCCCGCGCGAGCGGGGAACACCAGCCCCAGCGTGATAGCGCCACCCTCTACGGCGGTTCATCCCCGCGCGAGCGGGGAACACCCACTACGACCTAGGCGACCACATCAGCAACCCGGTTCATCCCCGCGCGAGCGGGGAACACAAATGATGAATGATGTAGTCTCGATCACAGACCGGTTCATCCCCGCGCGAGCGGGGAACACTTGAAGCCAAGGTACTCGCCCCTGAAATACTCCGGTTCATCCCCGCGCGAGCGGGGAACACAACGTCCAACCCGGCGGGCAGTTGAGCGCAGACGGTTCATCCCCGCGCGAGCGGGGAACACGATGTGGTCACTGCGTCGTTTCCCAGCAAGTCCGGTTCATCCCCGCGCGAGCGGGGAACACTCCAGCTTTTTCGGCTCCGGCTTGGGGAACGGCGGTTCATCCCCGCGCGAGCGGGGAACACGCTTGTCGAAAATCACCCGGCATTTTTCCGAGACGGTTCATCCCCGCGCGAGCGGGGAACACGCTCCCACTGATTGGCATACTCAGCCATGATGCGGTTCATCCCCGCGCGAGCGGGGAACACCCGCCGTCGTCGATGCATTTGGCGTAAATTGACGGTTCATCCCCGCGCGAGCGGGGAACACGCATGTAGAGCTGTATCTGCACGTAATGCTCCGGCGGTTCATCCCCGCGCGAGCGGGGAACACGGCCCGTCAGGCGGCGGCAAGACATTTGTCGTGCGGTTCATCCCCGCGCGAGCGGGGAACACCACGCTCGCATCGCCGTCGCCGTTTGCAACGTCGGTTCATCCCCGCGCGAGCGGGGAACACGGCACTCATGGTTGTCCCGTTCACATCAAGGACGGTTCATCCCCGCGCGAGCGGGGAACACGGCGATGCGCAGGTCTACGGCGATGCGCAGGTCGGTTCATCCCCGCGCGAGCGGGGAACACCGTATTCAAAGGACGCAGGGGACGCGTCATATCGGTTCATCCCCGCGCGAGCGGGGAACACTAGCTAAAGCTGTCGCCGGGCTGAGCAATACGCGGTTCATCCCCGCGCGAGCGGGGAACACGGACTCGGCACCAATACCATCGGTCAGGTCGGCGGTTCATCCCCGCGCGAGCGGGGAACACATGTAGAGCTGCATCTGCACGTAATGCTCGGGCGGTTCATCCCCGCGCGAGCGGGGAACACTGGTCTACATGGCCGGCGAGGGACACCACGGCCGGTTCATCCCCGCGCGAGCGGGGAACACCTTCGGCTGCTGGCGCCTTGGGTTTGAGACGCCGGTTCATCCCCGCGCGAGCGGGGAACACACCTCGATGCAGGGCAGGGCATCAACCGCAAGCGGTTCATCCCCGCGCGAGCGGGGAACACTCGTATGCCGCCGCCAATAAGTACGGATGCGTCGGTTCATCCCCGCGCGAGCGGGGAACACGGCCAAGGAGGGCGACGTCACAAAACTCAAGGCGGTTCATCCCCGCGCGAGCGGGGAACACGGCCGTGTCTCTAAACCCTAAGTCGCACGAGACGGTTCATCCCCGCGCGAGCGGGGAACACATCGTCAGCATGGGCTTCGGCAACGAACAGTCCGGTTCATCCCCGCGCGAGCGGGGAACACGCCTCAAGCTCAATCAGTAGCTCTATGTAATGCGGTTCATCCCCGCGCGAGCGGGGAACACAACGCGGCCTGTGCCTTAGCCACTAGCTGCGGCGGTTCATCCCCGCGCGAGCGGGGAACACATGAGCCGCGCCGTTTGCGCAGCGATGCCAGTGCGGTTCATCCCCGCGCGAGCGGGGAACACGTGCTGGGGTGCGGCGGTGTAGAGGCTGCCGACGGTTCATCCCCGCGCGAGCGGGGAACACGCAGCCCGAGTGGGGCGACCAGCTGGCGCAGGCGGTTCATCCCCGCGCGAGCGGGGAACACACTTCTTCCAACCTGTTGATTCACTGATAAAAATCAACCCCCAGAAATTCTACCGATTTTTCGGAGCGTTTCGTTGGCTGATTTATAAGGTATTTTGTGGAACAGGTGGGGGGGCTGCTCAAGGTCTAGCCCGTCTTGGAAGCGCTGCGTCTTGAGCACGTCGGCGATGCGTCGATTAAAGAGTATTTTTGTCGTCCAGCGGCAGAAAGCTTACGAGCTTTGCGCCGTCGAGCTCCACAGGGATTCTCCGATTTTTCCCCAGCGTGACGAAATCGAACCCGGCTTCGTTGTTCACCCGCCAGGCCATGACGGCGTTGCCTTCGTCCAGGCCGGCTTCGACCTGCGCCCAGATGTGTTCACGCACTTTGGCCGAGTAATTGCCCACGTATACCCCGGCACGGATTTCCAGCAGCCAGATGGCGAGCCGACCGCGCAGCCTCGGCGGGGCGTTTTCAAGCACGATGACCAGCATCGCCGATGGAGTCCGGGTTTGGGATGGCGGGGCCGACTTGTTCTTCGAAGCGTTCGGGCGGCTCGATTTCGCCGGCGGCTAGCATGTCTTCGATGCCGGGGATGATTTTTTCCAGCAGTTTCGATTCGCGGAACACGTCGCGGCAGGCAAGCCGCACTTGCTGCTCGGGGTTGTGCGGCTTACGGGCGGCAATGCGAAAAGCCAGAGGCACGACGGTGTCGAATTTATACACGTCGGCCACGTCGTAAACGAACGACAACGGCTTGCCGGTGTGAATAAAACCAATCGCGGGCGCATAGCCGGCCGCCAGCACGGCGGCCTCAGTCACGCCGTAGAGGCAGGCGGTGGCGGACGACAGGCAGCGGTTGGGCAGGTCGCTTTTGTCCCAGTCGCTGGTGTCGTAGTTGCGTGCTTTCCATTCCACCCCGTACTTGGCGGCGATGCGTTTGTAGGTTTCGCGCACGCGCGCACCTTCGATGCCGCGCAGTTGTTCGACCGAACGGCGCTGCGGCGGCTCTTCGCCGAAGCGCAGCGCATACATCTTGCGCACGACCTTGAGCCGCAGGCTGTCGTCGAGCGCAAGCCGCGCTTGATAGAGCAGCTTGTCGGAACGCGCACCGCCCGGCTGCCCAGCAGAATACAGCCGCACGCCCGCTTCGCCGATCCACACCAGCAGCGTGCCGACGCGAGCAGACAATGCACAAGCCGCGTGCGACACGCGGGTGCCGGGCTCCAGCATCAAACACACCACGCCGCCAACTGGAATGTGCGTGCGCACGCCCGTTTTATCGACCACGACAAACGCGCCGTCAAGCACGTCCAGGTTGCCGTACTCAATGTAGAGAATCGACAAACGATCCTTGATCGGGATGGGTTTGAGTGGGGGGAGCAGACCGGCCATCAGACCTATCTCGGCAAAGGGCGTAGTCGGGTGGTTTTGCTGCCGAGCGTGATGAAAAACCCCGGTTGTAGGTCAGGGTTGGCCATCAGGCTGGCCAACCATTCGGCGGGTGCATCGGCTGGAATGGGCTCCTGCCGCAGGTAAATGATCGCGGGCGGCGACGGCAGATCGTGCAAAAACACCAGTTCACCATAGTCGCGGTCGAACGTAATCAGCCAGCGTCCTAGCTCGCGCGCACGCTCAAGTACCCGTCGGTCAGACGCGCCGGGCATGTCTTCGGTCACGGCAATCACATCGAAACCCTCAGCCCGCAGGCGCTTGAGCGCTGGTGCAGGAAAGTTCTCGTTAACCAGCAGCAGCGGTTTCACGCAGCGGCCTTATGGCGGGCGATGTATTGCTCCTCCTGCATCATATCGGCCGCAAAAGCCAGCGCCGCCAGAATGTCTTGACGGGTTATGTGTGGGTAAGATTCCAGCAGTTGCTCAAACGTCCAGCCGTTTGCCAGCCAGCCGATGATCAGCTCGACGGATATTCGCGTCCCCTTGATGATCGGCTTGCCCACCAGAATTTCCGGATCGGAAACGATGCGGTCTCTCCATTCCATGATTAACTCCTTTACAACCGTGCAATGTCAGCAATTTAACCCTGGCGGCGCACCAGCAGCAAACCGCAAGCCAAGGCTTTGAAACGTCATCTTGATGTGGGTACAACGGACAACAACCCTAGCCCCATTACCTTGCCGTGACCGATCCCGGTTTCCAGTGCAGCCCTGAATCGTGCGGGGTCAGTCACCGTCAAGTTCCCCTCGAACAGCACCGAATAAATCCGGATCGCGTTGCCTTCGTGCTGGCTGCCCTTGAGCAGTTGCTGGTGCGAAACACGGACATCGGGATAGGCACGGCCTGCGGCGCTTTGCATGAAATCAAAATAATCCGGTGTGCTGGATTCCGGCAGCGCGAAGCCGTGCTGCTCACCCTTGCGTGCCAGCCAATCCCGTTGCGCGCCGGGATGAACCAGCCCCTGCCGCTTGCCCTGCACGGTCTTGCACGGGTTGGCGCGCAGGCGGAATCGGAGCATTTGCCCTGCCTGGATCGCATCGAAAGCGAGCGCCTTGCCAGGCTCGTCTTGGGCCAGCCATTCCGGCACAAGAATCCGCGACCAGTCGGGTATTTCACGGGATTGAACCAGCACGCGCGCCCGACCCTCGGCGTCGGTTTCCGGTTCCAGTCGCCACAACAGCGAACCCGGTGGGCACCGGGTTACCTCGGGGAAAAACGCGCGGCAGAGCGTTGCGTGCATTTGGTAGGGGTCGGCGAGGTCGCGGCGAGCCTCTTTGCAACGTGGGTTCAGGTGGATTCTAAAGAGGCGCATGGGCTTGCTCCTGTTGTAACGCCACCCATTCGGAACGCACGTAGCGTGCGCCGAAACGCCGCACGGCGAACGAGGACAAAGGCTGATCCATGCGTAGCGCGCCGCTGCCGTCCGCTGATTCTATCGACACCAGCAAGCGTTCCGGTGCGCTTTCCCAGCGTCGTGGCGATGAGATCCACGGTGTTGCAGCGAGCGTTTCCCGCAAAGGCGCATCGACAACACCATCATCCAGACAGACGAATTCAGACGGAACGTAGGATTTTCGTCCCAGCGCCAGCGGCCACACCGGGTTTTGCAGTGCGGCGTGCGCGACTTCGAGGAGGCTGCGATCCGCGCCTTCTAGGCCGACCAGAAACACAGCGTCGGCTAGGTAGTGGCGCTGTGAGGTCACGCCATCATCGGATAACGAACCATCTGCACGTCTCATCTTGTCAGTCGCAGCACAGCCTGCGGTTTGATAGTCGCGCTTCAACACGCCGGGGCGGTCGTGGCGCACGGCCATCGTCAGCGCCGCCAGAGACTTCAGCTCGTCATTCCACACTTCCCGGTCTATCCCCAGCGCCGCAGCCAGCAGCCCGACCACGCCAGACTTGCTGGGCTCCTTGCCGGTGTCGCGCTGGTCGAAACGGCTGGTCGTGCCCCAGGACTGCATCGGCCCCGCCAGTCGTAAAAGCAGAGTGGGCATGGCTTCAACCCCGCACAGCTTTGAGCGCTTCGTCCAGCACGTCGTCCAGAGAGTCCATGGCCATACCAAACCCGTTCAGTTCTGCACTGGCAAGGTTGAGCACCAAGGTCTGGGCCTTGCGCGGGTAAGCTTTTTCCAGCGCGCTGCCTTTCTTCGCCAGTTCCTCGGCGGATTTGCGCGTCAGCGACTCACCCGTCTTGGCGCGAACCGCCGTCTCGAAAGCATTGGCAAGGTTGCGCGGGGCGGCGTCATGGCACACCGTCACGACGACAAATTCCGGTGGGTTGTGCGCGGCGAAGCTGTTCTGTTTGCCGGTGGGTTCGGCCATGACAAAGCCTTGCAGGAAGGTGCGCAGACCCTTGGCGGCGAGGTCAATGTCGCCCTGCAGGTTTTCGACCAGCTTCGCCCAGTCAACGACGGCATAGCGGTAATAGCAGGCGGAGTTGAATTCCACCGTGCCCATCATGTCGGCCCCTGCGGTGTCCTCCGGTTTCAGGTCATCCACCGCCGTGTAGAAATCGAATTCGCGCTCGACCGCGTGGGTCGAAATCGCATGCGCGACTTGGCAGGCGGCGTTCTGGTTTTTCTCGGGCATGTCGGCCAGCATGCGGCCGAACAGCGCGAGGTCTACGGCTTTGCCGCCGTTGAACGCCGCTTCGATGCGTGCCTGAACCTCTTTTGGGGCGCTGCTGGCAGCAGCTTTTTTCGCCTTACCCTTGGGCTTTTCGGCATCGCCTTCCTCGGCGGCGACGATCTGATCCCAGAATTCGTCGATGGTCTCTGCCAGCGCCGCAATTTCACGGCGACCGAGGAACAACAGGTATTGCGTCTTGCCGCCCTCCGCTGCCTTGAGCTTGACGTAGGTCAGCGCGATTTCCGCTTTCGCCATCGTATCCGCTGCGTCGCGCTTGCCTGCCAGCGCATCAACGATGGCCTGATAGACGCGCTTGGTGCGCACCGCCAGTTCATCTGCGCTGAACACGCCTTCGCGGACTTTCTCGTCGAAAAAATGCCGCACGGCACGCTTGGCGCACTGGCTCGACACGCGCGCCCGGCGCGTGCCGCCGAAGAAGGCGTCTTTGGGCGCGCCAGTGTCATCGCGGTTGAGGTTGGACGGGGCAAAATTTTGCAGGACATGAACTTCGATCAGGGTTTTCATTCGACGGTCTCCATGGTGGTGTCGGGTTGATTCTGGAAGGCGGGAGCGAGGACGCGATAGAAATCGCGCGCCCAGTCGTTCTGGGTGCGTTTGGATTCGCTGTTCCAACGAAGCAGGTCGTCTAGCAAGGTTGCAAAATCGATGGGCCGATCGCCCAGCAAGGCGACCATCTGGCGCAGGCGGTGTGGGAGTTGATCCTCGTCGGCATCAAGCAGTGTGATGAACCGTTTCTCCGTGCTGGTGGGTTTGCTGCGTTCTTTTGCGCTCAGCTTGTCTCTACGCTCTTTGTCATGCAGCGCCACGGCCACAGGGAGTTTGATCTTTGTTTGTGGCTGGCCTTCGCGCCAATGCGCCGCCCACAGCGCGGCGACGAGGTAATGCATGTCGCGGCGCCAGCCGGATTCCTCACCTTTCAGAAAAGGCTCGACGTAGGGAAAAGCCGGAATGTGCTGACCGGTGTCGAAGGCAAGGCTGCGGCGCAATACTGCGCGAGCCTTGCTGTCTGCCTCGTTCAACTTTTCCAGCCAGGCGATGAGTCCGTTCATGTGGTTTTCTCCTGCGGGGTGCGATGTGTTTCGTACTTGCTGATTTCGTCGTTCAAAAACTTGAGCTGCTTGCTGATGGCTCCCTCGGCGCGAACCAGCGCGCGGATCGCCCAGGCATCACCGGTCGATACGCTGGCGGCGTGCTGTTCCCAGGCATCGCGCAGCGCCGTACGCACAGTTTTCAGCCAGTCGAGGCGGATGTCGTCGGCGTCACGTTCCACGGTGTAATGATGCAAGGTGTCGTGGAACGCAGCTTCGAGGCGCGACCAGTAGAAGGCACTGGCGGGCATTTGCTCGACGAACTTGCCGACGTCCTTGCCATCCGGCTCACGCTCGCCACGGCTCAAGAGGTCGCGCGCGAAGCGACGGCAGGCTTGCCACAGCGCTTTCTGCGTTTCTTCGGCATCGCCGAGCAACTGGCGGATTTCGGTGCGGATGGTGCGGTCACCGAGCAGGGCTTGCGGCAGGGCGAAACGCTCCATGCGCCAGTACTCGATCTTCGCCTTGTTATTTGACTGTCCAAGTACCATGACCGAATGCGGAAAACGCTCTCGTGCAGTGCGCGTCAAAGCAGCGACGTGCTCGATCACGCTAGGCGCAAGCCGGGTGTCGTCCGGCAGCAGCGAGTCGAAGTCGCGCCACAGACCGCGCTCCTTGAACTGGATCGGCAAACGGCCTTTTTCCTTGTCGATGCGGTAGGCGAGCATGGGGTCGAGCGCGTCTTTGGACGCGTTTTCCACGCCGGAAGCAAACGCGAGCAGGTTCACATTGCCGGTTTTTTCGCAATCCAAGCGGATCGAACGGGTACGCCAGGTGTAGCGGTCGGCGAATCCGCCGATGGTGCGTTCGACACCAGCTTTCAGACTCGCGAGCGAATCGGCGCAACGTTCCCACACAGGAAGATCGTGTGCGATCACCGCCCGGTTTTGCGGGACGAGAGACAGCAGCAGCGTGTCTTCAAGATTCCGCCCGAGCGGCAAGGCCATCGCCGCTGCCGCCGATGGTGCTGTGCCGGTGTGCGACAGCTCGCTTTTTCCCGCGCTCACCGAAAAGGTCTGCGTCGCCAGCATCCAGCGCGCCGCCAGGCCAGCCGACACGGCATCCGCACGGGTCACGTCGATGTGGTCGAACAAGACCTTGGCGTTGTCGGCGTTGTGTTCGGCGGCGAGCACCGTCCAGGCACGCGAGGTTTTCGGTTTGAAATCGGCAATCTGGAAGAAAGGATGTTTCTCGTCGAACAGCCAGAATCGAGGCCGCCACTGCTCCAGATACGCCTCGATCTTGTCCGCTGGCAGGCCGGTCTTGAACCAGCCTTTGGCCTGATCGATGTCGGTCGGCCCTTCCAGCGCGCGATAGAGCACGGCGAGCAGGAAGCGATGCAGACTCGCCACGACCAGTGGCGAGGGGTCTTCGATGACCGCGATGGCTTTCGCTCGCAGCAGGGTCTCGCGCACGCCCAGCTCTGCCCGGCTTGCGTCCGGAAAACGCACCGGAATCCAGGGTTCGTCGATCAGGTTGAAATGGCTCATTCGGCCTCCTTGTCGGTGTAAACCAATCCCAGCTCGCTAGAGAGTTGAACGCCTGGGTCGGCGATCCAACGTGATTCGGCGTCGAGCGGCAGCGGGTAGGCAGTGCGCAACAGTGCGCTTTTCCTCCAGCCTTCCGGCACACCAGCGCGTTGCAGGGGCTTGACGATGCCCTTGCGCGAGACGCTCATGGCGCGCAGGAACCAGGTTTTGGCCTGCTGGAAATCGGGCGTTGCGTCGGCGTTGAACGCGTCGGCCTCCCACAGCGGGATGACGACGACAGAATCTTCGCCAAGGCGGGTGTGTGCCATGAGCGTGCGGTGAACGCCAGACTCGTCTTCGTCGTAAAGACTGAAGCGCGCCGGGTCGTTCCACGACGCGTCGTCGGGGAAGCCGATGATAGCTTTGTTGGCTTGAAGGATATGCGCCTGCCGCTTGCCTTCGTTTTCGGTGAGCGCACGGTCGTGGCGATGCTGCAAAACATCGGGGATTTCAACCGTTTCTTCGTACACCGCCTGAACAAAGGGATCGATGACGTCGGGGAGCGTGATTTCAGGTTGGCTCCGCAGCAAGCACCAGGTGCGCAATAACACGTCCTCCCGGTACACCGCGCCCCACCACAGCGGTTTGCCGAAATGGGGCGGTGTGTCCTCGGCAAGCCCGGCGACGATGAGCGTCGGCTTTGCCAGTGGACGCGAATCGCGCCGGTGTCGCCACAGCCGACCCGCACGTTGCAGCAGCAGGTCGATGGGGGCGAGGTCGGTGGCGATGAGGTCGAAATCCAGATCGAGACTTTGCTCGGCAACCTGGGTGGCGATAAGAATCTTGCACCCCGTGCGTTCGCCGGGTTTGCCCGCATCCGGCGGGCCGAACATCGCCAGCACGGCGTCTTCGCGTTGCTGGCGTCGGACGGCGGGGAAGCGTGCGTGAAACAGGTAAACCTCGGTGCCATCGGCAAGTCGTTTGCCGATGGGCTGGCCGTCGGCGAGTACGGGTTCGCCGTCGGGATACAGTCGGTAAAGCGCCTGCGCGCGCTGCACGGTGTTGACGAGTGCGAGGGCGTAGCCTCCTTCGATGAGCTGTCTGTCGATCGCTGCGCGCAGGGCGGACAGTTCGGCGGCGACGGGCTGGATCGCAATCTGCAGGCGTCGTTCGGGGTCGGCAGCGAAAGCGAACTGGGCGAGAGTTTGACCCTGCGTGTACACGGACAGACGCGGATAGCAGGTGCCCGCTTCGGGTAGCCGCGAATGCGTCAGATCCGCCAGCTTGCGCCGGAACGCGGGCGGCAGCGTCGCCGAGAGCAGGACGACGGACGAGCCGAGCGCGAGTAGCCAGCCCAGCAGATGCAACAACAACGTGCCGGTATAGGCATCGTAGGCGTGCACTTCGTCGAACACGACCACACGATTCGCCAGACCCCACAAACGCACGAACTGGTGGCGCACCGGCAGGATGGTGAGCAGCGCCTGATCAATAGTGCCGACGCCGTATTCCGACAGCAGCGCGCGCTTCTTGTGGGTGAACCACTCGCCCGCGCGCACGTCGCCCAGCGACTGCGGGTCGTGGATGCCGGTGGGCTTCAAGCGCTTGAAGTCGTCGTTCAGCAGCGTGCCACCGTGCAGCAGTTGCAGGTCGAGCGGTCGTTCGCAGCCCTGGCTCTTCAGGAAACGCAGCGTGCGCCGGAACATGGCGTTGCCGGTCGCCTTGGTCGGCAGCGCGATATACAGGCCGCGATGCCCGAAGCGGCGTTGCAGTTCCAGATGGGCGTAGTACGCGGCTTCGGTTTTGCCCTCGCCCATCGGTGCTTCGACTAGCAGGATGGCGGGCTGGCTCAGGGTCGTGAGCGCGTCCGCCGTGGCCTGCTGCAAAGGGCGGGGTGGGAATCCGAAAATATCGTGGAAGGTTCTCGGCGAAGTAGCGAGTGGCGTGCGCGTCGCCCAGCCGATTGCATCCAGCGCCCGCGTTGCGGTCAGTGCGCGGCGGGTTTCGAACCAGGCGGGCAAGTCTTCGCAATCCTCGGGCGTGCCGAAGTGGAATTCGCCTTCGTTTGAACCGATCCAGTCAGCGAAGCTGGTCAAGCCCGCGAGCAGCATGAAATCGGGGCCGTTGAGGCTTGCCTTGGTCGGAGCGCTGCCGGGTTCAAAGACAGCCAGCAATGCCTCGAAGATGGCGCGACGGGCTTGATGCCACTCGGTCTTGCCGAGTGCCCGACGGTTGCCGGAGAGGTCGTTCAAGGCATTGGGTTTGGCGCGTTCACCATGATGGCAACCCACGGCATCGGCGATGAGTTCTGCCAGATCTTCTGGCCAGTCGAGATCACACAGCAGTTCACACACGTCGATCTGGCTGACGAATGCGTGATTGATCGTCGTATCGGGACTTGGGCCGCTATCCAGCCCCGAGAGGTTTTTCCACTTGCACTGGAAGCCGGGGCAGCCTTTGCCCAAGTCGTGACTGGCGATCAGCAGCAAAAGCCATGGTCGCGCACGCGTCCAATCCAGCCCGAGCACCGCCGCAAGCCGGTCGCGCGTGCTTTGCGGCTCACGCGCCAAGATCGCGTCGGCACAGGCGGCAACATCTAGCAAGTGGAGGACCAGCGGATGCCAACGCCCACCCTCTTTATGGCAGCTTTTTGCCCAAAGAATTGGCAGAGGTTTTTTTGAGGACGCGGTCATGCCGCCTTTATATCAGCCCCCGTTCTCAAAACCTGAGCCCTTTGCTTTTCCACGCCGATACTGGCTTGCCGCCGCATCAAGCGATTTTTTGACAGCCACCCTCAGTTCGACCGGTTCGGTCACTTCCACCTCCGCGCCGTATTTCAAAACATCCATCAGCAACTCGCGGTCGTCGGAATACGGCACGCGCAGTTCGTACCGGCCATCCGCCAACCAGCGGCTTTGTTGCTCGGGGTGCCAGATTTCTTCGGCCACCCAGCGGGCGCGTTTGGCTGTGAAGACGAGGACGGCCACAGCGCGGGGTTTCCCGGCAAAGATGCCGTAGCTGCTGCCGAGTTCGCGGTTGAGCGTGGATTCGGCGACAGTCTTGGCAGGTGTGGTGAGTGGCTCGACTTCGCGGATGCATTCGACGGCAAAGCTGCGCAGGCTTTTTTTGTCGTGGCACCAGGCGTCGAGATACCAGTTGTTGCGGTAGTGGGCGAGCCGCTGCGGAGAGATTTCGCGCGCCGTGGATTCGTCTCGTTCGCGGTTGTAATAGTCGATGCGGAGCCGATGGCGCTGCAGGACGGCGCCTGCGACGATCTGGAAGTGACGTGGGTTTTTATGCCGCACAGCCATGGCCAGCAGGCGGATGCGGCCGGCTTCGCCCAAGCTGAGGTGACGGCTGGCAAGCAACTGGTCGATGCGGGTTTGCAGGGGGCGCAGGTGGTTTTCGAGCAGGCCGGGCTCCAGGTTGGTGAGCAGGTGTTTCAGGGTGACCAGGGCGAGCAGTTCGTCGGCGGTGAACCACAGGCCAGGAAGTGCGAAGCGGCCGTCGGCTGTGTCATAACGGTACCCGCCGCGATCCTTGTCGTGGATGAGCGGGGCGTTGAGTTTGTTGCGCAGGTCGGCGATCAGCCTGGAAAGGGTGGCACGCGCGAAATCGTGCGCACCGATCAGGTCGGCACGCGCGAGGCCGGTGCGTCGCCCGTCGAGCAGGCGGTGCAGTCGGTAGAGTTCGTCGAGTTTGCTCAATGTCGGTGCGGTTTGATTCGTTCTTTTCTCTGCGCGATGTGTTGTTATCGTTATAGAAACCCCACCATCAGGCCCAAGCCAACCAGCAGCATCAGGCCGGCCACACCCACGCGCACGCTGTTCAGCGTGACCTTGGGCAGCAGCCGCTGGCCCAGGAAGGAGCCCAAGAAGGCGCACAGCACCGCCACCGCCACCGCCACCGGTGCCAGCCAGTCGTTGCTGGCGGCCCAGTGCGCACTGATCGGCCCCATGCCATAGACCAGCAGGCGCGAGACATCCACCAGCACCGCCGCGACCACTCCGGTGGCGATGAAGGCCTCTTTGGACAAGCCCGCCTTGAGCAAAAAAGCCGTGCGCAAGGCCCCTTGGTTGCCCGACAAACCCCCAAAAAAGCCCGACAGCACGCCGCCCAGCGGCATCCAGCGCGGGGCAAAAGACATGTGCTGGAAGCGTGGCCAAAACTCCAGCAAGGCAAAGGCCACGATCAAGGCCCCGATCACGAACTGGATCGGGGTGATCTCCATCTGCATCCCGACCAAGGTGTAGCGCGCCAGCACCGGCAACGCGTCGAGCCAGACCATCAAGCTGGCCCCGAGCAAGGCCGCGCCTGCAGCGGGCAGGCCGAAGCGCCACACCAGCGGCCAGTTGGCGTGGCGCTGCATGAGGCCAAACTTGAACAGGTTGTTGGCCAAATGCACCAGCGCGGTGGCCGCAATCGCCAGCGGCACCGGCAAGAACAGGGCGAACACCGGCAGCAGCAGCGTGCCCAGCCCGAAGCCGGAAAAAAAGCTCAGGCTGGCCGCCAGCAAGGCGGCTAGGCCGATGAGCGCCAAGGTGCCGAACTCCATGCCCGGCACCGCGCTCAAGCCTTGAGCAAAGGGCAGTCGGGCGGGCTGGCGGCGAGCTTTTTAGCGATGATGTCGGCCCCTTGCTTGGCCAGGTAGTGCGCCACGGTCTCAACCCGGATTTTCACCGAGCCGGCCGGTTTGGTCGAATCCAGATCCTGGAAGGAAAAGAACAGGGTGCCAGAGCGCTCAACGATCGATTGCACCGGTGAATAGGTGGGCTGGTCCATGCCGCACTCGTAGCTGGCCAGCCGCACCACGGCCGCAATCCAGGGCATGCGCGCCGCCACCTTAGCGCCCCACATGATCTCGTTGGTGTTGCCGCTGTAAGACGATTTCCAGACATCGCGGATATCCAGCGGCGAGCGGATGTGGCCCTCGGCGATGTCGGGGTCGAACATCCAGTGCAGCAAATCCGGGTCGGTGGGCAGGTACTGCGCCCACAGCACCGGGTAGCCGTGCGCCTGCAGATCGACCTCGATCTCGTGCCCGATGCCCGGGTCCATGTGGTAGGGCCGCGCCAGCACCAAGATGCAAGGGCGCTGCTCGCGTGCGCACCACTCTAAAATCTCGCGCGCCTTGGCGCGCAGGCGCTGGTTGTAGGCATTCAGGGTGCGGTAGCCCATGTCCACGGCGTGCGTGGTTTCGGCCAGCGTCAGGCCCGGTATGGCCTCGCGCATGCCCTCGTACAACTGCTTGGGCACCACCGGCGGGTCGGCCAGCGAGACAAAAGGCGTGAGGTGCAGCACCCGGGCTTCGGCAAAGGCGTCGCGCTCTTTGATGAAGCCGGCCTTGATGTTTTCCGAGGCCGCCATCACGCGCGGGCAGGTGAGCGAGGCGTCCACATGGCCGTCTAGGTAGGAGGGCACGGAGTGGATCATGGGCGAGAACAAGATGTCGATCTTGCGCTTGCTGCGCGCCAACAACTCGCCGTAATGCCCCGAGATGCACTTGACCGGGTAGCAGCAGTCCACCGTGCCGCGCCCCTTGGCGTAGGTGCGCGACTGCTCGTCCGAGGTGTCGGATGAAAACTCGATGCGCCGCGGGTCTATGCCCAGCGCCTCCAGGAAGCCAAACCAGAACTGGTGCGTGCTCCAGATGTTGAGCACACGCGGAATGCCGATGCGCAGCTTGGCGCGCGCCTGGCGTTGCTCGGCCCGCTCGGCTTCAGTCGGCGCCGACTGGAACAAGCTCCTCTTTGGCGCGTTTGAAGGCGCCTTCACGAACCAGTTCAGCAATGTTCGGGTAGGCACGTCGCGCTTCCTCCAGTTGATCTTTGACTACTTTCATTTCTTGCACGTCTTCGAGCAAGCCCTTGGGGCAGGTGTTGCCGCTGATGACGCGCTCCCAGCCCGCCTCCACCGGCACCTTGCTCCAAGGCCGTCCCGCCGCGCCGGGAATCTGCACGTCGATGAAAGTGCGACGGCAGTTCACGGGGCACCAATGGCAGACCGTGTCTTCGTTGGTGGTGGCCTTGTATTCCAGCGCCTCGATCAGATCATAGCCGCGAAATTGGGTGGTTTTGCCGCCCTTGAACCAGTCGAGGGCGCACAGCGCGGCCCCAATGGCACCGGCCTCGCCCGAGTAGGGGTGCACCACCACCTCGGCGCTGGGCACCTTGGAGTGGATGAAATCAACCTGCGCCTTGACCACCGCCAGGTTGCGGTGCGTGCCGCCTTGCAGCACAAATTTGCGCCCCACGGCGGCCAGATTCTGAATCTGCCCGGCATAGACCCAGACGTTGAGCGGCAACACCGAGGCCAGTGCGGCCATGATTTCTTCGCGGGCCCAGCCCTTGCGCTGCTGGTTCACGATGTCGGACTGCAAAAACACCCCGCAGCCCATGGCCAGCGCCGGGATTGAGCGCGCTTCGAAAGCGTTTTGGGCGTATTCATCGAGCGGGATGCGGTAGCGCTCGGCCACCCCCTGCAAAAAAGCGCCGTTGCCCGAGGAGCACTGCGAATTGAGCCGGAAATCGGCCACCGTGCCTTGGCGCAGCAGCATGATTTTCACGTCGGTTCCGCCCACGTCGCAAATCACGTCGGCGTCCGGGATGTAGTGCAGCGCGGCGGTGGCGTGCGCCACGGTCTCGACCACGGCCATGTCGGAGCCGACGATGTCTTTGAGCAAGTCTTTGCCGTAGCCGGTCAGACCCACGGCCCCGATGCGCTCAAAGCCGGCTTTGCGCACGGCGCGCATCAGGCCCTTGGCGTCTTCGATCGGGTTGCCGTTGGAGGGCACGTACTGGCTGGCCAGCACCTCACCGCTTTGCGACAGCACCACCGCCTTGGCCGTGGTGCTGCCGAAATCGCAGCCCAAAATCACGGTTTGTTGGGTATGACCCGCTGCGGCCGCCGCCTCGGCGGTGGGCATCACGCGCTGGGTTTGGCCGTAGGACTGCAAAAATTGCTCCAGCTCTTGGGCGCTGGCGGCCAAGCCCTTGGCCCCTTCGCGCGCCTTTTGCTCGTGCTGCCCGTCGCTGATCCACCACTGCAAGCGCTCGGTGCCGCTGTAAACGCCGACCGTGGCTGGCTCGCTGCGCCCGATTTCGATGCAGCCGATGCAGGCGTAGTAGAGCGCCTCGGTGGGCACCTGGATTAGGGATTCGGGGCTGACACCCTCGGGCAGCACCACGCGGCGCTCAGCCCAGAGCTTGGCCAGATGGTAGCGCCACGCCTCTTGCAAGCCTTTGAAAAACAGATTCGGCCCGCCCAGCAGCAGCACCTGTGGCGTGGGTATGTTGCCCTTGGTGAGGGTGGCCAGGTTTTGATAAACCACCGCCTCGAACAGGCTGGCGATGATCTCTTGCACCGGCACGCCGCTCTTGACCAGCGTGTTGGCATCGGTTTCGGCAAAAATGCCGCATTTTGAGCTGATTTTGTGCAAATCCAGCCCGGTGTAGCCCATCTGCGCCAGATCTTCGGGGGCTACTTTGAGCTTGCGCGCGGTTTTTTCGATGAAGGTTCCGGTGCCGCCGCTGCAAGCGGACTGCATAAAGACTTGCTTCGATTTGCCGTCGCCGCTGGGGGTAAAAAACAGGGTCTTCATGTCTTCGCCGCCGATTTCGGAGACGAAGTTGACTTCCGGGTGCAGCTTTTCTACCGCTGCCGAAACCGCCACCACTTCCTGCACGAACTTGGCCCCCAGCAAAGGGGCGATCAGCCCGGCACCCGAGCCGGTAATGAAAATGCGATCGACCCCGGCTTCGAGGCCGCATTCGGCTTCGAGGCGGCGCAAAAACTCCAGCACCTTTTCGGCCTGCTTGGTGTCGTGGCGCTGGTAGTCTTGCCACAGCACCTGGCCGCTGCCGTCTTCGAGCAGCGCCTTGACCGTGGTGGAGCCGACGTCTAGGCCTAGGCGCTTCATGCCCGCACCCCGGGCAAGCCTTTGAGGTGCGCAATGTGCAGGGCCAAGTTGGCCGCCGTACCGGCCACGCCATAGTGTGGCACCTTGTAGGTGGCGCGCGACAACTCGGGCCGCGCCGCCACTTCGGCCGCCAGTTGCGCCTCGGTCAGGCCGATGCGTTGCAACACCGATTCAAACTCGCGCACGGCGCGCTTTTTGGCCTCGGTCAGGATCATCTGGCAACGCGACAGCGCGTGCACCTCGGCGTCGCCCTTGATCTCGATCGGCGCGTAGAGCAAGTCAGGGTATTTTCCCTGCACCGCCGCCATGGCCCCAATGCTCATGGTGTTGGGCATGCAGGCGTAGGGCGAGAGCTCGCACGTCATGTGCGCCTTTTTGTGCAGGTGCGACCACAGGGCTTTGCCGATCAGCATATCGCCCTCGCCCCCACTGAGCTGCTTATGGTAATAAGGGGCGGCCAAATCGCGCAGCACGTTTTGCTCGGGTAAGGCGTGCGGCACGTCACCCAAGGCATGGCGCATGCGGTTGTAGGTCCAGCGCAGCAGGCGCTCGATGGCGGCGTAGGTGGCGTCTTGGCGCCGCGCCCCGGCTTCGATGCCGATGCGCTCTTGGGTTTTCTGGCGCCCGTGGCGCAGCAGGTATTCGAGCCAGACCACCACCGGGGCCGGATAGACCTCGGCCCCTTCGCCTTCCAGCCAACTGTGGATGTTGTAGTTGGGGTCGCCCTCGACCGTTTGCAGGTAGAACTCGCCAGTGATTTTGACCAGCGGCTTGACGCGCAGCCGATCGACCTCGATCGCATCGAAGCGCCGCCGCACCTCGCGCAGCGCGTTGATGAAGTACGGGGTGGCGAAGTGCCAGACCAAGGGGCCCCATTTTTTGCCTTGGGCGGGCCGCTGGCGCATGGTTTCGTACAAATACTCGACCGCTTCGCGCGCCACGCGGGTGGTTTCGCCGGGGTTTTTCTCGTAGGGGCGCACCTGGTACTCCAAGTCTTGCACCACATCGGCCAGCAGCACGCCCCACACCGCCCCCAGGGTGAAGGCCGGGCTGAGATCGAGCCCGCCGCCGTGCGCAGGGCCCTGGTCGACCTTGGTTTGTTCCAGCAAGAAAAAGCGGAACGAATCCAGCCCGACGTTGCGCAGCGCCAGCTCGTAGCTCTGGTGGTACTGGCCAAAACGGCAGGCGCCACAGGCTCCGGCAGTGATGTAGATGTATTCTTGGTTGACGCGCTCGACCCCGATGCGCTCACGTTCGCGGCTTAAAAAGTTGGTCAGGTTGCCGGTGACGAAGCTGGTCGGGCAGCACTGGCCGATGTCGGCCACTTCGCGCCCGGTGAGCAAGTCGGCGCGGGTTGCGTTGGGCAATACCTGCACCCGGTAGCCCAGGTTTTCCATCGCGCCCTGCATCAGGCGCTCGGCGCGCCAGTGCAGACCACCAAAGAGGATCGTGACCTTGTCGCGCTCCTCGCGCTTGAAAGGCCGGGGCTGGTAGGAACGGTAGTGGCCGGTGGGCTTGGGGCTGGCACCTGTGGGGGCGTGGCTGGGCAGAGGCGGTAGCCCGACCGGAGCGCGTGCCGCCGGTGCCGTGAGGGTGTCGGTGACGACCCGTATTTTTTGCAGCGCGGCCAGGCCGCGCGATGCTTCGCTGATGCTCATGCCCACTCCTCTCGTAATGCGTTGAACCGAAACGACCACCTGCACACAAAATGATGCGATACATCTATTTTGCAACCTGCAACCCCGTTTAGGCGCTAAGCCGTAAAAAAACCGAGGTTAAAGCCTGCAACAGGCATCGACAGGGGTCTGACACAAGGCTGCGCATTGGCCAAGCAAGGCCCCTGCGCAGCAATGCCATTTGATAAGGTTCGAGCCGAGCTCGTGGCCAAGGGTTCCGGGATTTTGCCGAAAAGGCAAAGTCCAATGCAAGCTCAAAGCACCTCGAACACTCCGGCCGCGCCCATGCCGCCGCCGATGCACATGGTCACGCAGACCCGCTTGGCCCCGCGCCGGCGGCCCTCGATCAGGGCGTGGCCGGTGAGGCGCTGACCAGACACGCCGTAAGGGTGGCCGAGCGCGATCGCGCCGCCGTTGACGTTGAGCCGCTCGTTGGGGATGCCGAGCCGGTCGCGGCAGTACAGCACCTGCACCGCAAAAGCCTCGTTGAGCTCCCACAGGTCGATGTCATCGACCGTTAAGCCCAGCTTGGCCAGCACCTTGGGCACGGCAAACACCGGGCCGATGCCCATTTCGTCGGGCTCGCAACCGGCCACGGCAAAGCCAAGAAAGCGCCCCAGCGGCTGCAAGCCGAGCTTTTGCACCTGCGCTTCGTGCATCACCACACAGGCCCCGGCGCCATCGCTGAACTGGCTGGCATTGCCTGCGGACACCACACCACCCGGCAGCGCCGGCTTGATGCCGCTGATGCCCTCGCGCGTGGTGCCTGCGCGCAAGCCTTCGTCTTGGCTCACGGTGAGGGTGCGGGTGATCAGGCCCAGGGTTTTGTCGGCCACACCGGCGCGCACCTCGATGGGGGCAATTTCGTCGGCAAAGCGGCCCGCCTCTTGCGCGGCGCAGGCTTTTTGCTGGCTTGCGGCACCGTATTCGTCCATCGCCTCGCGCCCAATCTGGTAGCGCTGCGCCACTTGCTCGGCGGTTTGCAGCATGGTCCAGTAGATGGCGGGTTTGGCTTTTTTGAGCGCGGGGTCGATCAGCATGTGCTGGTTCATCTCTTGCTGCACGCACGAGATGCTCTCGACCCCGCCCGCCACATAGACCTCGCCTTCGCCCGCAATGATGCGCTGCGCCGCCAGCGCAATGGTTTGCAGGCCCGAGGAGCAAAAGCGGTTCACGGTCAGGCCGCAGGTTGTCACCGGGCAGCCACCAGCGAGCGCAATCTGGCGCGCGATGTTCATGCCGGTGGCCCCTTCGGGGTTGGCACAGCCCATGATCACGTCTTCGACCGTGGCCGGGTCGATGCCGGCGCGCGCTATGGCGTGGCGCACCGCGTGGCCGCCGAGTGTGGCCCCGTGCGTGAGGTTGAAAGACCCTTTCCAGCTTTTGGCCAGCGGGGTGCGTGCAGTGGATACGATGAGGGCTTGGCTCATGGGTGTGATGCTCCGGGTTCGGTGAAGGCGCTTAGCCGGTAAACGTGCGGCCTTCGGCGAGCAAGCGCTCGATCAAGGGGGCGGGTTGCCAAAAGCTGGCGTCGTCGTGCGGGTTGCGGGCAAAGCCGCGCATGGCCTGCGCCACGTTGAATAGGCCAAACTGGTCGGCGTAGTGCATCGGGCCGCCGCGCCAGACTGGAAAGCCGTAGCCGGTGAGGTACACCATGTCGATGTCGCCGGCCTTGGCGGCGATGCCCTCTTGCAGCAGGTGCGCGCCTTCGTTGACCAAGGCAAACACCATGCGCTGCACGATTTCTTCGTCGCTGATGGCACGCGGCTGCAAGCCGAGCTGCTGGCGGTTTTGCTCGATCAGTTGCTGCACCAGCGGGCTGGGGATGGGGTCGCGCTTGCCGGGGGCGTAGTCGTACCAGCCGGCACCGGTCTTTTGGCCAAAACGCCCCTGCTCGCACAGCAGGTCGGCGGTTTTGCTGTAGCGCACCTCGGGTTTTTCCACGTAGCGGCGCTTGCGGATGGCCCAGCCGATGTCGTTGCCGGCCAGATCGCCGACCCGAAACGGCCCCATGGCAAAACCAAACTGCTCCAGCGCCCGGTCCACTTGCTGCGGCGTGCAGCCCTCATCGAGCAGGAAACCGGCCTGGCGCACGTACTGCTCCAGCATGCGGTTGCCGATGAAGCCGTCGCACACGCCCGAAACGACGCAGGTTTTCTTGATCGTCTTGCCCAGCGCCATGACGGTGGCCAGCACCTCGGGGGCGGTTTGTGCACCGCGCACCACTTCGAGCAACTTCATCACGTTGGCGGGGCTAAAAAAGTGCAGCCCGACCACGTCCTGCGGCCGCTGGGTAAAGCCCGCGATGCGGTTGAGGTCCAGCGTCGAGGTGTTGGAGGCCAGTATGGCACCGGGCTTCATCACCGCGTCGAGCTGTTTGAACACCTGCTCCTTGACGCCCATGTCTTCGAACACGGCCTCGATCACCAGATCGGCCTCGGCCAGATCGGCGTAGCTCAGGGTGCTGCGCAGCAAGCCCATGCGCTGCTCGAGTTTGTCCTGCTTAAGCTTGCCCTTGGTGACCTGGGCCTGGTAGTTTTTGCGGATGGTGGCCAGCCCGCGATCGAGCGCGGCCTGCTGCTGCTCCAGCAGCACCACGGGAATGCCGGCGTTGAGGAAGTTCATGGCGATGCCGCCGCCCATGGTGCCCGCGCCAATGATGGCCACCGAGCGGATGGGGCGCGTCGGGGTGTCGGGCGGCACGTCGGCAATCTTGCTGGCGGCGCGCTCGGCCTGGAACACGTGGCGCAGGGCCATGCTCTCGGGCGTGCTCATCAGGTCGATGAAAATTTGGCGCTCTTGCGCCAGCCCGTCTTCAAATTTTTTCTGTGTCGCCAGTTGCACCGCGTCAATGCACTTGATGGGGGCCGGGTAGCGCGGTGCCATGCCCTTGGCCATGTTGCGGGCAAACTGGAAATAGGCGTCGCCCTGGGGGTGCTTGCACGGCAGATCGCGCACCCGTGGCAGCGCGGTGCCGTCGGCGTGCTTGTGCGCCAGCTCGCGCGCCAGCGCCAGCGCTTCGTCGAGCAGCGTGGCCTCGGAAGCGGCGATGCGGTCGAACAGCTTCTGGCCCGGTATTTGGGCCAGCATTTCGCTGGGCACCGGCTCGCCGCTGACGATCATGTTCAGCGCCGGCTCCACGCCCAAGGCGCGTGGCAGGCGCTGGGTACCACCGGCACCGGGTATGAGGCCGAGCTTGACTTCGGGCAGCGCCATGCGGGTGCCGGGAGCGGCGATGCGGTAGTGGCAGCCCAGCGCCAGCTCCAGCCCGCCACCCATGCAAATGCCGTGCATGGCCGCCAGCACCGGCTTCGGCGAAGCCTCGCAAGCGCGGATCAGGCCGAGCAGATTGGGCTCTTGGTAGGCCTTGGGGGTGCCGAACTCCTTGATGTCGGCCCCGCTGGAAAACAGCTTGCCCGCCCCGGCGATGACGATGGCGCGCACCGCCGGGTCGTCCTGCGCCCGTTGCAGCGCTTGCACCGCAGCGCGGCGGGTGCTCAGGCCCATGCCGTTCATGGGCGGGTTGTCGAGCGTGATCACGGCCACCTCGCCGTGGGTTTGGTAGTGGGCGGTCATGCGGTCTCCTGATGTGGGTTGCGGGGCAGCCAAGGGCAGTGGCGGGCGGCTAAGGGCGGCAAAATAGCACGACCGTTCGCTCTGGCGGGATTTTACAAAGCCCGTTGGGCGCCACCCAGCGCGGGCTGTCGCCTGTTTGTCTAGCGGCTCAAACTTCCAGCCACTCGCGCCGGATGTAGCGGTTTTCTTGCAGCGCGGCCGGGGTGTCGTCAAACACAATGCTGCCGTGCCCCATCACCAGCGCACGGTCCGATATTTGCAGCGCAATGGTGAGCTTTTGCTCGATCAACAGCACCGAGATGCCCCTGGCCTTGAGGGCCTGCAAAAAGGCCGCCACCTGCTCGACGATCTTGGGCGCCAGGCCCTCGGTCGGCTCGTCGATGATGATCAGATCTGGGTCGCCCATCAGGGTGCGGCACAGGGTGAGCATTTGCTGCTCACCACCCGAGAGCACCCCGGCCTCGGTGTGCTCGCGCTCTTTGAGGCGCGGGAACATGGAATACATGTCGTCAAAGCCCCAGCGTGAGTTTTTTTGACCGCCCTTTTGGCCCAGCAGCAGGTTTTGCTGCACCGTGAGCTTGGGGAAAATGTCGCGGCTCTCGGGCACGTAGCCTATCCCCAGGTGCGCCACCTCGAAGGGTTTGCGCCCAGTGATGCGCTGGCCCTTCCAGACGATGCTGCCCTCGGTGTCCACCAGCCCCATGATGGCCTTGGCCGTGGTCGAGCGCCCGGAGCCGTTGCGCCCCAGCAGGGCAACGATCTCGCCCGCCGCCACCTTGAACGCCACCCCGTGCAGGATGTGGCTTTTGCCATAAAAGGCGTGCAAATTGTCGATTTCAAGCATGTTTGCTTTCTGCTGCACTCAATGCGCTTCGGCCAGCACCGAGCCCAGGTAGGCCTCTTGCACCCGGGCGTTGGCGCGCACCGCCTCCGGGGTGTCGAAGGCGATCAGCTCGCCATACACCAGCACCGCGATCTTGTCGGCCAAGCCGAACACCACGCCCATGTCGTGCTCCACCGTGAGCAGGGTCTTGCCCACCGTGACTTCGCGGATTAGGTCGATGAAGCGCTTGGTCTCGCTCTTGCTCATGCCGGCCGTGGGCTCGTCGAGCAGCAGCACCCCGGCCCCGCCGGCGATGGTGACGCCGATCTCGAGCGCGCGCTGCTCGGCGTAGGTCAGGTTCATGGCCAGCGTATCGCGTTTTTTCTCCAGCCGCATCTGGTGCAGCAGCTCATCGACGCGCTCGATCACGTCTTCGAGGTCGGCCAAAAACTTGAGGAAGGAGTAGCGGTAGCCCATGCTCCAGAGCACCGCGCAGCGCAGGTTTTCGAACACGCTCAGTTTGGGGAACAGGTTGGTGATCTGGAAGCTGCGGCTCAGGCCCATGCGGTTGATGGCGTAGGCCGGCTTGCCGTCGATGCGCTGGCCATTGAGCCAGATTTCGCCGCTGCTGGGGCCAAAACGCCCGCTCATCAGGTTGAACAGGGTCGATTTGCCAGCACCATTGGGGCCGATGATGGCCACCCGCTCCCCGGCTGCCACGGCCAGATCGACGCCGCGTATGATTTCTGCCTTGCCAAAGCGCTTGCACACGCCTTTGAGCTCGATGGCGTAGGGGACGGCGCTGCTCATGTGGTCTCCCGGCGTTTGATTTCTTTTTCGATGTCGGTCTGGATCTCGGCCCACTGGCGGCTGAAGCTGCGCCGGCACAACTCGAACAAGCCAAAACTGGTCAGCGCCACGAAAACGGCCCCAAACCAGACATCAAGGTCGAGCGTGTTGAGCGACATGCCCAAAAACGGCACCTCGTCGCCCATGGCAGTGCCCAGTTGCAGGTGATAAATCATTTCGATCAGCGCCCCCAGGCTGGCCAGCAGCGCCAGCGCCGTCACCCCCAGCCCAAGGTAGCTGGCCCAGAGCTCGCGCAGCCGCCCAAACAGCGCCAGCCGCAGGTTCATCATGATCAGCCCGGCGATGCCGCCCGGCGCGTACATCACCATGAACACAAAGATCAGGCCAAGGTAGAGCATCCAAGCCTTGGTGATTTCGGAGAACATCACAAAGGCCAGAACCATCAGAATGCCGCCGATGATGGGGCCAAAGAAGAAGGTGACGCCGCCCAGAAAGGCAAACAGCAGGTAGGAGCCGGAGCGGATCGGGCCCACCACCTCGGAGGTGACGATCTCGAACAGCACCGCCGCCATGCCGCCCGCGATGCCGGCAAAAAAACCGGCCAGCATGAACACCAGGTAGCGCACCGTTTGCGGGTCGTAGCCAATGAACTCGACCCGCTCCGGGTTGTCGCGCACCGCGTTGATGATGCGCCCCAGCGGCGTGCGGGTGTAGGCAAACATCAGCGCCACGCACAAAAAGGTGTAAAACGCGATCAGGTAATAGACCTCGATGCCCGGCCCGAAGCTGATGCCCAGAAACGGCTCGCCGATGACGCGGTTGGCGGAAACCCCGGCCTCGCCGCCAAAAAAGACGAAAAACACCATGGAGGCGATGAAGATCAGTTCGCCCACCCCGAGCGTGATCATGGCAAAGGCGGTGCCGGCTTTTTTGGTCGTCACGTAGCCAAACAAGGCCGCAAAGAACAGCCCCGCCAAGCCGCCGATCAGGGGGATGAGCGCCACCGCTGGCACCGGCAAACCGGCCTCGCCCAGCAGCAGCAGCGCGTGTATGGCCACGTAGGAGCCCAAGCCCGCATAGACGGCGTGGCCGAAGCTGAGCATGCCGCCCTGCCCCAGCAGCATGTTGAACGACAGGCAGGCGACGATGGCGATGCCCATCTGCGCCATCATGCTGATGGCAAAGCTGCTATCGAACACCTGCGGCGCCAGCAGCAGCAGCAAGGCAAAGAGCGACCAGATAAACCAGCGCCCGACGTTGATGGGCCTGAATTGGTAGTATTTTGTAGCGGTCATGGGGTGCTGCCTTTTAATGGTCGCGGTTGCCAAGCAAACCGTGCGGCCGGAAAATCAGCACCAGCACCAGCAGCAAAAAGGGCAGCAGCGGCGCCGCCTTGGAGACCGTGAAGCGCATCAGCTCGTGCGCCTGCGCCTCGGCCGACAGCGCCACCCCCAGCCCCATCAGCAGGCTGCCAATCGACTGGTCGATCGCCACCGCAAAGGTCTGCATGACGCCGATCAGCAGCGAAGCCAGAAACGCCCCCGCCAGCGAGCCCAAGCCGCCCACCACCACCACCACGAACACGATCGCCCCCAGCGTGAGCGCCATCGCCGGTTCGGTGACAAAGGTGCTGCCGCCCATCACACCCGCCAGCCCGGCCAGCCCGGTGCCGGCGCCAAACACCAGCATGAACACGCGCGGCACGTTGTGGCCCAGCGCCTCCACCATTTCCGGGTGCTTCAAAGCCGCCTGGATCACCAGCCCAACCCGGGTGCGCGTGATCAGCAGCCAGAGCGAGAGCAGCATCAGCAACGCCATGCCCATGATGAAGGCCCGCGTGGCCGGAAACTGCGAGCAGATTGCCGTGCCCAGCGGCGTGCACAGATCGAGCGCGGCGCGGCCCCAGACGAAGCCCAAGCTGCCGTCGGGCTGCGAGAGCAACGTGAAAGCCGAGCCCTGCAACAGCTCGGGCGGCCGGAAATCGAGCGCGATGCGGCCCCAGATCAGTTGCACCAGCTCCAAAATGATGTAAGACAGGCCAAAGGTCACCATCAGCTCTGGCACGTGCCCGTATTTGTGCACCTTGCGCAGGCTGAATTTTTCGAACCCGGCGCCCATTAGCCCCACCAGCAGCGGCACCAGCAGCAGCGCAAACCAAAACCCGACCACCTGCGAGACCGCAAAACCCAGGTAGGCTCCGACCATATAAAAGCTGGCGTGGGCAAAGTTGAGCACGCCCATCATGCTAAAGATCAGCGTCAGGCCCGAACTGAGCATGAACAGCAGCAGCCCAAAGCTGATGCCGTTGAGCAGGGAGATGATGAAAAACTCCATCGGCGTCTCTTTTTAGGTGTCAGGGGCAGATAGCGGGCGGCGGCGCATGGCCGGCGGCTTGCAGCACCGCTTTGCGCTCACTGGATGGCGTTGGCTTTAAGGCCCCCGGCACACCCTGCGACCGATGGGGCGCAAGGGGGTGTGCGGGCAGGCACGATGAGGCTGTCAGGTCGGCGCGGCCGGGCGCTGCATATTGCAGCTCGTCGGCGTGCTGGCCACGAAGGCCTCGAACGTGCGCACCAGCGCCAGCGTCATGCCCGTGTTTTCCGGGCTGTAGGGGTGGCGCGCATCGACGCGCTGCCAACGCGTGAGGTACAGCGGCTGCTGCAACTGGTGGTCGGCGCGGCGCATTTCGACCGGGCCGCTGAAGCTGTTGAAGCGCAGCCCCGAGAGCGCATGCGCCACCCGCACCGGGTCGGTGGAGCGGGCGTTGGCCATGGCCTGCCCCAGTGCGTTGTAGATGTGGATGAGCGAGCCGGTGTAGAAATCGTCGTTAAAGCGCTGGCGAAACTCGTTCATCCAGACCTGCATCTGCCCACCCATGTTGTAGTGGTTGTAGGCGATCTGGTACACACGGCCTTCGGACGCGGTGCCCAGCGCCGTTGGGGTTCCGGTGACGCCGGCGTAGTAGGTGAAAAAGCGGCCGCGGTAGCCGGCGTCGTTGGCAGCGCGGATGAGCAGTGTGAGGTCGGAGCCCCAGTTGCCGGTGATCACCGAATCGGCCCCAGAGGCCATGATCTTGGCCACGTAGGGGGCAAAGTCGCGCACCTGGGCCAGTGGGTGCAGGTCTTCTCCCACGATCTGGATGTCGGGCCGCTTGCGTGTCAGCATTTCGCGCGCAAAGCGCGCCACCTGGTGCCCGTGGGCGTAGTTCTGGTTAATCAGGAACACGCGCCGGATGGTGGGCTCGCCCCGGATGTAGGTGGTCAGGGCCTCCATTTTCATGGAGGTGTCGGCATCGAAGCGGAAGTGCCAGAAGCTGCAACGCGAGTTGGTGAGGTCGGGGTCCACCGCCGAGTGGTTCAAAAACACCACCTCGCGACCTGGGTTGCGGCTGTTGTGGCGGTTCACGGCGTCGATGATGGCCCCGGCAATGCCCGAGCTGTTGCCTTGCGAGATGAAACGGATGCCGCGGTCGATCGCGGCCTGCATGGCGGTGAGGGTTTCGGCCGGGCTGAGCTTGTTGTCAAAGCCCGTGACTTCGAAACGCACCCCAGCCGGGTTGCCGGCACCGCTGAACTTCTCGGCAAAAAACTGCGCGCTGCGCAACTGGTTGATGCCCACCGGCCCCATCAGGCCTGACTGTGGGTCGATCAGGGCGATGCGCACCGTCTCGCCGCGTTGCGCCCAAGCCGGTACGGCGGGC
>NZ_BAWN01000013.1 GCF_000696225.1 Serpentinimonas barnesii | reverse complement strand
TGGTGGCTTCCCTTCACATGGCGCAATTCCCAGCCGTCGGCTTCGAGCATCTTGATGACTTGTCTGCTGTTCACGGTGGTTATTATAACCACCAAATGGCGAAAACGGTGTTAGACCCCGGTTTTGCGGTGGCGAGAATCCGCACCACCGTTCGGGCTGAGCTTGTCGAAGCCACGGCAAACCCTTCGACAGGCTCAGGGCGAACGGCGGACTCAGGAGCAGCGGTACCGTTCGGGCTGAAATCCGCCCATCCTGGATCCTAGGGGGCGGAATCAGGCTTGGTCTTGCGCGTGCTGCCACGCGTTGTACTCCGAGCGCCGCAGTCGGTACCGCGCGATGCTGCCTTCGTGCAACTGTTGGAGTGCTGCCGCAAGCAACTCCCTGAAGGCTGCCTGGTCGGCTTCTGCGGCGTGATCCTGTGCCACTTCGGCAATCACCGCAGGGCTGGGTTGCCGTAGCCCCTTGACGACCGTCTGCACCGCCTGAATCAGCGCCTCGCGGTACTTGATCTTCAACGGGTCGGGTTCGACCATGGTTTGCGCGATGGCCAGATAGCGCTGGCAGGAGCGTTCATAGGCCCAGACGAATACATCGCGCAACAACTCGATCTGCTTGAGTTCATACACCCCCAGCGTCCCCTCGATATAGGCGTGCTCCGGCACATCGATGAAGGACAGCGGGCAAAGGTTGTGCTTGAAGAGCGGAATGTTGGCACCGATGCGCGAGACGCGCTTGTTCACATCTTCAAACGGCTGCAGGTAGGGCAATTGCACCATCAGGAAGAAGGCTTGCTCGAACGGATCGGGAATGGCAGCGGCCTTGTCCAGCAGCTGCATAAAACAGTCCTCAATCACCTGCGGTAGTGCCAGCGGATGAAACACGGTGCCCGAGATATCCACCGGGCGCCGGCGCAAACGGCCACTGGCCTGCGGGTCATGTATCAAGTCCTGTGACAGCACCGCATGCAGGTTTTTGAAGGTGAAAGTATCAAAGCCCACCTCATCTGCATTTTCGATCAGCATTTCGATAGCAGCCTTGTGGTTCAGGATCATCTGCGTTTCGATGGCATCCTTGCCCTTGGCGACTTGGCCCAACTCGATCAGATTCAGGGTGTCAAGCCGGCTGTAGGTGTTGCCCTCCAGCTTTGACGAAGCCCACGACAGGTCAACCAGCAGTCGGCCCAGGATGTCCCGAGCGTAGGTGCCTGCTGGCCGCTCATTGGCAGAGGTGCGCCCCATTTCGTGCAGCTGACGTCGCAGCGACTCGGGCAGGTAGAAGGTCGCGCCGGGCTGATAGTTTTGCAGCAACTCGCGTTGGTAGCCGACCGGCCTTCGATGCATCAGCGGGCGTCGAACCTGATCGCGAATGGCCGCTCCTGCGGGTGACACTGGGACATACAACTCAGACTCGGCCGTTGCCGTGGTGGTGAGTGTCATCGAAGCGCTGGCCGACACGACGCTGCCGGACATCCGTTTGTAGACCAAGGCGATGCTCTCGCCCTCGGTGCTCACGCGCTGCGCATCGATCAGCTTCTGTAGGCGCCGCTGCAATGTGCGGCGGTTGGGCTTGTCACCCCGACGCCGTCCGATCTCGGCCTCGATGGCGGCGATGCCAATGCCGCTCGGATGCGCCGAGATGATGGATTCGATCAGTTTAAGTTCTTCGTTCAGCGTGGCGCGTGGCATCGGATGGGGCTCCTAGCGGTTAATCTGTCACGCAATGTCGTGCAGGAGTGACAAGGCGCGACAGCATTATGTCGTAAAGTGTGCACGGCTTACCACTGCCCGGCCAGCCGACAGTGCGCTTTATTTATCTTTTTTAAAAGGATAATAAGCTGTAGAATAGTCCTTCATGGAAACACACTTTCGCAGCATCGTGCGGCAGAAAATTCTGGATGCCCAAGCGGCACCCGTGCCGGTGCTGACTGCGCGCGATGTGTGGCTGCCCGCCGTAAAAGGCAAGGCGCTGGCCGTGATAGGAATGCGCCGCGCGGGGAAAACCAGTTTTTTGTGGCAGTTGCTGGCTCAGCGCCTGGCGCAGGGGGTGCCGCGCGAGGGCCTGCTGTACTTCAACTTCGAAGACGAACGGCTGGCCGAGCTGCAGCTCAGCGACCTCGACCTGCTGCTCGATGAGTACTACCGGCTCCACCCCAACTGGCGCGATGCCCGGCGCTGCACATTTTTTCTGGATGAAATCCAGCGCGTGGACGGCTGGGAACTGTTCGTGCGCCGACTGCTTGATAGCGAGAACATCGAACTTTTCGTGTCGGGTTCCTCGGCCAAACTGCTGTCGCGCGAAGTGGCCACCAGCATGCGCGGGCGCGCCCTCGAGGCCATCGTCACGCCATTTTCGTTCAGGGAGGCCTTGCGCCATGCCGGGCGGGAGCCCGCCAAGCCCGCCAGCCGCCTGACCAAGGCCGAGCGCTCGCAGTTGGACCATGCTTTGGCCAATTACCTGCAAAACGGCGGCTTCCCCGAAGCACAGGGGCTGGACCTGCGCAGTCGGTTCGAACTGCTGCGCAACTATGTGGACGTGGTGCTGCTGCGCGACGTGGTCGAGCGGCACAACCTCAGCCAACCCCAGGTGCTGCGCTGGCTGGTGCAGCAGCTCTTGGGCAATGCGGCCGGATCGTTCAGCATCAACAAGTTTCACGCCGACTTGAAATCGCGTGGTGTGGCGGTCGCCAAAGACACCTTGCACCAGATGCTGGCGCATCTGGAAGACACATTTTTGCTAAGCAGCGTGGAACTGGCCAGTGATTCTGTGCGCCGACGCCAGGTGAACCCGCGCAAAGTTTATCCAGTCGATACCGCATTGGCGGCATTATTTGACAAGTCTGGCAAAAGCAATACCGGCCATGCACTCGAAACGGTGGTTTTGCACGAGCTCCTGCGCCGAGGAGCCACCGTGGGCTACGTTCACACCCCGGCCGGATTCGAGCTCGACTTCCTTGCCACCTTGCCCGACGGGCAGCAATGGCTGGTGCAGGTCTGCATGGACTTGGCCGACCCCGAGACACGGGAGCGCGAGGTGCGCGCCCTGCTCGACGCCCGCCCGTGCTGGCCCAAGGCCCGTTGCCTGCTGGTGGCCCTGTGGGTGCCACCGGTGGTGCCCCTGCCAGCAGGGATTGAACTGCACCCCGCTGCCCAGTGGCTGCTGGAGCCTCAAATTCTGCTTCAGTAGCGGCTATGAATATTGCTCCAATGCTCGGGCACAGAGCCGTCAAATGTGCAGCCACGTTATCGAGGATGCGGCCGAGGCGCGGCTGCGGGGGTAGCACGTTTTCAAATTTTTATGCGGTGTAAAATCTGATTCCAAACACATAAGGAGTGTGCCATGGGCAGCATGACCCTTGAACAGCAAGCGCTCAACCCCCGTGACGATGCCCGGGAGCAAGTTTTGCGCGAAGCGCAAGAAGCCAGTGCCTACGCGAAGTGGCTGGCCAAAGAGATTCAGGAATCGATCGACGACCCTCGGCCTAGCGTTGCACACGATGAGGTCATGTCGCGCCTAGAGGCCCGGATTGCGCGCCACTAGGCGGCAGTGGGCAAACGCGTATGAAGCAGCAGCCGCAACCGCACGAGCCGGCCAACTGACCGATGGCAAAGGCCAAGGCCCCTTATCACATCGTTTGGCGACCGATGGCCGAGGCCGACCTAGACGGCATCATGGACTACATCGCCCAAGATAACCCGACTAGGGCCGAGGCGTTCGGCCAGCAGTTGCGCGACAAGACATTGCCGCTGGCCCAACATCCGAAACTGGGCCGCACCGGTCGGCCCGGCTTACCGGCTTTCGTGCGCGAGCTGGTCGTGCATCCAAACTACATCGTTTTCTATCGCGTGCTGGCCGATGCCGGCACCGTCGAGATATTGAGAGTGAAACACGTGGCGCAGAAAATGCCTTGACTTGGTAACGTGCTGGGCTCATCGGGCTCGGTGCTGCCCAAGTTTGGCCAGCAGATACGCGACATCGCCATCGAGCTCAGCCGCCTGCGCCCCGGCGAAAATGGCCAGCAACAGGCCAGGAAACCCTTCGAGCACCGCGCGCAAGCAGGCATCAGAATCGCTCGTGGCGGTGGGTGTCGGGGCGGGTGCTTCGGTCATGGCCGCACTGTACAAGAAATGCGATTGCCGGTGCCCCTCACCCCAGCGCCTTCTTAAGCCATTCAGCAAAGGCCGCGCACTCCCAGCGCTCCATGGTGCCGGTGCGCCAGCACAGGTAGTGCGCGTGCGGGCTGGGCACGGGGGTGCGGTAGGGTTCGGTTTCGCCCAGGCGCACCAGCGAGCCGTTCTCGAGCCACGGCGCGCCTAGGCGCAGCCGCACCAGCGCCACGCCCATCCCGGCGGCGGCGCCATCGCACATGAGGCCGATGTCGTTGAACTGCGAGCCTTCGCTGGGTTCGGGCCAGTCCAGGTGCTGGGCCGCAAACCAGGTGCGCCAGGGCTCCAGCGGGCTGCGCAGCAGGGGCACGCCCTCTAGGTCTGACGCGGCTTCGAAGGGGCCGTGTTCGCGCAAAAAGGCGGGTGAGGCCAGCGGCAGCACGGCGTCTTTGACCAAGCAGATATGCTCGACATCGGCGTAGCGCCCGGTGCCAAAGCGGATGGTGAGGTCGGCGTCTTCGGCCACCACGTCGAGCAGCGGAATGCTGACTTGCAGCGTGAGGTCGATCTCGGGGTAGGCCATGGCAAACTGCTGCAGGCGCGGCATGACGAGCGAGCGCGCAAAGGTGGGCGTGACCGCCAGCCGCAGCTTGCGCCGCCCGGGGCTGGGCTGGTGGCTGGGGAAGCGCTGCAGCGCCAGCAGCCCTTCGCGCACATGGGCCAGGTATTCGCTGCCCTCGGTGGTGAGCGAAAAATCGGCCCGGCCAAACAGTTTCACGCCCAGCACCAGCTCAAGTTGCTTGACACGGTGGCTGACGGCGCTGGGGGTGACGCACAGCTCTTCGGCCGCCTGCGTGACGCTGCGCAGCCGCGCCAAGGCCTCGAAGGTGAGCAGGCACTGGATGGGGGGGATGCGAACGGCCATCAGCGAAACACCACGGTCTTGTGGCCATTGAGCAGCACCCGGTGTTCGCTGTGCCATTTGACGGCGCGTGCCAGCACCGCGCATTCGGTGTCTTGCCCGCTGGCGGCCAGGTCTTCTATGCTCAGGCTGTGGTCCACCCGGGCCACGTCTTGCTCGATGATGGGGCCTTCGTCGAGCGCGGCGGTTACGTAATGCGCCGTGGCCCCGATCAGCTTGACGCCGCGTTGGTGCGCCTGGTGGTAGGGTTTGGCGCCCTTGAAGCTGGGCAAAAAGCTGTGGTGGATGTTGATGGCGCGCCCGGCCAGTTGCTCGCACATGCCGTCCGACAGGATTTGCATATAGCGCGCCAGCACCACCAGCTCGGCCTGCTCTTGCTCGATCAGTTCGAGCTGGCGCGCCTCCACCTCGGCCTTGAGGCCGGGGCGCAGCGGCAGGTGCTGGAAGGGGATGTTGTAGCTGGCGGCGAGCTGGTAAAAATCGCGGTGGTTGCTGACAATGGCGCGGATGTCAAGCCGCAGCAGGCCCGATTTCCAGCGAAACAGCAAATCATTCAGGCAGTGGCCCTGCTGGCTGACAAAGATCACGCAGCGCATGGGTTCGTGCCAGGCGTGCAAGCCCCAGTGCATCTGGTGCGCCTGCGCCAGCGCCTGCACCTGCTGGCGCAATTCGGGCTCGGGCAGGCGCTCGCAGACGAACTGCACGCGCATGAAAAACAGGCCGGTGGCGTGGTCGTTGAACTGCGCCGCTTCTTCAATGTTGCCGCCGTGCTGCAACAAAAAACCCGAAACGGCATGCACGATGCCGGGTTTGTCTGGGCACGAGAGCGTGAGCACATAGGTCGCATTCATGCGGCGATTGTCGCTGAAGGGGGGCGGAGGCTTGCAGGTGCCGACGCCTGAACACGGATAATTTGGCCCCAAGGCAGCGCCTATGCTGCAAACAACAACGGAGTTTGAGGATGGATTTTGCGCTCGACGTGGTGGTGCTCGCTGCCGGCAAGGGCACGCGGATGAAAAGCCGCTGGCCCAAGGTGTTGCAGCGCCTGGGGGGCCAGCCCCTGCTGGCGCACGTGTTGCAGCAGGCGGCGCAATTGCAGGCGCGGAAGGCGGTGGTGGTGACCGGTCACGAGGCCGAGCAGGTGGAAGCGGCGCTGGCCGACTGGGGCGCCGCCCTGCCGCTGTTGCTGCGCAGCGTGCGCCAACAGCCCCAACTGGGCACCGGCCACGCGGTGCAGCAGGCGCTGCCGCTCTTGCCCGACGACGGGGTGACGCTGGTGCTCTCGGGCGATGTGCCCCTGACCGAGGCCGCCACCCTGCGCGCGCTGCTGGCGCTGTGCGCGGGCCAGCAACTGGCGCTGCTGACGCTGCGCCTGCCCGACCCGAGCGGCTACGGCCGCATCGAGCGCGCCCCGGATGGCAGCGTGCAAGCCATTGTTGAGCACAAAGACGCCAGCGCGGCGCAATTGGGCATAGACGAAATCTACAGCGGCATCATGGCCGCCCCGACGCGGCTGCTGCGCCCCTGGCTGGCGCAACTGGACAACCGCAATGCCCAGGGCGAGTATTACCTCACCGATGTGGTGCGCCACGCGCGCGCGGCGGGCTGCCCGGTGCAGGCGCACCGCATAGACGACGCGCTGCAGGTGGCGGGCGTAAACAGCCCGGCGCAACTGGCCGAGCTCGAGCGCGCCCTGCAGCGCCGCCAGGCCGAGCGCCTGATGGCCCAGGGCGTGCGGCTGGCCGACCCGGCGCGGCTGGACGTGCGCGGCCGCCTGCACTGCGGGCAAGATGTGGAGATTGATGTGAACTGCGTATTCGAGGGCGAGGTGCACTTGGGCGACGGGGTGCGCATAGGGGCCAACTGCGTGATTGCGCAGGCGCGCATCGAGGCCGGGGCGCAGATTCTGCCCTTTAGCCACATCGACGGCCAGCGCGACCCAGTGCAGGTCGGCCCTGGCGCGCAAGTGGGGCCTTTTGCGCGCCTGCGCCCCGGCACCCGGCTCGGGCCCGAGGTACACATCGGCAACTTTGTCGAGGTCAAAAACTCTAGCTTGGCCGCCGGAGCCAAGGCCAACCACCTGGCTTACCTGGGCGATGCCACGGTGGGCGAGCGCGTGAACTACGGCGCGGGCAGCATCACCGCCAACTACGACGGCGCGGCCAAGCACCGCAGCGTGATCGAAGCCGACGTACACGTGGGCAGCAACTGCGTGCTGGTAGCGCCCATCACCCTGGGCGCGGGCGGCACCATAGGGGCCGGATCGACCCTCACCAAAAGCACCCCGCCGGGCGCGCTCACGGTGGCGCGCGGCAAACAGATCAGCCTGCCGGGCTGGCAGCGGCCCAAGAAGGGCAAGGGCTGATAGAAGGGCAGGGCGGCGTATGCAAGATCGGGCTCACCAGCCCCAGACCAGTTCGCTGGCCACCCAGGCGGTGCCGCGGCCGTCGGGGCGCTGCACCTGCACCCAATCGCCCTGGCGGCGGGTGGTGCGCAGAATGTCGCCATAGTTGGCGGTGTGCACCACGCGGTGCTGGGTGCCGGGGCCGGCGCGCAGGTTGGCGCGCGGGCTGCGCACGATGTGGTGCGGGGTGTCGCCCACCACGCTGCGCGACACCCAGCCTTGGTCGCCTTCAAAGTCTTGCACGCGCAACCAGTCGCCACGGCGCTCCAGCACTTGCAGCGGGTAGCCTAGCGAGAGGCGCCACAGCACGTCGGCGTCGGTGCTGGGAGCGGCGCGCATGTTGATGGTGGGGTTGCGCGCGCTCACCAAATCTTGCGCCCACACCGGGGCCAGCGCGGCCAGCCCAAGGGCGGCGGCAAGGAACAAAAGGCGGATGTGGGCCAGCCAGGGCATGCGTGAAACTCCTTGTTTTGCCGTTAGCATCGACAACTTCCATTCTATGCTCAAGAAAGCAATCTTATATGTGTGGCATCGTGGCGGCGCTGGCGGCGCACAACATCGTTCCTGTGCTGGTGCAGGGTTTGCAGCGGCTCGAATACCGGGGCTACGACTCCTGCGGGCTGGCGCTGCAGGGCGCAGGCGGTTTGCAGCGCAGCCGCAGCACGGCGCGGGTGGCCGAGCTGCAGGCCCAAGTGCAGGCCGACGAGTTGGCTGCCCACAGCGGCATTGCGCACACGCGCTGGGCCACGCACGGGGCGCCGGCGCTGCACAACGCGCACCCGCACTTTAGCCACGGCCCGGGCCAGCACGCCCCCGGTGACGAGGCCGCGCTGGGCCCGGCGCGGGTGGCGCTGGTGCACAACGGCATCATCGAAAACCACGAGGCGCTGCGCGCCGAGCTGCAGGCGCAGGGCTATGTGTTTTCCAGCCAGACCGACACCGAGGTGATCGCGCACCTGGTCGATGCGCTCTACCAGGGCGACTTGCTGGCTGCGGTGCGCGCCGCGCTGGCGCGCTTGCATGGCGCCTACGCGATTGCGGTGCTGCACGCGGCCGAACCGCAGCGGCTGGTGGGCGCGCGCGCCGGCTCGCCGCTGGTGCTGGGCCTGGGCAGCGGCGTGGACGCTGGCGGGGAGCCCAGCGGACTGAGTGCGCAGTACCTGGCCAGCGATGTGATGGCGTTGGCTGGCGTGACAGACCAATTCGTCTATCTGGCCGAAGGCGATGTGGTCGATCTGCAGCCGGGCGGCTACCTGATTGTGGAGCGCGGCGGCCAGCCGCAAAGCCCGGCGCAGCGCCCGGTGCGCACGGTGCAGGCGCACAGCGGGGCGGCCGAGCTGGGGCCGTACCGGCACTATATGCAAAAAGAGATTTTCGAGCAGCCGCGCGCGCTGGCCGACACGCTTGAAGGCATCGAGGCCGTGGGGCCGGATTTGTTCGACGGGCTGGGCGAGCGAGCGGCAATTGCCGCCGAGGTGTTTGGGCAGATCGACCGGGTGCTGATTTTGGCCTGCGGCACCAGCTACTACAGCGGCTGCGTGGCCAAGTACTGGCTGGAAGACTTGGCCGGCTTGCCCACCCAGGTCGAGGTGGCCAGCGAATACCGCTACCGGCGCAGCGTGCCCGACCCGCGCACGCTGGTGGTGGCGATCAGCCAAAGCGGCGAAACCGCCGACACCCTGGCCGCGCTGCGCCACGCGCAAGGCTTGGGCATGGTGCACACGCTGGCGCTGTGCAATGTGAGCACCAGCGCGCTGGTGCGCGAATGCGCGCTGGCTTACCTGACGCGCGCCGGGGTGGAGATTGGGGTGGCCAGCACCAAGGCCTTTAGCACCCAGTTGGCGGGGCTGTTTTTGCTCACGCTGGCGCTGGCGCAAGCGCGTGGCCGCCTGAGTGCCGCCGAGCAGGCCGAGCACCTGCACGCCATGCGCCACCTGCCGCTGGCGCTGCAAGCCGTGCTGGCGCTGGAGCCCCAGCTCATCCAGTGGGCCGAGGCCTTTGCGCCCCGCGAGCACGCGCTGTTTCTGGGGCGCGGCCTGCACTACCCGATTGCGCTCGAAGGCGCGCTCAAGCTCAAAGAGATCAGCTACATCCACGCCGAGGCCTACCCGGCCGGTGAGCTCAAGCACGGCCCGCTGGCGCTCGTGACCAGTGCCATGCCGGTGGTGGTGGTGGCCCCCAACGACGAGCTGCTGGAAAAGCTCAAGAGCAATATGCAGGAGGTGCGCGCGCGCGGCGGTGTGCTGTATGTGCTGGCCGACGCCGACAGCCACATCCAAAGCGCCGAAGGCCTGCACGTGATCCGCCTTCCCGAGCACTACGGACCCTTGAGCCCCATTCTGCACGTGGTGCCGCTGCAACTGCTGGCCTACCACACCGCGCTGGTGCGCGGCACCGATGTGGACAAGCCGCGCAACCTAGCCAAGAGCGTGACGGTGGAGTGAGGGCGGTGCCGCCCCGGCTCAATCGAGCTGCAAGTGGCGCTCGATGCTCTTGGGGCGTTGGCGGCAATCGAGAAAGTAATCGCCCAACCCGGGCCGTTGGCGTTAATAGAAGCGGCGCCCAGCATCCAAATCGTCAAGCGCCAGCGTCAGCAGGCGGATCTTCATGCCCGGCTGCGCGAACCCAAAACCAGCTTGGCTGCATCCCAATCGATGAAACGCGCGCTGCCATCCGCCAAAGCGGTTTCGGCACGCTGCAGGGCTTGGGCGTGCCAAGCAAACTGGGTGCCGCCCTCAAGGGCCGCCGGCGTTTGCAGCAGGGAGTCCCACAAGGCCTCCATCAGGCGCAGCTTTTGCTCAACCGGCAGGGTGTCGATGTCGTTGATGCTCACAGGAACCTCCTTGGGTGCACGGGCAGCGCACGAGCCCATGGTAGCAAAAAACACCTGCACATGGTGCCCCTGCAACTGCGGGCCTACCACACCGCGCTGGTGCGCGGCCGTGGCCGCCCCGGCGCGGCTAAAATGCCCAGTTGGCGCAAACATGCGTCTGCCACGGCCTGGCGTGTTTCCAGGCAGGCCCACCTTTTTTCCCCACTCGCGCCTGCGGGCGTGAGCCGAGCCTTCAGCCATGCCCCTCAAGTTCCTGACCCAGCTCTTTGGCAACCGCAACGAGCGCCTGCTCAAGACCTACCGCAAGACGGTGGCCCGCATCAACGCGCTCGAGAGCCAGTACGAGCAGCTCTCCGACGCCCAGGTGCAGGCCAAGACGGCCGAGTTCAAGCAGCGGCTGGCGCAGGGCGAGACGCTCGATGCGCTGCTGCCCGAGGCCTTTGCCACGGTGCGCGAGGCCAGCAAGCGCGTGCTCAAAATGCGCCACTTCGACGTGCAGCTCATGGGCGGCATGGCGCTGCACAGCGGCAAGATTGCCGAAATGCGCACCGGCGAAGGCAAAACCCTCACCTCCACCCTGCCCATTTATCTGAACGCGCTCACGGGCCAGGGCGTGCACGTGGTCACCGTGAACGACTACCTGGCCGGGCGCGATGCCGAGTGGATGGGGCGCATCTACAACTGGCTCGGGCTCTCGGTCGGGATCAACCGCTCGCAGACCACGCGCGAGCAAAAGCAGACCGCCTACGGCGCCGACATCACCTACGGCACCAACAACGAATACGGCTTCGACTACCTGCGCGACAACATGGTCTACGAGGCGCGCGACCGGGTGCAGCGCGGCCTGCACTACGCCATCGTCGATGAGGTGGACTCGATCCTGATCGACGAGGCGCGCACGCCGCTCATCATCAGCGGCCAGGCCGAAGACCACACCGACGAATACATCGTCATCAACAAACTGGCCCCGCTGCTGGAGCGGCAAGAGGGCGAGGAAGACATGCGCACCGGCGAGGGCGTGATCAAGCCGGGCGATTTTTTGGTCGATGAAAAGGCGCACACCGTCAACCTGACCGAGAGCGGGCACGAAAAGGCCGAGGCGCTGCTGGCCCAGGCCGGGCTGCTGACCGAGGGCGCCTCGCTCTACGACCCGGCCAACATCGCGCTGCTGCACCACCTGGTGACGGCGCTCAAGGCGCACCACCTCTACCACCGCGACCAGCAGTACGTGGTGCAAAACGGCGAGATCATCATTGTCGATGAATTCACTGGGCGCCTGATGGTGGGGCGGCGCTGGAGCGAGGGCCTGCACCAGGCGGTGGAGGCCAAGGAGGGGGTGCGCATCCAGCCCGAAAACCAGACCCTGGCCTCGATCACGTTCCAGAACTACTTTCGCCTCTACGACAAGCTGGCCGGCATGACCGGCACCGCCGACACCGAAGCCTTCGAGTTCCAAGAAATCTACGGCCTGGAAACCGTGGTGGTGCCGCCCAACCGGCCGAGCCAGCGCCACGACGAGCTCGACCGCGTCTATAAAACCACGCCCGAGAAATACCAGGCGGCGCTGGCCGACATCCAGGAATGCCTGCAGCGCGGCCAGCCGGTGCTGGTGGGCACCTCGTCGATCGAGAACTCCGAGATCATCGCCGAGCTGCTCAAAAAAGCCAAGCTGCCTTTTGAGGTGCTCAACGCCAAGCAGCACGAGCGCGAGGCCGACATCATTGCCCAGGCCGGCCGACCCGGTGCCATCACCATCGCCACCAACATGGCTGGGCGCGGCACCGACATCGTGCTGGGTGGCAACCTAGAAAAAATGTGCGCCGCCATCGAGGCCGACCCGGCCCTAGACGAAGCCGCGCGGGCCAGCAAGATCGCCGCCGTGCGCGCCCAGTGGCAGGCCGACCACGAGCGCGTCAAGGCGCTGGGGGGCTTGCGCATCATCGCCACCGAAAGGCACGAGAGCCGGCGCATCGACAACCAGTTGCGCGGCCGCGCCGGGCGCCAGGGCGACCCCGGTTCGAGCCGCTTCTACCTCAGCCTAGACGATTCGCTGATGCGCATTTTCGCCGGCGACAAGGTGCGCGCCATCATGGAGCGCTTCAACATGCCCGAGGGCGAGGCGATCGAGCACCGCATGGTCACGCGCTCGATCGAGAACGCGCAGCGCAAGGTGGAGGCGCGCAACTTTGACATCCGCAAGCAGTTGCTCGAATACGACGACGTGGCCAACGACCAGCGCCGCGTGGTGTATCAGCAGCGCAACGAGATCATCGATGCGCAAGAGGTGTCGGAGCAGATCGGCAACCTGCGCAGCGGCGCGATCACGCACGTGGTGCGCCAGTTCGTGCCGGCGCAGAGCGTGGAGGAGCAGTGGGACTTGCCGGGCCTGGAAAAAACCCTGGCCGAAGAGTGGGGCCTGCACCTGCCGCTGGTGCAGCAGGTGCACGAAGCCAGCGAGATGGACGACGCCGACGTGGTCGAGAAAGTGCTGCAGGCCGCGCACGCCCACTACGCGGCCAAGGTGCAACTGGCCAGCCCGGGCAGCTTTGCCGCCTTCGAGCGCGTGGTGCTGCTGCAAAACCTCGACAGCCACTGGCGCGACCACCTGAGCGCGCTCGACTACCTGCGCAAGGGCATCCACCTGCGCGGTTACGCGCAAAAGCAGCCCAAGCAGGAATACAAGCGCGAGGCGTTCCAGTTGTTCTCGCTGCTGCTCGACCAGGTGCGCGGCGAGGTCACGCGCATTTTGATGAACGTGAAGGTGCAGACGCCGGAGCAGGTGAGTGCAGCCGCGCAGGAGCTCGAAGCCGCCGCCGAGCGCCTGAGCAACGTCACCTACACCGCCCCGAATGAAACCGGCGAAGCCGAGACCGTGGCCGACAGCGGCCTGCTGGGTGGCCGCGCCACCCCGGCCGATGCGCTGCCGCGCGTGGGCCGCAACGACCCCTGCCCCTGCGGCAGCGGCAAAAAATACAAGCACTGCCACGGCAAGCTGGCCTGAGCGCAACCGAAAGACACCGCCATGCCTGTGAACTGGACCGCCCCATCCGCCGCCAGCCTGCACCCGGTGCCCGGGGTGCGCATTGGTGTCACCGAAGCCGGGGTGCGCAAGCCCAACCGCAAAGACCTGACCGTGCTGCTGCTCGACCCCGGCAGCGCCGTGGCCGGGGTGTTTACGCGCAACCGCTACTGCGCCGCGCCGGTGCAGGTCTGCCGCGAGCACCTAGAGGCCGGGGCCGCTATCCGGGCGCTGCTCATCAACACCGGCTGCGCCAACGCCGGCACCGGCGAGAGCGGCTTGGCGCACGCGCGCCAGACCTGCGCCGCGCTGGCCCAGCGGCTGGGCCTGCAGGCGCAGCAGGTACTGCCTTTTTCCACCGGCGTGATCATGGAGCCGCTGCCGGTGCAGCGCGTGATCGACGGGCTTGATGCCGCGCTGGCCGACGCCCAGCCCGCGCACTGGTTGCGCGCCGCCGAAGGCATCATGACCACCGACACCGTGGCCAAGGCCGCCAGCCGCCAGGTGCAGATCGGCGGCCAGACCGTGACCCTGTCTGGCATTGCCAAGGGCGCGGGCATGATCCGCCCCAATATGGCCACCATGCTCGGCTTTGTGGCCACCGACGCGCGCATCCAGCCCGCGCTGCTGCCCGAGCTGGCGCTGCGCTTGGCCGAGCGGTCGTTCAACCGCATCACCATCGACGGCGATACCTCCACCAACGACTCTTTCATTCTGATCGCCACCGGGCAGGCGGCGCACGCCGAGATCACCGACTTGGCCAGCCCCGACGGCCAGCGCCTGCTGGCGGCCCTGACCGAGCTGGCGCAGACGCTGGCGCACGCCATCGTGCGCGACGGCGAGGGCGCGACCAAGTTCATCACGGTGCGCGTGGAGGGCGGGCGCGATGCCGCCGAATGCCTGCAAGTGGCGTATGCGATTGCGCACTCGCCGCTGGTCAAAACCGCCTTCTATGCCAGCGACCCAAACTTGGGCCGCATCCTGGCGGCGGTGGGCTACGCCGGCATTGCCGACCTGGACCAAAACCAGATCGAGCTGCACCTGGACGACGTACACGTGGTCACGCAGGGCGGGCGCCACCCCGGCTACACCGAGCAAGCGGGCGCGCGCGTGCTGGCCCAGAGCGAGATCACCATCCGCGTCGGGCTGGGCCGGGGCGTGGCGACCGAAACGGTCTGGACTTGCGACCTCAGTCACGAGTACGTGAGCATCAACGCCGATTACCGCTCCTGAAGGCGCGCCGCCCGCGCCGCCCGTGCCACCTGCTGCCACCGCATCCGCATGAACGAAGCCTTTGAACGCCTGTTGCAGCGCGCCGAATCCCTGCTGGCGCGCATCGAAGCGGTGCTGCCGCAGCCCCTGAGCGCGCCCGACTGGGGCGCGGCGCTGGCCTGGCGCTACCGCAAACGCGGCGGCCACGGGCTGCTGGAGCCGGTGCGCCACATCGGGGCCATGGCGCTGTCTGACCTGCAAGAAATCGAGCCGCAAAAAGAGCGCCTGGTGCGCAACACGGCGCACTTCGTGCAGGGGCTGCCGGCCAACAACGTGCTGCTCACCGGGGCGCGCGGCACCGGCAAAAGCTCGCTCATCCGCGCCAGCCTGCACGCCTTTGCGCCGCAGGGGCTGCGCCTGGTCGAAGTGGACAAGTCCGACCTGACCGACTTGCCCGACATCGTGGCGCTGGTGGCCGAGCGCCCGGAGCGTTTCATCGTTTTTTGCGACGACCTGAGCTTTGAGGACGGCGAGCCCGGCTACAAGGCGCTCAAGTCGATGCTGGACGGATCGGTGGCCGCCAGCAGCCCCAATGTGCTGATTTACGCCACCAGCAACCGGCGCCACCTGCTGCCCGAATACCAGCGCGACAACCTCAGCCACCAACGCGACGAAGACGGCGAGCTGCACCCCGGCGAAGCGGTGGAAGAAAAAATCTCGCTCTCGGAGCGTTTCGGGCTGTGGATTAGCTTTTACCCTTTCAGCCAAGACGAATACCTGGCCGTGGTGCGCCAGTGGCTGGGCCATTTTGGCGTGCCCGAGGCGGCGATCGAGGCCGCGCGCACGCAGGCGCTGGTGTGGGCGCTTGAACGCGGCTCGCGCAGCGGCCGGGTGGCCTACCAGTTTGCGCGCGACTACGCCGGCAACCACCCGGGCAACGCGGTGGCGGGGTCTGGCGCAACCGCAACCCAACCCCATCCATGAGCGCGCCCCCGGTGCTGGTGGTGGATGCCCAGCAGCCGCGCGCGCCGGGGCACGGCCAGCGCCTGATCGAGGTGGCGGTGGGCGTGGTGTTCGACGCCCAAGGGCGGTTTTTACTCACCAGCCGCCCGCCGGGCAAGGTGTATGCGGGTTACTGGGAGTTCCCCGGTGGCAAGATCGAAGCGGGTGAGGGCGTCGCGCAGGCGCTGCAGCGCGAACTGCACGAGGAACTGGGCTTGCGCATCGGCGGCGTGCAGCCGTGGCGCGAGCTGCGGGTGGACTACCCGCACGCCTTGGTGCGGCTGCAGGTGGGCCTGGTGCGCGACTGGGACGGCCCGCTGCAAATGCGCGAAGGCCAGCAGCACGCCTGGCAGACTTGGCCGGTGCAGGTGGCGCCGCTGTTGCCAGGCTCGGTGCCGCTGTTGCAGTGCTTGCAGCAGCACGCGCCCAGCCCGCACGGCCAGGCCAGGCCGCCCTTAGGCGCAGAGGGTAAATTCCAGCTCGGCTTCTGAGGTGCTTGCCAGTTGCGGCTTGCCGCTGCTGCCCCACTGCAGCAGGCGCACCGCAAAAAACATGCGGTTGCCGCTGATCTCGGGCACCAGTTGCAGCGCCGGGTCGATCCACAGCCGCAGCAACTGGTAGGTTTTGCCTTGGGCCAGGTTTTGCTGGAACTGGCCGCCCAAGGCCATCACCTTTTGCGGGTGCGCCGATTCGCGCAGCACGCTCAGCAGCACCTGCACCGGGTCGAGCAGCGGCGCCAGCGACTGCGCCCAAAGCTGCAATTCTTGCTGGCGCTGATCGGGGCTGCGGTGCTGCCAGTCGTGGTAGGCGGGCAAGTCGAACTCGCAGGTGCCCCCCGGAATGGCGATGCGGCTGCGCACCGCCGCCAGCCATTCGTTGTCGGCCAGTGACTGGCCGATCTTGCCGCACTCTTGCAGGGCGGCGTATTGGGCCTCAAGCCGGGCGATGAAGGCTTCGAGCGCCGCCTCGGAAATGGCCGGATTGCCGCGGTAGCCGAGGTACTGCTGCTTGAGGCGCTCCAAGTCTTTGAGGATTTCGGTTTTCAGGTCGGAGCGGGCGCCGACTTCGAGCAGCTCGAACAGGGTGTGCAGGGCAAAGTGATGCGACAGCGCCGATTCTTGGGCGCTGAGCTGGCCCAGCCGGTCGGCCAGACGCTCCAACCGCAAGTAGGTGCGGATGCGTTCGTTGAACGGGTACTCGTAGAGGATCACGCTTCGATCATAGCCCGAATCGGCGCCGTTGCTCGGTGTAAGCGCGCTGCACTTGCGCCTGCAATTGCGCCAGGGTGGTGGGGGTGTCGTTGGCTAGCACCACATCGGCCAGCGCCAGCCGCTCGGCCCGGCTGGCTTGTGCCGCCAGCACCGCCTGCACCTGCGCCAGCGGCCAGCCGTTGCGTTGCAGCACGCGTGCGGTTTGGGTCTCGGGCGAGCAATCGACCACCCACACCGCATCGACCTGCTCGCGCCAGTGCGGGGATTCGGCCAGCAAGGGCAGGTCGAGCACCACGCAGTCGCTGCGGCCCTGCAGCCGAATGTCTGCACAGCCCTGCTCGATGGCGGCGCGCACCAACGGGTGCACGATCGCCTCCAGCCGCTGGCGCGCCTCGGGCTGGGCAAACACCAGCGCGCGCATTTGCTCCCGATCCAGCGCCCCATCGGGCCCGATGAAGGCCGGGCCAAAGGCGGCGCGGATGGGTTCGATGGCGGCCCCGCCGGGGGCGGTGCAGGCACGCGCCAGCGCGTCGGCGTCGAGCACAGTCGCGCCCAGCGCTTGCAGCATGGCCGCGACGGTGCTCTTGCCGCTGCCGATGCCGCCGGTCAGGCCGATGCGCCAGGGGGGGTGGGGGTGGCTGCGCATGGTTTGCAAGGTGAGGGGTTGGCGTGGCCTAGAGCCCGACCCAGCCCAGCAGCGTGTCTGGCCCCAGCACCAGCGCCAGCAGGGCGCCAAAGGCCAGAAACGGCCCAAAGGGCACGTAGCCGCCCTCGCGCAGGCCGCTGCTGTACTTCATGGCCAGCCCGACCACGGCCCCCAACAGCGAGGCCAGCAGCAGGATCGGGATCAGGGCCTGCCAGCCCAGCCAGGCCCCGAGCGCCGCAAAGAGCTTGAAATCGCCATAGCCCATGCCCTCTTTGCCGGTCAGCAGCTTGAAGGCCCAGTAGATCGACCACAGCGACACATAGCCCACCACCGCGCCCCAGAGCGACACCTCCAGCGCAAGGCCGCTCCAGCCCAGCGCCGCCGCCAGCAGGCCGGCCCAGAGCAGCGGCAGCGTGATGTCGTCGGGCAGCAGCGTGGTGTCCCAGTCGATGAAGGCCAGCGCCAGCACGGCGGCCACAAAACCCATCCAGGCCAGCACCGGCCAGCCCGGGCCGTGCAGGTGCATCACATAGGCAAAGCCCAAGCCGGTGAGCAGCTCCACCAGCGGGTAGCGCAGCCCAATCGGGGCGGAGCAGGCGCTGCATTTGCCGCGCAACAGGGCGTAGCTGAGCAGTGGGATGTTGTGGTACCAGGCAATGCCGGCACCGCAGGCCGGGCAGCGCGAGCGCGGCGTGACCAGGTTGAGCGCCGGGGCTTGCGCCGCCGCAGCCGGGGCGCCCAACCCTGAGCCCGGCAGGGTGGATGGGGTGGTGGCCGGGTGCATCTCGGCGCATTCGGCGGCCCAGCGCCGCTCCAGCATGATCGGCAGCCGGTGGATCACCACATTCAGAAAGCTGCCAACCAGCAGGCCCAGCACGGCGGCCAAGCCTATGCCCAGCGGGCCGGTGAGGATGTCCAGTGGCATGGTGCGACGAAAAGAGTGGAAGTGCTGGAAGTGTAAACGGGGCGGGGGTGTTGCAGAGCAGTTGATTAATGATAGAGTCGCGCGTGGTGGATGGCGCCTTTTGGGTGTCGTGCGTTGCTTGGTAGGCCATTGATTTAATTATTGAAACTTGGTTTTTTGAGGCTCCTCGAACGGATACAGGATGAAGAATCGCATCATCAAGGTCAAAGGCACAGAGGTCACGATCGCCACTCGGAACGAGCACGACTACCTCTCGCTGACTGATATGGTGAGGAACTTCGACGGCGGCAGCGCCCTGATTGAGCAATGGCTCAAGAACAAGGACACCGTGCTGTTCTTGGGCGTGTGGGAGCAACTCAACAACCCAGGGTTTAATTCCATCGAATTCGAGGGAATTAAAAACGAGGCTGGGCGCAACAGCTTTTTCCTGTCGGTTAAAAAATGGATCGAGGTCACCGCCGCCATCGGCCTGCATGCCAAGGCGGGGCGGTATGGCGGAACCTATGCCCACAAGGACATCGCTTTCGAGTTCGGCTCCTGGCTCAGCCCGGAGTTCAAGCTCTACCTCATCAAGGAATTCCAGCGCCTCAAGGATGAAGAATCCCGCACCACTTCCTTGGAGTGGAGTTTTCAGCGCACTTTGGCGAAGGTCAATTACAAGATTCACACCGATGCCATCAAGGAGCGGCTGATCCCGCCGCTTCTCACGCCGAAACAGACCGGCATCATCTACGCCAGCGAAGCCGACTTGCTCAATGTCGCCCTGTTCGGCATCACGGCGGCCCAGTGGCGACAGGACCATGCCGACCAGAGCGGCAACATGCGGGATGCGGCCACGCTGGAACAACTGGTGGTCTTGTCAAATCTCGAAAGCATCAATGCGGTGCTGATTCATCAAGGGCTGGCCGCTCCAGAGCGGCTGGCACAGTTGAACGCCGTTGCCATCACGCAGATGCGTTCGCTGGTTGGACTTAATGAAATCAAGCAACTGAGTGGCCCAAAGGCCGACAAAAGGCGCAGTCGGTGACTGAATTCGCTTTGAATGCCCCCGCCCCCCTGCTGCGCCAGCTCTTTGCCGCCGCCGTGGCCGCCGCGCAACCGGCGTTGTGCCTGCCGCCGCATTTGCCGCGCGCGGCCGAGATCGGCTCCGGCCGCCTGTGGGTGGTGGGGGCGGGCAAGGCCTCGGCGGCCATGGCCCAGGCGGTCGAGGCGCACTGGGATGGCGACCCGCAGGCCTTGGGTGGCTTGGTGGTGACGCGCTACGGCCACGAAGCGCCGTGTTCGCGCATCGAGATCGTGGCGGCGGCGCACCCGGTACCCGATCTGGCGGGCTGGCATGCTGCCGAGCGCGTGCTGGCCAGCGTGCGGGGTTTGAGCGCGGCCGATACCGTGCTGTGCCTGCTCTCGGGCGGCGGTTCGGCGCTGTGGCCGCTGGCGCTGCCTGGCCTCACGCTGGCCGAGCAGCAGGCGCTGGCGCGCGCCATGTTGGCCAGCGGCGCCCGCATCAGCGAGATCAACTGCCTGCGCCGGCATCTGTCGGCGCTGCAGGGCGGGCGGCTGGCGGCGGCGTGTTACCCGGCGCGCGTGCTCACGCTGCTGATCTCGGACGTGCCCGGCGACGACCCGGCCGACATCGCATCCGGCCCCACCGTGCCCGACCCCAGCACCTGCGCCGACGCGCTGGCGATTGCGCAGCGCTACCGCCTGCCCCTGCCACCGGCCGCGCTGGAGCTGCTGCACAGCGGGCGTGGCGAAACGATTAAACCGGGCGATGCGCGGCTGGCACGCAGCGAGCTGCGCTGGCTCGCCACCCCGCAAATGGCGCTGGAGGCTGCGGCCAGCGCCGCGCGCGCCGCCGGTTTTGAGGCGCACATCCTGAGCGATGCGCTGCAAGGCGAGGCGCGCGAAGTGGGCCAGGTGCTGGCGGCGCTGGCGCGCCAGATCGCGCAGCGCCAGCAGCCCTTTGCCGCGCCCTGCCTGCTGCTTTCGGGCGGCGAGACCAGCGTGACGCTGCGCACCCCCAGCCCCGGCCAAGGCGGGCGCAACGTCGAATGCCTGCTGGCCTGCGCGCTGGAGCTAAACGGCCAGCCCGGTGTCTATGCCCTGATGGCCGACACCGACGGCATCGATGGCAATGGCCCCGCCGCCGGGGCGCTGATCGGCCCCGACACGCTGGCGCGCGCGCAGGCCTTGGGGCTGGATGCCCGGCACATGCTCGACCGCCACGACGCGCACGGCTATTTTGCGGCCTTGGGCGACGCGCTGCACAGCGGCCCCACGCGCACCAACGTGAACGACTTTCGGGCGCTGCTGATAGCCCCGGCCTGACCCCAATCAAGCCCGCGCGGGCCAGACTTCGGTCACCAGCGCCCGCACAAAGGCGCGCTGCGCCGCCGCGTAGTCCCACTGCTCGATCAGGCAGCAGCCGGGGCTGGCATGTGGCGCGCCCCAGCGCAGCAGGTTCACCGAGTTGGGCAGGCCCTCGCGCAGCCGCGCCGACACCGCGGTGCCCGCCTGCACCGCCCACAGCGGCCGTGCCAAGCCGGGAACGGCCCGCACATAAGGCAGGTGGATGTGCCCGCCCAGCACCAGATCGGCACCGGCAGCGGCCCAGCGTGGCAGCGCCGCTTCGTGCCCGCGCAGGCGGTTCACCACATCGCTGGCGCGGATCACGGCCACCGGCTGGTGCACCACCACCACCCGCAACTGCGCCGCGCTGGCCGCTTCGAGCCGCTGCGCCACGCGCTCGATCTGCGCGGCCGATACCTCGCCGTGCTTGTGCCGCCAGGGCCGCGTGGTGTTGAGGCACAGCACCAGCAGCTCGGGGCTGTCGTGTATGGGTTCGAGTTCTGGCCCAAAGGCCGCTAGGTGCTGGGCATAGGGGCGGCGCAGGCGCGTCCAGAGGTCGAACAGCGCAATGTCGTGGTTGCCGGGCACGGCCAGCCACGGCGCGCTTGGCAGCCTGTCGGACTTGGGAAGCGTCGGCTGCAAATCGACCGCAGCGGCCCATTTTGCACCGTCTTCTGGCCCCATAGCCGGGCTATGGGGCGGCGAACCCGGCGCAAACTGGTCTCTCTGGGGCCGATTTTCGCTCTCGACGCCCCAAGTCCGACAGGCTGCTAGACGCTCCATGAAGGCGCGAGCGGCGCGAAACTGGGCCGGCCGCGCGCGCTGCGTGATGTCGCCCGAGAGCAGCAGCAGGTCGGGGTGCTGCTGCTGCGCGAGCTGCACCAGCGCCTCCACCACCGGCGGCTGCTCGGTGCCAAAGTGGGTGTCCGAAACCTGCAGCACGAGGCTCATGCCACAGACACCCCGGCTCTGGCGTCGGCCTTGGCGGCCGGCATAGACGCGGGGTTTGAAGCCGGTTCCTGCGGCGGCGGCATCAGCAGGAACAGCGGCCGCTCCAGCACGCGAAAGTCCAGCGGGGCGCGCATGCGGGCCACTTCACCGTCGTAGGCCACCTTGACGCCGCGGCGGCCGGGGGTGAGCGTGGGCCGCACCACCAGGTGCTCGAATTCGAAGTGTTCCACGCTCGGCGCCTCGCCCAGTGAGCCCAGGGCGCCGCGCAGCATCAAACGCAGCATGGCCAGCGTGCCAATCGGGCGCAACATCACCGCCGTGATGTGGCCCGCGCTGGTGGCGAGCAGGTGGGCATGGGCGGGCTTTGCTGGCGGGTTCTCCGCATCGCTCCCCGTTGCGCCTTCCTGCGGATGCACCCCCAGATGCTGCAACTGCAGCCGGTTGTTGCCCACGAACAGCACCAGTGTGCGCAGGTCGCGCGCTGTGGTGCCCTGCTCGATGTGCAGGCGCAACTGGCGCTGCGCGCGCAGCAGCGTGACGCAGGCGGCCCAGAACGCGACCCAGCGGCTGCGCCCGAAGCGCGCCTTGTAGGCCTCGCGGTCTTCCAGCAGATCGGGGTACAGCCCCATGCTGGCGTTGACCAAAAACACGCGCTGGTTGATGGCCGCCACCTGCACCGGCTGCGCGGCCCAGCCCAGCAACTGCTGCACCGCGTCAGCCGGGTCGGCGGGGATGCCGTGCGTGCGCGCAAAGTAGTTGAAGGTGCCTTGCGGCACCACCCCCATGGCGCAGCCCGCCGCGTGGGCATACTGCGCCACCGTGTTTAGGGTGCCGTCGCCGCCCACCGCCACCACTGCCGTGCGGCTGGCCAGCGCCGTGGCCGTGGCTTGTTGCGCCACCTGGGCCAGTTCGGCCGGCTGGCAAAAGTGCAGATCTCCGCGCCGCCCAGCGGCCTGCAGCGCGGCTTCGATGAGCGCGCGCTTGCTGTCGGAGGCGCTGCTGCCCGAGGCCGCGTTGATGACGAACTGCAGCGGCGCGGCCGGGTCGATGGCGGGGCAGGCCGTCATGGCGCGGTCCAATCCGGGCGCAGGGTGTGGGCGTGCGCGCTCAATCGTGGCGCAGCAGATCGCCAAAAACGGTGTGCTCGCCCTCCCGGCGATCGGCCCCCGGCGCGTCGTAGAGCACCAGCCAGCTTGGCTTGCGCCCGGCCAGGGCGGGCGGCAGGTCGCACAGGGCTTCGGCGCGGTTGCTGCCTTGGCCGTGCGGCAGCGCCACCGACTCGCTCAACGCAGACTCGAAGCGCACCGGCTCTTGGTTGGCCACCAGCACCGCCTTGGCCGCAGGCCATTTGAAAACGCGGATTTCGCCGTTGAGCACCATCGTCGGGCCCGCCAGCAGGTAGAGGTCGTCGCCATAAAAATGCAGGTCGCGCACGCCCAAGCCGTCGAGCTGCAGGAAGTGCTTGCGCAGCAGCGTGCCGCTGGCATCGAGCGGCAGCAGGCGCAGCTCATCGCCGCGCGCCTCGACCTCGATTTCGAGCAGCGACGACCAGCCACGCAGCACCGGCCCGCGCAGGCCCAGCAGCAGGCGGCGCCCAAACACCGCCAGCCCTTCGATGTCAAAGCCGTTGTCCTTGCCGGGTATGGCCAGGTAGGGGCCAAAGTGCGGGTCGGTGGCCAGCGCACGGGTGAGCAGGTTGTTTTGGGCATCGCCCTTCAAGCGCAAGGCGCGGCGACCATCGGCGGCCAGCCGCACCAAGCCGGGCACCCCATCGGCATCGGGCTCGATCGGCAGGCAGGCCAGCAGGCGCCGGTTGCCGTCGAGCGAGAGCTTGGCCAGCCGCTTGGCGTTGTCGGCGTGGCCGCGCTCGGGTTTGGCGTTTTTGCGCTTGAGGCCATGCGAGCCCACCACCCACAAAAAGCCCTCGGCCACGGCCATGCCTTCGAGGTCGGCCTCTTCATCGGGCGCGCCGGGCAGGTCCAGCAAATCGGCCAGCGGAAAATCGTGCGGCTCGCCAAAGCGCAGCGTTTCGCGCCCCACCGGCTCCAGCCGGCGCAGGCGCTCCACGCCGCAGGCTTCGTCTCCCGCCACCCAGAGCCAGTCGCCCGTAAAGGCCGCCCCCGAAAGGTTGGATTTGACCAAACAGTCGGCCGTAAACTCCAGCCGCACGGCGTTGGCGCTTCGGGTGTTGGGCATGGGGTGTTGCTCCTGAACGGGTGCGGCAGGCGCACGAATGGCTCAGGTATAGCACAGATTGGCGGCGCGCCCTAGGCGCTGGCGGCGCATCTACCGCAGCAGACCGCGTTGTTCGATGAAAGCGACCACGTCCGCCACACCTTGCAAGGTTTTGAGGTTGGTCATCAGCCACGGGCGGCGCACGGCGTCTGGGCGCATGCGCGCGGTGTCGGTTTGCATCACCTCGAGGCTGGCGCCCACGTGGGGGGCCAGATCGATTTTGTTGATGATCAGCAGATCGCTTTTGGTGATGCCCGGCCCGCCTTTGCGGGGAATTTTTTCGCCCGCCGCCACGTCGATCACGTACAAGGTGAGATCGCTCAGCTCGGGGCTGAAGGTGGCGGCCAAGTTGTCGCCCCCGCTTTCAATGAAAACGATGTCTGCATTTGGAAACTGCGCCAGCATGCGGTCAATGGCTTCGAGGTTGATCGAAGCGTCTTCGCGAATCGCGGTGTGCGGGCAGCCGCCGGTTTCTACGCCCATGATGCGCTCGGCGGGCAAGGCGCCGCTCAGGGTGAGCAGGCGCTGGTCTTCCTTGGTGTAGATGTCGTTGGTGATGGCGACCAACTCGTGCTGTCCGCGCATGGCCTTGCACAGCATTTCGAGCAAGGTGGTTTTGCCGCAACCGACCGGCCCCCCGATTCCGACGCGCAGCGGGGGCAGGGTTTTGGTGCGGCCCGGTATGTGGTGCAAAGCGGCAGGATTCATGATCTGAACAGACGGGAGTATTGGGTTTCGTGGCGGGCCGACAGAATGGCCCACATCGGGCTAAAGGCTTGGCGTTGCGCGTCATGGGTTTGCAGCGCCTCGGTGACGGCCTGGGGAATCGATAGGCACACTTGGGCCAGCACGCGTTGGCCGGCGCCTTGGCCCAAGGGTATGGCCTTGATGGCGGCTTGCACCATGTTTTCAGCCCAAGCAAACGCCGCACACAGCACACCCGCACGCACTGGGGCGGTGGAGGGCAGGCGCAGCCACAAACCGTAGGCAAAAGCCACCGGGTAGGTGGGGGATGCAAGCGATTGGGGCAGCCCTGCAGGGGGGCATTCGGGCAAGCGCAAGGTCTTGACCCATTCCATCAAGGAGCGCCCCATCTGCTCGCTTTGCAGCCGCAGCTCGGCGCTTTCGCGGGTCAGGCGCACCCATTGATCGAGTGCTTGCAGGCGCTCCCAGTCGCTGGCGCGCCAGGCCGTCAAGGCTTGCCCGAGCACCGCCAAGTCGCAGCGGGCCTGCGTCAGCCAGAGTTGATCACACAGCCAGTCGGCGGCGCTGGTCTCGTCGTGCACCAGACCGGCATCGACCGCGGCTTCCAGCCCTTCGGAATAAGAGAAGCCGCCAATCGGCAAAGTCGGAGAGGCCATCCAAAGCAGCGCGAGCAAGCTGTCGTCGTCGTGCATGGGGACGGTTGGGGAGGAGGGTGGCATGGTTGCGCCTCAGCCGTGGTCGTGCGCGCAGCCGTGCGCATGGGAATGGGCGTGGGCGTGGGCGTGTGCCCCGCTGCGGCCTTGCTGCCCGTAGGCGCCGGCCTCGGGTTCAAAGGGTGCCTGCAATGCCTCAAGGTGCAAGCCCATGTGCGTCAACATCTCGGCCAATACATGGTCGGGCTCAATTTGCAGCCACTGCGCTTGCAACTCGGTGGGCACATGCCGGTTGCCCAAATGGTAGGCGGCCCGCACCAAATCCAAGGGCTGGCCCTGCCGGGGGCAGGCGCTGATGCGCAACACCGCCTGCGGTGCGGCCAATACGCGCAACAGGGTGCCGTCTTGGGTGAGCAGCGCGTCGCCACCGCGCAGCACCTGTCCGCGTGGCAGGAACACCGCCACCGGGCGACCTTGCGAGTCGGTGCATTCGAAACGGCTTTTTTGGCGCAGGTCCCAATCCAGCGTGAGGCAGGCGGCGCGCCTCAAGACGGGGGCCGCGAGCCCTTGGGCTGCGGGAATGCATCGCATGGCTTGCAGCATAAGGCGCTCAGAACAAAAAATAACGCTGCGCCATGGGCAGCACCTGCAGCGGCTCGCAGCTCAGCAGCAGGCCATCGGCGCGCACGGCGTAGGTTTGGGGGTCGATCTCCATCACCGGCAGGTAGTCGTTGTGCACCATTGAGTGCTTGGTGGCCGTTCGGCAGCCCTTAACGGCCACCAGCGGCTTTTGCAAGCCATAACGCCGACCCACATCGGCGGCCAAGGCGGCTTGCGAGACAAAGCTCAGCGAGGTCTGGTGCATGGCGCGACCAAAGGCGGCAAACATGGGTTGGAAATGCACCGGCTGCGGTGTGGGGATTGAGGCGTTCGGGTCGCCCATGGCGGCGGCGGCGATCAAGCCACCCTTGAGGATCACGGCCGGCTTGACACCAAAAAAAGCCGGTTTCCAGAGCACCAGATCGGCCCACTTGCCCACCTCCAGCGATCCGATTTCGTGGCTGACGCCGTGGGTGATGGCCGGGTTGATGGTGTATTTGGCAAGGTAGCGTTTGACGCGGAAGTTGTCGTTGCGGCTGCTGGCCTGGACCTCGCCGCGCTCTGACGAAGGGGGTGCGAGCCAGCCGCGTTGCAGCTTCATTTTGTGCGCCGTTTGCCACGTGCGCGTAATGACCTCGCCCACCCGTCCCATGGCTTGGCTGTCGCTGCTCATGATGCTGATGGCCCCGAGGTCGTGCAAGATGTCTTCGGCGGCAATGGTTTCCTTGCGGATGCGGCTCTCGGCAAACGCCAAATCCTCGGGTATCGATTGGTCGAGGTGGTGGCAGACCATCAGCATGTCAACGTGTTCGTCGAGCGTGTTGACGGTGTAGGGTCGGGTTGGGTTGGTCGAGGACGGCAGCACATTGGCCTCGCCCACCACCTTCATGATGTCGGGCGCGTGCCCGCCGCCGGCACCCTCGCAATGAAAGGAGTGGATGGTGCGGCCCTTGAAGGCAGCAATCGAGTCTTCGACAAAGCCCGATTCGTTGAGCGTGTCGGTGTGAATTGCCACCTGCGTGTCGGTGGCTTCGGCCACATCGAGCGCGGTGTCGATGGCGGCCATGGTGCTGCCCCAGTCTTCGTGCAGCTTGGTTCCGATGGCGCCCGCCTCGATTTGTTCGAGTATGCCGCGTGGCTGGCTGGCGTTGCCCTTGCCCAAAAATCCAAGGTTCATGGGAAACGCATCGGCGGCCTGCAACATGCGCTCCATGTGCCAAGGGCCGGGTGTGCAGGTGGTGGCGTTGGTGCCGGTGTTCGGGCCGGTGCCGCCGCCGGTCATGGTGGTGATGCCCGACATCAGGGCGTGCTCGATCTGCTGCGGACAAATGAAATGGATGTGGCTGTCGTAGCCCCCGGCAGTGACGATTAGGCCCTCGGCCGCCAGCACCTCGGTGCCGGGCCCGATGAGAATGTCGACGCCGGACTGGACATCGGGATTGCCCGCCTTGCCGATGCCCACGATGCGGCTGCCCCGAATGCCGATGTCGGCTTTTACGATGCCCCAGTGGTCGATGATCAGCGCGTTGGTGATGACCAGATCGACCGCCCCTTCGGCCCGGCTGCGCTGGCTCTGACCCATGCCGTCGCGGATGGTTTTTCCGCCCCCGAATTTGACCTCCTCGCCATAGCCGCCGGCGCGCAGGGTGCAGTCGGCTTCGACTTCGATGATCAAATCCGTGTCAGCCAGCCGCACGCGGTCGCCCACGGTGGGTCCCAGCATGTCGGCGTAGGCGGTGCGAGAAAGGGTTGCCATGTTGCGAAGGACTCCTGCGGTGGGTGGGGAAGTTTTTAGAGTGGGCCTTGAACCTGGCCCAAAAAGCCGTACACCACCCGGTCGCCGCCCAGATCCACCAGTTCGACCGTGCGTTGCTGACCGGGCTCGAAGCGCACGGCGGTGCCGCTGGCAATGTTTAGGCGCATGCCGCGTGCAGCCGCCCGGTCAAACACCAGCGCCCGGTTGACTTCGGCAAAGTGGTAGTGCGAGCCGACTTGGATCGGGCGATCGGCGCTGTTGCCCACCACCAGCGCAAGGGTGCGCCGACCGGGGTTGAGTTCGAGTTCGCCGGGCTCAAGGAAATACTGGCCGGGGATCATTTCGACCCTTTCATTTGCGCAAACACCAGAGGGCTGCCCCCACCACCACGATGGCCGCCACAGCCAGCAGCCCAGACAAGTCGGAGGCATGCCAGTGCGGCCCAAGCAGCCCATGGCCTTCATGGGCCCACGCTGGGGTCAGGGACAGGCAGGCAGCCAACAGTATTGGGGTGCGCAAGGTTTTCATCGTCATCGCTCCTGCAATCAAGTAATGGGTTGGTGCACGGTCACCAATTTGGTGCCGTCGGGGAAGGTGGCTTCGATTTGAATCTCGGGAATCATCTCGGGCACGCCCTCCATCACGTCGGAGCGCCCCAAAACGGTGCGGCCTTCGCTCATCAATGCGGCCACCGTTTTGCCGTCGCGTGCACCCTCTAGGACGGCGGCCGAGATCAGCGCCACCGCCTCCGGGTAGTTGAGCGCCAGCCCGCGCGCACGGCGGCGTTCAGCCAGCAGGGCAGCGGTAAAAATCAGCAGCTTGTCTTTTTCACGCGGTGAGAGTTCCATGTGCATTTCCAAGCAATCTGCATGCCAAGCCCAAGGCGATTGAGTCGAAACCGTGGCGCTTGGACGATTGCGGTGGTTCTTGGCCCGGCTTTTGCATCGTATGCGGGCGCAAGCTACCGGAGCCGCTATGTCAAAACCACACATTCGTCAACCCACGCCCCCTGTGGTGTTGCTCGCCACACCTGCCTGCGAACCCTTGGAGGCGATGCAGGAGGGGCTCGAAGAATCAGGCTATCAGGTGGATCTGGTTCACGATGGCGGCTTGGTGCCGCAACGGGCGGCGCAGATGCAGCCAGATTCGATCGTGTTGGCGGCCGAATGGCCTGCTGCCAGCGGGCTCGACTGGGTGCGCCGGCTCCGGCATTCCAGCGCCACCAGACACCTGCCGGTGCTGCTGTTGCTCAACGACGGCAGCCAGGCCAGCGTGGCCAGCGCTTACGAGGCCGGCGCATCCGACCATTTGCTGATGCCCGCCCGCATGACCGACTTGCTGGCGCGCTTGCAGGTGCACTGTCGGGCCGCGCGGGCCGCACGGGCCCAGGAGCATGTGAACCGCCAGGCCTTGTCGGCGCTTGATGCGTTTGGCTACGCCAGCCTGAACATCCGGCTGCATGATGCCAATTTGCTTTGGCACACTCCCTTGGCCCAAGAGCTGCTGTGGCGCTACTTTGGCACGCGGCCACCCGTGGTGCCAGAGCCGGTGCTGCGCTGGATGAAAAAAAACCTACAGGGCGGTGTCACCCCAGCCGGGCGGCTGGGTGAGTTGGCGCGCATGCATGTGGACCGAGGTGACTGCCGTTTGAGCTTGCGCTTGCATGGCAGCATGTGCGAGGAGGGCGAGCCGGCAGAGCCTGAGCGGCACGATGGCTGGTTGGTGGTGATGGCGGAGCAATCGATGGCCGTTACCCAGCAAAGTCTGGGCCAGTGTTTTGGTCTGACCGCGCGCGAGGCCGAGGTGCTGTACTGGGTCACGCAAGGCAAGACCAACCGCGACATAGGCGACATTTTGGGTTCTAGCCCAGCTACGGTGAAAAAGCACACCGAGAGGCTGTACGCCAAGCTGGGCGTGGAAACCCGAACGGCGGCGGCGGCTATGGCACTGGGTCGCGGCGGGCGCGGGCACGCGGCTTCATTGCTGCACTAGAAGCGGGGGTCGGTTCTTGCCCAAGACCGATTGCGTACGCCATCCGGCGTACAGACAGCGGGCCCCGGCTTGCCTACCATGAAGTCTCGATCACGGCCCATCTGCCCAGTCTAGCCCCGCAGGTGAACCGGGAATGTTTGGCTTGCAAACCGGAGTTTTGAATGATGCAGCGACGCACCACCTTAAAAGCAATTTCTGCCGCAGCGGCCGCCAGCAGCGTGGGCGCTTTGGGCGCCAGCGCAGCCCTTGCCAACACCAATGCGCCGATTCGAATCGGCGTTTTGCACAGCTTGTCTGGGACCATGGCCATTTCCGAGACGGTGCTCAAAGACACCGTGCTGATGGCGGTTGAAGAAATCAACGGTCGCGGCGGGGTGCTGGGCCGCAGGCTGGAGGCCGTGGTGGTCGATCCCGCCTCCAATTGGCCCCTGTTTGCCGAGCGCGCGCGCCAATTGCTCACGCAAGACCGGGTGGCGGCTGTGTTTGGCTGCTGGACCTCGGTGAGCCGCAAGTCCGTGTTGCCGGTTTTTGAAGAGCTCAACGGGCTGCTGTATTACCCGGTCCAATACGAGGGCGAAGAAATGAGCCCCAACGTGTTTTACACCGGTGCCGCCCCCAACCAGCAGGCCATACCTGCCGTGGAGTACCTCATGAGCCCCGACGGCGGGGCGGCGCGTCGCTTTGTGCTGCTGGGCACCGACTACGTGTATCCGCGCACCACCAACCGCATCCTGCGCGCCTTTCTGCGCTCCAAGGGTGTGGGCAGCGCCGACATCATGGAGGAATACACGCCCTTTGGGCACAGCGACTACCAGACCATTATTGCCCGCATTCGGCAATTTGCGGGTCAGGGCGTCAAAACTGCGGTCATTTCCACCATCAACGGCGACTCCAATGTGCCCTTCTACCGCGAGTTGGGCAATCAGGGCTTGCGCGCCACCGACGTGCCGGTGGTGGCCTTTAGCGTCGGTGAGGAGGAGTTGCGCGGTGTCGATACCCGGCCCCTGGTGGGGCATTTGGCGGCTTGGAACTACTTCATGAGCCTGCAAAACCCCGCCAATACCGAGTTCATCCGCAAATGGACGGCCTTTGCGCGCGCCCGCAACATTGCGGGTCACCGTGAGCGCCCGCTCACCAACGACCCGATGGAGGCCACCTACATAGGCATCAATATGTGGCGACAGGCGGTGGAGCAGGCCCGCTCGATCGAAGTCGATCGGGTGCGAGTGGCCATGCGCGGGCAGACCTTTCAAGCTCCCAGCGGTTTTCAGGTGCGCATGGACGACCGCAACCACCACCTGCACAAGCCCGTCTTCATTGGTGAGGTGCGTGCCGACGGGCAATTCAACGTGGTCTGGCGCACCCGCACCACGGTTCGGGCACAGCCTTGGAGCCCGTTTATTGAGGGCAATGACCGCCGCCCCGAAACCCCGCAGCGCACCCGCTAAACCCAAGCGAAATCCGCAATGTCAGTCACGACCACACCGTTTGCAAGCAGAAGGCGCCTGGGCTGGTGCCTGCTGTTTCTCTGGACGTTCTGGTCGGCTGCGGCGCATGCGCTCAGCCCCGAAGACGCTTGGGCCTTGGCAGAGGGCGAGACCGCAACACGCATCGAGGCGCTGAATCGGCTGGCTTTATCAGACAGTCAGCGCGCTCACGAGCTGATACGGGCGATGGCACGCGAATCGGTGCAGGTGCAGGGGCAGCAGGTGTTGATCGAAGACAAGGGGCGCTGGACCGACGCCGTAACCGGTGCGGCAGTTGACGGTGCGGGCGCTGTGGCGGTGATGATCAACAACCGGCTGCGCAACGCCTTGGAGCAGTCGCTGGCTGTGTTGGATTTGTTTGACCCCGATCCCGGGCGCCAGCAGGCGGCAGCGCAGCGGCTGCGCGAAAGCCAGTTGACGCGCCCCGATCCGGTGCTGGCGGCACAGATTGAGCGCGCCTTGTTGCCCCCATACGGGCAGCGCTTGGCGGCACCAGCTCAGCTGGTGTTGGAGCAGGCGCAAGCCGTGGCTAGGCTGGGCAGCAGCGACGCGGATCAGCGCTTGGCGGCGGCTCAGGTGCTGGCCGAACTGGGGCAGCCCTTGGTGCGCAACCGCCTAGCCGAACAACTGGAGCGAGAGCGCGACCCGGCGGTGCAACAGGCCTTGCGCACGGCGGTGGCCGCTATAGACCGTTCGCTCGCACTGGCCGAGGTGGTGCGGCAGGTGTTTACGGGCATCAGCCTGGGCTCAATATTGCTGTTGGTCGCGCTTGGTTTGGCCATTACCTACGGGCTGTTGGGCGTCATTAACATGGCGCACGGCGAGCTGATCATGATCGGCGCTTACGCCACCTTTGTGGTGCACGCCTTGTTTCAGCAGTTTCTGCCGGGTTGGTTCGAGTGGTATTTGCTCGCCGCCCTGCCGATTGCCTTCTTGGCGGCCGCGCTGGTGGGGGCGCTGATGGAGCGCGGCGTGATTCGCTGGCTCTATGGGCGCCCGCTCGAGACCTTGCTGGCGACTTGGGGCCTGAGTTTGATATTGATTCAATTGGTGCGCAGCAGCTTTGGTGCGCAAAACGTGGCCGTGGTGAGCCCGCAATGGATGAGCGGCGGCATTGAAGTGATGAGCGGCCTGACGCTGCCATGGAACCGAATTTTCATTATTGCATTTGCCGCTGCGGTGGTGATCGGTGTGGCGCTGTTCATAGGGCGCACCCGTATGGGTCTGTTTGTTCGCGGTGTGACGCAAAACCGGCCCATGGCGGCCTGCATGGGCGTTAATACGGCACGGGTGGATACCATGGCATTTGCTTTTGGTTCAGGCATTGCCGGGCTGGCGGGCGTGGCAGTCAGCCAAATAGGCAACGTGGCGCCGGATTTGGGGCAGCAATACATCATCGACTCTTTTATGGTGGTGGTTCTGGGCGGGGTAGGGCAGTTGGCTGGGGCCGTGTATGCCGCGCTGGGCTTGGGCATAGTCAATAAATTTATCGAAGGTTGGGCTGGTGCGGTGCTGGCCAAAATCGCCGTGCTGGTGCTGATCATCCTGATCATCCAAAAGCGCCCCCAAGGACTCTTTGCGCTCAAAGGCCGCTCTGCCTAGGGCAAGCGCCAGAACCGACATGCTGCCCACTTCTGCACACAGCCCATTGACTGCGCCCAGCAAGCCCCTATTCGGCCGGGCCGGGTGGGCGGCTATGGTGAGCGCCGGTTTGCTGGTGTGCGTGGTCGTGCCTTTGCTCAATCTGTGGGTGCCGCCCGACCATGCCCTGCACCTGAGCGATTTCATGGTGGGCCTACTGGGAAAAATCCTCACCTACGCCATTTGTGCGCTGGCCATCGGCATGATCTGGGGCCAGGCGGGGATACTCTCGCTCGGACACGGTCTATTTTTTGCCCTAGGCGGGTACGTGATGGGCATGTACCTGATGCGCCAGATCGGTGCCGATGGCGTGTACGGAAGTGCCCTGCCCGACTTCATGGTATTTTTGGGCTGGACCGAGTTGCCTTGGTATTGGGCCTTGTCTCACAGTTTCATCGCCACGCTGTTGCTGGTGGTGTTGGTGCCCGGCGGTCTGGCATTTTTGTTTGGTTACTTGGCTTTTCGCTCTCGCATCACGGGCGTGTATTTCTCGATCATCACCCAAGCGCTGACCTTGGCAGCCATGCTGCTGTTCTTTCGCAATGAAACGGGTTTTGGTGGCAACAACGGGTTTACCGACTTTCGCCGAATTTTGGGCTTTCCGCTGGCCACAGCAGAAATGCGCGTGATTTTGTTTGCCACTTCGGGTGTCACGCTGCTGGGTTTTGTGTTGCTGGCGCGCTGGTTGCTGCTGTCAAAATTTGGGCGCGTTCTGCACGCCATCCGCGACGCCGAAAGCCGCGTCATGTTTTGTGGCTACAACCCCTTGCCCTACAAGCTGAGCATTTGGGTCATTTCTGCCGCCATGTGCGGTGTCGCGGGGGCGCTCTATGTGCCGCAGGTGGGGATTATCAACCCCAGCGAAATGAGCCCTGCCAACAGCATCGAGATGGCAATATGGGCTGCCGTCGGTGGCCGCGCCAGTTTGATAGGCCCGATCGTGGGGGCTTTTGTGGTCAACGGAGCCAAAAGCGTGCTGACCGTGAGCTTCCCAGAATTTTGGCTCTTTTTCTTGGGCGCTTTGTTTATCGTGGTCACGCTGTTTATGCCCAACGGGCTGGCGGGCGTGGCGCAGCAGGCTTGGGGCAAACTCAGGAGGGTGCGCGCATGACCCCCGATTTGCTCGACCACGGCGCCCGGCGCCTGCAGGCAGCCCAGGCGCGCGCGCAGTCTGCGCCGGGCGGCTCGGGTGGACGCGCGGCGGGCTATGCCCACCCCTTGCAAGCGGGTGTGGTGGACGTCAGCCACGGGCGCATTTTGTACCTCGAAGACGTGACGGTGAGCTTTGACGGGTTTCGGGCTCTCAATAAGCTCAGTCTGGATATTGCGCCCGGCGAGCTGCGCTGCATCATTGGCCCCAATGGGGCGGGCAAGACCACCCTAATGGACGTGATAACTGGCAAAACCCGGCCCGATTCGGGTACGATCTATTTTGGCTCTACCATTAATTTGTTGCGTCACAGCGAGCCCGAAATCGCAGCCCTGGGCATAGGTCGCAAATTCCAGAAGCCCACGGTGTTTGAGAATTTGACGGTGTTTGAAAACCTCGAGCTGGCCTTGGCCTGCCACAAGGGTGTCTGGTCCAGCATGCGCTTTAAATTGAAGGCCGAACAGCAAGATCGCTTGGGTCAGGTGCTGCACACGATCGAGTTGAACCAGCAATGCCACGCCGCAGCGGGCGCTTTAAGCCATGGGCAGAAGCAGTGGCTGGAAATCGGCATGCTCTTGATGCAAGAGCCCAAGTTGCTGTTGCTCGATGAACCGGTGGCTGGCATGACCGATGCCGAAACCGAGCGCACTGCCGAGTTGTTGTCGCAGCTGAAGCAACATCACTCCTTGATTGTGGTGGAGCACGACATGGGTTTTGTGCGCTCCATCTGTTCCAAGGTGACGGTGCTTTGTGAGGGCGCGTTGTTGGCCGAGGGCACGCTTGATGAAGTGCAGGCTGATGAGCGCGTGATTGAAGTGTATTTGGGCCGATGAGGCACGCCAGCCATGTTGATCATTGATCAATTGCACCAGTATTACAGCGGTGCGCATATTTTGCGCGGAGTCAGCCTGCAGGCGCGCCGGGGTGAGATTACCGTGGTGTTGGGGCGCAACGGAGTCGGCAAAACCACCTTACTCAAATGCCTGATGGGCTTGGTCCCGATCCGCAGCGGCCGTATCGAATTCGACGGCCAATCGCTGCTGCAGGCCACGCCCTACCAGCGCGCTCGCGCGGGCATAGGTTACGTGCCGCAGGGGCGCGAAATATTCTCCCGCCTGACGGTGCAAGAAAACCTGCTCATGGGATTGGCGATCAAAAGCGCCAAGGCGCCCATTCCGCCGGCATTGTTCGAGCTGTTTCCGGTGCTGGCTCAAATGAGTGGGCGCCGGGGGGGCGATCTTTCGGGCGGGCAGCAGCAGCAATTGGCCATAGCCCGCGCCTTGGCGGCCGCTCCTGGCTTGCTGGTGCTTGATGAACCCACCGAAGGCATTCAGCCCAACATCATCAAAGACATCGGCCGCGTGCTGCAGCATTTGGCCAAGCACGGGCTCGATGGGCAGCCGATGGCGATCATGTTGGTCGAGCAGTATTACGATTTTGCAGCGGCGCTGGCTGATCGGTTCGTGGTGATGCAGCGCGGTGAAGTGGTGGCCGAGGGCAGCGGTGAGGATATGGAGGCGGCCAATATCAGCAAATTGGTCGCGATTTAAGGCATTCCGTTGCGTATGGCCACGCAATGGCGACTCAGGTTTGCCAGATGCGGGGCTCTGCCAGTTGTGCGCCCCACGCGCAGGTGCGCACGCTGCGCCATGCGGCTTTCAAGGTTTGCATCACCGGCTCCACCAGGGGCCCCAGCGCCCGCACCACGAGCACCCTTTCGTTGGGGAAGGTGGTGCCAGAGCGCGTTGCGGTAGGGCTTTGGGCGAGCGTTTCCCGCACGGTTTGCAACAGGACTTCACGCGTCTGCGCAGGCCAAGGGCTGCCGCTGGCCAGCACCAAGGTGCCCAGACAGCGCTGACCCGCCAGACCCAAGGGCGAGTCAAGCAGGCGCTGGTCGAGGGCGTCGATCCGGCCCTGATCAAGCCAACAGTCCTTGATTTCGATGCGTTGCTGCAGGCAGCCAGAATTAAAGGGCTTGCCCGCGACCGGTAGCCCCAGCGCAGTGACTTCCCATGCCAGCAGTTGGGCATCTGGTGCCAGTTGGGCGCGCAAGGAGTTGCTGGCGTTGCAGCCAGGGTAGGCAAGGGTTTCCATGGGCAGCCATTCCAGCCTAGCCCCTTCTTCGAGTTGAATGTCGATCGATTGCTCTGCAAGCGGCCCCAGTGAACGGTAAAAGCGCGTGGCGCCGGGGGTGGTCAGCAGGGCGTGGCAAGTGGCTTCGGCATGGATGCGGATATCGAGTCGGTCGCCACCCACGAGTCCCCCCGGGGGGTGGATCAAGACGTTGTGGCACAGGCCCGGCCCTTGCGGGTAGTGGCTGTGAAATATGCGCAGCGGCCCCAGATGTTTGTGCGTCACAGTGGTGGTGTCGTGGCGGCGCTGGTAGCGCAAGTCGAGCGTGGCGTTCCATGGCATAGGGGTATGGGCTGTGAGGGTGGCGCGGGTGCGAACGGGGGGCTTGCTGGGTTGGCAAGCAATATCGGTGCCACCGTTTGGCGCTGCCTCGCCCTATGTTTGGATGCATAGCGTACTCAGCCCCTGTTTGGCCCGCGCACCCACAACAGCCACAACGGCCGCAACAACAGCAGCAAGGCCACCGCCAACACCGGCAGCACCAGCGGTTGCGCCAGCAGCTCCATGCCGTCGCCGCGCGCGTGCATGAAGGCGCGGCGCAGGTTGTCCTCGAAAATGGGGCCCAGCACGGCGCCAAAGACGATTGGGGCCAGCGGGTATTCGGCCTTGCGCAGCAGGTAGCCCAGCAGCCCGAACACTGCCAGCAACAACACATCAAAGGCCAAGCGGCTTTGTGCGTACACCCCCAGCACGCTGATGACCACGATCAGGGGCGTGAGCAGGCCCAGTGGCAGCGCCAGCAGACGCACCCAGACGCCGATCAGCGGCAGGTTGAGCACGATCAGCGCCAGATTGGCCAGCACCATGCCCCAGATGATGGCCTCGAACAGCTCGGGCGAGCGCTCAAACATCACGGCCCCGGGGGCGATGCCGTGCAGCATGAAAGCCCCCAGCAGCACCGCCATGGCCGGGTTGCCGGGCAGACCGAGCCCAATCAGCGGCACCAGCCCGGCTTGGGCCGAGGCGTTGTTGGCGGCCTCTGGGCCGGCCACACCCGAGAGCGCACCGTGCCCGTACTGGGCCCGGTCGCGCGCCATGCGCCGCTCCAGCGCCAGGCTCATCATCGAAGCCAGCAGGGTTTTGCCGCCCGGTAGCATGCCCACCAAAAACCCGACTGCGGTGCCGCGCAGCGCCGGTGCCAAGCTGGCTTGCAGTTCGCTGCGCCTTGGCCACAGGCGCCCGATGGGGGCGATGTGGCTGCTGGCGCGCAAGCCCGCGTGGCTGGCCAGCACTTCGCCGAGGCCAAACAGGCCGACGATCAGCGGCACCAGCCCGATGCCGTCGCGCAACTCGGCCAGCCCAAACGTGAAGCGCGGTGCGCCGCCGCCAAAGTCGGTGCCGACCAGTCCGAGCAGCAGGCCCAGCAGCAGCATGGCCAGTGCTTTGCGGTGCTGCCGCTGCCCAATGCACACCAGCGCCACTGCGGCCAGCAGCACCAGCGCCGCCACGTCGGCCGGCCCCAGGCCCAGCGCCAGCCGCGCCAGCCAAGGCGTGAGCCCAGCCACCAAGGCGGCGCTGAGCAGGCCTGCCAACAGAGAGGCCAGCGCCGCCACCGCAAGCGCCACCCCGGCCTGGCCCTTGAGCGCCAGCCGGTGCCCCTCTTCGGCCGTAACCACGCCCGAGGCTTCGCCCGGCAGCTTGAGCAAAATGGCGGTGGTGGAAGACCCATACTGGGCCCCGAAATAAACCCCGCACAACAGCACGATGGCGGCGTGCGGTTCCATCACGAACGAGACGGGTAGCAGCAGCGCCATGGTGGCGGCTGGGCCGATGCCGGGCAACACGCCAACCAGTGTGCCCAAGCTTGCGCCCAACAACGCCGGGCCGACCAGCGCCAGAAGCAATTCCAGATTCATTCAAATTCAGCCGCGCGGCCCAGTGCTCAGGTCAGGGTTGGCCACGGCCAGTTGGCCAGTCCAGCCAGCCACGGTGTCAAGACTGGCGGCGGCAATTGAAATGGCACTTGCAAGCCCAGTACGAACAAGGCCAGCAGCAGCAGCGTCAGGCCGCAGGCGATCAGGGCCGCTGGCAGCCAGCGATTGCCGGCTGCATACAAGGCCAGCAGGGCCAGCAGCCAGGTCGAGAGCGCCACCCCCGCCACTGGTGCCAGCAGGGCAAACGCCAGCACGCCCGACAAGGTCAGCAGGGCGGGGCCGAAGCGGCCAGCGTTGGCAGGATCGGCCACGCAGGAAGGCGCTTGGGTGCAATTTGGTTGATTATTATTAACGAGAACGATTTGCATTAGCAAGATTTTATGCTGTAATCCCAGTTCCGTCAAGTCGCCATGGCAGTGGGCATTTTTTGGGGTCAGCTTGAATGCCGTGGCCAGTGGCTGCACCCTTTTCATGACTTGGAGTTTTGCATGAGCACCCGCCGTACCCTCTTAAAAGCCGCCACCGCTGCAAGCGCTGTGCTGGCCGCCCCGACCTATCTGCGAGCCCAGGGCTTTCCCTCGCGGCCGCTGCGTCTGATCGTGGCCTCTGCCGCTGGCGGCAACGCCGATGTGGTCACGCGCCTGATGGCGCCCGAGCTGGAACAGCGCCTCGGTCAGCGCATCGTGGTCGAGAACCTGGCCGCCTCCTCGGGTATGCAAGGCACCGAGGCGGTGGCGCGTGCCGAGCCCGACGGCCACACGCTGCTGGTGGGCACGGCTTCGCAATTGGTGTTCAACTTGGCGCTGTTCGACCCCATGCCTTTCGATCTTGTGGGTAGCCTGCGCGGTGTGGCCATGATCAACAAGGTGCCGCTGGTGTTGCTGGTCAACCCCAACGACCCGGCCACCTCCATGCGCGAGTACGTGGCGCGCCTGCGTGCGGCGCCGGGGCGCTACCAGTACGGTTCTGGTCCGCGTGGCACCACCACCCACATCACCGGGCTGATGTGGGCGCGCGCCGCTGGCCTTGAGGTGCAGCACGTGCCCTACCGTGCCGGGGCCGAAGGGCTGCGCGACCTCATGGCCGGGCGCATTTCGCACCAGTTCGATGTGGCCGTCACCGCCATCCCGCACGTGCAATCGCGCGCCTTGCGTGCGCTGGCCGTGACAGGTAGGCGGCGCCTTCAGGTGCTGCCCGATGTGCCCACCGCCGCCGAGCAGGGCTTGCCGGGCTTCGAGGGCTTTACTTGGAATTCGATCGCCGCGCCGGTGGGGACGCCGCAGCCAGTGTTGGAGCGCCTGAACCGCGAAATTCAAGCCGTGCTTGAAGTGGCGGCGATACGCGAGCGCTTGGTCGGTTGGGGTTCGGAATTCTCCGGCCCCATGAGCCCGGCGCAAGTCGATGCCTTTTACGCCGAAGACCGCCGCATCTGGGTACCGTTGGTGCGCGAAGCCAGCCGCTCCAGTTGACTGGGGGGGTGGCGCGCACCGTTGCACTGAACAGGCGCCCTAATTGCCGTTGCAGGCCACCGCCTGCGCCGGCGGGGCCCCGGCGGCAGCACCGCGCTCGAAGGTGACGACGTGATCGACCGCCGCCCGGATGCCGATCCACTCACCCAAGTCGTGGTCGTGGTGCGAGGGCACGTGCGTGAGCACGGTTTCGCCGCTGGCGAGTTGCAGGGTGTAGAGGAATTCGGAGCCACGAAACGATTTGCGCACGATGCGCGCTTTCACCGGCGCGTCGTCGTCGTGGACGATGTCGTCGGCGCGCAGCAGCACATCGCACAGGCCGCCGGGGTAGGCGCTGGGCAGCGGGCATTCGGCCACGTCTTGCAGCGCCCCCATCGGGGTCAAGACCCGGACTTCGGCGCCCAGGCCCGCAATTTGCGCCGGCGCAAACACCCCATGGCCAATGAACTCGGCCACGAAGCGCGTGGCCGGGCGGTGGTAGAGCGTGTAGGCGCTGTCCCACTGGTGCAACTGGCCCTGGTGCATGACGCCGATCAGGTCGCCAATGGCAAAGGCTTCCAGTTGGTCGTGCGTCACCAGCAGCGCCGTGGCCCCTGCGGCCTTGAGGATGGCGCGCACCTCGTGCGCCAGGCGCTCGCGCAAATCGACGTCGAGGTTGGAAAAGGGCTCGTCGAGCAACAGCAAACGCGGGCTGGGAGCGAGCGCGCGCGCCAGCGCCACGCGCTGCTGCTGCCCACCCGAAAGCTCGTGCGGGTAGCGCCCCTGCAGCCCCTCCAGGCCAACCAGATTCAGCACCTCCTGCACCCGCTGCAGCCGCTGCGGCTTGGGTAGGTGGCGCAGGCCAAAAGCCACGTTGGCGCGCACATCCAAGTGCGGAAACAGGGCGTAATCTTGGAACACCATGCCGATGCGTCGCGCTTCAGCCGGCACGTGCTGCGCCGCGCGGCTCACCACCTCGCCGCCCAGTGCGATCTGCCCGCCGCTGGCGCGCTCCAGCCCGGCCACGGCGCGCAGCAAGGTGGTTTTGCCGCAGCCCGAGGGGCCGATCAGCACGCCGATCTGCCCCGCTTCGAGCCCAAACGACACCTCGCGCACCGCGGGCTGAGCGGTGTGGGGGTACTGAACCGAAAGTTGGGTCAAGTGCAGGAACATAGGTGCTTATTGTAGATAATTGTCGTTCTCATTCAAATACCCATGTCTGCACCCCATCTTCCCCATTGGCCGCGCCTGTCGGCCGTCCTGCTGCAACTGCTGGTGCTGATGGTCGGTCTGTTGTTGGCGCTGCCGGTGCTGGCGCTGGTGCTGGCTTGGTGGCAGCTCGACGCCGCCTCGATCGAGCTGCTGCGCCACATGGCCGATACCGTGCTGCCGCGCTACATTGGCACCAGCTTGCTGCTGTGCCTGCTGGTGGCGCTGGGGGCGGGGCTGCTTGGCATGGCCACGGCCTGCGCCGTGACGCTGTACGACTTCCCAGGGCGGCGTTTTTTTGAGTGGGCGCTGCTGCTGCCGCTGGCCGCACCGGCCTATGTGGTGGCCTTTGCCTACACCGATTTTTTGCAGTTCTCCGGCCCGCTGCAGGTGTTCTTGCGCGACACCTTTGGGCTGCAGGGGCGTTTGTTCCCGGAAATCCGCAACGTCTGGGGCGCGGCCTGGGTGTTCATCTTCACGCTCTACCCCTACGTCTATCTGCTGGCGCGCACCGCCCTGAGCGAGCGCGCCACCCAGCTGATGGAGGCGGCGCGCCTGCTCGGGGCCCCGATGCGGCGGCGCATCTGGGAGGTGGCGCTGCCGCTGGCGCGCCCGGCCATTGCGGCGGGCATTGCGCTGGCGCTGATGGAAACGCTGGCCGACATCGGCGTCACGTTTTACTTTGGCATTCAGACTTTTAGCACCGGCATTGTGAGCGCTTGGAAGGTGATGGACGACCGCTACGCCGCGGCCCAACTGGCCACCATGCTGCTGCTCACGGTGGCGCTGCTGCTGTGGGTGGAGCAGCGGGCGCAGCGGCGCATGCGCTTTGCCGCGCCGCGCGGGGGCCGGGGTGGCCAGGCCGAGGCGCAGCCGGTGCGCCTGCACGGGGCTGGGCGCTGGCTGGTGTGGGCGGTGTGCGGCTTGCCGATTTTGTTTGGCTTTGTGCTGCCGGTGTTGTTCATGCTGCGCCCGCTCATCGGCGGCTGGGAGGTCTTGCCTTGGAGCGGCTTCCTGGAGTGGGGCTACAACAGCCTGTGGCTCTCGGGGCTGGCGGCGCTGCTGGCCAGCGCGATTGCGCTGGGCCTGAGCTTTATGCAGCGCGCCCAGCCCAGCCGCATTGGGGGCGCCGTCACACGGGTGGTCAGTTTGGGCTACGCGGTGCCGGGGGTGGTGATCGTGATCGGCATTTTGCTGCCGGTGGGCTGGTTGCAAACGGCGGCCCCGGGCAGCGGGGTGGGGTTTTGGGTCACGGCCACGGTGCTGGGCATCGTCTGGGCCTATTTGGTGCGCTTCACGGCGGTGGCGCTGCAATCGGTGCAAAGCGGCTACGCGCGCATCCCCAACAGCCTGGACGATTCGGCGCGCATGTTGGGCAGCACCGGCCCGGCGCTGCTGTGGCGGGTGCACCGGCCGCTGCTGCTGCGCTCCATCGCCGCCGCCGCGCTGCTGGTGTTTGTGGATGTGATGAAGGAGCTGCCCGCCACCTTCGTGCTGCGCCCCTTTGGCAGCGACACGCTGGCGGTGGTGGCGTTCCAGTTGGCGCGCGACGAGCGCTTGGGCGAGGCCGCGCTGCCCTCGCTGGCGCTGGTGTTGGTGGGGCTGGTGCCGGTGATTTTGCTCAGCCGCACCTTGCGCCGCACTTAAGGGCGGGCCTAGGCGCTAGGCCTGCACCCACCCTATACTTGGGTGCAACACCGTTCGTCGCCCGCGCCTGTCACCGCCCCCATGCCAACTCCGAAGCTGAAAAAAATCCCGACCGCCGAGGTGCGGCTGGGCATGTACATCGAGTCGTTTTGCGGCTCTTGGATGGACCACCCGTTTTGGCGCAGCAAGTTCGTCATCACCGACGCGCACGACCTGCGCCTGGTGCACGAGTGCGCGATCACCGAGGTGCTGATCGACATCAGCCAGGGCCTCGATGTGCTGGCGCCGCCCACCACCGCCGAGGCCGCCGAGCAGCCACAGGCCCCGGCAGCGCCTCCGCCGGCCCCAGCGCCCGACACCGAGGCGACCACGATGCGGCAAGAGTATCAGCGTGCCGCCGCGATTTGCAAAGCCGCCACCGGGGCGGTGCGCCACATGTTTGCCGAGGTGCGCATGGGCCGCGCCATCGACCAGGAGGTGGCGCGCCAGGTGGCCGAGGAGATCACCGATTCGGTGCTGCGCAACGGCGGCGCCCTCATCAGCCTGGCGCGCCTGAAAACCGCCGACGACTACACCTACATGCACTCGGTGGCGGTGTGCGCGCTGATGGTGGCCTTGGCGCGCCAATTGGGCTTGAGCGAGGCCGAAACGCGCGCAGCGGGTTTTGCGGGCCTGATGCACGACCTGGGCAAGGCCGACGTGCCCTTGGAGATGCTCAACAAACCCGGCCGCCTGACCGAAGACGAGTTTGCCCAGGTGCGCCTGCACCCGGAACATGGGCACCGGCGTTTGTTGGCCGCCGGAGTCGATGACCCGATTGCGCTCGACGTCTGCCTGCACCACCACGAACGCATCGATGGCAAGGGCTACCCCAAGCAGCTCGCGGGCGAGGCCATCAGCCGCATGGCGCGCATGGGGGCGGTGTGCGACGTGTACGACGCCATCACTTCCAACCGGCCCTACAAAGAGGGCTGGGACCCAGCCGAATCGCTGGCCAAAATGGCGCAGTGGACCAACGGCCACCTCGATCCCGCAATTTTCCAGGCCTTTGTGCGCAGCCTCGGCATTTACCCCACGGGTTCGCTGGTGCGGCTTAGCAACGGCAAGCTGGCGGTGGTGGTGGAGCAGTCGGGCGCATCCTTGCTCAAGCCGATCGTCAAAACCGTGTACTCGATCCGCAGCCAGGAGAGGGTGCAGCCGCAACGGATTGACCTGTCGGCACCCGACAACCGGGTGCAGATCGAAAAGCGCGAAAACCCCACAGACTGGCAGATCCCCGACCTCGACGCGCTCTGGATGGACGAGCTGGCGCAGCCCTGATCCGCGTGGTCCCACCGACAGGAATCGAACCTGTATTTGCCGCTTAGGAGGCGGCCGTTCTATCCATTGAACTACGGCGGGCGCTAGGCGTGGGGGATTATCCCCGAAGCCCGTTGGCGGGCGCTATTTCGAGAGCACCCGCATGGCCTCTTCGAGCCCGCGCAGTGTGAGCGGGTACATGCGCTGGCCCATGAGCTGCTGGATTAGCTCGATGCTGCGCTGGTAGGGCCACAGGCCCAGCGGCTGCGGGTTGATCCAGGCGTGGCGCGGGTAGTGGCGCGTCAGGCGCTGCAACCACTCGGCCCCGGCCTCGGCGTTGGCGTATTCGACGCTGCCCCCAGGCTGCAGGATTTCGTAGGGGCTCATGGTGGCGTCACCGACAAAAATCAGCTTGTAGTCGCGGTTGTAGGTGTGCAGCAGGTCGAGGGTGGCGGTGCGTTCGCGGTGGCGGCGCTGGTTGTGCTTCCAGACAAAGTCGTAAACGCAGTTGTGAAAGTAGTAAATCTCGAGGTGCTTGAACTCGGCCTTGGCGGCCGCAAACAGGGCCTCGACCTGCTGCACGTGATCGTCCATGCTGCCGCCCACGTCGAGCAGCAGCAGCACCTTGACCAGGTTGTGGCGCTCGGGCACCTGGCGCAGATCAAGCCAGCCCGCGTTGGCGGCGGTGGCGCGGATGGTGTCGGGCAAGTCGAGCTCGAGTGCGCTGCCTTGGCGCGCAAACTTGCGCAAGCGGCGCAACGCCATTTTGAGGTGGCGCGGCCCCAGCGGGGCGCTGTCGTCGTAGTCGCGCCAGAGGCGCTGCTCCCAGACCTTGACCGCGGTGCGCTGGCCGCCCGCCCCACCGATGCGGATGCCCTGTGGGTTGTGGCCGCCGTGGCCAAAGGGGCTGGTGCCACCGGTGCCGATCCACTTGTTGCCGCCGGCATGGCGGCCTTGCTGTTCTTCCAGGCGCTTTTTGAGCGTCTGCATCAGCTCGTCCCAGTCGAGCCGGGGGGCGTTGGCTTTTTGTTCGTCGCTCAACAGGCGTTCAAGTTCTTGGCGCAGCCAGTCGGCCGGGATGTCGCGCGCGCCCTCGCCCGTGAGCGCCTGCACGCCCTTGAAGTGGGCCGCGAAGGCGCGGTCAAAGGGGTCGAACAGGGTTTCATCCTTGACCAGCGTGGTGCGCGCCAGGTAGTAGAAATCGTCGAGCGAGCAGGCCTCGGGGTTGGCGGGGCCGACCACGCCCGCTTGCAGCGCCTGCAGCAGCGTCAGGTATTCGCGCACCGACACCGGCAACTTGGCCGCGCGCAAGGCGTAGAAAAAATCGATCAACATGGCTGGGGCCGCGCTACCCGGGCCGCGTCAGCGGTGGCGCTGGTTCATGAACACCAGCCGCTCCAGCAGGCCGGCGTCTTGCTCGTTTTTGAGCAGCGCCCCCACCAGCGGTGGCACCACCAGTTGCTGCTCTTGGCCCAGCAGCGCCTGGGGCGCAATGCCTTCGGCCAGCAGCAGCCGGATCCAGTCCAGCAGCTCCGAGGTGCTGGGCTTTTTCTTCAGGCCCGGCAGTTGGCGCAGCTCCAGAAAGGCTTTGAGTGCTGCCGCCAGCAGCTCGTCTTTGAGGTCGGGGAAGTGCACGCCCACGATGCGGCGCAGCGTGGCCGGTTCGGGGAACTGGATGTAGTGGAAAAAGCAGCGCCGCAAAAAGGCGTCGGGCAGCTCTTTTTCGTTGTTGGAGGTGATGAACACCAGCGGCCGATGCCGCGCCCGGATGGTCTGGCGCGTCTCGTAGCAGTGGAACTCCATGCGGTCGAGCTCGCGCAGCAAGTCGTTGGGGAACTCGATGTCGGCCTTGTCGATTTCGTCGATCAGCAGCACCAGCGGCTGCTCGGCCGTGAAGGCCTGCCACAGCACCCCTTGCACGATGTAGTTGCCAATGTCGCGCACGCGCTCGTCACCGAGCTGCGAGTCGCGCAAGCGGCTCACCGCGTCGTACTCGTACAAGCCCTGCTGCGCCTTGGTGCTGCTCTTGATGTGCCACTGCAGCAGCGGCAGGCCGAGCGCGGCGGCCACTTCTTCGGCCAGCAGGGTTTTGCCGGTGCCGGGTTCGCCTTTGATCAGCAGCGGGCGCTGCAAGGTGATGGCGGCGTTGACGGCCAGCAACAAATCGGGGCTGGTGACGTAGTGGGGGGAGCCGGTAAATTTCATTGCGGGGTGCAGGAGGGTCAGGCCGTTGCAGAGAGCGGACAAAAAAGGAATAAGGGGGGTGAGGACACGGATTATGGTAGCGCCAAAGCGCCTACACAGAATAGAATGATAAATTTAAGGCTTTATCGCGCCTGCACCCACCATGAAGCAGACCCAGCCCCCACCGCAGCCACCCGCTGCCCGCCATCGGCTTTGCGGCCACGGCGGCTGTGCCGCCGCGCCCATGCAGGCGCCGGTGTATGCGCTGGCCAAGGTGGCGCTGCTGGGCGTGCTGGCTTGGGTTGGGGCGGTGCAGGCGCAGCCGGCGCCACCGCTGGAGCTGCTTGCGCAAGCCGAGCCCGATTTTTTTTCCGATCAGCTGCCGCAGCAGGTGCTGTCGGTGACGCGGCTGGCGCAGCCGCTGGCCGACGCACCCGGTGCCGTCACGGTGCTGGACCGCCAGACTCTTCGCCGCTCTGGGGCGCGCACCGTCACCGAGGCGCTGCGCCTGGTGCCGGGTTATATGGTGGCGGGCTACAACGGGGCCAACCTGATGGCGGCCTACCACGCGCCGCTGGATGAATACGGGGTGCGCAGCCTGATTTTGGTCGATGGGCGCTCGCTCTACAGCCCCAGTTTTGTGGGTGGGGGGTTTCGAGCCCTGAATGCGATGCCGATCGAAGAGGTCGAGCGCATCGAGGTGCTGCGCGGCACCAACTCGGCCGCTTTTGGGGCACACGCCTTGTTTGGCGTGATCAACGTGGTCACGCGCCACACGCTCGACACGCTGGGGCAGGCGCTGGTGCTCAACGCCGACGGCGCCGGCGTGGCCGATGCCTATGTGCGCCTGGGCTGGGGCGAGCCGGGCTGGTCGCAGCGCCTGAGCGTGAGCCGCAGCGCCGACCACGGCCTGCGCGACCTGCACGACAGCCAGCAACGGCTGCAACTGCTCTGGCGCGCCGACATCAAACCCGGCCCCGCCAGCGAATGGATGCTCCAAGCCGGCTTGAGCGAATGGGATGCGGACGACGGCTTCCCGGACAATGCAGGCGATCCGCAGCGCGATGTGAATCTGCGCAAGTCCCATGCGCTGCTGCAATGGAACCACGCCCCACAAGCCGACGCCACCTGGAAAGCCACCCTGTCGTGGGACGAGGAGCGCTTTGCCGACCGGTTTGTGTACCGTGCCCCGGGCACTTTGTTCAACGCCCCGGTTCCCTTTATTCCCATAGCGGTCAATCTGGGCTACCAAGAGCGGCGGCTTGCGCTGGAGTTGGAGCACACGCGGGTGGTCTCGCCGAGTTGGCGCTGGGTGTTGGGGGGTGGGGTGCGCGACGACAGCACTTTTTCGCCGGCGCAGTTTGCCACCACCGAGCGCGTAGCGGTGCGCGATTGGCGCGTGTTTGGGCACGCCGAATGGGCGCCCGCTCCGGGCTGGCTGGTCAATGCGGGTCTGTTTGCGGGCGATCGCAGCGACACCGGCAGCTACCTGGCCCCGCGCCTGATGCTCAACCACGAGATCGCGCCTGGCCACACGCTGCGCGCCGGGCTGACGCGTGCCGAGCGGCCGCCGCTTTTGTTCGAGCGCAGCGCCGATGCGCGCTATTTTTTGCCCGATGGCCGCTTTGCCGCCAGCACCTACCGGCCCAACTTCGCCTTGCGCAACGAGGTGCTGCACACCCGGGAATTGGGCTACCACGCCAATTTGGCCCAAGGCCGCGTCAACCTCGACGTGCGGCTGTACGAGGAGCGTCTGCGCGATTTCATCCAGTTTAGGCAGATTGACAGCTTGGCGCGCCAGTACGTCAACGCACCCGGTTTTACGCTGCGCGGGCTGGAGTACCAGCTCATCTGGCGGCCCAGCGAGCGCACCGAGTGGCGGCTGAACCAGTCCTTTAACCAAATTCGCTGGCAACAGCCCGGGCCCATCGGGCGCACGCCACCGTCGCGCATGAGCACGGTGGCCTGGTTTCAGCGCCTCGACCACGGCTGGGGCCTGTCGCTGATGCTGCATGAGCGCTCGGCGATGGCGTGGCGCGGTGCGGCCAGCGCGGTGGGGTCCAGCACCCGTGTCGATGCCCGGCTGGCGCGCGAGTTCGACTGGGGCGGTGCGAGCGCCGAAGCCGCCGTGGCGCTGCAGTCCCTCACCGGCGACATCGACGAGTTCGTGCCCCAGCGGCCTAGCAGTCGGCGTGTCTATGCGAGCTTGCGCCTCGAATTCTGAGCCCGCTGACCTGTCCCGGCGCGCAGCGATGCTGGCCGGGGCGGGTTTGCTGGGCCACCTCGCGAGCGCCGACCTGTGGGCGCAAGGGGTGGCCGGCGCCATGGCGCAGCCCGCCGCAGCCCCGGCCCCACTGTGGGTGGTGTTGTCGGAGCGCAACGCGGCCCAAGAAGAAGCGCTGCGCGTCTTGCGTGGCGGCACGGCGCTGCCCCTGCAAGCCGGTCTGTGGTCCGATTGGGCGCAGTGGGAGCAAATGGGTTCGGGTGCGGCCCTGATGTTGTTGGGCGCACGCGCCCTTGCGGCTTGGGCGCAGCGTCAGCCGCCCCTATTGCCCGCCGTGCCTTGGGTCGCGGGCTTGCTGTCGCAGTCGGCTTGGGCGGGCTTGCCGGCTGCGGTGCGCAACCAGGCGCATGCGGCTTGGTTGGACCAGCCGCTGCCGCGCTTGGCCGAGCTGCTGCGGCTGGCCTTGCCCGACCGCTCGCGGGTCGGGGTGCTGTTTGGTCCCGCCACCCGGGCGTGGCGTGCGCCCTTGCACGAGGCCTTGCAGCAGCGCCAGTGGCAGATGCAGTCGGCGCAGTTGCACGAATCCGACGGCCCAGCCGAACTTTTTACCGCCCTGAGCCGCGTGCTCGATGGCAGCGAGGCCTTGCTGCTCTTGCCCGACAACCAGGTGGTGCAACCGAGCCAGTTCCAGAATCTGCTCATTGCCGCCTACCGCCAGCGCCTGCCAGTGGTGTCTTTTTCGCAGGCCCATGTGCGCGCCGGAGCCACCATGGGCCTCTTTACCACGCCGACCCAAGCGGCGCAGCACATGCTCGACTTGCTGCGCCACGCGCAACAACCCGGGGCCAGGCTGCGCCAGCAATGGGCGGCGCAGTTCGAGCTGGCCATCAACGAGCCGGTGGCGCGGTCGCTCAACTTGCAGTTGCCCTCGGTGGCCATGTTGGCCGGGGCCCTGATGCAGCGCAGCGGCGCACCTGAGGGGGCCACGCGATGAGCCCCGACCCGATGCTGCGCCAGATGCGGCTGCGCCTGTGGCTGGCAGCCGCCTTGCCTGCGGTGCTGGTGGTGCTGGTGCTGTTGGCCTTGTTTGTGCAGCGCCATGGCCACGAACTGCTGCAGGCCAAGCAGCACCAGGCGCTGGCAGTGGCCAAGCAACTGGCCAGCCAAGCCGAGTTTTCCTTGTTTGCCGCCGACGTGCAGACCTTGCAGCGGCTGGCCGCCACCACCAAAGACAGCGATGCGGACATTGTGGCGGTGGCGCTGCGCGCAGCCAATGGGCAGTTTCAGGCCGGTGCGGGGCGCTTTGGTGCCGAATTGCCCGATTTCACGGGCAACCGCGTGCACCTCAACGGCGAGCGCCTGTGGGTGATCCACGAGGTGCGGTCCGACTTGGTGGCGGTAGATGACTCGCTGGCGGCCGGTTTGCTGGAGTCGGGGGCGGCGGAGCCGGTGGTGCTCGGTTTCGTGGCGCTCGAATACGATTTGACGTCGCTGCAGCGCAGCAGCCAGCAACTGCTGTGGTGGGCGCTGGCCGCCACCGGTTTGGCCGTGGTGCTGGCGGCGCTGCTGTCGGCCCTGATTGCCTCCAGCGTGACGCGGCCGGTGGCCCACATCAGCGACGTGGTGCGCCGCATCGGCAGCGGGGAGCTGCAGGCACGGGCCGAGCTGGCCCGAGCCGGTCTGATGGCCCAGTTGGCCAGCGGCATCAACCGCATGGCCAGCCAGGTGGCGGTTACGCAAGAAGACCTCAAGCTGCAGGTGCAGCAAGCCACCGAAGAGTTGCGCCTGCAAAAGCTCGAGGCCGAGCGCACGGCGCGCACCGATGGCCTGACGGGCTTGCTGCGCCGGCGCGCCTTCATCGATCTGGCCGAGGCCGAAATCCAGCGCAGCCTGCGCTACCAAGACCCGCTCTCGTTCATCATGTTCGACGTCGACCACTTCAAGGCCATCAACGACACCCATGGCCACGCCTGCGGCGATGCGGCCCTGGTGCACTTGGCTGAATTGCTGCGCGAGCAGATGCGCGACTCCGATCTGCCGTGCCGCTGGGGCGGCGAGGAGTTTGTGGTGCTGCTGCCGCGCACCGGCGCCGATGTGGCGCGGCACGCGGCCGAGCGCATCCGCAACCACTTCGAGGCCAACCCGGTGCGCTGGGAAGAGAGCAGCCTGCGTGTCACGGCCAGCTTCGGTGTGGCCGCCTTTGATGCCCGCGACCTCAGCCTCTCGAACATGGTGGCACGCGCCGACATGGCGCTGTACCGCGCCAAACGCAATGGCCGCAACCGGGTTGAGGTGGCCGACTACGAAGGCTGGGCGGCGGGAGGCCTTGGGCAGCCCGCGGCTTAGCTTGGCTGGTTTTGCGGCCCGGTTGCCCCAAACCCCAGCCGCGCGCGCTGGCGCGCCAGTTGCAGCCGCACCTGGGCTGGTGCGGTGCCGCCCACGGTCTGGCGCGCCTCCAGCGAGCCGCGCAGGCTCAGCGCTTCGTAAACGTCGGGCCCGATCAGCGGGTGAAAGCCCTGCAGCACCGCCAGCGGCAGCTCGGCCAAATCGCAGGCGTGGCTGCTGGCGGCCTTGACGGCGTGCGCCACGCACTCGTGCGCGTCGCGAAAGGGCAGCCCTTTTTTCACCAGGTAGTCGGCCAGGTCGGTGGCGGTGGCGTAGCCCTTTTGCGCCGCCTGCTCCATGGCGGCGGCGTTCACGCTCAGGCCCCCCTGCTTGAGGCCGGTGGCCGGGTCGGGCTGGCCGCCGATCATCTCGGCAAATATGCGCAGCGTGTCGCGCAGCGTGTCGACGGTGTCGAACAGCGGCTCTTTGTCTTCTTGGTTGTCTTTGTTGTAGGCCAGGGGCTGCGCTTTCATGAGCGTGAGCAGGCCCATCAGGTGCCCGACCACGCGCCCGGTCTTGCCGCGGGCCAGCTCGGGCACGTCGGGGTTTTTTTTCTGCGGCATGATCGAGCTGCCGGTGGTGAAGCGGTCGGCGATGCGCACAAAGCCAAAGTTCTGGCTCATCCAGATGATCAGCTCCTCGCTCAGGCGGCTGATGTGCACCATGCACAGGCTGGCGGCGGCGCAGAATTCGATGGCAAAGTCGCGGTCGCTCACGGCGTCGAGGCTGTTTTGGCACAGTTGCGGCTGGCCCTGTTCATCGACCATGCCCAAGCTGCGCGCCACGCGCTCGCGGTCCAGCGGGTAGCTGGTGCCGGCCAGCGCCGCGCTGCCCAGCGGCAGCCGGTTGGTGCGCCGGCGCACCTCGGCCAGGCGTTCGGCGTCGCGCGAGAACATCTCCACATAAGCCAGCAGGTGGTGCGCAAAGCTCACCGGTTGCGCCACTTGCAAGTGCGTAAAGCCGGGCAGGATGACCTCGACATGGCGCTCGGCCACCTCCAGCAGCGCGCCTTGCAGCTCGCGCAGCAGCGCCTGCAGGGCGTCGATCTCGTCGCGCAGCCACAGCCGCACGTCGGTGGCGACCTGGTCGTTGCGGCTGCGGCCGGTGTGCAGGCGCTTGCCGGCGTCGCCCACGAGCTGCGTCAGGCGCGCCTCGATATTCAGGTGTACGTCTTCGAGCTCGAGCTTCCACTCGAAGCGGCCGGCTTCGATTTCGGCCCCGATGGCGGCCATGCCGCGCTCGATGGCGGCTTGGTCGGCGGCGCTGATGATGCCTTGCGCCCCCAGCATTTCGGCGTGTGCCAGGCTGGCGCGGATGTCGGCGCGCCAGAGGCGCTGGTCAAAGCCCACACTGGCGGTGTAGCGCTGCACCAGCGCGCTCATGGGCTCGCTGAACAGGGCCGACCAGGCCTGGGTTTTGTTGTCGAGTGGGTTGGCAGTCATGGGCGGCGCGGGTGAGGCAAAATGGGCAAAAATAGGTGCATCTGGGCCATGCCGCATGTGCGGGGCCGACTGGGTGCGGGTTACAAGGCGATTTTACGTGGCCCGCTTGGCGGTGCACCGGGTGGGGTGCATCGGGGTGCAAGGGGTCGATTGCTGCATGGGGGCTGACGTGGCATTGCGGGTGTTGCTGGTCGATGACGAAGCGCTGGCGCGGGCGCGGCTGCGGGCGCTGCTCGATGAGCTGTGTCTGGCGGGTGCGTGCGCAGTGGCCGAAGTGGGCGAAGCGGCCAACGCGGTGCAGGCCATGCAGCAGTTGCAGCGCGCGGCGTGGGATGTGCTGCTGCTCGACATTCAAATGCCCGGCCTCGACGGGCTGCAACTGGCCGAGCGCTTGCGCACCCAGCAAAGTGACCGGCCCAGCGACTGGCCGCCGCCGCCGGCGCTGGTGTTCGTGACCGCGCACACCGAGCACGCGCTGGCCGCATTCGAGCTGCAAGCCATCGACTACCTCACCAAGCCGGTGCGGCGCGAACGCTTGCAGCAGGCGCTGGACAAGGCGGCGCGCTGGCGGCTGGCGGCGGGCACGGGCAGCGCCGCAGCGAACGGGGCTGTACAGGCCCTGCCCCCCGAGGCGCTCACGATCCACGAGCGCGGCGGCTTGGTGCGGGTGCCGCTGGCCGACATCCTCTACCTCAAGGCCGAGAGCAAGTACCTAACGGTGCGCACCGCAGCCCAAGCCTATCTCTACGAGGGCTCGCTAAACGAGCTGGAGCAGGCGCACCCCGGGCGCTGGCTGCGCATCCACCGCAACGCGCTGGTGGCGCGGCACCGCGTGCGCGCGCTCGAAAAAGCCGGCGCGCAATGCGGCCACGACGAGCCCGAGGGCTGGCTGTTGCGCCTAGATGGCGTGCCCGATGCGCTGGCGGTCTCCAGACGGCAGTTGCCGCTGGTGCGCGAACTGCTGGGCGCCTAGTGGCTGGGTGCACCGGGCGCAGCGGATAATCGCGAGTAAGCCAACACCGCGCGTGCGCCGCCCCCAGTTCGCATCCGCCCCTTCATTGCAGCGTGCCACCATGACCCTTGCCGCTTCCCGCACCCTCACCATCGCCACCCGCGAAAGCCGCCTGGCGCTGTGGCAGGCCGAACACGTGCGCGCCTTGTTGCAACAGCACGGCCATGCGGTCGATCTGCTGGGCATGACCACGCTGGGCGACCAGATTTTGGACCGCTCCCTAAGCAAAGTGGGCGGTAAGGGCTTGTTCGTAAAGGAGCTGGAGCTGGCGCTGGAGCAGGGCCGCGCCGACTTGGCCGTGCATTCGCTCAAAGACGTGCCCATGGAGCTGCCGCCCGGCTTCGAGCTGGCGGCGGTGCTGCAGCGCGAGGACGCGCGCGACGCCTGGGTGTCGCCGCACTGCGCCGGGCTGGCCGAGCTCCCGCACGCGGCCGTGGTGGGCACCTCCAGCCTGCGCCGGGTGGTGCTGCTGCGCGCCCTGTTGCAGGAACTGGGCCGCAGCGATGTGCGCATCGAGCCCTTGCGCGGCAACCTCGACACGCGGCTGCGCAAGCTCGACGCGGGGCAGTACCACGCCATCGTGCTGGCGGCTGCGGGCTTGGTGCGGCTGGGGCTGGAGGCGCGCATCCGGCACCGCTTCGACCCTGGGCAGATGCTGCCGGCGGCCGGGCAGGGCGCGCTGGGCATCGAGGTGCTGGCCAGCCGGCCCGAGTTGGCGCAAGCCCTGCAGCCGCTGGCCCACGGCCCGAGCTGGGCGGCGGCGGCGGCCGAGCGCGCCGTCTCGCGCACCTTGGGCGGCAGTTGTTCGATGCCGCTGGCGGCCTATGCCACCTGGGTGCAAGCGCCCGCGCAAGAGCGCCTGCAAGCCGGCGGCACGCTGCATTTGCAGGCCGCTTGGGGCGAGCCGGAGGGCGCGCCGCTGCTGCTGCGCGCCAGCGCCAGCGCCAGGGTCGAGAGCCTGGCGGCAGCCGATGCGCTTGGGGTGCAAGTGGCGCAGCAGCTGCAACGCGCCGGGGCCCGGGTGGTGGGCCCTAGCAGCCAAGCCAGCGCCCCGGCGGTTTGAGGCGCTGCCCGGCGCCGACCTGACATTGCGCTGCCTTGGCCCCTTCTATGCCAACCCTTCCCACGCCAGCCCTGTCCGCGCCACCCCTGTCCGCGCCACCCGACGCACGCGCCGGCAGCGGCCCGATGCTGCTCGTAACCCGGCCGGCGCGCGAGGCGGGCGTTTGGGTGCAAGCCCTGCACGCGGCGGGCTGGTCGGCGGCGCAGGCGCTGCCCTTGATCGACATCGCACCGGTTGCCGATCCGGCGGCGCTGCAGCAGGCGCGCTTGCAGGCGGCAGACTGCGACGCCCTGATGTTCGTCAGTGCCCAAGCGGTGCAGGGTTTTTTTGGCCCCGATGCGCCACAGGCGGCCGCGCTGACGGCGCGCTGCTGGGCCCCGGGCCCCGGCACGGCGGCCGCGTTGCAAGCCGCTGGGGTGCCGATGGGGCTGATCGACCAGCCGCCCCCCCATGCGGCGCAGTTTGATTCCGAAGCCCTGTGGGCCGTGGTGCAGCCGCAACTGCACCCCGGGCACCGGCTGCTGCTGGTGCGCGGCCAGTCGGCCGACGGTCGCACCGGCCGCGATTGGCTGGAGCGGCAGTGCCTGGCGCAGGGTGGGCACGTGCTCGCTTGCGTGGCCTACCGGCGCTGCGCGCCGCAGTGGGATGCGGCCACCGCGCAACGGGTGCGCGAGTGGGTGCGCCAAGGGGCGGTGTGGTTGTTTAGCAGCTCCGAGGGCTTGCAGCATCTGTCGCAGTTGCTGCCGGGCCAGTCGTGGGCGCAGTCGCGTGCGCTGGTGTCGCATCCGCGCATCGCCTTGTCAGCACGGCAACAGGGTTTTGGCGAAATAATCACCCACCGGCCCGCGCTCGACGATTTGTTGCGCGCCCTGTCTGAACTGCCCAACCCATGACCGACCCGTCCCTCCCTGCCGCGCCCGTTTCCCCTGGGGGCGCTGCGGCACCTGATCCAGCGCCACCGCCGCCGCCTGCATCGGCAGGCGCGGGCAGCGCCAGTGCGGGCGCGACACCCGCTGCTGCACAGGCTGCACAAGCTGCACAAGCTGCACCGTTGCAGCGGGCGGCCCGTCCGGGCTGGCCGGCGCCGCCGCAGTGGCTGCTCTGGGCGACCTTGGTGCTGGCGCTGGCGGGTCTGGCTTGGACCTTTACCCTGCTGCAACGCATGGAACGTGGGGAGCAAGAAATGGCCCGCCGCGCCGCCGACAGCTTGGCCGAGGCGGTGGCGGCGCGCGAGCTGGCCGCAGCGGCCGAGGCCAAGTCTCAAGACCTGGCGGCGCGGCTGGGCGTGGCCGAGTTGCGTTTGTCGGAAGTGGCGCTGCAGCGCAGCCAGCTCGAAGAGCTCATGCTCACCGTGGCGCGCACGCGCGATGACAGCCTGGTGCACGACCTCGAAGCCAGTGTGCGCTTTGCCCAGCAGCAAAGCCAGCTCTCGGGCAGCGTGCAGCCGCTGATTTCGGCGCTGCGCGGGGCCGAGCAGCGCATCGCCCGTGCGGCCCAACCGCGCCTCAACCCGGTGCAGCGCGCCATCGCGGCCGACATCGAGCGCCTGCAAGCCGCCCAATGGGTCGATGCCCCTGCGCTGGCCCAGCGTCTCGATGGCTTGGTGCGGCGCGTGGACCAGTGGCCACTGCTCAATCAGCCTTTGCCGGCTGCCGGGGTGTACCAACCCCTTGGTCAACCGGCCCCGGCGCAGGCGGCCCCAGGGGTTCTGCCACAGGAGCCGGTGCCGCCAGCCACCGAGGCCGCTGCAGCCACCCAAGCCCTTGCTGGCGCACCCGACATCCCGCCTGCGGCGGCGCCCCCAGCCGCCGCCGAAACCGCCCCAGTGGCCCACGAAGCCACTGCAGCCGCCGCCCCAGGGGCTACCGAAGCCTCGATCTGGGCCCGTGCCTGGGGCTGGGTCGGGCAGACCGGCAGCGGGGCGGTCACATGGCTGTGGCAGTGGGTGCGCCAAGGTGGCGCCGACCTGGTTCGCATCAGCCGCATCGACCAGCCCGAGGCCGCCTTGCTGGCGCCTGAACAGGCCTATTTTTTGCGAGAAAACATACGCCTCAAGCTGCTCAGCGCCCGCTTGGGCCTGATGGCGCGCCAATTTGATGCCGCGCGGGCCGATGTGCAAACCGTGCAGGCGCTGGTGCAGCGCTACTTCGACCCCGCCGCCGCCGAAACCCAGCGCGTGCTCGACACCTTGGCGCAGTTGCAAAGCGATATGCAGCAGCCCGAACTGCCCCGGCCCGACGACACGCTGGCGGCGTTGCAAATTGCCGCCGGTGGCCGCTAACAGGGGCATCCACCGCCATGAAAAACGTGATCTGGTTCTTGCTGCTGGCCGCAGTCGCGGTGCTGGTGGCTTTGCTGGTGGGGGACAACCAGGCCGTCGTCAGCGTGTTTTGGGCACCTTGGCGCATCGATATGTCGCTCAACCTGGTGCTGATCGGCTTGTTGCTGGGCTTCGTGCTGCTGCATCTGGCGCTGCGCGGCATTGCCTTGCTGCGGGGGCTGCCGCAACGGGCCCAGCGCTGGCGCCTGCGCCAGCAAGAAAAGGCGGTCTACGTCGGCTTGCTCGAGGCCCTGATCCAGCAAATGGCGGGCCGTTTCGTGCGCGCGCAAACCAGTGCCGAACAGGCGCTGCAGGCGCTCGAGCGCATGCCAGCGGCCACGCTCTCCCACCAAAGCCGCTGGTTGCTGCTGGCGCGCCTGCTGCTGGCTGAGAGTGCGCACAGCTTGGGCAATGCCGGGCGGCGCGATGCCGTCATTGAGGCGGCGCTGGCCGAGCCCGCATCCGATGCGGCGACGGTGCGCGAGGCGGCCCTGTTGCGTGCCAGCGCCTGGGCCATCAAGGCACGCGACCCGGTGCAGGCGCGCGCCTGGTGGCAGCAGTTGCCGCAAGGTGCGGCGCGGCGCATCCAGGCGCTGCGGCTGCGCCTCAAGCTGGCGCAACTGGAGCAGGACAGCCCGGTGGCCATTGACACGGTGCGCCAACTGCGCAAGCACAAAGCCTTTTCGACCGTGGCCGCAGCCAGCTTGCTGCAGACGCTGGTGAGCGAGGCGCTGCAGCAAACCCACGACGCCGAGCAGTTGCTGCGCGTCTGGAAGGGGCTCGATGCCCGGGAGCGCGCCGACGCTGGGCTGGCGCTGCAGTTTTTGCGGCAATGGGTGCGGCTGCGGCCAAGGGGGGAGGGAGCTGCCGATGGTGTGGCTGGCGCAGCCGATGCGGCGCTAGGGCACTTGCCAGAGGGCCAGCGCTGGCGCGACGAGGCCTTGCAAACCCTCATGGGCGCCTACACCCAACTGGATGGCGCCGCGCAATACCGCTGCATCCGGGTGCTGCAAGATTTGCTGCCCGAGCTCGGTGCGGGCTGGCTGGCGCAACTGGACGCGGCACAGGCGGCCCGCCCGGCCGATGCGGGGCTGCAATACCTCGCCGGGCAGGCGCTGATGCAGCGCCAGCTCTGGGGCAAAGCCAACCAGATGCTGCAGCAGGCCAGCCGCAGCCTGCAAGATGCGGCCTTGCGCCGCCGCGCCTGGCGCGCCTTGGCGCAATTGGCCGAACAACGCGGCGATGAGGCGGCGGCGCAGCAGGCTTGGAAGCAGGCCGCGCTATGCGAAGCAGCGGGGCTATAAAGGCGGCCGCAGACAGAGATCAATCCGGATTGCGCATTTTGCGCAAGCGCTGCCGCCGCGCCAGCCGCACCCGCAGCGCCCAGATGGCGCTGACCCCAAAATACACCGTCAAGCCGAGCGTGACGGCCAAAATCGACAAGCCCACGATCAAGGGCTTGCCGATTTCACCCACCCGTTGCCAGCCCTGATTGATCTGTTGCCCAAGACTCAGTTCTGTGGCGCGTGCGTGGTCTTGGGCCTTGCGCTCGACGATGCGCGCCAATTCCTCCTCGGTGGCGGCGTCTTCTCGCAAAATGACGCGGCCCAATTCGTAAGCCGCGTAGTAAACCGGGGCGAAGGTGATGGGGTTGGTCACCAGCGTGCTGGCCGCCGCTGCGGGCAGGTGGGCGCGCAGCAGCACCGAAGCAATGGCCGAGGCGGGAATTTGCGCCACCGGGATCAAAAGCCCAAAAAAAACCCCGATCGCCATCCCCAGTGCCACGCCCTTGCGGCTCAGGTGCCACAGCCGTGGGTGCCCCAGCCAAGGCCGCAGCCAACGCAGCCAGCGGTTTTGCAGCAGGCTGTCCTTGGCCGGCATGAGTTTTTTGAGGCGCTCGAGCATGAGGTGGGCGTGGTGGCGGTGGCGGCAAGGACGGCGCAGAGTTTGCCCCATTTTCGCTCAAGCCGGTGCACCCTTTGTGGCGCAAAACACAAGCATCCGCGCTATGCTCAGGCCCCATGCGATTGGATGCAATTTTATTTAGCCAAGGCTTTGGTACGCGGCGCGTTTGCAGCGGCCTGATCGAACAAGGCTGGGTGGCGCTGGGCGAACCCAGCCAAATCTGCCGCGACCCCGGCTTGCCGTGTGAACCCGAGGGGCTGGTTTTTTGGGTGCAAGGCCAGCGCTGGGAATATCAGCGCCTGGCCTACCTGATGCTGCACAAACCGGCCGGCACCGAGTGCTCGCAAAAACCGGGGGCTTGGCCCAGCGTGTACACCTTGCTGCCGAGCGCGTTGCGCCAGCGCCCGGGCGGCGCCGCCTGCGGGGTGCAGGCGGTGGGGCGGCTCGATCAAGACACCACCGGCCTGCTGCTGCTCAGCGACGACGGCGCCTTCATTCACCGCCTCTCGTCGCCGCGCCACCACGTGCCCAAGCTCTACCAGGTGGTGTGCGAGCAGCCCGTCGGGCCCGAGATGGTGCGCCGGCTGCTGCAAGGCGTGCTGCTCGAAGGCGAAGCGCAGCCGGTGCGCGCCGCCGCCTGCACGGCCACCGGATCGCACCGCCTCGACTTGACCCTGACCGAGGGCAAGTACCACCAGGTCAAGCGCATGCTGGCTGCGGTGGGCAACCGGGTGCAGGCGCTGCACCGCAGCCGCATCGGGGTGCTGGAGTTGCCCGCCGACCTGGCGCCAGGCACGTGGCGCTGGTTGACGCCGCAGCAGGTGCAGGCCCTGCAGGCCAAGCAGCTTGCGCCGGCCGAGCGCCCCGGCGCCGCCTGATACACAATTGGCCCCTATGCGCTTGGCCCTCGATTCCTTTTGGCGTGCACTGGCTTACAGCCTGCACCCGCGCGTCATCGCTTGGTCTTTCATTCCGCTGTTGCTGATGGTGCTGGCGGCCTTTGCGCTGGGCTATTTTTATTGGGATGTGGCCATCGCGGCGGTGCAGCTCTGGCTTGAGCAATGGGCGCTGGTGGTGTTTGCCCTGCAGTGGCTGGAGACGGTCGGGCTGGGTTTTCTGCAGGCGGTGCTGGCGCCGCTGATCGTGCTGCTGCTGGCCACGCCGCTGATCGTGCTCGCAACCCTGTTGCTGGTTGCCGTGGTGTTGACGCCGGTGGCGGTCGAGCTGGTGGCGCGGCGCCGTTTTGCAGGTCTGGAGCGGCAGCGCGGCGGCTCGTGGCTGGGCAGCTTGGGCTGGTCGCTCGGGCACAGCGCGCTGGCCTTGTTGGCCTTGCTGATTTCCCTGCCGCTGTGGCTGATTCCGCCGCTGGTGCTGGTCCTGCCGCCGCTGATCCTGGGTTGGCTGACCTACCGCGTGCTGGCCTTCGACGCCTTGGCCGAGCACGCCAGCCGCGCCGAGCGGCACGCGTTGCTGCGCCGCCACCGCACGGCGCTGCTGCTGATGGGGGTGTTCAGCGGTTTTTTGGGTGCGGCGCCCAGTTTGCTGTGGGCCTCGGGCGCCATGTTCATTGCCATGGCCCCGCTGCTGGTGCCGCTGGCGGTGTGGGTGTACACGTGGGTGTTTGCGCTGGCCTCGCTGTGGTTCGTGCACTACCTGCTGGCGGCGCTGCAGGCGCTGCGCGCAGAGGCACAGCCGTCCATGCCGACGCAGCAGCACCTTGATGCGGCCACCGCCGAGCCGGTGCGCGCGCCCGAGCCGGCCGCGCTCCCCTTTAGCCCATCCACCACGCCGGCTCCAGCTTCGGTCCCAAACCAACCATGAACCCCGCCCCCCGCTTTGGCTTGCTCGTCGTAGGCGATGAAATTTTGTCGGGCAAGCGCGCCGACAAACACCTGCCGCGTGTAGTCGAGTTGCTGGGCGCCCGCGGCCTGAGCTTGGCGTGGGCGCGCTTTGCACCCGACGACCGGGCCGCGCTCACCGCCACCTTGCGCGAGGCGCTGGCGGGCCACGACGTGGTGTTTTGTTGCGGCGGCATCGGGGCCACGCCTGACGACCACACCCGCCAGGCAGCGGCCGGCGCGCTGGGGGTGGGGCTGCAGTTGCACCCGCAGGCGCGTGAGTTGATCCAGGCGCGGCTGCGCCACCTAGCGGCCCAGCAGGGCCAAGTCTATGAGCCCAACCGGCCCGATCACCTGCAGCGCCTGCAAATGGGCGAGTTTCCGCTGGGCGCGCGCATCATCCCCAACCCCTACAACCAGATTCCGGGCTTCACCTGCACCAGCCCCAGCGGTGCGGTGCTGCATGCCGTGCCCGGTTTCCCGGTCATGGCTTGGCCCATGATCGAGTGGCTGCTGGAGCAGCACTACGCCCCGTATTTTCAGCGCGGGGCATGGGGCGAGCGCTCGGTGATCGTGTTCGAGGGCATCGAGGGCCAGCTCACGCCGCTGATGTTGCACATCGAGGCCGCGCACCCGCCGTGCAAGGTGTTTAGCCTGCCCAGTGTGGACCATCCCGAATTCGGGCGCCACCTCGAGCTCGGCGTCAAGGGGCCGATCGGGCCCGTGCAGGCGGCCTACGCCGATCTGCTTGCCGGATTGCGGGCCGCCGCCGCCCGCTTAGGCCCCGAGTTGGTGCGCTGAGCCCATGTTGCGCACCATTGCACCATGTTGGTGCCGCCGGACGCCCCAAAATGGTGCCTATCTGGCAGGCGCGGGAGCAGCCCCCTTTTTTGTCAGTGCGCACCGCACGGCGCGCTGGCGTGTCACCAAGCTGGCACACTTGCTGCTATAAACTGGGCACCGATTTCCAACCCCTTTCAATGCAACCGGAGAATTCAAGATGGGCAAAAGCGTCGCCGACGTGATGAGCATGGTGCAAGACAACGAAGTCAAGTTCGTTGATTTCCGCTTCACCGACACCCGTGGCAAAGAGCAGCACGTAACGGTGCCGATCTCGCATTTCGACGAAGACAAGTTCAGCTCGGGCCACGCCTTCGATGGCTCCTCCATCGCGGGCTGGAAGGGCATCGAAGCCTCCGACATGCTGCTCATGCCGGACCCGAACACGGCCCAGATCGACCCGTTCTTTGAAGAAACCACGCTCTTTTTGCAGTGCGACGTGGTCGAGCCCAGCGACGGCAAGGCCTACGACCGCGACCCGCGCTCGATCGCCCGCCGCGCCGAAGCCTACCTCAAAGCCTCTGGCTTGGGCGACACCGCCTACTTCGGCCCCGAGCCCGAGTTCTTCCTGTTCGACAACGTGCGCTGGAGCACCGAGCCGGGCCGCAGCTTCTACGAAATCGAAGAGTACGAGGCCCCCTGGAACACCGGCACCAAGCTCGAAGGCGGCAACCGCGGCCACCGCCCGCGCACCAAAGGCGGCTACTTCCCGGTGCCCCCGGTGGACAGCACGCACGATATGCGCGCCGAAATGTCGCTCATCCTCGAATCGCTGGGCATTCCGGTCGAGGTCTTTCACCACGAAGTGGCTGGGGCCGGCCAGTGCGAGATCGGCACCAAGTTCTCTACCTTGGTCGAGCGCGCCGACTGGACGCAAAACCTCAAGTACGTGGTCTGGAACGTGGCCAACAGCTACGGCAAAACCGCCACCTTCATGCCCAAGCCCTACCACGGCGACAACGGCAGCGGCATGCACGTGCACCAGTCGGTCTGGAAAGGCGGCAAAAACCTGTTTGCCGGTGACGGCTACGCCGGCCTGAGCGACTTTGCGCTCTACTACATCGGCGGCATCATCAAGCACGCGCGCGCGCTCAACGCCATCACCAACCCCGGCACCAACAGCTACAAGCGCCTGGTGCCGCACTTCGAGGCCCCGGTCAAGCTGGCGTATTCGGCCAAAAACCGCTCGGCCTCGATCCGCATCCCCTACGTGGCCAACCCCAAAGGGCGGCGCGTGGAAGCGCGCTTCCCCGATCCGCTGGCCAACCCCTACCTGTGCTTTGCGGCGCTGCTCATGGCCGGCCTGGACGGCGTGGAAAACAAAATCCACCCCGGCGAAGCCGCCACCAAAGACCTCTACCACCTGCCGCCCGAAGAGGACAAGCTGGTGCCCACGGTCTGCCACAGCCTCGACCAGGCGCTGGGCTACCTCGACCAAGACCGCGCCTTCCTGACCAAGGGTGGTGTCTTCACCGACTCCATGCTCGATGCCTACATCGAGCTGAAGATGGGCGAAGTCACGCGGGCCCGGGTCGAAGTCACCCCGACCGAGTTCGACCTCTACTTCAGCAACTAAAGCGCTGCCGTTGCCGCTGTGCCGTCGCCGCCCCCTCGCGTTCGGGGGGCTTCGTGCCTGCGGTTTGGGGGCGCTGCTGCTATCATGGCCCCATGATGCACAAGGCTAGGTCGAATATGGGTGCGCGTGGGATGTGGCTGCTGCTAGGGGCGGCTGCGGCCGTGCTGTTGCCGGCGCCGGCGTTGGCGCAGAGCCAAATCTGGCGCTGCGGCAACGAGTACACCAACCAACCGGGCGAGCGCCCCGAAGCGCGCGGCTGCCGTTTGCTGCAAGGCGGCAACCTGAGCATCGTCGAGGGGCGCCGGCCTGCAGCCGCCCCGACACCGGGCGCAGCCTCCTCCAGCGCCGCCCCGCGCACGCCCGCCACCAGCGCCGAGCGCCCCCCCAGTCAGCGCGTCGATCGCACCGAGCAGCAGGCGCGCGACCGCGATGCCCGCCTCATTTTAGAGACCGAACTGCGCCGCGCCCAAGAGCGGGTGCGCGAGCTGCAAGCCGAATTCAACCAAGGCCGGCCACAGCCGCTGCCCCACGAGCGCGGCGACGCAGCGCGCTTGCAAGAACGCACCGAAGAGCTGCGCCGCCGGCTCGATCGCGCACAAGGCGACGTGACGGCGATCGAGCGCGAGCTGGCCCGCCTGCCCGCAGCGCCGGCATCAGCGCTGCCCGCAGCGGCCGGGTCGGTGCCCAGACCTGCGACCGGTTCTACGGCGGGTGCCGCTGCCGGGCAGTTCATCGCACTGCCCCCGGCGCCGGCGCCCATGCGCTAAGCCCTGCCCATGACGGCCCCACGGCAGCACCCTGCACCCGCCGCGTGCCATGGGCCGCAATACCAGGCGCTTGACCGGCTGGCCACCTTGGTGTCAGTGATCGATGCGGCGGGCGCCATCCGCTTTGCCAACAACGCGCTCGAAGACGCCATCGGCTTGTCCAGGCGCAGCCTGACCGGGCTGGCCTTGGCCGACTGGTTCAGCGAGCCCAACCTGCTGCAAAACGCCATCCAGGGCGCCGTCAGCCACGAATACGCCGTCATCCGCTACGACGCCAGGTTGCAGCGCCTCAACAACGAGCCGCTGCCGGTGCACGTGGTGCTGGCCAAATCTGAGCACGGCGGCGAGCTGGTGGTGGAGCTGCTGCCGCTGGAGCAGCAAACGCGCCTAGAACGCGAACAACGCCTGCACGAACAGGCGCACGCCAACAAAGAGCTGATCCGCAACCTGGCGCACGAAATCAAAAACCCGCTCGGCGGCATCCGGGGCGCGGCGCAGTTGCTGCAACTCGAGCCCGATGCCCGCGAATTGGCCGAATACGCCCAGGTCATCATCCACGAAGCCGACCGCCTGCAGGCCTTGGTCGACCGCTTGTTGGCGCCGCATCGGCGCGCCCGGGTGGTCGATGAGGTCAATATCCACGAGGTTTGCGAGCGGGTGCGGGCGCTGGTCTTGGCCGAATACCCGCGCGGCTTGCGCGTGCGGCGCGATTACGACCCCTCGATCCCCGAGTTTCGCGGCGACCGCGAGCAGCTCATCCAGGCCGTGCTCAATTTGGTGCAAAACGCCGCCCAAGCCCTGCAAGCGCGCCGGGCCGCAGGCGACGCCGAGATCGTGCTGCGCACCCGGGCGCTGCGCCAAGTCACTTTTGGTCGCCAGCGTTACCGATTGGCATTGGAATTGCATGTGATTGACAACGGGCCCGGCGTGCCCGAAGCGATCAAAGACCGCATCTTCTACCCCCTGGTATCGGGGCGCGAAGGCGGCTGTGGCCTGGGGCTGACGTTGGCACAAACCATCGTGCAGCAGCACCACGGTCTGATTGAATGCGACAGCGTGCCGGGCCGGACCGATTTCAAACTGCTCATTCCGCTGCCCTGAGCCCGGCTCCCACTTGCGCAGGGCCATGGGGCAACAGGGCCAGCAGACGGCGCAGACACCCGCAAAGGAACGCAGGCATGAAACCCATCTGGATAGTGGACGACGACCAGTCGATCCGCTTCGTGCTCGAAAAAGCGCTGCAACGCGAGGGCCTGCCCACGCGCAGCTTCAGCCAGCCGCGCGAGGTGATCGAGGCGCTGCTGGCCGGTGACGACGCCGGCCCGCAGGTGCTGGTGAGCGACATCCGCATGCCGGGGGGCAGCGGGCTGGATTTGCTGCAACAGGTCAAGCAGCGCGTGCCGGGCCTGCCCGTCATCATCATGACCGCCTATTCCGACCTCGACAGCGCCGTGGCCTCGTTCCAGGGCGGTGCCTTCGAGTACCTGCCCAAGCCCTTCGACCTGACGGCGGCGGTGGATCTGATCCGCCGCGCCATGCAAGAGAGCCAGCGCGAGCAGGTGGCCGAGGAGGGCGCAGACGCAGCGCCCGAGATGCTCGGCCAGGCCGGCGCGATGCAAGACGTGTTTCGGGCTATCGGGCGTTTGTCGCAAAGCCTGGTCACGGTCATGATCACGGGCGAATCGGGCACCGGCAAAGAGCTGGTGGCGCGCGCGCTGCACAAGCATTCATCGCGTGCGCGTGGGCCCTTTGTGGCCATCAACACCGCTGCCATCCCCAAAGACCTGCTCGAGAGCGAGCTGTTTGGGCACGAGCGCGGGGCCTTTACCGGCGCCCAAACCATGCGCCGTGGCCGCTTCGAGCAGGCCGAGGGCGGCACCTTGTTCCTGGACGAAATCGGCGACATGCCTTTTGAGCTGCAAACCCGCTTGCTGCGGGTGCTCTCGGACGGCCAGTTCTACCGCGTCGGCGGCCACAGCGCCGTCAAGTCGCAGGTGCGCGTGATCGCCGCCACGCACCAAAACCTGGAGCAGCGGGTGCGCGAGGGCGCCTTTAGGGAAGATTTGCTGCACCGCCTCAACGTCATCCGCCTGCGTCTGCCGCCGCTGCGCGAACGGCGCGAAGACGTGCCGCTGCTGACGCGCCATTTCTTGCAGCAAAGCGCCAAGCAGCTCGGGGTCGAAGCCAAGCGCATCAGCACCCCGGCCCTGCACGCGCTGGCCGAATTTCCGTTTCCGGGCAATGTGCGCCAGTTGGAGAACATCTGCCACTGGATCACCGTCATGGCGCCGGCCCAGGTGGTGGAGCGCAAGGACTTGCCACCCGAGGTGCTGCAAGCCGTGGGCCTGCCAGCCGCAGGGGGTGGCGTTGCGCTGGCCCCTGTGGCCCCGTCCACATCAAGCGCACCCGCTGCGCCAGCGGTGGCAGGGTTTGATGCGGCCCCGGGCGCCGCTGCCACTGCGGCCCCAGCGGCCCCAGCGGCCAGCGCGGGCCCGCCCACTTGGGAAGCCGACCTGTATGCCGAGGCCCACGCGCTGTTGCAGGCCGGGCGCAACGAGGTCTGGGACGCCCTGCTGCGCCGCTTTGAGGCCCAGTTGCTCGAAGCCGCGCTGGCGCACACCCACGGCCGGCGCATCGAGGCGGCGCAGCAGCTCGGCATCGGGCGCAACACCCTGACGCGCAAACTGCAGGAGCTGGGCTTGGGCTAGGGAGTCCGCTCCGGCCGCACCTCGACCCGGGCGTGGCCGCCGGGGGCAGATGAGGGTTTCAGCCGTGGTGTTCATAGGCCCCGTTCCTTGATGAAGGTTTTGATCTTGGGCTCGCCGGCGATCACATACCTGCTTCAGCGCTTGACAGCCAGCGCAGCTCGGCCATGGCGGCGTGGCCCTGCACTTGGGTGCTTAGCACTTTTAAATCTGTCCCCAATTATATTGATGATGTGCTTGTCTGCAACTAAATGGGGTCTGACCCCAATTATTGGGCTTGGCAGCCGCGCCTATTTCGGCTAAGCTAGCAATCCTTTTTCACCGCATCAGGAGCCGGCCGTGACGCCATCCCTCGAAATCGATCAGTTGCGCCAACATGGCTTGTACGACCCGGCGCACGAGCACGACGCCTGCGGCGTGGGCTTTGTGGCCCACATCAAGGGCCAAAAAAGCCACGCCGTGGTGCAGCAGGGCCTGCAAATTTTGGCCAACCTCGACCACCGCGGCGCCGTGGGGGCCGACGAGCTGATGGGCGACGGCGCCGGCATTTTGCTGCAACTGCCCGATGCGCTGTACCGCGCCGACATGGCGCGCTTGGGCTGCACCCTGCCGCCGCCGGGCGAGTACGGTGTGGGCCTGATCTTTTTGCCCAAAGAGCACGCCAGCCGCCTGGCCTGCGAGCAAGAGCTCGAGCGCGCCATCCGCGCCGAAGGCCAGGTGCTGCTGGGCTGGCGCGACGTGCCGGTCAACCGCGACATGCCGATGTCGCCCACGGTGCGCCAGACCGAGCCGGTGATCCGCCAAGTCTTTATCGGCCGCGGCGCCGACGTGATCGTGCAAGACGCGCTCGAACGCAAGCTCTACGTGATCCGCAAAACCGCCAGCGCCCACATCCAGGCGCTCGGGCTCAAGCATGGCAAGGAATACTACGTGCCCAGCATGAGCAGCCGCACCGTGGTCTACAAGGGCCTGCTGCTGGCCAACCAAGTGGGCGACTACTACCTCGACCTGCAAGACCCGCGCTGCGTCTCGGCGCTGGCCTTGGTGCACCAGCGCTTTTCCACCAACACCTTCCCCGAGTGGCCGCTGGCGCACCCTTACCGCTACGTGGCGCACAACGGCGAGATCAACACCGTCAAGGGCAACTTCAACTGGATGCGTGCGCGCGAGGGCGTGATGAGCTCGCCGGTGCTGGGCGCCGACCTGAAAAAGCTGTACCCGATCAGCTTTGCCGGCCAGTCCGACACCGCCACCTTCGACAACTGCCTCGAGCTGCTGAGCATGGCCGGCTACCCGCTGGCGCAGGCGGTGATGATGATGATCCCCGAGCCGTGGGAGCAGCACACCCTGATGGACGCGCGCCGGCGCGCCTTCTACGAATACCACGCCGCCATGCTGGAGCCGTGGGACGGCCCGGCCTCGATCGTCTTTACCGACGGACGCCAGATCGGCGCCACGCTGGACCGCAACGGCCTGCGCCCCTCGCGCTACTGCGTCACCGACGACGACTTCGTCGTCATGGGTTCCGAATCCGGCGTGCTGCCCATCCCCGAGAGCAAGATCGTGCGCAAATGGCGCTTGCAGCCGGGCAAGATGTTCCTGATCGACCTGGAGCAGGGCCGCCTGATCGACGACGAGGAAATCAAGGCCAGCCTGGCTTACAGCAAGCCCTACCAGCAGTGGATCGAGAACCTGCGCATCCGGCTCGACGACGTGACGCACCCCGAAGCGGGCAGCGCCGAGGGCCGCCAGGTGCTGAGCGAGGAGTCGGCCCGCGCCGCGCTCGACAGCCCAGACGCGGCGCTGCTCGATATGCAGCAGGCTTTTGGCATGACGCAAGAGGACATCAAGTTCCTCATGGCCCCGATGGCGCTCAACGCCGAAGAGGGCATAGGCTCCATGGGCAACGACAGCCCGCTGGCGGTGCTCTCCAACAAAAACAAGCCGCTCTACAACTACTTCAAGCAGTTGTTTGCGCAAGTCACCAACCCGCCGATCGACCCGATCCGCGAGGCGATTGTGATGTCGCTGGTATCCTTCATCGGCCCCAAACCGAACCTGCTCGACATCAACCAGGTCAATCCGCCGCTGCGGCTCGAAGTCGGGCAGCCGGTGCTGAATCCGGCCGACATGGGCAAGCTGCGCGAGATCGCCACCCGCACCGGCGGCAAGTTCAAGAGCAGCACCATCGACATCTGCTACCCCGTGGCCTGGGGCAAAGAGGGGGTGGAGGCCAAGCTGGCTTCGCTGTGCGCCGAAGCGGTGGATGCGATCAAGGGCGGCAGCAACATCCTGATTTTGAGCGACCGCGGCGTGAGCGCGCAGCAAGTGCCCATTCCGGCCTTGCTGGCGCTCTCGGCGGTGCACCAGCACCTGGTGCGCACGGGGCTGCGCACCAGCACCGGTCTGGTGGTGGAAACCGGCTCGGCGCGCGAGGTGCACCACTTTGCGCTGCTGGCGGGCTACGGTGCCGAAGCGGTGCACCCGTGGCTGGCGATGCAGACGCTGGCGGCCATCCACCAAGACCTCAGCGGCGATTTGTCGGCTGACAAAGCCATTTACAACTACGTCAAGGCGGTCGGCAAGGGCTTGTCGAAGATCATGTCCAAAATGGGCGTGAGCACCTACATGAGCTACTGCGGGGCGCAGTTGTTCGAGGCCATCGGGCTCAACAGCGCCACGGTGGACCAGTACTTTGCCGGCACCCCGACCCGGGTTGAGGGCATCGGGGTGTTCGAGATCGCCGAAGAGGCTATACGCACCCACCGCGCCGCCTTTGGCAGCGACCCGTTGCTGGCGCAGATGCTCGACGCGGGCGGCGAATACGCCTGGCGCGCGCGCGGCGAAGAGCATATGTGGACGCCCGATGCCATTGCCAAGCTGCAGCACGCCACCCGCAGCAACCACTTTGGCACCTACAAAGAGTACGCGCAGCTCATCAACGACCAGACCCGGCGCCACCTGACGCTGCGCGGCCTGTTCGAGTTCAAGGTCGATCCGGCGCGCGCCATCGCGCTCGACGAGGTGGAGCCGGCCAGCGCGATCGTCAAGCGCTTTGCCAGCGGGGCCATGTCGCTGGGTTCAATCAGCACCGAGGCCCACGCCACGCTGGCGGTGGCCATGAACCGCTTGGGCGGCAAGAGCAACACCGGCGAGGGCGGTGAAGACCCGGCGCGCTACCGCAACGAGCTCAAAGGCATCCCGATCCAGGCCGGGCAGACGCTGGCCTCGGTGATCGGTGCCGACAAGGTGCAAGCCGACGTCCCGCTGCAAGCGGGCGATAGCCTGCGCTCCAAAATCAAGCAGGTGGCCTCGGGGCGCTTTGGCGTTACGGCCGAGTACCTGGTGAGCGCCGACCAGATCCAGATCAAAATGGCCCAAGGGGCCAAGCCGGGCGAGGGCGGGCAGTTGCCGGGCGGCAAGGTGTCGGAGTACATCGGCTTTTTGCGCCACTCGGTGCCGGGTGTGGGGCTGATCAGCCCGCCGCCGCACCACGACATTTACTCGATCGAAGACCTGGCGCAGCTCATCCACGACCTGAAAAACGTGAACCCGCGCGCCGATGTGTCGGTCAAGCTGGTCTCGGAAGTGGGGGTGGGCACCATCGCCGCCGGGGTGGCCAAGGCCAAGGCCGACCATCTGGTGATCGCCGGGCACGACGGCGGCACTGGGGCCTCGCCCTGGTCATCGATCAAGCACGCCGGTTCGCCGTGGGAGATCGGGCTGGCCGAAACCCAGCAGACGCTGGTGCTGAACCGCTTGCGCGGGCGCATCCGGGTGCAGGTCGATGGGCAAATCAAGACCGGCCGCGACGTGGTCGTGGGGGCGCTGCTGGGCGCGGACGAGTTCGGCTTTGCCACCGCCCCGCTGGTGGTGGAGGGCTGCATCATGATGCGCAAATGCCACCTCAACACCTGCCCGGTGGGCGTGGCCACGCAAGACCCGCTGCTGCGAGCCAAGTTTGCCGGCCAGCCCGAGCACGTGGTGAACTACTTCTTCTTTGTGGCCGAGGAGGTGCGCCAGATCATGGCCCAGCTCGGGGTGCGCCGCTTCGATGAGCTGGTGGGTCGTGCCGATTTGCTCGACACCCGGCGCGGGCTGGAGCACTGGAAGGTGCAGGGGCTGGATTTTTCGCGCCTCTTTTACCAGCCACCGCTGCCGGCCACGGTGGCGCGCCGGCACGAAAGCACGCAAGACCACGGCCTGGGGGTGGCGCTGGATGTGCGCCTGATCGAAAAATCGCGCCCGGCCATCGAGCGCGGCGAGAAGGTGCACTTCATCGAGAGCGTGCGCAACGTCAACCGCACCGTGGGGGCGATGCTCGCGGGTGCCGTGACGCGCGCCCACCCTGAAGGGCTGCCCGACGACACCATTCGCATCCAGTTCGAGGGCACCGGCGGCCAGTCCTTCGGGGCCTTTGCCTGCCGCGGCATGACGCTCTACCTGATCGGCGACGCCAACGACTACACCGGCAAGGGGCTATCGGGTGGGCGCATTGTGGTGCGCCCGAGCATCGAGTTTCGTGGTGACGCGGCGCACAACACCATCGTGGGCAACACGGTGCTGTACGGCGCCACCAGCGGCGAGGCCTTTTTGCGCGGCGTGGCGGGCGAGCGCTTTGCGGTGCGCCTGTCGGGGGCCACGGCGGTGGTGGAGGGCACCGGCGACCACGGCTGCGAATACATGACCGGCGGCACCGTGGTGGTGCTGGGCCAGACCGGGCGCAACTTTGCCGCCGGCATGAGCGGCGGCGTGGCCTATGTGCTCGATGAAGACGGGCAGTTTGCCCAGCGCTGCAACAGCGCCATGGTGCGGCTCGAGCGCGTGCTCAGCACCGCCGAACAAACGGCGGCCAGCGCGCCCGGCACCTGGCACCGCGGCCAGAGCGACGAGGCGCAACTGCGCAGCCTGATCGAGGCGCACCTGCGCTGGACCGGTTCGGCCAAGGCGCGCCAGGTGCTGGACCACTGGGCCGTGAGCCGGGCCAAGTTCGTCAAGGTCATGCCCACCGAGTACCAGCGCGCCCTGGGCGAGCTGCATGCCCGCAACGTGGCCGCCAGCGCCCCTGTGGCCGTGGGCGTTTGAGCCGCAACCCGCATACAAGGAACTGCCATCATGGGAAAAATCACCGGCTTCATGGAGTTTGAGCGCCTCGAAGAGGGCTACAAACCGGTGCCTGAGCGCCTGACGCACTACAAAGAATTCGTCATCGGGCTGGACGCCGCGCAGGCGCGCCAGCAAGGGGCGCGCTGCATGGACTGCGGCACCCCCTTTTGCAACAACGGCTGCCCGGTCAACAACGTGATCCCCGATTTCAACGATCTGGTCTATCGCGACGACTGGAAAAACGCCAGCGCGGTGTTGCACAGCACCAACAACTTTCCCGAGTTCACCGGCCGCATCTGCCCGGCCCCCTGCGAAAGCGCCTGCACCCTGTACGTGAACGGCGACGCGGTGGGCATCAAGTCGATCGAGCACGCCATCATCGACCGCGCCTGGGAGCAGGGCTGGGTGCAGCCGCAGGTGGCGGCCAAGGCCAGTGGCAAGTCGGTAGCCATTGTCGGCTCCGGCCCGGCCGGGCTGGCAGCGGCGCAGCAGCTCGCGCGCGCGGGCCACGCCGTGACGGTGTTCGAGAAGAACGAGCGCGTGGGCGGCCTGCTGCGCTACGGCATCCCCGACTTTAAGCTGGAAAAATCGCACATCGAGCGCCGGGTGGCGCAATTGCAGGCCGAAGGGGTGCGCTTCGAGACCGGCGTGCTGGTCGGGGCCATGCCGAGCGAAGGCCCGGGGGCCAAGGTGCAAAACGAGGCCAAGCGCAGCATCAGCGCCGCGCAGTTGCAAGCCGACTTTGACGCCGTGCTGCTGTGCGGCGGCAGCGAACAAAGCCGCGACCTGCCGGTGCCGGGGCGCGAGCTCGACGGGGTGCATTTTGCGATGGAGTTTTTGCCGCAGCAAAACAAGGTCAACGCCGGCGACAAGCTGAAAAAGCCAATCCGCGCCGAGGGCAAGCACGTGATCGTCATAGGCGGGGGCGACACTGGGAGCGACTGCGTGGGCACCAGCCGCCGCCACGGTGCCGCCAGCGTGACCCAGTTTGAGGTGCTGCCCATGCCGCCCGAGCAGGAAGACCGCAGCCTCACCTGGCCCTATTGGCCGATCAAGCTGCGCACCAGTTCCAGCCACCAAGAGGGCTGCGAGCGCGCCTTCGCCATTTCGACCAAGGCCTTTACGGGCAGCAAGGGCAAGCTCACCGGCCTGACCACGGTGCAAGTGGAGCTGCAGGGCGGCAAGCTGGTCGAAATCCCCGGCACCGAGCAGCAGCACAAGGCCGATCTGGTGCTGCTGGCGATGGGCTTTACGCACCCGCTGGCCCCGGTGTTGGAGGCTTTTGGGGTCGAGAAAGACGCGCGCGGCAACGCCCGCGCCCACACCGAGGCCAGCGGCGGCTACGCCACCAACGTGGCCAAGGTCTTTGCTGCGGGTGACATGCGGCGCGGCCAGTCGCTGGTGGTGTGGGCCATCCGCGAAGGGCGGCAGGCGGCGCGGGCGGTGGATGAATACCTCATGGGGCATTCGGACTTGCCACGCTGAGAGCGGCCCGGTGCGCTTAGGCATTGGGATGATCGGCGGGCTGGGCTGGGCTGGGGCTTTCCCTTATGATCACCGCTCTGGTGCCACACGGCCCACCCCTTGCATGAACCCCGCTGCAGAACCCCCGCTGGTGCAATTTAACGCGGTGCGCTTTGGCTACGCCGAGCGCCCCATTCTCGACGGCCTATCGCTGGCGCTGCCGCGTGGCCGCGTCACGGCGGTGCTGGGCGCTTCGGGTGGCGGCAAAACCACGCTGCTGCGCCTGATCGGCGGCCAGCAGCGGGCGCAGTCGGGGCAGGTGCTGTTCGACGGCCAAGAGGTGGGCGCACTGGGCAACCAGGCCCTGTACGCGGTGCGCCGGCGCATGGGCATGCTGTTCCAGTTCGGGGCCTTGTTCACCGACCTGAACGTGTTCGACAACGTGGCCTTTCCGCTGCGCGAGCAAACCCGCTTGTCCGAAGCGCTGATTCGCGACATCGTGCTCATGAAGCTCGACGCCGTGGGCTTGCGCGGCGCGCGCGCGCTCATGCCCTCCGAAATCTCGGGCGGCATGGCGCGCCGGGTGGCGCTGGCGCGCGCCATCGCGCTCGACCCCGAGCTGGTGCTCTACGACGAGCCCTTTGCCGGGCTGGACCCGATCTCGCTGGGCACCATCGCGCGCCTGGTGCGCCAGCTCAACGACGCCATGGGCCTGACCAGCGTGCTGGTCTCGCACGACGTACACGAAACGCTGGCGATTGCCGACCACGTGGTGGTGCTGGCCAATGGCCGGGTGGCGGCGCAAGGCAGCCCGGAGCAGGTGCGCCAGAGCAGCGACCCGCTGGTGCACCAGTTCATCCACGCCGAGCCCGAGGGGCCGGTGCATTTTCATTACCCGGCGGCTTCCGCGGCCGACGATTACGGCTTGGGCACGACGACCACAGGCGGAGGCCGCCCATGACGCAAAAAGCGCTGTCGCAAATCGGCCTGTCGGTGCGCCTGTGGCTGGCCAGCTTGGGCTTTGGTGCGCGTTTGCTGCTGCGCCTGTTTGCGCTGCTGCCCACGGTGCTGCGCCGCTACGCGCTGCTGCGCGACCAAATCCACTTTTTGGGCAACTACTCGCTGGCCATCATCGGCGTCTCGGGCCTGTTCGTGGGCTTTGTGCTGGCGCTGCAGGGCTACTACATCCTGAACCAGTTTGGCTCCACCGAGGTGCTGGGGCTGCTGGTGGCGCTGAGCCTGATCCGCGAGCTCGGGCCGGTGATCGGGGCGCTGCTGTTTGCGGGCCGCGCTGGCACCTCGCTCACGGCCGAAATCGGCCTCATGAAAGCCGGTGAGCAGTTGAGCGCCATGGAGATGATGGCCGTTGACCCGATTGCGCGCATTTTGGCGCCGCGCTTTTGGGCCGGGGTGATCGTGCTGCCGGTGCTGGTGATGGTGTTCAGCGCGGTCGGCATCCTCGGTGGCTGGCTGGTGGGTGTGCCGCTGCTGGGCGTCGATGGCGCGGCCTACTGGGGCCAGATGCAAAATGGGGTCGATGTCTGGGCCGATGTGGGCAACAGCCTGGTCAAAGGCTTGGTGTTTGGCGTGGCGGTGACCTTCATCGCGCTGCTGCAGGGCTATTTGGCCACGCCCACGCCCGAAGGGGTGGCGCGCGCCACCACGCGCACCGTGGTAATGGCTTCGTTGGCGGTGCTGGGGCTGGACTTCGTCCTGACGGCGCTGATGTTTGGCGTGTAAGGGATAAGCAAATGCAAAGCTCGGTCAAAGATGTGTGGGTGGGTTTGTTCGTGCTGCTGGGCGCGCTGGCGCTGCTGTTTTTGTCGCTGCAATCGGCCAATTTGTTGCAGCTCAGTTGGCAGCCCACCTACCAGGTGACGGCGCGCTTTGACAACATCGGCGGCCTGCGCGCCGGGGCCACGGTGCGCAGCGCCGGGGTGGCGGTGGGGCGGGTGCAAGAAATCACCTTCAACGACCAGACTTTTCAGGCCGACGTCACGCTGGTGCTGGAGCAGCGCTATGCTTTCCCGCGCGACAGCTCGTTCCAGATTCTCACCAGCGGATTGCTGGGTGAGCAGTACGTGGGCATCGTGCCCGGCGGGGCCGACGAAAATCTGGCCGATGGGGCCACCATCACGCTGACGCAGTCGGCCATCGTGCTGGAAAACCTGATCGGGCAGTTTTTGTTCAACCGCGCCGCCGAGCCGGAGGCCGCTGCGGGTGGGGGAGAAGGCGGAGCGGGTGCGCAGTAGCCTGCGCTGCATTTGAAGAAAGCCACAGGGATAACCATGACAACTTTTGCACACCAAACCGGGGCGGCTGCGCCCCATACCGGCAGCTTGGGTGCCGCCCGCCTGTGTTCAGCCCGCCTTGGCGCCCCAGCCGCCCTGCTGGCGTTGCTGCTGCTCAGCGGCTGCGCCACCGGCCCCGACGCCAACCCCCAAGACCCGCTGGAGCCGCTGAACCGCCAGGTGCAGCGCTTCAACGACGGCGTGGACCGCACCATCGCACGCCCCTTGGCGGTGGCCTACCGCGACACCGTGCCCTCGCCGCTGCGCACGGGGGTTAACAATTTCTTCAACAACCTGCGCGATTTCTGGTCTTTCGTCAACGCCAGCCTGCAGGCGCGCCCGCAAGAGGCGGTAGAAAACTTCACCCGCTTCAAGGTCAACACCTACTTTGGTTTTGGCGGCGTGCTCGACGTGGCCACCGAAATGGGCGTGGAGCGCACCCCGCTCGACTTTGGCCATACCCTGGGCCGCTGGGGCGTGCCGCCCGGGCCTTATCTGGTGCTGCCGCTGCTGGGCCCCTCCACCGTGCGCGACACCATAGGGCAGGTGGCGGACCAAAACGCCGACCCCATCGGCACCGTAGAGCCCAGCGCCGACCGCGCCGCGCTCACGGTGTTGCAAATCACCGACAACCGCGCCGACCTGCTGCCCGCCACCGACATGGTGGACCGCATTGCGCTGGACCGCTACAGCTTCATCCGCGATGCCTATTTGCAACGCCGTGCGGCGCAGATTCGCACCGAGGAGTTCCCCGACGAGGAGCCCGCGCCTGCCGCATCCCCCGCTGCCACCAGCGCACCCACGCCCCAGTAACAGAAGTAAGCGCTGGTTAAGCGCCCGTTTTGCCGCTGCGCCTTGTTGCACAATTGCCCCATGAACTCCCAATCGATCTTTTTTCCTGCGCCCTTGGCGCGTCGCCAAGTCCTGTGCGGGCTGGGTGCTCTGGCAGCCGGCTTGGCGCTGCCGGCTTGGGCGCAAACCTTGGAAGCCCCCGATGCGCTGATCATGCGCGTGGGCGCCGAGGTGATGCGCCAGATCAAGGCCGACCCGGTGTTGCGCAATGGCGACATCGACCGCATCATGGTGCTGGTCGATGGCCTGCTGATGCCGCACGTCAACTTCAGCCGCATGACCGCCTCCGCCGTGGGGCGCTTCTGGCGCCAGGCCACGCCCGAGCAGCGCACCCGGCTGCAAGACGAATTCAAGCTGCTGCTGGTGCGCACCTACTCGGGCGCCCTGAGCCGCCTGACCGACCAGGTGCTGGTGCTGCGCCCCAGCCGCTTCACCCCGCAAGACGCCGAGGTGGTGGTGCGCACCGAGCTGCGCGGGCGCAGCGAACCGATCCAGATCGACTACCGGCTCGAACGCACCCCGCAGGGCTGGAGGGTGTTCGACTTCAATGTCATGGGCATCTGGCTGGTAGACACCTACCGCAACCAGTTCACGACTGAGATCAATGCGCGCGGCATCGATGGCCTGATCGCCTCGCTCACCGAACGCAACCGCGCCGGTGCGGCGGCGGCGCGCTCTTGAGCCCCATGAGCGCTGGCTCCCTCTCCGACTTGGTCCAAACACCCGCCTTGCCCCCACTGCCCGAGCGCCTCACGCACGAGCAGGCCGACGCCTACGTGCTGCGCTGCCAAGTGGCGATCGAGGGCGGCAGCGCGACCGATCCCGGTGCCGTGTGGCCGCTCGACGCCGCTGCCTTGCAGCACTTCGATTCCTCGGCGCTGGCCGCGCTGCTGGCGGTGTCGCGCCTGCTGCAAGCGCGTGGCGGCCGCTTGCAGGTGCAGCACATGCCGCTGCGTTTGCGCGAGCTGGCGGCCCTGTACGGGGTGAGCGAATTGCTGGCGGCGTAAAATGGTCAGTTTCGCCGCGCCGCTCTATGCCCTCAACCCCCGTCGCCCCTGCCGCCATCTCGTTTCAGCAGGTTTGCAAAGTCTATCGCAGCGCTGGCGCTGAGTTGCAGGCGCTCGACCACGTCACCTTCGACATAGCGCCGGGCGAGTTTTTTGGCCTGCTCGGCCCAAACGGCGCCGGCAAAACCACCCTCATCAGCATTTTGGCCGGCCTGGCACGCGCCAGCAGCGGGCGCGTGAGCGTGCTCGGCTCCGACGTGGCCGCCGACTACGCGCAGGCGCGGCGCAAGCTCGGCGTGGTGCCGCAAGAGCTGGTGTTCGACCCCTTCTTTACCGTGCGCGAGGCGCTGCGCTTTCAGTCGGGCTACTTTGGCATTCGCGGCAACGAGGGCTGGATCGACGAACTGTTGTCGGGCCTGGGGCTGTCCGACAAGGCCGGGGCCAATATGCGCCAGCTCTCCGGCGGCATGAAGCGGCGTATGCTGGTGGCGCAGGCGCTGGTGCACCGCCCGCCGGTGATCGTGCTCGACGAGCCCACCGCGGGTGTGGATGTGGAGCTGCGCCAAACGCTGTGGCAGTTCATTGCCGGGCTGAATCGCCAAGGCAGCACGGTGCTGCTCACCACCCACTACCTCGAAGAAGCCGAGGCGCTGTGCGGGCGCATCGCCATGCTCAAGCAGGGGCGGGTGATTGCGCTGGAGCGCACCTCGGCGCTGCTCAAACGCGCCAGCGCCAAGGTGCTGCGCTTCAAGACCGATCAAGCCCTGCCCGCCACGCTGGCGGCGCAGGCGCGCGTGACCGGGCGCATCGTGCAGTTGCCGCTGCCCGATGTGGCGGCGCTGGAGCGCACCCTGGCCGATTTGCGCGCCGCCGGCTTGCAGCCCGAAGACATCGAGATCAGCCAAGCCGACTTGGAAGACGTGTTCCTCGACCTGATGCGCGAGGGGGCTGAGTTGCCCGACCCGAACGCCGCCCAGCCCACACAGGCCCAGCCCCAGGAGGCTGCAGCATGAGCGGCTGGCAAACCCTGTTCTACAAAGAGGTGTTGCGCTTTTGGAAGGTGGGCTTCCAGACCGTGGCAGCGCCGGTGGTTACGGCCTTGCTCTATCTGCTGATCTTCGGCCACGTGCTGCAAGACCATGTGCAGGTGTTCGACGGCGTGGCCTACACCAGCTTTTTACTGCCCGGCCTGATCATGATGAGCGTGCTGCAAAACGCCTTTGCCAACAGCTCGTCGAGCCTGATCCAGAGCAAGGTCATGGGCAACCTGGTGTTCGTGCTGCTCACGCCGCTGTCGCACTGGGCTTGGTTTGTGGCCTATGTGGGTTCGTCGATCGTGCGCGGGCTGGCGGTGGGCTTGTGCGTCTGGCTGGTCACGGTTTGGTTCGTCGGCTTTTACATGGTCTATCCGCTTTGGATTTTGGTGTTTGCCGTGCTCGGGGCCGGTCTGCTGGGGGCGCTGGGCGTGATCGCCGGGCTCTGGGCCGACAAATTTGACCAAATGGCGGCGTTTCAAAACTTCCTCATCCTGCCCGCCACCTTTTTGAGCGGCGTGTTCTACTCCATCCACTCGCTGCCGCCGTTTTGGCAGTTCGTCAGCCACCTGAACCCGTTTTTCTACATGATCGACGGTTTCCGCTATGGCTTTTTCGGCCAGGGTGATGTGTCGCCTTGGCTCTCGCTGGCGGTGCTCGGGGCCGCCTGGCTGCTCGTGGGTGGGCTGGCCCTGCACCTGCTCAAAAGCGGCTACAAACTCAGACACTAAACACCATGACCGCGCAAGAACTGCAATCCCTCATCGCTGCCCATCTGGACTGCCTGCACCTGGAGGTGAACGGCGATGGCCGGCACTGGTACGCCGTGGTGGTTTCGCCCGCCTTCGAGGGCAAGCGCCTGATTGCGCGGCACCAGATGGTCTATGCCGCCATGGGCCAGCGCATCCAGCGCGACGAGGTGCACGCCTTGTCGATGCAGACCCACACCCCGGCCGAGTGGGCGGCGCGCCAAGCAAGCGCCGCCTGATTCAAACCCAAGCACCCGCGCACCCCCAACCCTCAAGCCCACCCCATGGACAAACTGCGCATACACGGCGGCCAGCGCCTGAATGGCGAGGTGCCGATTTCCGGCGCCAAAAACGCCGCCCTGCCCGAACTCTGCGCCGCCTTGCTCACCGATGAGCCCGTGACGCTGCGCAACGTGCCGCGCCTGCGCGACGTAGCCACCATGCGCCGCCTGCTGGAGCACATGGGGGTGCAGGTGCAAACCCACGGCGAGCGCGGCGGCATGACGCTGCAAGCCGGTGCGGCGCTGGAGCCGCTGGCGCCCTACGAGCTGGTCAAGACCATGCGCGCCTCGGTGCTGGTGCTCGGGCCGCTGCTGGCGCGGCTGGGGCGGGCGCGGGTGTCGTTGCCGGGGGGCTGCGCCATCGGTTCGCGCCCGGTGGATCAGCACATCAAGGGCTTGCAGGCCATGGGGGCGCAGATCGCCATCGAGCACGGTTATATGGTGGCGCAGTTGGCGCCGGGGCAGACCCGGCTCAAGGGTGCGCGCATCGCCACCGACATGATCACCGTCACCGGCACCGAAAACTTCCTCATGGCCGCCGCGCTGGCCGAGGGCGAGACGGTGCTGGAAAACGCCGCCCAAGAGCCCGAGGTGAGCGACCTGGCCGAGCTGCTGATCGCCATGGGGGCGCAGATCGAGGGCCACGGCAGCAGCCGCATCCGCATCCAGGGCGTGCCGCGCCTGCACGCCGCCGAGCACGCGGTGGTGGCCGACCGCATCGAGGCCGGCACCTTCTTGTGCGCCGTGGCCGCCTGTGGCGGCGCGGTGCATCTGCGCCACGCACGCGCCGAGCACCTCGAGGCGGTGATTGAAAAGCTGCGCGAGGCTGGCGTGTCGGTGCAAGCCAGCGACGACGGCCTGCAGGTGCAATCGCCCGGCGCGGCCTTGCTGCGCGCGCAGAGCTTTCGCACCACCGAATACCCGGGCTTTCCCACCGATATGCAGGCCCAGTTCATGGCGCTCAACGCCGTGGCCCAGGGCAGCAGCAGCGTGAGCGAAACCATTTTCGAGAACCGCTTCATGCACGTGCACGAGCTGCAGCGGCTGGGGGCCAAAATCCGCATCGACGGCCGCTTGGCGCTGATCGAGGGGCTGGCGACACCGGGCGGCGCTGTTGCGGGCGCGGCGGCGGGTGCCGAGGGTGCAGCGGCGCGGCTCTCGGGTGCTACCGTCATGGCCACCGACTTGCGCGCTTCGGCCAGCTTGGTGATCGCCGGGCTGGTGGCCGAGGGCGAAACCGTGGTGGACCGCATCTACCACCTCGATCGCGGTTACGATCAAATGGAACTCAAACTGCGCGCCTTGGGCGCCCAAATCGAACGCATCGCATGAACGCGAACACCCTCACGCTGGCCTTGTCCAAGGGCCGCATCTTCGACGAAACCCTGCCGCTGCTGCAAGCCGCGGGCATCGAGGTGCTGGAGCACCCGGAGCGCTCGCGCAAGCTGATTTTGCCCACCAACCAGGCCGCGCTCAAGGTGGTGCTGGTGCGCGCCTCCGACGTGCCCACCTACGTGCAGTACGGCGGTGCCGACCTGGGCGTGTGCGGCAAAGACACCCTGCTCGAACACGAGGCCGAGTGGGGTGGGGCGGCCCACGTCGGGCTGTACCAGCCGCTCGATCTGCACATTGCGCGCTGCCGCATGAGCGTGGCGGTGCGTGCCGATTTCGACTACGCGCGCGCCGTGCGCCAAGGGGCGCGCATCCGCGTGGCCACCAAATACGTGGCGATTGCGCGCGAGTTCTTTGCCAGCAAGGGCGTACACGTGGACCTGATCAAGCTCTACGGCAGCATGGAGCTGGCCCCTTTGACCGGGCTGGCCGACGCCATCGTCGATCTGGTCTCGACCGGCAACACGCTCAAGGCCAACCAGTTGATCGAGGTCGAGCGCATCATGGACATTTCCTCGCGCCTGGTGGTCAACCAAGGCGCGCTCAAGGTCAAACGCGCCTTGTTGCGGCCGCTGCTGGATGCGTTTGCGCGGGCGGCTGGGGCGTCTCAGGCCCCTGATGCCGCGCAAGCTGCCACGGCGCCAGCGGCTGCCACGCTGCCGGGAGCGGTGGCATGAGTGCATCCGCACCCGCACCCGCACCGGCCGCCCTGCAAGCGCGCCCCTTGCGCCTGAGCACGCAAGCGCCCGATTTCGAGGCCCGCTTGCAGCAGCGCCTGCACTGGTCGGCCGAGGCCGACGCCGCCATCGAGCAGCGCGTGCTCGAAATCATCGCCGACGTGCGCCGCCGGGGCGACGCCGCCGTGCTCGACTGCACGCGCCGCTTCGACCGCCTGCACGCCCCCGACATGGCGGCGCTGGAGCTGCACCCGGCCGAACTGCAGGCCGCTTTCGAGCAACTGCCGGCCGCCCAGCGCGAGGCGCTGCAGCAAGCCGCCGCGCGCGTGCGCCACTACCACCAGGCCCAACTGCAAGCCTGCGGCCAGAGCTGGAGCTACCGCGACGCCGACGGCACCCTGCTCGGGCAGAAGGTGACGCCGCTGGAGCGCGTGGGCATCTACGTGCCGGGCGGGCGCGCCGCCTACCCTTCCTCGGTGCTGATGAACGCCATTCCGGCCCAGGTGGCCGGGGTGAGCGAAATCGTCATGGTGGTGCCCACGCCCGACGGCCTCAAAAACCCACTGGTGCTGGCCGCCGCCCACGTGGCCGGCGTCACGCGCGCCTACACCATCGGCGGCGCGCAGGCGGTGGCGGCGCTGGCCTATGGCACCCAGAGCGTGCCCAAAGTGGACAAGATCACCGGCCCCGGCAACGCCTACGTGGCCAGCGCCAAAAAGCACGTGTTTGGCCAGGTCGGCATCGACATGATCGCCGGCCCGAGCGAGATTCTGGTGCTGGCCGACGGCAGCACCCCGCCCGACTGGGTGGCCATGGACCTGTTCAGCCAGGCCGAGCACGATGAGCTGGCGCAGTCCATCCTGCTCTGCCCGGACGCCGCCTACCTCGACGCGGTGCAGCAGCAGATCGACGCCCTGCTGCCGCAGATGCCGCGCGCGGCCATCATCGCCGCCAGCCTCAATGGCCGCGGCGCCCTCATCCACACCCGCAGCCTGGAAGAAGCCTGCGCCATCAGCAACCGCATCGCGCCCGAGCACCTGGAGGTGGCCTGCCGCGACCCGCAGCGCTGGGAGCCGCTGCTGCACCACGCCGGGGCGATTTTTCTGGGGGCCTACACCAGCGAGAGCCTGGGCGACTACTGCGCCGGCCCGAATCACGTGCTGCCCACGGCCGGCACGGCACGCTTTTCCAGCCCGCTCGGGGTGTACGACTTCCAAAAACGCAGCAGCCTGATCGAAGTCAGCGCCGCCGGGGCGCAAACGCTGGGCCGCATCGCCAGCGTGCTGGCGCACGGCGAGGGCCTGCAAGCCCACGCCCGCGCCGCCGAGATGCGCCTAGTGGGCGGCGCCGCCTAGGCGGCGGGTCAACTCGGGCGGCCGCAGGCCGGCAGCACCCACTCAGGCCCCAGCCTGCGCCGCAGCCGCACGCCACTGCGCCACCAAGGCCTCAAGCTCGCAGGCGCGGCGCACGGCGCTCACGCCCGCAGGGAGGCGAGGCGAGCGCAGCACCGGCGCATTGCCGCCCACCCAAAGCGCCACGCCAGGCGGCAACTGTTCGCGCAACTGGCGCAAGGCGGCCAGCACCTCATTGGGCGCTTGGGTTGCGCTAAAGCTCAGCGCCACCGCGTCGATCTGCAACTGCTGCGCCGCAGCCAGCACCTCTGGCACCGGGGTGTTGGGCCCCAGCGGGTAGCGCTGGCAGTGCTGCAGCGCCAAAAAGCACTCGGCCATGAGCAGCCCGAGGGAGTGGTTTTCGTTGGGCAGCGTGGTCAGCAGCACCCGGGGGGGGTGGGTCGGGTGGCTTTGCTGATCCAACTGCGCCAGCGCCTGGCGCAGCACCGATTGCACGATCTCGCTGTGCAGGTGCTCCTGGAACACCGAAATCTGCTCATTCAGCCACGCCTGCCCTACGGCCACGCTCAGCGGCACGATGCAATCCTCGATCGTTGGCCCCAGTCCGTGGCGCAGCAAGTGCCCTTGCAACTGCTGGCGCAGCGCCTCGGTCTGGTTGGCTTGCAAGGCGCCCAGCCACTGCTGGCGCAGAGCGGAATCGAGCGCCGGTGCTTGGGCCTCGGGCGGCACCTGCTGCTGCAGCACGGTTTGCATGCGGGCTTGCAGCTCGGCCTCGGGCAGGGGCACCACCTGGTGCGGGCGCTGGCCGGCATCGAGCAGGCGCTTGATCAGGCGCAGGCGTTGCAACTGCGCTTCGTCGTAGCGGCGCTCGCCGTGCGCATCGCGGTCAGGGGTGGGGAAACCGTAACGGCGCTCCCAAACGCGCAGCGTGTCTTTGCCCAAGCCGGTGTCGCGCTCGACGTCTGCAATAGACAAAACGAGCGCGGCGGAGATGGGTGAGGTGCGCTTCAACATGGCTGCAGATGATGCCACAAAAGCCTGGATTGGCCTAATCAAACCAGCGAACTGGGCCAATTCCATGAAAAAGCCTTTACTTATTAAGAGGTTGCCATGCGTAAGGGGGGTCGCATGAGCGCCTCGATGGTGCCATTTTGGGCCTGCGCTTGCAGCCTGGTCGGTTTTCGCGCATACTATGTTTGTCTAAGACAAATACAGGAGCCGCCATGCACCCACCCGCCCTCGATCACAGCCACCCAGCACCCGCTGCGGCCCCGCTGCGGGTGGCCGTGGTGGGATCGGGCATTGCCGGGCTGGCTGCCGCCTACGCCCTGCGCACGCACGCGCACGTGACGCTGTTTGAGGCCGGCGATTATTTTGGCGGTCACACCCACACCGTCGATGTGAGGCTGCCTGGCCCCGATGGTGCGCCGATCACGCACGGGGTGGACACGGGTTTTTTGGTTTTCAATGAGCGCACCTATCCGCGCCTAATCGCTCTGCTGGCCGAACTCGGGGTGCCCACGGCAGCGTCCGAGATGTCGTTTTCGGTGCAGGTGCCCCCCGGTGGTGCGGCGGCACAGGGCGCGCGCCGGCTGGAGTGGAGCGGCAGCAACCTGGCCACGGTGTTTGCGCAGCGGCGCAATCTGCTGGATGCGCGTTTTTGGGGCATGTTGCGCGACCTGCTGCGCTTCAACGCCCTGTGCACGCGCTTGGCACAAGGCGACGCCGAGGCCAGCGAGTTGCAGCAGCCCTTGCAGGATTTTTTGCAGCAGCACCGCCTGGGCAAGGCCTTTCGCGACTGGTATTTGCTGCCCATGCTGGGCTGCATCTGGAGCTGCCCGACCGACCAAATGCTGCGCTTCCCGGTGGCGACCCTGATCCGGTTTTGCCACAACCACGGCCTGATTCAAATCAGCAACCGGCCGCAGTGGTTTACGGTGCGCGGTGGGGCGCGCCAGTACGTGCAAAAAATCGTGGCCAGCCTGCCCGATGCGCGCCTGCAGACCCCCGTGCAGCGCATCGAGCGCGACGCGGGTGGCGTCTGGCTGCACAGCCGCAGCGGGCGCGAGCGCTTCGACCGCGTGGTGCTGGCTACCCACACCGACCAGGCCTTGGCGCTGCTGGCCCAACCCTCGGCGCAAGAGCGCGAGCTGTTGGGCGCCATCCGCTACCAGGCCAACCGCGCCGTGTTGCACACCGACGCCTCGGTGCTGCCGCAACGGCGCAGCGCCTGGGCCTCGTGGAACTACGAGCGCGCGCCAGATGCCGGCAGCGAGTCGGCCCGGGTCTGCCTGCACTACCTCATCAACCGCTTGCAACCGCTGCCCTTTGCGCAGCCGGTGCTGGTTTCGCTCAACCCGGTGCGGGAAATCGATCCGGCCCAGGTGCTTGGGGCCTTCGATTACGCGCACCCGGTGTTCGATCTGGCCGCCATTGCCGCCCAGCGCCGCTTGGCCGAGCTGCAGGGGCAGCAGCACACCTGGTTTTGTGGCGCCTGGGCGGGTTATGGGTTTCATGAAGACGGGCTCAAGTCCGGCCAGGCGGCGGCGCAAGCGCTGCTGCGCGCCGCCGCCTTTGGGCAGGTCGGCCAAAGCCATGCCCTGCGCCCCAGTCAGGCGCAGCCGCACCCGCTGCGGCAAGAGGTGCCCGCGTGAGCGCGCCGCCGCGGGCCTACGTCGGCCTGGGCCAGGTGCGCCACACGCGTTTGCGCCCACGCCGCAACGCCTTTGTCTACCCGACCTTTTTTTTGCTGCTGCCCATGCGCGCCTTGGCGCAAGCCGCCCCGGCGCTGGCACTCAACCGCTGGGCCCCGATCAGCTTTTACGACTGCGACCACGGCGACGGCCGCGGGCCTGAGCGCGGCGGGGCGCTGGCCTGGATCGAGCAGTTGCTGCACGAGCACGGCATTGCCGACGCCGACGGCCAAATCTGGCTGCACTGCTACCCCCGGGTGTGGGGCCACACCTTCAAGCCGGTGAGCTTTTGGTACTGCGAGCGCGCCGACGGCAGCCTGCGCGCCGTGCTGGCCGAGGTCAACAACACCTTTGGCGAGCGCCACTGCTATTTGCTCGACCAGCCGCACGAGGGCCAAGAATGCAGCGCCCGCAAGGTGTTTCATGTCTCGCCCTTTTGCCAGGTGCAGGGCCAGTACCGCTTTCGCTTCATGCGCCGCCTGCACGGCGCGCAGCCACGCACGGTGGTGCGCATCGACCACGACGACGTCGCCGGCCCCTTGCTGCAAACCAGTGTCAGTGGGGCCTTGCAAGCGCTTGATGCCGCCAGCCTGCGCCAGGCGCTGTGGGCCCATCCGGCCCTGACGCTGCTGCTGCTGGCGCGCATCCACTGGCAAGCGCTGCGGCTGTGGCTCAAACGCACCGGTTTTCAGCGCAAGCCCGCACCGCCCCAAGCCTTTGTCAGCCAGTAAAGCCCCAGCATCACCCCCTTGCACCAGGAGAGTCTGCCGTGAACAGCAAATCGGTCCCATTTGATGCCCCGCGTTCCAGCGCCCTCTCGGCCGCGCTCGGTTCCTGCGCCTCGCCCACGGGGTGGCAGGGTCAGCCTGCGTCCGCTTCAGGGGCACGCCGCGCACCGGTGCCGCGCGCACCGTGGGCCGCGCGCATGCTGCAGCGCCTGTTGCAGCAGTTGCAGCACGGCCGCCTCACGGTGCATTGGCCCGATGGGCAGATTGCACACTATGGGCCGGTCGGGCAGGGCGCCCCTGCGGCCCACGCTGCGGCCCCTGTCGGCGGCGCACCCATCGAGCTGCGCGTGCACGACTGGCGCGTCTGCGCGGCCGTGCTCAAGTCGGGTGACATCGGGTTTGGCGAAGCCTACCTGGACGGCCAGTGGGATACGCCAGACCTGGCCGCCTTGCTGCGCCTGCTGCTGCGCAACCGGGCCGTGCTCGAACGCCTGATCCACGGCCACTGGGCCGGGCGGCTGCTGCACCGGCTGCGCCATCTGCTCAACCGCAACACGCGCGCCAACAGCCGCAAAAACATCCAGGCCCATTACGACCTCGGCAACGACTTTTACCGCCTCTGGCTCGACCCCGGCATGAACTACTCCAGCGCCTGGTTCCAGGGCCAGCCCAAGGGCGATTTGGCGGCGGCCCAGCGCGCCAAGCTGAGCCGCGCCCTGCACCTGGCGGGCGTGCAGCCGGGCCAGCGCGTGCTTGAAATCGGCTGCGGCTGGGGTGCGCTGGCCGAGCAAGCGGCACAAGAATTTGGGGCCCACGTCACCGGCATCACCTTGTCGGGCGAGCAACTGGCCTACGCGCAGCAGCGCATGCAGGCGCTGGGCTTGGCGCAGCAGGCCGATCTGCGCTTGCAAGACTACCGCGACCTCCACCTAGGCCCCGGCCAGGCCCCTTTCGATGCCATATGCTCAATCGAAATGGTGGAGGCCGTGGGGCGCGAATACTGGCCCACCTACTTTGCCGCCGTGGCGCGCTTGCTCAAGCGCGGCGGGCGCGCCTGCATCCAAAGCATTGTGATTCGGGACGAGCTGTTCGAGCCCTACGCCGCCTCCACCGATTTCATCCAGCAGCACGTGTTTCCCGGCGGCTGCCTGCCCAGCGCGGCCGAGTTCAGGCGCCAAGCAGCGCTCGCCGGCCTGCGCGTGGTCGATGAGCTGGCCTTTGGCGCCGACTACGCCGAAACCTGCCGCCGCTGGCACAGCGCCTTTTTGGCGCAGCGCCAGGCCGTGCGCGAGCAAGGGTTTGATGCGCGCTTCGAGCGCCTGTGGGCCTTTTACCTGGCCTACTGCGAAGCCGGGTTCGACCAAGGCGACATCGACGTGCTGCAGTTCACACTGGAGCACGCCCCATGAGCCCTCTGCACACCCTGCCTGCCGCAAAGCGGCCCAGCCAGAACAGCCAGCCGCCAGCGCTGGAGCAACCGGGCCGGCGCGCGCTGTTGCGCCAGGGGCTGTGGCTGTCCGGCGCAGCCGCTGCGGTTGGCCTAGGCGCCACCCGAGCCGAAGCAGCCAGCGCAGACACCGCCACCGCCCCTGCACCAGCCACCGGCCCTGTGGCCGCTGAACCCTCGCCCGTGCCAGGTTTGCGCTGGTCGGGGCAGGGCTTGCTGCGGGTTTGGGGCTTTGAGGTGTATCGGGCCCGGCTGTGGGTTGGGCCGCGCTTCCATCCGGCCAATCACGGCTCCGACGCCGTGGCGCTGGAGCTGGAGTACCTGCGGGCTTTCAGCGCGGCCTCGATCGCCAGCCGCTCGATCGAAGAGATGCAGCGCCAGCAACCCATAGCCCCCGAACAGGCCGAGCGCTGGCAGCGCGCCCTGCAAGCCGTGCTGCCCGATGTGCGCGCGGGCGACCGCCTGCTGGGCCTCTACCAGCCAGCCCTTGCGGTGCAGTTTCGCCAGCCCAACCGGGTGCTGGGCACCGTGCCGGATCCGCTGTTTGCACGCCTGTTTTTTGGCATCTGGCTGGCTCCCACCACCTCCGAGCCGGGTTTGCGCGCGGCCTTGCTGGGCTTGCCCCAGCGCGGCTGAAGGCGGGCCCGAACCATGTCAACGGCCGCCCAGTCCGCCGACTTAAACTGGCGCGGCACCCTGGCCTACGGGGCGCTGGGCTTTCCGCTGGCCTTCGTGGCGCTGCCGCTGTATGTGCTGTTGCCGCACCACTACGCGACCGAGTTTGGGGTGGCGCTGGCCACCCTCGGGGCGCTGCTGCTGGGCGCGCGCCTGTTGGATGCCGTGGTGGACCCCTGGCTCGGGCGCGCCAGCGACCGCCTCTACGCCCGCTCCCCCCGGGCGGTGCTGGGCACCGGGTTGGTGGCGGCGCTGCTGCTGGCGCTGGGTTTGACGGCGCTTTTTTTTCCGCCGGTGCGCGAAACGCAAGCCCTGCTGCTCTGGGCTTGGGGGGCGCTGGTGCTGTCGTACCTGGCTTTTAGCTGGCTGGGCATTTGCCACCAGGCCTGGGGGGCGCGGCTCGGGGGCGACGCCCCCACGCGCTCGCGCATCGTCGCCTGGCGCGAAGGGGCTGGGCTGTGCGGCGTGGTGACCGCATCGCTGCTGCCCTCGCTGCTGGGCCTGCCGGTGATGGTGGCGGTGTTTGCCGTTGCGCTGGCGCTGGCCTGGTGCGCCTGGGCGCTGGCGCCGCGGCCGCCGCTGGGCTGGCTGCGCCAGGGCGTCGGAGCCGCCGAGCTCTGGCAGCCGTGGCGCCAGCCGGGCTTTAGGCGCCTGATGACGGTGTTCATCTTCAACGGCATTGCCAGCGCCATACCGGCCACGCTGCTGCTGTTTTTCATTCAAGACCGCTTGCAGCTCAGCGACGCCATGCAGCCGCTGTTTTTGGGCAGTTATTTTTTGGCGGCGGCGCTCGGCTTGCCGCTGTGGGTGCGGCTGGTGCGGCGCTGGGGCCTGGTGCGCACCTGGCTGGGCGCGATGGTCATGTCGGTGGCCGTGTTTGGCTGGGCGGCCACCCTAGGCGCGGGCGATTGGCAGGCGTTCTTGCTCATCTGCATCTTGTCTGGGGTGGCGCTGGGGGCCGACCTCACGCTGCCGCACGCCCTGCTGGCTGGCTTGATCCAGCGCCAAGGCGACCACGGCGCCCGCGAAGGGGCCTACTTTGGCTGGTGGAGCTTTGCCGCCAAACTCAATCTGGCGCTGGCCGCTGGCCTGGCGCTGCCGCTGCTGGGCTGGTGGGGCTACGCGCCGGGTGACAGCAGCGCCCAGGGTTTGCAAGCCCTCTCGTGGGCCTACGCGCTGCTGCCGTGCGCCCTCAAACTGGTGGCGGCTGCCTTGCTGTGGTTTTTTTGGCGCCGCGACCCCATGTTGCAACAAGCCTAAACGCATATGAATCCACCCATCAAAGATTGGCAAGGCCGCACCGTGTGGCTGGTTGGCGCTTCCAGCGGCATCGGGCGCGCACTGGCCAGTGCCTTGCATGCGCGCGGGGCGCGTGTGGTGCTGTCGGCGCGCCAGGCGCAGGCGCTGCAAGATTTCGTGGCCCAGCACCCCGGCAGCCTGGCTTTGCCGCTGGACGCCAGCGACCCGGACCAGGTGCGGCACGCGGTCCAAACGCTGCTGCAAGCCGGGCCGATCGACTTGGTGTGCTACCTCGCGGGCTACTATCAGCCCATGCGCGCCAGCGACTTTGATCTGGCGCAGGCGCTGCGCCACCAAGAGGTGAACCTGAGCGGGGCCTGGTATGTGCTCGATGCCCTGTTGCCGGCCCTGCTGGCGCGCCGCGCCGGGCACATCAGCTTGGTCAGCAGCGTGGCGGGTTTTCGTGGGCTGCCCAAGAGCCTGGCCTACGGCCCGACCAAGGCGGCGCTGATCAACCTGGCCGAAACCCTCTACCTCGACCTGCACCCCCAAGGGCTGGGCGTGAGCCTGATCAATCCCGGCTTCGTGGCCACCCCCATGACGGCGCAAAACGATTTCACCATGCCCGCGCTCATCACGCCCGAGCAGGCCGCAGCGGCCATATTGCAAGGCTGGGCCGCGGGCGACTTTCACATCCACTTCCCCAAGCGCTTCACGCGCCTGATGCAACTGCTGCGCCTGCTGCCCTACCGCTGGTATTTTGCGCTGGTGCGCCGCGGCACCGGCCTTTGACGCAAACCCAATCTATAGCCCGTCCCATCATGAACCCACACCAAAGCGCGGTGGCCGAACTGGTGCAGTTCTACCAGCAGCTCAGCCCCGCCAGCCTGGCCCAACTGGGCCGCCACTACGCGCCCGATGCGCGCTTCAAAGACCCCTTCCACGAGGTGCAGGGCGTGCCCGCCATCGAGGCCATTTTCCGGCACATGTTTGCGCGCTTGCAGCAGCCGCGCTTCGTCGTTACCGAATGCGTGGTGCAGGGTGACCAGGCTTTTTTGCTGTGGGATTTCGAGTTTCGCTTTGCCAGCCGGGGCCGCTCGGCCAGCGCGCCTGCCGTGCAAACCATACGCGGCTGCAGCCACTTGCGGCTCGATTCTGCGGGCCGCGTGCTGCTGCACCGCGACTACTGGGATGCCGCCGAAGAGCTCTATGCCAAGCTGCCTGTGCTGGGCGGCTTCATGCGCTGGCTGCAGCGCCGGTCGGCGGCCTAAGCCGCGCGCTTTGCAGCCCAAGCGGTGCGCGCATGGCCTACCACGTGCTCTGGTTCAAGCGCGATTTGCGCCTGCACGACCACGAAGCCCTGGTCCATGCGGCGCAATGTGCGGCTGCCGATGGCCAATCGGTGCTGTGCCTGTACGCGCTCGAACCCAGCCTGTGGGCGCAACCCGATGCCGCCGCCTTGCACTACACCTTTTTGCGCGAGTGCTTGCAAGACCTGCAAACCGATCTGCAAGCGCAAGGAGCGGCTTTGCTGTTGTGGGTGGGTGAGGTGTTGCCCGCGCTGGATTGGCTGCAGCAGCACGCGGGCGTAGCGGCCCTGCATTCGCACCAAGAAACCGGCAACGCGCACACCTACGCGCGCGATCGCGCCGTGGCGCGTTGGTGCCGCGCCCACCAGGTGCCGTGGCACGAGCAGGTGCAGTTTGGCGTGCTGCGCCCCCTGCGCCTGCGCAGCCAGTGGTTGCCGCACTGGCAAGCCCAGATGGCGCGACCCACCTTTGCGCAGCCCGCCCAGGTGCGCTGGGCCAGCGCCGGTGACCTCGCTCGTGGTGGCGTGGCGGCGGCACTAGCCGATCCCAGCAGCTTGGGGCCCGGCGCGCCCTGCGCCGTGTGGCAGGTGGCCGACTTGCCCCCGGCCAGCGCCTTGGGGCTGGACCCTTGGCTGGCGCCGCTGCGCCAGCGCGGCGGGCGCCAGCAGGCATTGCAAGACTGGGAGCGCTTTGCCCACAGCGGCAGCGCCGCCTACCGGGGCGGCATTTCCTCGCCCTTGAGCGCGCCCACGGCCTGTTCGCGCTTGTCGGCGCATTTGGCCTTGGGCGGCTTGAGCCTGCGCGAGGTGGTGCAAGCCACCCGCTCGCACATGGCCGACCCCGGCACTTCGGCGCGCCAGCGCCAGGGTTTGGCGGCTTTTTTGAGCCGGCTGCATTGGCACTGCCACTTCATCCAAAAGCTCGAAAGCGAACCGGCGCTCGAACACGCCAACTTGCACCGTGGCTACGACGGTTTGCGCGAGCCCGACTGGAACCCCGCGCATTTCGAGGCGCTGATGCAGGGCCGCACCGGTTGGCCGATGGTCGATGCCTGCGTGGCCATGCTGCGCCAGACCGGTTGGCTCAATTTTCGGATGCGCGCCATGCTGGTGTCGGTGGCGGCTTACCCCCTGTGGCTGCACTGGCGCGAAGTGGGGCTGTGGCTGGCGCGGCAGTTTTTGGATTACGAGCCCGGCATCCACTGGAGCCAAATGCAGATGCAAGCCGGCACCACCGGCATCAACACCACCCGCGTCTACAACCCGATCAAGCAGGCGCAAGACCACGATCCGCAAGGCCATTTTGTGCGGCACTGGTTGCCCGTCATGCGCCGTGTGCCCGATGCGTGGTTGTTCGAGCCCTGGCGCATGCCCGCCAGCGTGCAGGCGCACTGCGGGGTGCAAGTGGGCGTGGATCTGGCGCTGCCGCTGGTGGATTTGCAGGCGGCCACGCGCAGCGCCAAAGCGCGCCTGCACGCACGCCGCGCACAACCTGAGGTGCGCGCCGCCAAAGCCGCGATCGTGGAGCGACACGGCTCACGCAAAGCGCCGTTCGCGCGCAAGGGCAGCAGCCGCCCGGCCGATGCAGCAGCACCCAGCCGCGCTCCAGCTCCTCCAGCTAGCGGGCCGCAGCAGATGGCGCTGGATTTTTGAGGCTTGATCCATCCATGAAAATGCGCAAAAAATCCCAACTGCCGCAAAAAATCTGCGCCTGCTGCGGCCTGCCTTTTGTGTGGCGCAAAAAATGGGAGCGCGACTGGGAACAGGTGCGCTACTGCTCCGAGCGCTGCCGCCGCAGCCAGCCTGGTGCCCCTGCACGCCCTACAAGTGGCTAGACCCTCCAGCCACATGGCTCACCCATTGGCATAACCTGCCTGTTCCAATTCGACCCTGCATGCCACCGCACCCACTGTCCACCCCCAGCCCCACTTGCGCAAGGGCACCCGATGCCGCAACCCCGCTGCCCGCCGATGCGGCCCCAGCGCACACCCTGCGCCTGCTGCTGGGCGATCAACTCAACCCAGACCACGCTTGGTTTGGCCGCGTCGATGCGGGCGTGGTCTATGTGCTGCTCGAACTGCGCCAAGAAACCGACTACGTGCGGCACCACGCGCAAAAAATTCTGGCGATCTTTGCTGCCATGCGCCGCTTGGCGCAACACCTGGCCGCGCAAGGGCACCGGGTGCGCTATGTGGGCATCGACGCGCCCCTAGGCACGGGCAGCGCGGCCGGCCCTGCGGCCCAGCCCCAGCCCCAGCCCGGCAGCGGCACCGGGGTCCAGGCTTGGTGCCTGAGCGACTGCCTAACCTGGCTCTGCCAGCAGCACCAGGCCCGGGCCTTCGAGTACCAAGAGCCCGACGAGTGGCGCCTCGACCAGCAGTTGGCCACCTGGTGCGCGGGCTCTGGGCTGGCCACGCGCCGGGTTGGCAGTGGGCATTTTTATACCCCGCGCCATGCGGCGGCGCAGTTTTTTGGGGCGCGCAAGCAATGGCGGCAAGAACACTTTTACCGCCGCCTGCGGCAAGAGCACGGGGTGTTGCTCGATGCGCTGGGCCAGCCCGAAGGCGGGCAATGGAATTTTGACGCCGACAACCGCCAGCCTTGGCGCGGTCAGCCCCCGGTGCCGCCCGATGCGCGCCCGGTGCACGACCACAGCGCGCTCTGGCACCTCATCAGCGCCAGCGGGGTGCAGAGCATGGGCGAGCCGTCCGCCGCCGCCCTGCGCTGGCCGATCGACCGCGCCGAGGCGCTGCAGCAGCTCGACCACTTCATCGAGCACCGGCTGGCCCACTTCGGGGCTTTTCAAGATGCGCTCTCGAGCCAGCATGGCACGCTGTTTCACTCCCTGCTCTCGTTTGCGCTCAACGTCAAAATGCTGCGTCCGCACGAAGTGGTGCAGCGCGCCGAGCAAGCCTGGCGCGCCGGGCAGGTGCCGCTGGCCGCCGCCGAGGGCTTCATCCGCCAGATACTGGGCTGGCGCGAATACGTGCGCGGAGTCTATTGGGCGCAGATGCCGGGCTACACCAACTGCAACGCGCTCGCGCACCAGCGCCCCTTGCCGCACTGGTTCTGGAACGGCCAGACGCGCATGGCCTGCATGGCGGCGGCGCTGCAAAACTCATTGCGCAACGCCTACGCGCACCACATCCAGCGCCTGATGGTGATTGGCAACTTTGCCCTGCTGGCTGGGCTCGACCCGCAGGCGCTGCACCGCTGGTATTTGGGCATCTACATCGACGCCTTCGAGTGGGTCGAGGCCCCCAACACACTGGGCATGAGCCAGTTTGCCGACGGCGGCCTGCTGGCCAGCAAGCCCTACGTGAGCAGCGCCGCCTACCTGCAGCGCATGGGCGACCACTGCCGCACCTGCCCCTACGATCCGGCCCTCAAAACTGGGGCCCGCGCCTGCCCCTACAACGCTCTGTATTGGGATTTTTTCGAGCGCCACGCGCAGCGGCTGGGGCAAAATGCCCGCATCAGTCTGGTCTATCGCAACCTGCAGCGCATGGCACCCGAGGCGCGCGCGGCGTTGCGCGAGCAGGCGGCGCACACGCTGGAGCGCATCGAGGCGCTATGAAGGCGCTGTAAAGGCGCTACCAAGCAATCGGCGCGCCTTGGTGGTCGATGAACTGGGCCCGGCTCAAAGCCGGCAGCGCATCGAGTGCGCGCAGCAGGCGCGTGGCCGCTTCGGCGGGTTCGATGCAGTGCTCGGGTGCGGCAAAGGCGGCCGACAGCGGTGAGCGCACCGTGCCCGGCTGCAGCGCCGCAAACACCGCTTGCGGGCGCAGCCGCGTGGCTTCGATGGCGCTGGTTTGCAGCAACTGGTTGAGCGCCGCCTTGGAGGCGCGGTAGCTCCACCAGCCGCCCTTGTGGTTGTCCTCGATGCTGCCCACACGCGCCGACAGCACCGCCACGATGGCGCGCTGGTCTTTGGCCAGCAGCGGCAGCAAGTGCTTGAGCAGCAGCGCCGGCCCAATGGCATTGACCTCAAAGGCGCGCCGCAAACCCTCGGGGCTCAGGGCCGCCAGGCGCTTTTCCGGGCCGCGGCCGTCGATGCTCAAGGCGCCGGTAGCGATCAGCAGCAGGTGCAGGGGGCCCGCTTGGGCCACGTGCGCCGCGCAGCGCTCGATGCTGGATTCGTCTTCGAGCACCAGCGCCGGCTGGCTTTGGCGCGACAGCCCGATCACCTGCGCGCAGCGCGCATCGCGCTGCAAAGCGGCCACAAAAGCCTGCCCGATGGCACCGCTGGCACCGCACACCACGGCGCGGTAAGGCTGGGGCAGGGAGTGCATCGAGGGCGGGTGGTTCATGGGGGTGCAGGGATCAAGCTGGGGGAGGCTGCGCGGCCGGATTCGGCCATTGCCGCGCCGTGTGCTGCACCCGCAGCACACGCACCCAGTCGCCTTCCAGGTCATAGACCAAGAGGTAGTGGCGGTGCGCCACCAGTTCGCGCGTACCGGCCACACGCCCGGCGCGGCCCAGCTTGGGGTGATCGAGCAGATGGCGGGCTTTTTCGGAAAACTGCTCGTCGAGGGACACGGCGGCCGCGGGGTTGTCGCGCGCAATGTATTCGCGGATGGCTTTGCGGTCGGCGCTGGCTATTCTGGTCCAGACCAGCTTCATGCAGTCAAGCCCGCGAGTCCGCGCCGCGTTTGTTCGCGCCAAGCAGCGGCTTCGGCCTCCACCTCCTCGGCCGAAACCAAATGGCCGGCATTGGCCGAATCCAGCCCGATCTGCACCTGCTGCCTAAACCAAGCGTCGCGCGCCGCCGCCTCTTGTTGCTGCTGCACGAATTCGCGCATGAAGTCGCGCAGCAACTGCGCACCGCTGCGGTCACGCGCTTTGGCGGCGCTGCTGAACTCGGTTTTCAGGGCCTCATCGACACGGAAAGTAAACGTGGCTTCGCTCATGCGCTGCTCCTTGTGTTACAAAGCCAGTGCATGGTAGCACGGGAGCCTAAGGGCATCAAGCGCTACCGCCTAAGCGCGCTACAGGCCAGCAGCCAAGCCCGCGCTTTAATCCAGCCCGGGCGGCGCCGGGAACTCGCGCCGCGCATGCACCACGTTCACCACCTCGATGCGCGTGGCGGCCACCCGGTACAGCACGAGGTAATTGGGGTGGGCTACGAGTTCGCGCAGCCCCGGCACGCGCTCGCTGCTGCGGTACAGGTAGGGGTGCTGCGAGAGGGGTAGCACAGATTCTTCCAGCAGGTGCCTCATGCGCCGCGCCGCCTGCGGGTTGGCTTGGGCGATGTAGCGCAGAATGTGCGCCAGATCGTCGCGGGCCGAAGTCCGCCAGATGATAGGCAGCAACTCAGGTGCTCCGCAGGGCTTCGCTTTGGATCGCGTCGATGAGGGCATCCATTTCGGCCATCACCTCATCATGCGGAATCGGCGGGCGCGGATCGGCCAAGCTGGCCGCCACTTTGGCTTGCAGCCAGGCGGTGTAGCTGGCTTCTTGTTCGGCGGTTTCGAACTCCGACACCAAGGGGGACAAGGCAACACTCATGATCGGCTCCTAGACTGTAAATTGATTATGGCGCAAAGGCGACTTAGGCGCAAAGATCAAGCGCACCCCAAGCGCTCCAGCCCCAGCGCCCTACACCAAACCCCGCAGCGCCTGCAGCAGCGCCGCGCATTGTTCCGGGCTGCCCACCGTGATGCGCAAAAACTGCTCGATGCGCGGGGCGCGAAAGTGGCGCACCAGCACCGCGCGTGCGCGCAGGTCGGCGGCCAGTTGCGCCGCGTCGTGCTGCGGATGGCGCGCAAACACGAAGTTGGCGGCCGAAGGCAGCACCGCAAAGCCCAGCGCTTCCAGTTCGGCCACCAGCGCGGCGCGCGTATCCATCACCTGCTGGCAACTGCGCTGAAAGTGCGCTTCGTCTTGCACCGAGGCCAGCGCCCCGGCCAGCGCCAGCCGGCCCAGCGGGTAGGAGTTGAAGCTGTTTTTCACCCGCTCCAGCCCCTCGATCAGCTCCGCCGAACCCAGCGCAAAGCCCACCCGCAGCCCAGCCAGCGAGCGGCTTTTGGAAAAGGTCTGCACCACCAGCAGGTTCGGGTAGCGCCCCAGCAGCGCCGCTGCGCTGGTGCCGCCAAAGTCGATGTAGGCCTCATCGACCAGCACCACCGCCTGCGGGTTGCCAGCCACGATGCGCTCCACCTCATCTAAGCCCAGCAGGCGGCCGGTGGGGGCGTTGGGGTTGGCAAAGACGATCGCCCCGGCTTGCTGCCCGCCCTGCGGCAGGTAGTCGGCGGGGCGGATCGAGAAATCGTCGGCCAGCGCAATGGCGCGCTGCTGCAAGCCGTACAGGCCGCAGTAGACCGGGTAAAAGCTGTAGCCCACGTCTGGGCGCCAGAGCGGCTGCTCGTGCCGCAGCAGCGCCATGAAGGCGTGCGCCAGCACCTCGTCGGAGCCGTTGCCCACAAACACCTGCTGCGGCGCCAGCCCAAAGCGCTGCGCCAGCGCGGCCTTGAGCGCGTCGGCGTTGGGGTCGGGGTAGAGGCGCAGGCCGTCGTCGGCAGCGGCCTGGATGGCGGCCAGCGCCAGCGGCGAGGGGCCGTAGGGGTGCTCGTTGGTGTTGAGCTTGACCAAGTTGGCGATTTTGGGCTGCTCGCCCGGCACGTAGGGCGTCAGGCCGTGGACGACGGCACTCCAGTAGCGGCTCATGGATGGGGCAGAGGGTGGGGCAGGGGGTGGGCTCAATGGTATCATGGGGCGCTGCAAATCCCGCCCGAACGGCCTTCATTCTTCACCAATCCCAAAGCCCCATGCGGCAAGCCGAAGTCACCCGCCAGACCCTCGAGACGCACATCCGCGTAGCCATCAACCTCGACGGCAGCGGCAGCGCCAGCCTGCGCAGCGGCATCGGCTTTCTCGACCACATGCTGGAGCAGATCGCCCGCCACGGCCTGATCGACCTCGAAATCGAATGCAGCGGCGACCTGCACATCGACGGCCACCACACCGTGGAAGACATCGGCATCACGCTCGGCCAGGCGCTGGCGCGCGCCGTGGGCGACAAACGCGGCATCCGCCGCTACGGCCACGCCTATGTGCCGCTGGACGAAGCCTTGAGCCGCGTGGTGGTTGATTTTTCTGGCCGCCCGGGCCTGCACATGGAGGTGCAGTTCACCGCCGCCGCCATCGGCCAGCTCGACACCCAACTGGTGTTCGAGTTCTTCCAAGGGCTGGTCAACCACGCTGGCATTACCTTGCACATTGACAACCTCAAGGGCGTCAACGCGCACCACCAGTGCGAAACCATTTTCAAGGCCTTTGCGCGTGCCCTGCGCGCCGCCCTCGAGCCCGACCCGCGCCTAGGCAACGCCGTGCCTTCCACCAAGGGCTCGCTTTAATTTTCCCGCTCCCCTTATTCAGCTTGGCCCCCAGATGAACCGCCAGACCGTCGCCGTGCTCGACTACGGCATGGGCAATTTGCGCTCGGTGGCCCAAGCGCTGCGCCAGGCCGCGCTCGGCCTTGATGGCGCCTGCGAGGTGATCGTCACCGGCAGCGCGCAAGCCCTGCGCGAGGCCGACCGCGTGGTGCTGCCCGGCCAGGGCGCCATGCCCGACTGCATGGCCGAACTCGAACGCAGCGGCCTGCTGCCCGCGCTGCGCCACGCCGCCGCCCACAAGCCGTTGTTTGGCGTCTGCGTCGGCATGCAGATGCTGCTCGACCACTCCGAAGAGGGCGACACCCCCGGCCTTGGGCTCATTCCCGGCCAAGTGCGCCGCTTCAGGCTCGAAGGCCAGCGCCAGCCCGACGGCAGCCGCTACAAGGTGCCGCAAATGGGCTGGAACCAGGTCTGGCAAGGCCCGGCCCCTTCCGCCTCTGCCCCCGCCGCCCCTGCCGCGCACCCGCACCCCCACCCGCTCTGGCACGGCATCCCCGACGGCAGCCACTACTACTTCGTGCACAGCTACTACGCCCAGCCAGCCGACCCGGCGCACTGCGCTGGCCACACCCACTACGGCAGCCCCTTTGCCAGCGCGCTGGCGCACGGCAACCTGTTTGGCACCCAGTTCCACCCCGAAAAAAGCGCCGACCAAGGGCTGGCGCTGTACCGCAACTTTTTGCGCTGGCAGCCCTGAAAAGCGCGCCCCATTCCACCCACCCCCTCCAGCCACCAAGCCCTTAGCCACCGCCATGCTGCTCATTCCTGCCATCGACCTCAAAGACGGCCAATGCGTGCGCCTCCAACAAGGCGACATGGACCTGACCACCGTATTCGGCGACAACCCGGCCGCCATGGCGCGGCGCTGGGTGGACCAAGGCGCGCGCCGCCTGCACCTGGTGGACCTCAACGGTGCCTTTGCCGGGCGGCCCAAAAACGAGGCCGCCATCCGCGCCATTTTGAAAGAAGTGGGCGACGAGATCGACGTCCAGCTTGGGGGCGGCATCCGCGACCTCGACACCATCGAGCGCTACCTCGACATCGGCCTGCGCTACGTCATCATCGGCACCGCAGCCGTGAAAAACCCCGGCTTTTTGCAAGACGCTTGCAGCGCCTTCAGCGGCCACATCATCGTCGGGCTCGATGCGCGCGACGGCAAAGTCGCCACCGACGGCTGGAGCAAGCTCAGCGGCCACGAAGTGCTCGACCTCGCGCGCAAATTCCAAGATTACGGCGTCGAATCCATCATCTACACCGACATCGGGCGCGACGGCATGGGTTGCGGCATCAACACCCAAGCCACGCTGCGGCTGGCGCAGGCGCTCAGCATCCCGGTCATTGCCTCCGGCGGGCTGGCCGGGCTAGACGACATCCGCCGCCTGTGCGCGCTCGAACCCGAAGGCGTGGCCGGGGTGATTTGCGGGCGCTCGATCTACAACGGCGTGCTCGACTTCGCCGCCGCCCAGCGCCTGGCCGACGAGCTCAACGGCTAAGCCCCACTCCAAAGCCCCCATGCTCGCCAAGCGCATCATCCCCTGCCTCGACGTCACCGGCGGCCGCGTCGTCAAGGGCGTCAACTTCTTGGAGCTGCGCGACGCCGGCGACCCGGTCGAAATCGCCGCCCGCTACAACCAGCAGGGCGCCGACGAGCTCACCTTCCTCGACATCACCGCCACCAGCGACGGCCGCGACCTCATCCTGCCCATCATCGAAGCCGTGGCGGCGCAGGTCTTTATTCCGCTCACCGTGGGCGGCGGCGTGCGCAGCGTGGCCGATGTGCGCCGCCTGCTCAACGCCGGGGCCGACAAGGTCGGCTTCAACTCCGCGGCCATCGCCGAGCCCGAGCTCATCCGCGCCGCCTCGGCCAAATACGGCGCGCAGTGCATCGTGGTGGCCATCGACGCCAAACGCCGCAGCCCCGCCGACGCCCTGCAGCGCCTAGGCCCCAACGGCACCCCCGTGGGCCCGGGCTGGGACGTCTATAGCCACGGCGGGCGCCGCCTCACCGGGCTCGACGCCGTGGCCTGGGCGCGCCAAATGGCCGCCTATGGCGCGGGCGAAATCCTGCTCACCAGCATGGACCGCGACGGCACCCAGAGCGGCTTCGACCTTGAACTCACCCGCGCCGTGAGCGACGCGGTCGAAATCCCCGTCATCGCATCCGGTGGCGTGGGCAGCCTGGAGCACCTGGCCGACGGCATCCAGCTCGGCGGGGCCGACGCCGTGCTCGCCGCCAGCATCTTCCACTACGGCCAGCACACCGTGGCGCAAGCCAAACAGTGCCTGGCCGCGCGCGGCATACCGGTGCGGCTGTGAGCTTGTCGGCCGCATCCGGCGCATCCGGTACGGCATTGAGGTAACGCTCGAAATCCTCGCGCTGGCCTGGGTTTGCCTCCGATGCCCCAAGTTCCTCTTCAGCACGCGTTCGCTGAAACACCGAACTTCAAACCCGTCGCCTTAAGCACGGCATGGAGTGTGCGAATCGTTGGATTGCCCCGGCTCGACAAAGTGCGGTACAGGGTTTCACGCGACAAGTGGGTTTTCTCTGCCACCCCGGCGATGCCGCCCCGGGCTTCGACAACCTTCCTCAATGCCGAAAGGTAGCTTGCCGGGTCATCGTCCTCACTGGCAGCGTTCAGATACTCGGCGGCAAACTCGGCATCTGCGAGTTGGCCCATCAACCAATCATCATGCTTGGCGCAAGTTTTCATCGATTGCTCCTTGTTTGCCATTCGTCCCAGCGCTGGAGCGCCCGCTCAATATCTTTGGCTTGTGACCGCTTGTCGGCAAGGGCGTAGTAAACCCGGTAACCCGAGCCCCAATCCACACGCAACTCCCACACGCCAGAGCCTACCGGCTTGCAGTCGCCGAAGTTGCCATTTTGCAAGCGCAACATGCGCGCGGCGACGCGTGCCTGAGCCACTCAATCCCGAAGGTGATCCAACCAACCGGCAAACAGATCTTGCCCAGCGGGATCGATGCAGTGGCGCAATTCGTGCACGCGGTCATTGTAGCTTAAAGGCTACATGCGTCAAGCAGATACTGGCTGCCCGAGGCCACCGAGGGGCAGTGGGGATAGCCACGCTTTTCCGCTGCCACCGAAGCGTCCGCGCGCGCCATGGCTGAAGGCAGGCTCGAAGGAGGGTGAAAACCGTGGCCTGACCCGTGGTTTCCTCGCTAAACCTTGTCGGCCTCATCCGGCACGTCCGGTACGGCATTGAGGTAGCGCTTGAAATCCTCGCGCCGGCCTAGGTTTGCCTCATGGCGCAAATAGTCCAAGGTCAGCATTGATGACATTTTTTCTGCCGCAGCGCTGGCGATGAACTGGTTGACCGAGATTTCATCGCGCGCAGCCAGTTCACGAATCTTGGCATGCACCGAATTTGGCAAACGCACGGTCAGAGCGGTCATGGTGAACTCCTCAACAAAGCCAAAAAAGATGCCGGGGTGATGGGGGCCACCCCCAGTTCGCCGATCCGCTGAAAGTCGCGCATATTGTGTGTCAGCAAATACTGGCTGCCCGAGGCCACCGCACATTCAAGCACCATGTCGTCATCGGGATCGCGCAGAAACGGGCGCCACAGGTAGTACACCTCCTGCAGGTGAGCGATAGAGGTGAGGTAGCGCAGGTAAGCCAGAACATCCTCAGGCCCGAGCCCCGGCGGCAGGTGCTCCGGTCTGGTCAATACAGCCTGCCATTCGGTGTAGAGGGCCACCGACAGGGCAATCTGAAAACGCGGGTCTGGCAGCCTGCTGATCAAGGCAAAGCTGGCACCCTGCCGGGAGCGTGCAGCGGCAACCAGAACAGACGTGTCCACAACTATTCTCATGGTTGCGCCAGCATAACCACTTATCCAGCATCCTGTCAAGCCAAATTTCAAGAACCCACCAAAGCCCGGTGCACTCAGGGTGCCTGCACGCGCTTGATCAGGGCCTCGCAATAGACTGCGGCCTGCTTGGCGATCTGGTCCAACATCAGATCTCGCGTTCGCTCCATCGAAAATCTCAGATGGGCCGATGCGGACTGCAAATTTTCGCACTCTTCAAGCAGCAAAAGAATTTTGTCAGGGTGGGTCACAGCCGCACCCCTTCTCTGGCTGCAATGCGTGCAAAGGGCTTGGAAAGATCGGGGAAGACCACGAGATCGATCTGCCGCTCACCCAGCTTGCGGTGCAGGTCGGCAAGAATATCCAGCCGATCCCACAAGCCTATCGCCTTGGAAAGCACCAGAATGTCGAGGTCGCCGCCATGCGCTCCGTCGTCAACACGAGAGCCAAACAGGTAGATGGCCGTCGAAGGGTCGCGCGCCGCGATGGCTCGTGTGATTGGCTGCAGCTGCGGTTTCACATCAGGCAGCAAGCAGCAGCGTGCGACGCAATATGCCCGATCCCGTTCCAGTGATGGTTCTGGCCCGGCTGGCCGTCGACCATCGGGCCCAAGGCATCAAGCTTGGAGCCGCTATGCTGCAGGACGCCTTTGATCGCGCGGTGAGCGTTGCGCACAATGCGGGTGTCCGGGCGCTGCTCGTCCACGCCCTGCACGACCGTGCCAAGCAGTGCTACGAGCACTATGGCTTTCAGGAGTCACCGCAGCATCCGATGACGCTGATGCTGCGCTTGAACACGGTCAAGCAACAAAGCCGAAGCACTACGCCCGCTCGGAGGAAAATCACCCTGTTGCTGCCACAAAGAGGCGCATTGGGGTGGCCATCAGGCAAGGAGTGCTCAGACATCACCGTTTCACGCTCACGGGCGAGTCGCTGCGCAAGAAGAGCCAGCCAGCCAAAGGCAGCCCCGTCAACTGAGCCGACACGATCGGGGGGGCGCCTCCGGCGGCTTGGCAGGGGCCAATGAATTGATAAAAAACCCCATATCAAGAAAGAAAAACAGCCGGAAAAGCAAGCCGGCATAGAATCAAAACGCGCAACACCGAACCCTGGGTCACGTTCACCGGAATGCCGGTCACGTTGCCGGAATCAGCGGTCACGTTCGCCGGAATATGCACGCAAGGGGGATGAGCCGCTCAACCTGAGGCAGGATTGGACGCCGGAGATAGTTAAGTGAACAGCATTGGGTCTGATCCCGATTTCCCCTGAACCTATTGGCCTTGTGTACCAAAGTTGGTACACTCGCATGCATGAGTACGCCCATATTGGATGTTCGCTTCTACGCCTCCAGCAGTGGCAGCGAGCCTGTACGCGAATGGCTCAAGTCCTTGCCTGCCAGCGAGCGCCGCGCCATCGGCGAAGACATCAAGACGGTGCAGTTCGGCTGGCCGCTGGGGATGCCCTTGGTTCGCAAATTGGCCAAAGACCTGTGGGAGATTCGTGTTCACCTCAAAGACCCGCATTGCTCGGATTTTGTTTACCCTGGTCGCTCACACGATGGTCTTGCTGCACGGCTTCATCAAGAAGTCACAAGCCACACCCCCCGACGAACTCGACCTTGCCAAGCGTCGTCTGCAACAACTCAGGATCGCCTTATGAACCCACACATCGGCAGCAACTTTGATGACTTCCTGGCCGACCACGCCGTGCTCGATGAAACCAGCGCCGTAGCGATCAAGCGCGTTGTTGCTTGGCAGATTGCTCAGGAAATGAAAGCCCAGCACTTAAGCAAAACCGCGCTGGCCGAGAAAATGCACACCAGCCGTGCGGCGCTGAACCGCTTGCTCGACGAGACCGACACCAGCCTGACCCTGACCACCCTCTCCAGTGCCGCCCAGGCGCTGGGTAAGAGTCTGCGCATCGAACTGGCGTGAGCAAAAAACAGGGCAAGGCCAAGCCCGGCTCACGCATTCTTCTTTGTACCGTTCGGGCTGAAATCCGCCCATCCTGAGCCTGTCGAAGGATTGCCCCATGCGTCAGAATAGTTGTCGCATCAGCAGATCAAGCCGTAGGAGACTGGGGAAGCCGTGGTCTGACCCCGATTTCCCCCAAGACTTCGAGCAACTCGCACACCAGCTCGGCGTGTGAGAACAGGAATTTGTAACCCGTGTCGTGGGGGTGCGGCATGGGCCAGATTGTATTTCCCCCGATTTCCCCGCTATGCAGGCGTATGCGTTTGCAGCCAATCTTTCAAGGCGTCATTCATCCTTGTCTGCCAACCCTTGCCGGTCAGCTTGAATGCCTCGACCACTTCTGCGTCGTAGCGCACCGTCAGTGCCAGCTTGGTGCTTTGCGCCTTGGGGCGGCCACGGGACAGCGCCGCACGCATAGCAGCCGCGCCCGCTTCCGGCGAAACCGACCGCTCCCCGATTTTCCACTCGCCTTGTTCGAAGAAGTCGTCTGTCAGATCCGGGGCGTCGTCCGGGTCAACCCAAAGATCCAAGCCACGGTGCGCGAGGGTCTGATCGCGCTTATCGGGGTCGAACTCGATCTGCATGTCGCTTATTGCAGTTACATTATTTTCGCAGGTGCCGGACTTGCACTGAAACCAAGCAATGGTAGCGCTTGTGCAGGTTTGGAGCCCATGAAAAAACCCCCAAGGCCGTGAGGCGCTGGGGGTTTTAAGGCTTCTGTCATTGGCCTACCCGGCTGCACTGCTTGGCAAAGTGGCCGGGGGCGGGAATGGATTTCTACGCGGCCAAGGGGATCAGAAGGTGTGGACCAAGCCGATGGCGTATCCGCTTTCCTTGCGCACGTTGATGCCTGTGGCTGATTCGCGCTGCGCCTCACCGATGGCGGCATAGACCCAAGTGCGTGGACTCAGGTTGTAGGTGGTGCCGATCTGCCAACCGTCGATGTCGTCGGTGTTGCGCTCGCCTTGGCCAAAGGTGATGTAAGGGGCCAGGGCTCCCATGGGGAAGCGGGCCCCGATTTCCCAGCTGTTGGCGCTGAAAGTGCGCACGCCGGCCACATCGCGCTGGCTGTCTTCGTAGATGAAAGATGCCACCACTGGGCCAAAGTTGTAGCGCACACCCAAGGCCCAGTTTTGCATATCGGCCACGACAGGCAAATCCATGTCAAGGTCGCCGTAGGCAAACTGCGCCACCAAGGGGCCACGGTTGAAGTTCAGGTTGAGCGTGTAACCCGTGAACTTGAGGGCAGCGCCAGCTTCTTCGCTGCCTCCACCCATGGAGAAGGTCAAGCCGTTGATGGCCGGGGCCACGTAGGCGAAGGAGTTTTGGCTGCGGCCGTCGAAGCGTTCGCTGCCGGCGGCGGCTTGCCATTGGGTGAACTGCCCACCGGGTATGGTGTTGTTGGCCGGGCTCAAGGCACGTGCGGTGTCGAAGGCGTTCATGAAGGTGCCCACAACGAAAGTGCCAAAACCACCAGCAAGGCTCAGATTGGCTAGGCGGGTGCGGGCGTTGTCTGCCGGCGAAATGCCGGCCGGGGTATTGCGATCGGCATTGATGCCAATTTCGTAAGTGAAATTGGCGCGCAGTCCGCCACCAAGGTCTTCGCTGCCGCGAAACCCGAGGCGGCTACCGGTCCACCGGTCTTGGTCACCAGCCAAGGAAAAGGCGTCGGTGGCAGGGGTGGTGCCGGCTGTGGTGTCAACCGAGGACAAACCGAGGTCCATGCGGCCATAGACGGTGACGCTGGCTTGCGCCACGGCGGCCCCAGTGGCGGCAAGGGCCGCCAAGGCGATAAGGGTTTTTTTCACAGGCATTGTCTCCTAAGGGGTGGTGAACACACGCCAAGGCGTGCGAACGTGCGGCTGCGCTCGGGTGGAAACCACCAAGTCGCCCTGCATTGCAACACCCCAGCGGGCGAAGCACAAGCTGGCATACCCGCATCGCACCCCCTAATATGTAACTTGTGTGACAGCCCCAGATGTGCAATTGCCAAGAAAAAACCCCCAAGGCCGTGAGGCGCTGGGGGTTTTAAGGCTTCTGTCTTTCGCCTACCCGACTGCCCTGCTAGGCAGGGTAGCCGGTAGGCTGGACTAGGCTAGAGAAAGGGAGGCAAACCGCGGTCAGCCACCTATTTCCCCGACTAGTAGAATCAGAAGTTGTGGACGAGGCCGATGGCAAAACCGTCGCGCTTGACGTTGTTGGTGCCGTTGGCGAGGTCGCGCTGGTCTTCGCCGATGGCGGCGTAAACAAACGTGCGGGTGCTCAGGTTGTAGGTGGTTCCGATCTGCCAAGAGCTGATGTTGTTGCTACCAAAATTGGCAGCCGTCGTATCAGTGCCACCAGCACGCGTTGTGATCTCGCCGCCACCGATGGTAATGTAAGGAGCGAAAGCGCCCATCGGGAAGCGAGCACCGATTTCCCATGCATCTTGCTCACGGGTGGTGGTTGGGCCAACCGACTGCTGGGTGTCTTCATAGATGAAGGACACGACCACTTGCGGCAGGGTGTAGGTCACACCCAGAACCCAGTTTTGGACTTCGGCGTTGATCGGAGCAGTAGGCGTACCCAGAGTCAGGGGCACGTGGTAACCCACATCCAGTTGACCGAAGGCAAACTGAGCTCGCAGAGGACCTTGAGCGTAGCCCAAGCCGAGGATCATGCCGTCGTACTTGCGGGCGCTGGTGCCAGAGTTAACTTCCTCGTTCACCGTGCCAGCCGAGAAGGTGAAGCCGCTGAATGCGGGCGACACGTAGGCAACGGCGTTTTGTGTACGGCTGTCAAAGCGCTCGACGGTGGCGGCGCCGTTGCGGAACACGAAGTCGCCACCAGGAACGTTTGCAGTTGCCGGGCTGAAGGCACGGGCGGTGTCGAAGGCGTTCATGAAGGTGCCGACAACCACGGTACCGAAGCCACCCGACAGGGTCATGTTGGCCAAGCGGGTGCGGGCGTTGTCAGTAGGCGATGCGCCGTTAAGAGCGTTGCGGTCGGCGTTGATGCCGATTTCGTAGGTGAAGCCAGCGCGCAAGCCGCCACCGAGGTCTTCGGTGCCGCGGAAGCCCAAACGGCTGCCAGTGCGGACGCCTTCGGCGCCAGCCAGCGAGAATGCCTCAGAAGTTGTTGCACCAGCGCCAAAACCACTGGTGGTCTCAACCGACGACATGCCAAGGTCCATGCGGCCATAGATGGTCACGCTGGATTGAGCGAGGGTAGCACCGGTGGCGGCGAGTGCGGCCAGAGCAATCAGGGTCTTTTTCATTGAAAAGTTCTCCAAGGTTGATGAATGGCCGGGGCTTTGGGCCGCCGTGCCGAAGCTTCTGTGTTTCTGAAGCTAGGGTGTATTGAACCAGAAAGCGGGGCCGGTGTCGCGCTTTGGGCCGGATTTATCGCCACACCTGTTGCGCCTGCGCCACAGTGGGGCCGTGGGAAATCGGTCTCAGACCACGTTTGCCCCGGCTTCCCTCGGTTTGAGCCAGTTAAACAAAGGTCGTGGCCGCAAGCCCGAAGCGCCGGCTCAGCGCCCGCACTCGCCGAATGTTGAGCTCGCGTTTGCCGGTCAGGATTTCAGAGACCACGCCTTGGCTGCCGATCTCGGCAAGTTCGCTTTGCTTGAGGCCGTGGGCGGCGGCCGCTGCGAAAACCATGCCAGCACGCCGGGGTTGGGCAACTTGCGCCGTAACTCAGATAGCACATGGGTGCCGATCAGGTAGCTCAAAAGGCCACCTCGCGCGAAATCACCACGGCCACCGACTTGCCGTGCCAGGTGATGTCTTGGGGCTGCGTCTGGGCGCGCCTGACCACTTCCGACATGCGCGCCCTGGCCTCTTGCATTTGCCATGTGTGCATCGCTTCACCCTTGGTTCTGACTACACAGGTCAAACTTTAGCCTCGATGAGCAGGTCAGACCACGGTTTTTCGGCCCCCGATGGTCTAGTGGTAGTCCTGCTCGAGTTGGTGGCGCACGGCCAGCACCAGCACGCAGTGCCTGGACTCGATTTCGTAGAGCGCCACGTAGCCAGAGGAGCCGGTGGGCACCACCAGCTCGCGTCGGGTGCTGCGCTTGCCCGGTGCCGCTTTTCGGTACGACCAAGGCATGGTTGCAAGCTGGATTTCAATGGTTTGCCGAAGAATTTGCATGACTTCCTCGGCTCGGTGCAGGTCTTCGAGGTTCTGAGCGCGTTGCAGCAAAAAATCGGCCAGTCGCAACAGGTCTTGCTCGGCCACTAGGGTGAACCGAACTTCGTAAGGCCCGTTCGTCACGGCTTGCTGTGCAATGCCTGGCGCCGGGCGTCGATGCGCGCTTGAATCTGATCAAAAACCTCGGCCGCTGGGCGCGACTGCCCGGTGCGCTGGTAATCTTGCCAAGCCTGCTCGCCGCGGGCCAGAAACTCGGCCTGTGTGCGGCGGTAGTTCACCGCGTTGCGGACCGCCTCTTCAACGAAGGCGCTGATGGTTTCGGTCGCGCCCAACACCGCCTCTAAATCGTTGCGCAGATCGGGCTCGACACGGACGGCAGGCAGTGTGGCGGATTTCATGGCTGCCAGTGTAGCGCGTTTGTAATGCGTCGGAAGTTTGAGCCGCCGATGCGACAACTCTTCTGACATGCGCCGGTCGATGCGCTCATGCCTTCACCCAGTGCCCCACCGGCTGCAGCAGAAAATCCTCAAGCGCGATGCCATCGCCACCCACCAGCAGGCTGCGCTGCGGCTTGAATGCCTGCGCGAAGGCGGCCGTGCCGGCGTGTGCCAGCGGGGCGCGGCCGCTTTTGACTTCGATGGCCATCACGCGGGGCCCGGTCTGCACCACGAAATCGACCTCTAGGTTGCCATCACGCCAGTAATGCAGCGCGCATTCGCCGCGCATGGCCGCGTTGGCCAAGTGGGCCCCGGCGGCCGATTCCTCCAGCCGCCCCCAGAACTCGCGGTCGCTGCGGGCCTCGTCCAGCGTCAGGCCGCTCATGAGCGTCATCAGCGCCGTGTTGAGCACCTGCAGCTTGGGGCTGGAGGCGCGGCTGCGTGCCACATCACCCGCAAATTTGGGCAAGCCGCAGACCATGCCAGCGCCCGCCAGCAGCGTGAGGTAATGCGCCAGCGTGGTGGTGTTGCCGGCGTCCTGCAGTTGGCCCAGCATTTTGGTGTACGAGAGCACCTGCCCCGAATAGCGGCAGACCAGCTCGAACAGGCGCCGCAGCAAGGTGGGCTTGTCCACCCGGTTGAGCAGCAAGACATCGCGCGAGATCGAGGTTTCTATCAGGCTGTCGGCCACATAGCGGGCCCAGCGTGCGGGCTCGCCAATCAGCGGGGCCGCACCTGGGTAGCCGCCATAAAACACAAATTCATCCAGCGACCAGCCAAAGGCGGCCCGCATTTCCGCCAGCGACCAGTGCGACACCGCAATGGTTTCAAAGCGCCCGGCCAGGCTTTCGGTCAGCCCCTGGGCAATCAGGAGCGGCGCCGAGCCGAGCAGCACCGCCTTGAGCGGGCGCTTGCAGCGGGTGTCTTCATCCCACAGGCGCTTGACCGTTTCGGACCAGGCCGGAATTTTCTGAATCTCGTCGAGCACCAGCACCGCCCCCTCGGGGCTGGCGATCAAAAGCCGGGCCGCCTCCCATTGCTGGGCAATCCAGTCTGGCCCGCGCAGCATGGGCTCGTCGGCGCTGGCATAGCGCAGCGGCAACGGCAGGGTTTCGCTTGCCTGCTGCACCAGGGTGGATTTGCCCACCTGGCGCGGACCGGCCACCACCTGGATGAAGCGGCGCGGCTCGACCAAGCGGGCCGCCAGCACGGCGGCCTGCGGGCGCTGGAAGGGTGCAGGGGGTTTACTCAGCATAATGAGTAATTTTACTCAGTTGACTGAGTAAATCTGCCAGTAAATGCATGGTCCCAGACGAGCACAAGGTGCCCGATGAAAAAAACGAGGGCGCGTGTGGCTCAACTGGTGAAAACGGTGTCAGACCACGGTGTTTCATGTGCGCAGCGTTGCTATCGAGGCGCCACCCATTCTGCCGCATGGGGTGGTGCAGACGCGTGTGCGAAAATAAGCGCCACCCATTTTTACCCCACTACCCTGCACCGCAATGATCCCCTCCCGCCTTGCGCCCAGCGGCCCCACACGGCTGTGCGATACCGTGGTGTGCGTTTGCAAAAGCGGCGGCGAATACGGCGTGCCCCACGTGGCGGCGCTGCAGCAGCAACTGGCGCGCCACGCGCCCGGTGCGCGCCTGATTTGCCTGACCGACCTGCCCGACATGCCCGCAGGCGTGGAGCGCCGGGCGCTGCAACACGATTTGCCGGGCTGGTTTTCCAAGCTGGAAATTTTTGACCTGCCCGAGCGCTGCTTTTTGTACATCGACCTCGATGTGTTCATCACCCGCAGCCCGCTCACCGACGCGCCGCCCGGCCTGTGGCTGCTGCGCGGCTTCAAGGGCCGCGATTTCAATTCCAGCGTGATGCTGGTCAACGGCAACTACCGCAACATACTGGAGCGCTTTCTGGCAGACACGCAGGCCAACCTGCACGCCTATTCGGGCCGCACCGGCTGGGGCGACCAGGACTTTATCCGCGACAGCGGCCAGATCAGGGGCGCCCTGCAAGACCTGCACCCCAACCTGGCCGCCTCGTGGAAGGTGGATTTGCGTTACCGCATGGACTGGATCGAGCCGGCCCCGGCGGTGCTGGTGTTCCACGGCAAGCCCAAGCCGGAGCAGTTGCGCATCGAAAACCCCAAGCCGGGCCGGGTGCGGGTGCGCAGTTGGCTTTACCGGCCGCTGGCTTGGGTCAAGGCATTTGGCTGATGCCACTTTTTCCACCATGACCCTAAGTTCCTACCACCGCCGCCTCGACACCGTTACGCACACCAGCGTGGTGGCATTGTTTTTTGCCTTTCCCATTTCGCTCAGCCTAGCCAACTTGCTGATGGTCTGGGTGTTTCTGCTCTGGCTGCTGAGCGGGCGCTTTGGGCAAGCCGGGCAACTGCTCAAAACCAACCCGGCCGCCTGTGCTGCGCTGGCGCTGTTTGGTGTGGTGCTGCTGGGGGTGCTGTACAGCCCAGCCCCCTGGCCAGACATTCAAAACCACCTAGAGAAATACGTCAAGCTGATCATGGTGGCGGTGCTGCTGTTTGTGCTGGCCCCGGTGCCAGCATGGCAGCAGCGTGCCCTGCTGGCTTTTGCCTTGGCCATGGGGCTTACCGCTGCCACATCGTGGCTCAACATCTGGTGGCAGTTGCCTTGGTCAGAGTCGCAAAACCAAGGCTGGGGTGTGAACCACCACGTGTTTGGCGACTACATCACGCAAAACGTGATGATGTGCCTGTTCGTGCTGCTGGCGCTGGAGCGGGCATGGAGCGGCACCGTCACGTGGCAGCGTGCGCTGTGGGCGCTGGCGGGCCTGCTGGCGGCGCTGAGCATTACGCACCTCTCGATTGGGCGCACCGGCTTTGTGCTGCTGCTGGTGGTGCTGGGGGTGTTTATGCTGGCACAACTGCGCGGGCGCACGCTGGCCATGGGGTTAAGCGCAGCAGCCTTGGCGGTGGCGATTGTGTTTGCCAGTTCGGCGCCAATGCAAGCGCGCTTTGCCCAGGCCTGGACTGAGGCAGGCCAACACCAGACCGACAACCTGAGTTCGATCGGGCACCGCCTGTACAACATCGAGACCACCACCCGGCTGGCACTGCAAAAGCCCCTGCTGGGCTGGGGCACCGGCGCCTACCATACAGAAATCTGCCACGTGCTGGAGGACCCGGCGCAGTGCCCGTCGTTTAGCTGGCACCCGCACAACCAGTATTTGTTTTTTGCCGCCGGCCACGGCGCCCTAGGCTTGGGGGCATTTTTGGCGCTTCTGGGCGGCATGGCGTGGCAGGCCCAGCGCTCGGGCAATGCGCAGGCGCGCACCCTGCTGCTGGGCTTGACCGCCTTGCTGGCGGTCAATAGCCTGTTCAACTCACCGCTGTGGAGCGCACGCGAAAGCCACTTTTTTATCTTCTTGGCCGGCTTGCTGCTGAGCATGGCGTGGGCGTCGCGGCGCGGCTCTAGCGCTTGACGTTGCCCTGCAAGCTGTCGCGGTCGTAGTGCAGCGCAGCGTAGCGAAAAAAGCACTCCAGCGCGATGCAAAAGGCGTACAGGAAGCCCGGCCCGCCCGATAAAAAACTCGCGCGCAAAAAATACAGACGCACGAACATGGCCGAGGCCAGACCGCGCAGCACCCCGCCCCGCCGACCAGTCCGCTTGGCGGCACCGAGCATGGAATACTGGGTGAGTTTGCGCAGGCTGTCGTGTACGGTTTCGCGTGAATAATGTAGCAGCGCTGAGCGAAACACGCGCCGCTCTACGGTGGGGTCGCTCAACACCGCTCCCTCGTGCACCACGCCCTCAAAGCGCAGCAACAGGTGGCGTGGAAAAAAGCGAGCCAGGCTTTTTTTGCTTAGCAGGTTAAAAATCGGCCGGCCAAAGGCGATTTCCTGCCAATGGGTCTCGCCTACCAACGGGCGTTGCAAGTCTCGTGCAGCTTCAATTTCTTGGCGCAGCGCCGGGCTGATGACTTCGTCGGCGTCGAGGAAGAAAACGCAATCTTCTGTGCAGTGCTCCAACAGGCGGTTGCGCTGCGCGGCAAAGCCCTGCCAGTTGGGGTAGTTGTGCACCTCGGCACCCATTTCAAGGGCAATTTCGCGGGTGCGGTCGCTGCTGCCGCTGTCGATCACCAGCACCCGGTCGGCAAAGCACGCACTTTCTAGGCATTGGCGGATGCGGCGCTCTTCGTTTAAGGTGAGCACGCCTATGCACAAGGTAGGGCGCTGCGAGGTGGGGGCAACGGTCATGGGGCTTTCCAGTCGAGGGTGCCGCGCAGGCGGCCCCACATGCGCGCCAGCAAACGCGGCGAGAGCAGCAGCAGGCGCAGCGGCAGGTTGAGCGCGGTGCCGAGCAGCAGGCGGCGGCGCTGGCGCAGGGCCTGCTGGGGCGTGAGGTGTTTGTGGCTAAAAATGAGCTTGGACTGGGCGTGGTGGTAGCCGCGCCAGTATTCGCTGCGCCAAGGGCTGGGGCCGCGCACCGAGCCACGCGAGCGGTGCAGCGCCTGGCAGGCGGGCTCAAGAACGATGGGGCGCTGGAGTTGGAACAGGCGCAGGCAGAGGTCGTCGTCTTCGTAGTAGAGGAAAAACCGTTCGTCGAAATAGCCGATGTCGGCAAATCGGGCCATCCGCAGCAGCATGGCGGCCCCGCATACGAAACCCACGCAGGCTGGGCCGGTGGCTGCTGGCCCTTTGGAGGCCCAAAGCGTGTGTGGCCAGCGGTAATTGACCTCGGCCTTGCCCTGGGCACTGCAAAGCTGTGGGGCCAGCACGGCGGCGTCGGGCCAGGCGTCGGCGCTGCGCACCAGTTGCGCCAGCGCGTCGGGGGTGAGTTCGCAGTCGGGGTTGAGCAGCAGGGCGAATTCGGTTTGCACGCGCGCCAGGCCGCGGTTGTTGGCAGCCCCGAAACCCAGGTTGCGCTCCAGTGCCAGCACGCTGGCGTGCGGCAGGTGGCTGGCCACGGCTTGGGCACAACCGTCGGCGCTGGCGTTGTCTACGACCAGCACATGCGGGCACTGGCGCAGGTGCGGCGCCAGCGCGGGCAGGCAGTGGGCGCTGTTGTAGGTGACCACCACCACGGTTACGCGCTTGAGCAGCGCTTCTGGTGCGGTGCGGCCCTCATCCAAGGCCGACGCGCTGAGCGGCATGACGAATTAAACCGCCGTCAGCCAATGCGCATATTTGGGGTTGCGCCCGCCGACGATGTCGAAAAAGGCGCTCTGGATGCGCTCGGTGATGGGGCCGCGGCTGCCGCACCCGATTTCGAGCCGGTCCAGCTCGCGGATGGGGGTGACTTCGGCGGCGGTGCCGGTGAAGAAGGCTTCGTCGGCGATGTAGACCTCGTCGCGCGTGATGCGCTTTTGCACCACCTCGAGCCCAAGGTCGCGGGCGATGTGGAACACGGTGTTGCGCGTGATGCCGTTGAGCGCGCCGGCGGACAGGTCGGGGGTGTAGATCACACCGCCTTTGATGATGAACAGGTTTTCGCCTGCGCCTTCGCTCACGAAGCCGCTGGCGTCGAGCAGCAGCGCTTCGTCGTAGCCGTCGTCGGTGGCTTCCATATTGGCCAAAATGGAGTTGGTGTAGTTGCTCACCGCCTTGGCTTGCGTCATGGTGATGTTGACGTGGTGCCGGGTGTAGCTGCTGGTCTTGACGCGGATGCCGCGCTTGAGCCCTTCTTCGCCCAGGTAGGCGCCCCAGGCCCAAGCGGCGACCATCAGGTGCACGGTGTTGCCTTTGGGGCTGACGCCGAGCTTTTCGCTGCCGATCCAGGTGAGCGGGCGCAAGTAGCCGCTTTTGAGGCCGTTGGCGCGGATGACCTCGCACTGCGCGGCGTTGACCTGTTCTGGCGTGTAGGGGATTTTCATGCGCAAAATCTTGGCGCTGTTAAAGAGCCGCTCGGTGTGCTCTTGCAGCCTGAAGATGGCGGTGCCGTTGGCGGTGGCGTAGGCGCGCACGCCCTCGAAGGCGCCGCAGCCGTAGTGCAGGGTGTGGGTGAGGACGTGTACGCGGGCGTCGCGCCAGTCGATCAACTGGCCGTCCATCCAGATTTTGCCGTCGCGGTCGGATAAGGGCAGGGCTGCGGTCATGGTCGAGGGTCCCGTAGGGGTTTTGAGGTCGAGGGCGTGCACACGTGGAGCGCCCCAAGCGATGTATTGACGAACAGGATATTTTACGTGCTGTCAAATCTTGAAAAATTTGTTCGATTGCCCTAAAGTTTGGCCCACGGGCGCCGATGATGGTTGGGAAGGCCCTCATTCCGCTCGGCCTTAGCCTTGTGTTGGAGTCTGCCATGTTAAACATCTCATCTGTCGCCGTTGCGCCTGTGCCTGCCCAAGGGCCGGTGGCGGCGCGTGTGCAGCCTGCAACACCAGCCCGCGCCAGCGAACACGTGTCGCCGCGCAACCAAGGGGTGGCTGCCCCGGTGGCGCCGGCGGGCGAGGGCTCGCGCACCCAAGCGGTCTATGCCCCACCCGCGCAGCCCCCGGTGAACCCGACCGACCAGGCGCTGCGCGCCAATATGTACGACAACGCCGGGGCGCCAGAGCGTTTTAACGCCCAATCCCAAGCCGATTTGGCGGCTTCTGTGTTGGCGCAGCGCCAAGCCCTGGAGTCGGCCCCCAGCCTGCAAGGGCTGGAGCAAGAGCGCATCGAGCGCGCCCGCCAAGAGCGCCAAGAGCGCCAGGTGCAAAACCCAGAGGCGCAGTTGCCGCCGTCGCAGCGCAACCCGGTCGATGTGGCACTGGACAACCAAATCCGCGATCTGCTGCCCAATGTCTGGAGCGCCAGCCGCTTTGCCGCCGACCAGTTGATAGGCGATGAGGCGCGCGAGGCGGCGCAGCGGCGCGCCGATCTGATTGCGCCGGCGCAGCCCACTCCCATTGAGCGCGCCCTTGAGGCGGCTGCCGAGAGTTACCAGACCACCTCGTCGCTGCCTTTGCCACCGAGCGCCGGGGTGAATGTGGATCGGCTGATCTAAGGTAGGCGGCTTAGATCCGGTGCCGCACGGCTCCGGCGCTTTGCAGGCGCTCCAGCAGCGCCGGGGCGATGCGCTTGAGCGGCAGCACCTCGCTGGCAGCACCGTGCTGGATGGCCACCTTGGGCATGCCAAAGACCACGCAACTGGCTTCGTCTTGCACGATGTTGTGGCTGCCGGCGTCGAGCATTTCTTTCATGGCCGCACCGCCGTCGCCGCCCATGCCGGTGAGCATGACGCCGATGGCGTTGGGGCCGAGCACGCGCGCGCACGATTTGAACAGCACCTCGACCGAGGGCTTGTGGCGGTTCACCGGCGGCGAGTCATCGACCACCGCCACATAGTTGGCGCCGCTGCGCGCAATTGAAAACTGCTTGCCGCCTGGGGCGATGTAAGCGTGCCCGGGCAGGATGCGCTGCCCATCAACGGCCTCTTGTACGCGGATGCGGCACAGCGAATCGAGCCGCGCCGCAAAGCTGGTGGTAAAGCCCGGCGGCATGTGCTGCGTGATGACGATGCCGGGCGCATCGGCCGGCAGTTCGACCAAAATTTCTTTGATGGCTTCGGTGCCGCCGGTGGAGGCGCCGATGCAGATGATTTTTTCGGTCGAGAGGCGGCCTAGGCTGCTAGGGCGCGGGGCGCCGCTGGCCGTTTCGGGTGCGCGCGCCAAGGTGGGCGTTACCGCAGCGATGTGGCGCGATACGCGGGCCTGGCTGGCAATGCGGATTTTGTCCACGATCTCTTCGCCCAAGGCCTTGAGGCCGCTGCTTACCCCAATGCGCGGTTTGGCCACAAAATCGACCGCCCCCATTTCGAGCGCGCGCAAGGTGGTGTCGGCCCCTTGCTCGGTGAGCGTGGAGACCATGACCACCGGCATTGGGCGCAGCTTCATGAGGCGCGAGAGGAACTCCAGCCCGTCCATTTTGGGCATTTCCACGTCGAGCGTGATCACGTCCGGGTTGAGCTCGCGGATCATTTCGCGCGCCTGCAGCGGGTCGTTGGCGGCGCCTATGCACTGCATATCGCTTTGCTGGTTGATGATCTCGCTCAGCAGGCTGCGCACCAAGGCCGAGTCATCGACCACCACCACTTTGATTTTTGCCATGGGATAAGCAATCAAAACAAATCGACCGAGCCACCGGCCGTGGACTGCACCACCTTGGTGGCCATGCCCTGGCGCTCTTGGGCTTCTAGGGTGTCGGGGTGGGCGTGCGCCAGCCGCTTGACCATGGCCTTGCCACTGACCGGGAAAAACACCACCTTGCGCGGGTAGATGTCGAGCACGTCTTTGGAGACCACCGGAATGCGCTCGGTGGCCAGATAGTCGAGCACGAACTTGGTGTTGCGCTCGCCCACGTTCATGGTGGTAAAGCCCGCAATCACGGCGCCGCCGCCAAACACCTTGGCTTGCATGTACTCGCGCGAAGAGCCTTGCTTGACCAGTTCGTTGATGAGCAGTTCCATGGCGTAGGAGCCGTAGCGGCCCGAGCTGTCGGCGCCACCGTCGGGCAGCATGAAGTGGTTCATGCCCCCGATGCGCAGGCGCGAGTCCCAGATGCAGGCGGCGATGCAGGAGCCGAGCACGGTCATGATGACCAGGTCTTCGTTGGCCACGAAATACTCGCCCGGCAGCACCTTGGCGGCGTTGTACTTGAAGTGCTGGTCGTGAAAGAAAAACGACGCCTCACCCGGTCGGCGGGGGCGGGTTTTGAGGGTCTGCAGGTGTTCGAGGCTGCGGTGCATGGGATGACGTCAGACTTTTTCGTAGATGGTTTTGCCGCGCAAGGCAAAAAGCGTCTTCACGTCGCTGAAGTTTTCGGCGTGTCCGACAAACAAGGCGCCGCCGGGCTTGAGGAGGCGGTGCATGCGCGCGAGCACCTGGCGCTGGGTGGCGTGATCGAAATAGATCATGACGTTGCGGCAAAATACCACGTCAAAGCTCTCGCGCAGGCTCCAGTTGTCTTCGATCAGGTTCAGGGTGAAGAACTCGATGTGGCGCTGCAACTCGGGGCGCACCCGCGCCAGTCCGGCGTTGTCGCCTTTGCCCTTGAGGAAGTACTTTTGCAACTGCGTCTGGCTGAGGTTTTTTAGGCCTTCGAGCTTGTACACCCCACGCGCGCCCGTGGCCAGCACCTTGGTGTCGATGTCGCTGGCCCAGATCCGGAAACGCCCATCCAAGCCGAGCGCATCGGCCAAGGTGATGGCGATCGAGTAGGGCTCCTCGCCGGTGGAGGCGGCCGAGCACCAGATTTTCCAGTCGTGCCCCGGGGGGGCGGCGCGCACCAAGCGTGCCAGCTCTTCGAAGTGGTGGTTTTCGCGGAAAAACGAGGTTAAGTTGGTGGTGAGCGCGTTGACGAAGGCCTGCCATTCGTCGGCATCGCCTTGGCTCTCGAGCCACTGCAAGTAATCAGAAAAACTGCGGTGGCGCGTCTCGCGCAGGCGGCGTGAGATGCGGCTGTAGACCATGGCCTGCTTGCCATCGTGCAGGCTGATGCCGGCGTGGCGGTAGATCAGGTCTTTGATGCGGCGAAAGTCGGACTCGGTCCAGGCGAATTCCCGACTTTGTACGGCCTCGGCTTGGTCTTGCATGTCGCTGTGTAGGGGCTGGGGTATGGGTTTGGATGGGCTTTAGGCCTGGCGCGAGCGCCGCACCAAGGCCGAGGTGTCAAGGATCAGCGAGACCCGGCCGTCGCCCAAAATGGTGGCGCCCGATACGTTGGGCACTTTTTTGTAGTTCGACTCCAGGTTTTTGATCACCACCTGCTGCTGCCCAAGCAGTTCATCGACCATCAGGGCCACGCGCGCCCCGTCGGACTCGACCACCACCATGATGGAGTTGGCCGATTCGTCGGCGCGTGGGCGCGGCACGCCAAAGGTGCGGTCGGTTTTGATCACCGGCATGTACTCTTCGCGCACCTTGACCAGTTGCGAGTTTTGCGCCACCGTGTTGATGGTGTTGGACTCGACTTGGAACGATTCCACCACCGACGACAGCGGCAGGATGTAGACCTCGTCGGAGACGCGCACCGTCATGCCGTCCATGATGGCCAGCGTGAGCGGCAGCCGCACCTTGACGCTCATGCCAAAGCCCTCGGCCGAATCGAGCTCGACCGTGCCGCCCAGGGATGAGATGTTTTTCATCACCACGTCCATGCCGACGCCGCGGCCCGAGACGTCGGTGACCACGTCGGCAGTGGAAAATCCGGGCGCGAAAATCAGCTGCCAGACTTCCTGGTCGCTCATGTCGTCGGGGGCGTGGATGCCTTTGGCGCGCGCTTTTTCGATCAGCTTGGGGCGCGACAGGCCCTTGCCGTCGTCGCGCACCTCAATCAGGATCGAGCCGCCCTGGTGCGCCGCGCTCAGGGTGATGGTGCCGGTTTCGGGCTTGCCACGCGCCACGCGATCGGCCGGCAGCTCGATGCCGTGGTCGCAACTGTTGCGAATGAGGTGGGTGAGGGGGTCGGTGATTTTCTCGATCAGGCCCTTGTCGAGTTCGGTGGCTTCGCCTTGGGTGACGAGCTCGACCTTTTTGCCCAGCTTGCTGGCGAGGTCGCGCAACATGCGCGGGAAGCGGCTAAAGACGACCGACATCGGGATCATGCGGATCGACATGATCGATTCTTGCAAGTCGCGCGTGTTGCGTTCCAAGTCGGCCAAGCCGGCCAGCAGCTGCTGGTTGAGCGTGGAGTCGAGGGCGCGGCTGTTTTGCGCCAGCATGGCTTGGGTGATGACGAGCTCGCCGACTTGGTTGATGAGCTGGTCGATCTTGCTGACCGAGACGCGCAGCGTGGTGGCCTCGGGCTGGGCGGCGGCAGCGGCGGCAGCCACTGGGCGGGTGGATTTGGCCGCTTCGGCAGGCTTGGAACCGGGTTCGGTGGCGGCAGCGCCGGTATTTGGCCCCTCGTGCAGCAGCTCCTGGGCGTGGCTTTGCGGCGTGACCCGGTTGCCTGGGGCGCCGGCAAACAGGCCGTAGCCCTGCACCAGGTCGGGTTCGGGCACTACGGTTCCGCTGGCCGTGACGCTGCTGCCCGGCACCGGGCTGCCCGGTGCGCCGGCAAACAGGCCGTAGCCCTGCTCGATCACGTCGCTGGGGGTGTCGGGGGCGGCAGCGGCTGGGCTGGCGGCTTGCAGGCGGATGGCGTCTTTGGCGACGTGGAAGGCGAACAGGTCGAGCAGCTCGGCGTCGCTGCTGGTGGTGTGGATGTCGTAGATGCGGCAGCCGCCCTCGTCGCGCTCGGCGGTGATGTGGCCTAGGCCCACGATGTCGCGGAATAAATCTTTGATGGGGTCGGCTTGGGCGGTGTCGCTCAAGGGGCCGATGCGGGCTTGCAAGCTGCGCTCGACGCCGGCAGCCGAGGCAGCCGGCATGCCGCCGAAGGACGCCGGTGCGGGGGCTGGTGCAGGGGCTGGTGCGGGGGCTGGTGCGGGGGCTGGTGCGGGGGCTGGTGCGGGGGCTGGTGCAGGGGCTGCCGCAACCGGTGCCGCGCCGCTGGCCAGCACGCGGATGCGCTGCACCAAGCCAGCGGTTTCGGGTACCGCGGCGCTCGAGCCTTGATGCCGGGCCAGCAGGCCCTTGAGGGCGTCGGACGATTCCAGCAGCACATCGACCATGGGCGCTGTGGGCTTGAGCTCGTGGCGGCGCAATTTGTCGAGCAGGCCCTCCATTTGGTGCGTGAGCTCGGCCACGTCTTCGAAACCAAAGGTGGCGGCACCGCCCTTGATCGAGTGGGCGCAGCGAAAGATCGCATTGAGCTCTTCGTCATCGACCGTTTCAAGGTCGAGGTTGAGCAGTTGCTGCTCCATCTGTTCTAGGTTCTCACCGGCTTCTTCAAAGAAGATCTGGTAGAACTGGGTCAGGTCGAAGCCGTCGTTTTTCGCGTCTGCCATGGTCGGTCGAGTCTCGTTCGGGGCGGAAAAAGTGGGGAAGGCGGTGCGAAGCCAGCGCGCAGGGGTCAGACGATCACTTTGCGGATGACCTCGATCAGGCGTGCCGGGTCAAAAGGTTTGACCAACCAGCCGGTGGCTCCGGCAGCGCGCCCAGCCTGCTTCATCTGGTCGCTCGATTCGGTGGTGAGGATGAGGATGGGGGTCTGCTTGAAATGGGGGTGCTCGCGCAGCTTGCGCGTCAGGCCGATGCCATCGAGGCGCGGCATGTTCTGGTCGGTGAGCACGAGGTCGAACGGTTGTTTTTCGGCTTTCTCGAACGCATCGACGCCGTCGACGGCCTCCACCACTTTGAAGCCGGCGCTGGCGAGCGTAAATGAAACCATCTTGCGCATAGAGGCCGAATCGTCGACGGCAAGGATCGAATGCATGGAGGTACCTTGTTAATTTTGGGGGGAGGGTGGCAGGGTGCGGCGCAGCGCCTAGAACAGTTCGATCGAGCCGGCGTCCATTTCGCTTTGCGTCACCGGGTTGGGGTTGCGGGGCATGTGCGTGACCACCATGCCGGCTTCGTTTTCGTCGGGCTCGAGCGCTTGGTCGGCCAAAATATAGGCGCAACCTTTGAGCATTTTGCCAATGTGCACCAGTAGCTGCGAGGACATGTCATGAAACTGCAGCTCGGTCACAGAGGCGTGCAGGCTGCTTTGCAACTCGGCCTTGAGGGCCCCCTCGGGCATTTGCTCGGCGCTCTGCAAGGCGGCATTGAAGCGGTCCAGCAGGTTGGCGGTGGCGTGGTCGAGCAGGCCTTCAAGGCGCTTGAGGTCGTTCATGGCCACCAGCAACGAGTCTTGCAAGTCGGCCACCACCGACACCGGGATCTCGACCAACGGTTCGTCGCTGGGGGCGCTGGGCAAGGCCTCGACCGTGGTGTATTCCTCGCGCGGCCAGCGGCGCTGTTCGTGCGAGGTGGGTGCGGGTGTGTGCATGATGGCGAGCAAAAGGGCAATGTACTCGTTGAAGTTTATCAATCTGGCGCATCTTAGCCTGAAAATTCCAGCTTTAGCGCCTGTGCAAGTTTAGACTCGGGTCTAGAGGCACCCTGTTTTGAACCCTTTGCATCTGCTCCACCTCGAGGACAACCCCGCCGACCACGAATTGGTGCGGCGTTGCTTGGTGCGCGCCGAGTTCGAGGTGCGGCTGACCTTGGTCGAAACCATGGCCGACTTTGAGTCGGCGCTGCGGCAGGGCGAGGCGGACGCGGTGCTGGCCGATTACCATTTGGCCGGTTTTTGCGGCATGCAAGCGTGGGACTGGCTGCAGCAGCAAGGGCTGGAGCTGCCCTTCCTCATCGTCTCGGGGGCCATCGGCGAGGCCACGGTGGCCGATGCGCTGCTGCGCGGGGTGAGCGACTACGTCGATAAAAACCGGCTGGCGCGCCTGCCCACGGCCTTGCAGCGGGCACTGGAGCTGCACGCCAGCCGGCGCACGCAGGCGCAGGCGCAGGCCGAGTTGGCGGAATCGCGCCGCCGCTTGGTGGACTTGACCGAGCATTTGCAGCTTGGGCTGGAGCGCGAGCGCGCCGACATTGCGCGCGAAATCCACGACGACATCGGCGGCGCGCTGGCGGCGCTCAAGCTCGATCTGGCGTGGCTGGGGCGGCATCTGCCGCAGCCCGAGGCCCAGGCGCATGTGCGCGCGGCGCTCGAAATGGCCGAGCATGCGCTGCTGGCCAGCCAGCGCCTGATGCGCAACTTGCGGCCGGCGGTGCTGGACCAGGGTTTGGAGCCGGCCTTGCAATGGCTGGTGCGCACCTTTGCCGAGCGCACCGGGTTGGCGCTGCGGCTCGAAGGTGGTTTGCGTTTGCCAGTCGAGCCGCAGCTGGCGATGGTGGTTTACCGCACCGCGCAAGAGGCGCTCACCAACGTGCTCAAGCACGCGCAGGCGCGCAGCGTGCGGCTGGAGTTGAGCGACCTCGAAGGCGTGCTCACGCTGGAGGTGAGCGACGACGGCTGCGGTGCCAGCGCCGCCGATCTGGCCAAGCTGCAATCCTTTGGCCTGCTGGGCTTGCGCGAGCGCGCCCAAGGGGCCGGCGGCTGGCTCGATGTGGCCACGGCACCGGGCCAGGGCATGACGCTGATCCTTTCCTTGCCCTTGAATGGGACCAAGGCCGCTGACTGGGAATAAATGCCATGATCAAAGTCATACTGTGCGATGACCACGCCATGTTGCGCCGCGGTGTGCGCGACACGCTGGCCGAGGCGACCGACATCCGCGTCATTGGCGAGGCCGACGGCTACGCCAGCCTGCGCGAGCTGCTGCGCCAACAGCGCCCGGATGTGCTGCTGCTCGACGTCGATCTGCGCGGGCGCAGCGGGCTGGAGATTTTGGCCGTGTTGCAGCAAGAAGAGGGGCCGCTGCGCACGCTCATGGTTTCCATGTACCCCGAAGACCAGTACGCGCTGCGCTGCCTCAAGGCCGGCGCCATGGGCTACCTGAACAAGGGTGGCGACCCGGCGGCCTTGATCACCGCCGTGCGCACGGTGGCGCAGGGGCGCAAATACCTGCCGCCCGAGGTGGCCGAGCTGCTGGCCAAGCACTTGAGCGCGCCCGAATCGGCGCAGTTGCACGACAGCCTGTCAGAGCGCGAGTTGCAGACGCTGTGCAAAATCGCGACGGGCAAAAAGCTGGCGCAGATCGCCCAAGAGCTGATGATCAGCCCCAAAACCGTGAGCGTCTACCGGGCCCGGACGCTGGAAAAGCTGGGCTTGAGCAACAACGCCGAACTCACGGTGTACGCGATCCGCAACCAGTTGGTTTGACCCCGCGCCGGCGGGGTTTGCTGCGCGGCTCAACCGGCCAAGAACAAGTCGGTAACGACGCGCATGAGTTGCAGCACCGGCTGATCGAGCAGCGGCAACGTAAAGGCGATGCCCACCAGACCCACTGAGAGCGTGAGCGGAAAGCCGATGGCGAATACGTTCATTTGCGGCGCGATGCGCGTGATGATGCCCAGCACCACGTTGACGAACAGCAGCATGCCGATCATGGGCAGGGCGATCCACAGGCCGTAGTAAAAAATCAGCCCTCCCAGTTCGTGCAGGCGCATGGTCTGCACCACCGCCAGCATGTCGCCCCCCACCGGGAAGGTGTGAAAGCTCGCGGCCACCGCCATGATCAGCATCAGATGCCCGTTCATGACCACGAACAGCAGCATGGTGATGTTGCCAAAGTAGCGCCCGACCGGGCTCGACTGCGCGTTGGTGGCCGGATCGAAAAAGCCGGCGAAATTGAGCCCCATCTGCAAGCCAATGATCTCGCCCGCCATTTCCACCGCGGCAAAGACGATGCGCACCGCCAGCCCGATCGAGACGCCGATGGCGATTTGCTGGATCACCGCGCCCAGCGCCTCGGGGCTGGTGAGCGAGAGCATGGGCGGTTCGGGCAGCGCCGGCTGGATGCAGACCGCGATCAGAAAGGCCAGCGCCACCTTGAGGCGCATGGGCACCGAACGCGAAGAAAAGATCGGGGCGCTGGCAAAGACGCCGAGCACGCGCAGAAAAGGCCAGAAGATGGGCGCCACCCAGGCCATGATCTGGGCCTCGGTGAAAGTGATCATGGGGGCGTCCACGTGCCGTTGCCCCGTGCCCTAGATCGCGTACTCGGGGATCGAGAGCAGGATGCGGCGCAAAAAATCGACCAGCGTGGTCAGCATCCACGGCCCCGAGATCGCAAACACCACCACCGCCGCCACGATCTTGGGCACGAAAGAGAGCGTGGCCTCGTTGATCTGCGTCAGGGCCTGAAACAGGCTCACCACCAGCCCGACCACCAAAATCACCCCCAGCAGCGGCGCTGAGACGGCCAGCAGGATGAAGAGCGCGTTTTGACCGATGGTGAGTACGGCTTGGGCGTCCATGTTATTTTTATCAGATTTGACCGGACGGGCGCTAGACCACGAAACTCGCCGCCAGCGAGCCGATCAGCAGGTTCCAGCCGTCGGCGAGCACGAACAGCATGAGCTTGAAGGGCAGCGCCACCAGCACCGGCGAGAGCATCATCATGCCCAGCGACATGAGTACGCTGGCCACGATCAGGTCGATCACCAGAAACGGGATAAAGATCAAGAAGCCGATCATGAAGGCGGTTTTGAGCTCGCTGATCACGAAGGCCGGCACCAGCACCCGAAAGGGGGCGGTTTGCACGGTCACGCTTTCGTCCAAGCCGGCCAGGTTGGCAAACATGAGGAAGTCGGCTTGGCGGGTTTGCTTGGTCATGAACTCGCGCATCGGCGCTTCGGCGCGCTGCACCGCTTGCTCAAAGCTGATTTCGCCCCGGGTAAAGGGTTGGTAGGCTTCGGCGTGCACGCGGTCCAGCGTGGGGGCCATGACGAACAAGGTGAGAAACAGCGCCAGCCCGACCAGCACCTGGTTGGGGGGCGCCGCCTGCGTGCCCAGCGCCATGCGCAGCAGCGAGAGCACGATGATGATGCGGGTGAAGGCCGTCATCATGAGCAGCACCGCCGGCAAGAACGAGAGCGCGGTGAAGAACAGCAGGGTCTGGATGGGCACCGAAAAGCTGGTGCCGCCCGCGCCTTGGCCGATCAGAATCGGGAAGCTGCCCGGCGGTGCGGCGGCAGGTGGCACCGGGGCCCCTTGCGCCCACGCCAGAGCGCCGCCACCCAGCAGCAATCCCGCCAGCGCAGCCAAGCCCAGCGGCCGCCCCAGCCGGATCAGGGCAGCCTTCATGGGCGCGGCTCCGAGGCGGGCGGCGGCCCTGCGCCTAGAGATCGGGCCACCTTTTGGTACAGGGTTTCGGGGGCTGGCTGGGCCACCGAGGGCGTGGCGGGGGCGAAGGGGGCGGGGCCGGATGCGGATGACGCTGGTGCAGCGGCTGCGCCCACGAGGCGTTGCGTGTGCAGGGCACTGATGTGCTGCGGTGTCACGCCCAGCGTGAGCTGCACCGGGCCGTCGGGGCCGTTGACTTCGACCACCACCACACGCTGCTGGGGCCCCACCATGAGCTGCGACACCAGACGCAAATCGGCACCCAAGCCGCTGCCTGAGGGGGCGATGCGCTTGCGCATCCAATGCACGCCCCAAGCCAGCAGCACCATGACCAACAGCAGGCCGAGCGCCGGCAACATGGCGGTGAAAATTGACTGGTTCATGGCCTGAAACGAGCGGGCGCAGTGATGGGGCGCTGCGGCATCAGTTGCGGCTCAGGCGGCGCAGCCGCTCGGAGGGGGTGACGATGTCGGTCAGGCGGATGCCGAACTTTTCGTTCACCACTACCACCTCGCCTTGGGCGATCAGGTAGCCGTTGACGAGCACGTCCATGGGTTCGCCAGCCAGCGCGTCGAGTTCGACGATCGAGCCCTGCGCCAGTTGCAAAATGTATTTGATCGGCACCTTGGTGCGGCCCAGTTCGACCGAGAGCTGCACCGGGATGTCGAGCACCATCGAGATGTCGTTCGGGCTGTTGACGGCGCTGCCGGGGCTGGCGTCAAAGTGCGGGGCACCGGCGCTGAGGTCGTCGTTCACGCCCTTGCTGCTTTGCTCTTGCAAGGCCTGGGCCCAGTCGTCGGCCATGGATTCGGGGGTTTCGTCAGTCATGCTTGTCTCCATGCCAGGTGCTGGCTTGTTCGCGCCGCAATTGCACCACTTTGAGGGCGTATTTGCCGTTGTGGGTGCCGTATTCGGCCTGCAACACCGGCACCCCATCGACGCGGGCATCGATCACGCGCTCGCGTTCCAGTTCGATGAAGTCGCCCACTTTCATGGCCAGCAGTTGCTCGACCGTGGTGCGGGTGCGCGCCAGTTCGGCGCAGAGCTCGATTTCGGCGGCCTGGATTTCTTGGCCCAGCAGCCTCACCCAGCGCCGATCCACCTCCATCGAGTCGCCTTGCGAGGTGGAGTAGAGCAGGTCGCGGATCGGCTCCAGCGTGGCGTAGGGGATGCACAGGTGCAGCGAGCCGGTGATGTCGCCGATTTCGAGCGAAAAACTGGTGCTGACCACGATCTCGCTCGGGGTGGCGATGTTGGCAAACTGGGGCTGCATCTCGGAGCGCTGATAGACCAGTTCGAGCGGATAAACGCCCTTCCAGGCTTTTTTGTACTCGTCCGACACCACCTCCACCAGCCGGTTGATGACGCGCTGCTCGGTGGGCGAAAAATCGCGCCCCTCGATGCGGGTGTGGAACTTGCCGTTGCCGCCAAACAAGCTGTCGATGACACCAAACAGCAGCGCGGGCTCGCACACGATCATGCCGCTGCCGCGCAGCGGGCGCACCGCCATGAGGTTGAAGTTGGTGGGCACCACCAACTCGCGCAGGAACATGCTGTACTTTTGCACCTGCACCGTGCCGACCGAGATTTCGGGGCTGCGCCGGATCAGGTTGAACAAGCCAACGCGCAGGTTGCGTGCGAAGCGCTCGTTGATCACCTCCATGGTGGGCATGCGCCCACGCACGATGCGCTCTTGCTTGGACAGGTCGTAGCCGCGCACACCCGTGGTGTCGACCTCGTCCTTGGCGAGTTTTTGGCTCTCGCCCGTGACACCCTCGAGCAGGGCGTCGATCTCGTCTTGGGACAGGAAGGCGTCGCTCATGGTGCGGCTTAAATTCGGTCGAGCCGGCGGCTTACTGGACGATCAGGCTGGTGAACAACACCGCCTGCACCGGGCTGGGGGTGGTGCCTTGGTCGGGCAAGCCGATGGTCTGGCGGATCATACCCAGCATGTCGGCGGCCAGCGCGTCTTTGCCCGCCGGCGTCAGCAGCTCGGCAGCGGTGCGCTGCGAGGCCAGACGCAGCATGCCGTTGCGGATCGCGGGCATGAAGGCCGTGAGCCGGTCGGCGGTGGCCGAGTCGGCCAACTGCACCGAGATGCCGATTTGGGCAAAGCGCATGGCTCCCGGATCGGCCAAGTTGACCACCATGTTTTCCAATGGCATGAAGGTGGGTGGGGCGGCCGGGGCAGCGAGTTGCACCACCGGCTGGCCATCGGCGTCAAGTTCTTCTGCGGCCGGCTGAAACATCATCAGAGCCACCAAAATGGCAACCCCCACCAGCACGACGGCCACCACGGCAGCCAGGATGATGAGGAGCAGCTTCTTGCTCTTGGGTTTGGCGGGTGCAGCGTCGGGGGCAGCGGGTGCCGGAGGTTTTGCGGCCATGGTTTTGCCTTCTGTTCAAATACATCTGCCTAGGCAGTGCCGACCGATTCGGACGGCTGTATTGTGTCATGCCGATTGTGTGAGCAATCGGCGCCGGCTTGAGTCAGAAAAGCAGGCGTGGAGGCCTGCTTTTTGGATTTTTAAGGGGCTTGCGCGGTGCCGCCGGTGTCGGCTGTTAGGCGTAGACGCTCAAGCCGGCGCGACCGCTGGCCGGCTGCAGCACCAGCGACGGCGGCTCGGCGGCAGGGGTTTCGGTGACTTCGGCGCGCGCGCTGCTCGCCTGAGGGCGCTGCGCCGTGGAGCGGTCGGATTGGCCCGAGGCGCGTGAACCAATCGAAAGACCGGCCAGTTCGAGTCCGTTTTGGCCCAACAGCTCGGACAAGGCCTCTTGGGCTTGGCTGCGCAGGCTCTCGCGCAGTTGTTCGTCGTTGGTGAGAAAGTCGAGTTGGGCTTGTTGGCCATCGAGCTTGATCTCGATTTCCAGGGTTTGATGCAGGCCCTCGTGCAGCAACAGGTTGGCCCGTTTGACCTGCCCCGCCAACCAGAAGCTGATTTGTTGCCCCAGCGGTTCCCAAACGGCATCCAGCCCTTGGGCCGTGGCCTGCTCGAGCAGGTGGCTGAAGTCTGCGTCGGCCTTGGCCGCTTCGGTGCCGGTGCCCGAGGCGGTCGGGCTTTCCACCAAGGTGCGGGCTGCATCGCCGCCACGCGCTCCTTGCCCCGAGCCTTCGCGCGCACTCGACTCTCCGCGTGCGCCGGCGGTGAGGGCGGCAAGCAAAGCGCCGGCGTCGGATTCGTCCGCGATGCCCTGGGCGGCAGCCGAGGCCGAGCCAGCCGCTGCGCCGGCTCCGGCTGCGTAAGGGTTCGGCGCCAATGCGGCTGCCGGGCGCGGGTAGAGGCTGGCTTGGCCCGCTGGGCCGGGTGCCAGCTCGGCGGCGGCTGGTGAAGCAGCCAAGTGGGTGGGTTTGGCGCGCGCCTTGGCGACGGTGGAAACCCAGTGGCCCGTGGTGCTAGGCTGCGCCGCAGCGGAGGCGGCTTTGCTGCCCGGCGCCGCCTCGCTTCCTGCTGCACCCGATGGAGTGGCGGTACCAGACGAGAGGGCCGTGTCGACTCGTGCATCGAAACGGGTCAAGCGGCTGCTGGGATCAAGGGGGTTGGGCTGCAGAGGTGAATCGGGTTGGGCGTCGCCAGTGACGTGGGAGGGTGCAGTGACGAGGTCGGCATCGCCCTGGGCCGATGGCGGTCCGGCTAGGCTATCGTCGGCAGCCTGCAACAAGGCGGAAAAGGCGTCGGTCTGGGGTTTGGACGCGGTGGCGGACGGGGAGTGCGTGGCCGCTGGGCTGGCAGTGGCGGGCAGGCGGCGCGGGTTGGGCTCAGGTGCGCGTGGGGCTGCCGGGGCGTCGGTTCTCATGGGTTCGATCTCCAAGGGTGCAAATCGGCGTGCAAGCGGTGTTGCACGGCGGCCATTTCGTCGTTGGATTTTTGCTCTTGGCGCTGCTGTTGCAGCAGCCATGCTTGGTGGCGGCGCTGCTGAAACTTGCGCAGGCTGGCCAGTTCGCGCTCAGCTTGCATGACGTGTTGCTGGCACTGCTGCAGCCGCTGCGCAATCTGTTGCAACACCTCTTGTTGAAAGGCTTGGGCGTGGTCGAGCCGGCCCATGAACACCCGGTGGGTGTGCAGTTGCACACCATCGAAGCCCTGTGCGGAGCGCTCGCTCCAGCGCAAGCCGGTTTCGGCGCTGTAGCCTTGCAACTGGTTGAACTGCAGCAGCGCCTGGCGTTGTTCTTGTTGCAGTTGTGCCAGTGCCTGCAAAGCCAGGTCGCGCTTGCGCTGCGCGACGTCGATCACCAGCGACAAATCGTGGGCGGGGGCTTTCATGGCTGCGTTGGGTGGAGGTGGCTGGCCCGCGTGGCGTGGGCTTCGCCGATGGCCTCGGCCAGTTGCTGCACGCTGGCCTCGAACGGGGCTTGTTCGCGCATGTCCTGCATCAGAAAATGCTGCAGGGCGGGAAAGAGGGCGATGGCGCGGTCGGTCTCGGGGTCGCTGCCTGCGGCGTAGGCACCGAGCTGGATCAGGTCGCGGCTTTTTTGGTAGCGCGCATAGAGCTGGCGGTAGCGCCGTGCCCACTGCTGGTGCGCAGCGCTGGTGACGTTGTGCATCACGCGCGAGGCCGAGGCTTCGATGTCGATGGCCGGGTAGATGCCCGACTCGGCCATGCTGCGCGAGAGCACGATGTGGCCGTCCAGTATGGCGCGGGCGGCGTCGGCGATCGGGTCTTGCTGGTCGTCGCCCTCCGAGAGCACGGTGTAAAACGCGGTGATGGAGCCCTTGCCCTGCGCCGCGTTGCCGCTGCGCTCGACCAGTTGCGGCATTTTGGCAAAGCAGCTCGGGGGGTAGCCCTTGGTGGCGGGTGGCTCGCCGATGGCCAAGGCGATTTCGCGCTGCGCCATGGCGTAGCGGCTGAGCGAGTCCATCAGCAGCAGCACGTCGAGCCCGTCGTCGCGAAAGCGCTCGGCGATGGCCGTGGCGTAGTGCGCGCCCTGCAGGCGCAGCAGCGGCGGCAGGTCGGCCGGGGCGGCCACCACCACCGAGCGCGCCAGTCCATCAGCCCCGAGGATGTCTTCGATGAATTCTTTCACCTCGCGGCCGCGCTCGCCGATCAGGCCAACCACGATCACGTCGGCGCGGGTGAAGCGCGCCATCATGCCCAGCAGCACGCTTTTGCCGACACCGGAGCCGGCAAAGAGCCCGATGCGCTGGCCACGCCCGACGGTGAGCAAGGCGTTGATGGCGCGCACCCCGGTGTCGAGCGGCTGGCGCACCGGGGCGCGCTCCATGGCGTTGATGGGGCTGCGCTCCAGCGGCTCGACCACGACCGCGCGCAAGGGCCCCTGGTGATCGAGCGGATGCCCGTGCGAATCGACCACCCGGCCCAGCAGCCCGCCCCCAAGCGGCAGCCGCAGCACGCCGCGGTCGTTGGGCGGCAGGGGCTTGAAAGGGTCGCCCAAGCGCAGTTGCGGCCGGTAGGGAGGCAATTGGCGCACCCGTGCGCCGCTGGCCAGCCCCTGCACGTCGCCGGCCGGCATCAGGTAGGCGCGGTCAGCGTTGAAGCCCACCACCTCGGCCAGCACCGCGCTGTCGGGCTCGCCGGGGGTGTCGATCACGCATTGCGAGCCCACGGGCGCACGCACGCCCTGGGCTTCGAGCACCAAACCGGCTAGGCGCACCAGCCGGCCGCTGGTTTCGAGCGCGGTGTGCTGGGTGGCCGCCTGGTGCGCCAGTGCCATGAAGGCTTGCCAGCGCGGCGGTAGGTCTGGGGCTTGGGGCTCAGACATCGGCTTGCCCGCCGGGTTGCCAGGGCGGCTCCAGCCCCAAGTTGGCCACCGCGCGCTGCCAGCGTTGTTCCAGCCGCGCATCGACGCCGCCATGGGCGCATTCCACCACGCAGTCGCCCGGGCTCAGGGTGGGGTCGGGCTGCACCTGCACTGGCCTGCCGTGCGCCTCCAGCGCCGCATGCTCAGCCAGCAGGGCGGCATCCAGCGGGTGCAGGCGCAGAGTGGCCGGGCGGCCGTCGTCGATCAGCAAAGCCAGCGCTTCTTGGGCCACGCTGCGCAAGGGCGGCAGCGGGGTGCTGAGCTCACGCCGCACCACCTGGCGCGCCAATTCACAGGCCAATTGCAACACCTGTTCGGCCAGCGCCTGTTCGAGCCGATCAAAACCCGCTTGTGCCTGATGCAGCAGGGTTGCCACCCGTTCCGCCTGTTCGCGTTGCGTCAGCAGGGTTTGCTCCTGCAATTCGAGCCGCGTTTGTGCGGCGCCTTTAAGCTGGCCAGCCTCGAAGCCCGCGTCCCACGCCTGTTGGCGCAAGGCCTGCTCCTGCTGTGCTTGGTGCAGATCGTCTTGCGCCTGTGCCTCGGGGGTGGGGTGGCGCTGGGCTTGTCCGTCGATGGGGCCAAACTGCACCGCTGCCACCTCGAGCACTTCCTCGCGTGGGATGAAGCGCTGATAGTGCGAGGCGCGGCTAGACGAAGGCATCGTCGCCTCCGCCGCCAATCGAAATCTGGCCCTCGTCAGACAAGCGGCGCACCACCTTGAGGATTTCTTTTTGCTGCGTTTCCACCTCGGAAAGCCGCACCGGCCCGCGTGACTCCAAATCTTCCTTGAGCGCTTCGGCGGCGCGGCTCGACATATTGCCCAGGATTTTCTCTTTCAGCTCGCTGCTGGCGCCCTTGAGGGCAATCACCAGCGCGTCGGATGACACCTCTTTGAGCACCATCTGCATGGCCTTGTTGTCGAGCTTGTTCACGTCTTCGAAGGTGAACATCTTGTCCATGATCTTTTGCGCCAGATCGGGGTCGGACTCGCGGATCGAGTCGACCACGGTGGTCTCTAGGCTGGTGCCGAGCAGGTTGATGATCTCGGCCGCTGCCTTGACGCCGCCCAGTGAGCTCTTGCGGATTTTGTCGCCGCCCGCCAGCACCTGGTAAAGCGCTTCATTGAGGTCTTTGAGGGCCATCGGCTGGATGCCCTCCATGGTGGCGATGCGCAGCATGACGTCGTTGCGGGTGCGCTCGGTGAAATACTTGAGCACGCTGGCGGCGTGGTCTTGATCGAGGTGCACCAAAATGGCGGCCAGAATTTGCGGGTGCTCGTTGCGCAGCAGCTCGGCCACCGAACTGGGGTCCATCCATTTCAGGCTCTCGATGCCCGAGACATCGCCCCCTTGCAGGATGCGGTCGATCAGCAACGAGGCTTTGTCGTCGCCCAGTGCGCGCTTGAGCACCGCACGCACGTAGTTGTCGGTGTCCGAGACCAGCAGGCTTTGCGAGGCCGCCTCAGCGGTGAACTTGTCGACCACGCCATCGACCTTGTCTTTGCTGACGGCGCGCATGCGCGCAATCGTCTCGCCCAGGCGTTGTACCTCTTTGGGAGAGAAATGCTTGAACACCTCGGCCGCTTCCTCTTCGCCGAGCGACATGAGGAAGATGGCCGCGTCCTGCAGTCCGTCGTCGCTGTCAGCCATTGCGCGTTACCTTTGGGCTTGTCAAGGGCCCGATTGTCGCCCGATTGTCGCCATATGGGCCCCTCAGGTGGTGGTGGCCGGCGTCGCCGCTTCGCCGCTCATCCAGCCGCGCACGATGTTGGCCACGGCCATCGGGTTTTCGCGTGCCAGCCGTCGCGCATCCTCCAGCCGCAACTGCTCGGCCGTGGGTTCGTTGGATGCGGGTGCGGGCAAGCCTGGACGCTGGGGTTGGTCGTCCACCAGCGCGTTGAGCTGGCCGCCCGGTGCAGCGTTGCCATCGGCGCCTTCTGAGGCCTGGGCCGCCATCAGCTTGAGCGAAGGCCGCACCATGCCCAAGAACACGATCAGGCCCAGCAGCAACAAGCCCAGTGGCCAGGCTAGGCTGCGGATCAGGTCTTGCAGCCACGGTTGCTGCCACAGCGGCAGCTCGACGGTTTCCACCGCGGTGCGGTTAAAAGCGGCGTTCATGACGTTGACGGTGTCGCCGCGCGGTTCGCTAAAGCCGATCGCTTCGCGCACCAAGGCATTGATCTGCGCCATCAGCTCGGGCGACAAGGGGGTGCTGGTGGGCTCGCCGCGGCGGTCGGTGCCTTCGGCATGGTTGAGCACCACGGCCGCGCTCAACCGGCGGATGTTGCCGGTGGCGCCGCGCGTGACGGCCACGGTGCGGTCGACCTCGAAGTTGGTAACTTGCTCGCGTCGGCGGTTGGCTTCGGCCGTACCGCCACCCACGTTTTGTCCCGGCACCACGCCCAAGGGAGCGGCATCGGGGGCGTTGATGGGGGCGGCAGCGGCCCCCGGCGGCAAGTTGGCCACCGCACCCGGCACGCCGGCGGGGGTTTGGTCGGTCTGGCTGCCGCTCTCGAGCAGTTGAGCGCTGCGCACGGCGGCTTCGTTGGGGGTTTGGTTGGGGCGGAATTGCTCGCTGGTCTGGTCGGTGACCGAAAAATCGACGTCGGCCGTGACCTGGGCGCGCACGTTTTGGCGCCCCACCAAGGGTTCGAGCAGATCCAAGATGCGCTGTGCATACATCTGCTCGACCATGCGCCGGTATTCGAGCTGGCGCGAATCGATGCCATTTTGTGCGCCGTCGGCGCTTTGCGACAACAGATTGCCCTGCTGGTCCACCACGCTCACGGCGGCGGGGCGCATTTCGGGCACGCTGCTGGCCACCAGATGCACGATGCCGGCCACTTGGGCGCGGTCCAGCGTGCGGCCGCCGTGCAGGGTCAGCAATACGCTGGCCGAGGGCTTTTGCTGCTCCCTGAAAAACCCGGTCTGGTTCGGTAGTGCCAGGTGCACGCGCGCTTCGGCCACGGCATTGAGCGAGGAAATCGAGCGCACCAGTTCGCCTTCGAGGCCGCGCTGGAAGTTCAGGCGTTCTTGGAATTGCGTCATCCCCAAGCGGGCGCTGTCCATCAGCTCAAAGCCGACCACGCTGCCACGCGGCAGCCCTTGCGCCGCCAGTTGCAGCCGCACGTCGTGTACCCGGTCGGCCGGCACCAAGATCGCGGTGCCGCCCTCAGAGTGTTGGTAGGGCACACCGAGTTGCGACAACTGCTCGATCACGGCGCCGCCGTCTTGCGGCGACAGATTGGCGTACAAGACCCGAAACTCGGGCCGGCCGGCCATTAGGACGGCTGCCACCAGCAGGGCCAGCAGGCCTGCGGCGCCTAGGGCGAGCATGAGCTTGCGCCCGCTGTCCAAGCGCGCAAAGCCTTGCACCAGGCGGTTGGGACGGCCCGCAGCCTGGGCGAAGGGGGCATCAACGGTGGCAACGGCGGTGTTCATGCGTGGCGGTGGGGTTCAAGCGCCGTGAAAGGGCGGGAGGGCGGGCGGTTTGAGGCAATTATGAAAGCCCATCCCGGAATCTAAAGCAGGAAAAGCCCCTTGGATGGGTGTCTTATCGGGCTCAAGCTGGGCCGCGCCGAGCCGTAGCATCGGTTGCGTCGGATTGAACCCCGTACTGCAAGGATACTGCCATGGAATTGCGCCTTACCCCCCCCACGACCGTCACTGCGGGCGCAGTGCGCGCGCCAACGCGTCCACCCTCCCTCGAGGCCGGGGGCGCGGCTGAGGTTGCCGGTGCCAGTGGTTTTGGGCAGGCCTTCAAAACCGCGCTGCACAACGTCAGCGCGGCACAAAACCGGGCCACGCAGTTGCAGACCGAGTTCCAGATCGGCAACCCCAATGTCAGCCTAGAGCAAACCATGTTGGCCATGCAAAAGGCCCAAATCGGCTTTCAGGCCGCGCTGCATGTGCGCAACCGCATGATGCAGGCTTACACCGATGTGATGAATATGCAGGTTTGAGACTAGTGCAGCAGCCGCGACTGCGGCGGGTGCAAGACGGTGCCCAACTCATCCACCCAAGGTTCCACCAATTCTCGGATTTGCGCATCGTGGCGCAGCAGGGTGAGCATGATGCGCTGCTTGCGCGCGCGCTCTTCGGGTGTCAGGGGGGTCTCGCTGCCGAGTTCGCGCAAGCGCGCGATCAACACGGCGCAGGCGCTTTCGAGGCGCACCATCTCGTCCCAGTCTTGCGTCTGTGCCGCATCGAGCATCGCTTGGCTGGTTCTTTCGATCGCCTGATAGTAGTCGAGCAGGTGGATGGCCATGGTGGGTGGGTGGGTCGAAGGGTGGCGGCACGTTTTGGCGATCCGCGGGTCATGCCTTTTATATCGTTGGATTGGGCGCCGACTTGAGGAAATACTGGAGGGCTTGTGCCGGTCAGTTGTGGGCTTTGGGTGCGGGGCCGGGTGAGTGCGCCGGCTCCAGCGGGCGTGGCACCATGGGCTGCCACTGGATGGGGGTGGGCGGGGGTTCTTGGCCCAAGCGCCTGCCGTTGACGGTCAAGCCGTTGGCCGACAGGCGGGTCGCGGTGGCGGGGCCCACGCCGCGCACGCGGCTGGAAAAATCGCGCCAGTCGGCAAAAGGGCGCTGCTGGCGCGCCGCCACGATGCGCTCGACCATCACCGGGCCTATGCCCTTGATGGCATCGAGGTCGGCCGGTGCAGCCCGGTTCGCCTCGACCGCATGGGCCTGAGCCGAGGCCAGCGCCAACACAACGGCGCACAAAGCCGTCAAGGCCCATTTGCTAGGCGCCTTGCCGAATCTGGCTTTCCACGATGCGCCCGCTGACCATGCGCCACCCATGCCGCCCTCCTGCGTGTTGCGGTTTCCAAACCTGCACAATAGGGCTCATCTTAACTTCAAGGCGGGTGTGTGTGGTGCGGCATGCGCGGCAGCCCCCCGGCCAGCTATGTTTGATCCCACCCAAGTGCCCGTGCTCGGCACCGACAGCCATTTGCCCGCCGTGGCGCTGGCGCAGTGCCAGCCCATGGCGCTGCGCCAGCGCTTTGCAAGCCCCCCGGTCTGGCAGCCCGAGTTGCGCCACGAGCCCCGCTTCGTCGACCGCGTGCCCAGTCCGGCGGCGGTGTTGATGGCGGTGCGCGCCGGGCCGCAGCCCACGCTCTTGCTCACCGAGCGCAGCCTTGCCTTGCCCGATCACCCCGGCCAAATCGCTTTTCCTGGGGGCAAGGTCGACGCCACCGATGCCGACGCCCAAGCCGCCGCCTTGCGCGAAGCGCAAGAAGAGATCGGGCTGCCGCAGCACGCGGTCGAGGTGCTCGGTCAATTGCCCGCCTACACCACCGGCAGCGGCTTCATCGTCACGCCGGTGTTGGCGCTGGTGCAGGCCAGCCAGCGCTTGCAACCCAATCCGCGCGAGGTGGCGGCCGTGTTTGAAGTGCCGCTGGTTTATTTGATGAACCCGGCCCACCACCGCCGCCACGAGTTGCTCTGGCAAGGCAGCCACCGGCAGTGGTTTTCCATGCCTTGGCACGACGGCACGCGGGAGTGCTACATCTGGGGCGCCACGGCGGCCATGCTGCGCAACCTGTACCGGCTGTTGAGCGCCTGAGCCCCGGCGCTCTGGCGGCGAGTGCGCCCCAGAGCCGGTGCAGGGCAGCCCGCGCTGGGTTGGCTGAAACCGCTGGCGCTGGTTATGATGCGACCCCATGACCTTGTTCGCCCTCATTTTGGCTTTGGTGCTCGAACAGGCGCGCCCCTTGCCCGACGACAACCCGGCCCACGCTGCGCTGCGCGCTTGGGCGGCCGCTGCGCGCCGCTGGCTCGATGCCGGGCAGTGGCAGCATGGCTGGCTGGCTTGGGCGCTGGCGGTGCTGCTGCCCACCGTGCTCGCGCTGTTGATCTACGGCTTGCTCAACTGGGTGCACGGTCTGCTCGGTTTTGCGTGGGCGGCGCTGGTGCTCTACCTCACGCTGGGCTTTAGGCAGTTCAGCCACCACTTCACCTCCATCCGGGTGGCGCTGGAGTCGGGCGATGAGGCGGCGGCGCGGGCCGAGCTGGCGCGCTGGCAAGGGGTGGAGGTAGCCGAGTTGCCGCAGCAGGAGTTGCTGCGGCACGTGATCGAGCATTCGGTGCTGGCCGCGCACCGGCATGTGTTTGGGGTGATGGTGGCGTTTGTGGTGTTTGCGGCGATGGGTTTGGGGCCGGCCGGAGCGGTGTTGTACCGCATGGCCTTGCACGTGGCGCGCCATTGGTCGGTGCGCACCACGGTCGCAGCCGAGGATGCCTCTGCCGCCGCAGCGCGGCGTGGCTGGTGCGTGGTCGATTACGTGCCGGTGCGCGCCACGGCGCTGGCTTTTGCGGTGGTGGGCAATTTTGAGGAAGCGCTGGCCAACTGGCGCCAAGAGGGCACCCTGACCAAGGGCAACGACGGCTTGTTGCTGGCCGCCAGTGCGGGGGCCATGAATGTGCGCCTAGGCAGCGGCCCGCCCTTGGGTGAACCCCTGTACTCGCCCGAGTTGGGCTGGAACGAGTCCGACGCCCGCGTGCCCCAGTTGGCCCATCTGGCCACCATGGTGGGGCTGGTTTGGCGCGGGGTGTTGCTGTGGCTGCTGCTGCTGGCGCTGGCGCTGCTGGCGCGCGTTTGGTGAGGTTTCCGGGGGGCTTGGCTAGTAGCGCGCCGCCACGCTGAGTTCGCGGTGCAGATCGACGTAGAGCCGGTAGCGCTGCTCGTTGATGCCCGCACCCACGGCGGCCCGCACCGCGCAACCCGGTTCATGCAGATGGGTGCAGTTGTAGAAGCGGCACTGCCCGCAATGGGCGTCGAGGTCGGGCATCAGGTGCGCCAGTTGCGGGGGCTCGAGGTGGCGCAGGCCAAACTCCTGAAAGCCGGGTGAGTCGATCAGCGCCGAGCGGCGCTGCGCATCGAGCCAATACCAGGTGCTGCTGGTGGTGGTGTGGCGGCCCGAATTGAGCGCGCGCGAGACCGCTCCAGTGGCAGCCAAGGCCGTGGGCACGAGCCGGTTGACCAAGGTGCTTTTGCCGGTGCCCGAAGGGCCCAGCACCAGCGTCGCACGCCCTTGTAGGCGCTGGTGCAGGGCCTCGAGGCCGCCGTCGCTACAGTCTGCCGGCGCGCCCGCTGCGCTGCTTGGCGCATTAAGGCACAGTGGCAGCACGGTTTGCCCAAAGGCGCGATAGGGGGCCAGGCGCTCCCAGGCGCTGTCGAAAGCCGGGCCCAAGTCTTGCTTGTTGAGCACCACCAGCGCCTCGATGTCGGCGGCGCGGGCGGCCACCAGGGCGCGGTTGAGCTGGCTTTCCGAGAACACCGGGTCGGCCGCCAGCAGCACCAGCAACAAGTCGATGTTGGCAGCAAAAGACTTGGTGCGCAGTTCGTCTTGGCGGTAGAACAGATTGCGCCGCTCCAGCGTGCGCATGATCGTGCCACCGTCGCCGCTGGGTTGCCAGCAGACCCGGTCGCCCACCAAGGGGGCGTCTTTTTTGCCACGCGGGTGGCACAGCAGGCGCTGGCCGTCGTCGGTCTCGACCCAGCAGTGGCGGCCGTGGGTGCCGACCACCAAACCCAGGCGCTCAGCCAGCCCCGAACCAGTGGCATCGGGGCACTGGGTAGGCATCATGCGCCCAAGCGCGCCAAGCGCTCGCCGGCGGGCGGGTGCGAGTAGTAAAAGCGCACGTACAGCGGGTCGGGCGTGAGGGTGCTGGCGTTGTCTTTATAGAGCTTGAGCAGGGCGCTGGCGAGGTCGCGCGGGTCGGCGTGCGCAACCGCAAAGGCGTCGGCCTCGAACTCTTGCCGGCGCGACAGCGCGCTCATCCACGGCGAAGCAAAAAAGCCGACCAGCGGGGTTACCAGCAAAAACAGGATCAGGGCCAGGGCCCCGTTGGGCTGCATCAGGTTGGGGGTCACGCCCAAGCCGGTGTAGAACCAGACTTGCTGCACCAGCCAGCCCAGCAGCGCCAAAGCGCCCAAGCTCAGCAGCGCCATCAGCGCGATGCGCTTGAGGATGTGGCGGCGCTTGAAGTGCCCCAGCTCGTGCGCCAACACGGCGTCGAGCTCGCCTGGCGCCAGCTGCTGCAACAAGGTGTCGAAGAACACCACCCGCTTAGCCGGCCCAAAGCCGGTGAAATAGGCGTTGGCGTGCGCGCTGCGCTTGCTGCCGTCCATCACGAACAAGCCCTTGGCCTGAAAGCCGCAGCGCGCCAACAGGGCTTCGATGCGCGTTTTCAGGGCCGGGTCTTGCAGCGGCTCGAAGCGGTTGAACAGCGGCGCGATCAGGCTTGGGTACAACACCAGCAGCAGCAGGTTGAAGGCCATCCACAGCCCCCACGCCCACAACCACCACAGGGGGCCGGCGGCCTGCATCAGCCACAGCAGCAAGGCCACCACGGGCAACCCGATCACAGCCCCCACGGCGGCGCCCTTGAGGCCGTCGCTGAGCCACAGGCGCGGGGTCATGCGGTTGAAGCCGTGCCTTTGTTCGAGCACGAAGGTGCGGTACCACGACAGCGGCAGCTCCAGCAGCGCCCCCAGCGCGGTAAAGGCCGCCAGCAGCGCCACCTGTTGCAGCAAGCCCGGCCCGAACCACGCCAGCAAGCCCTGGTTGAGGGCATTCAGGCCCCCCAGCAGCGTCCAGCCCACCAGCAGCGCCGCCCCGAAGCTGGTTTCGATCAGCCCCAAGCGGGTTTTGGCGATGGTGTAGTCGGCCGCTTTCTGGTGCGCCGCCAGCCCGATGCGCTCGGCAAAGGGTGCCGGCACGGCGGCGCGGTGTTGCGCCACGTGGCGCATCTGGCGCCCGGCCAGCCAGAGCCGGGTCAGCAAGCCCGCGGCCAGCAGCAGGCAAAACACGGCCGTCCACAAGGCCGGGGCAAAAGCAGCGTATGAATTCATAAGCTGCAAGTATAGGAGTCGCCGGTCCAGGCTGCAGGGGCTGGGGGCGAATCGGCGAGAATGCAGCCCATGCAACACCCCGTCCCACCCTTGGCCGATGCGGCCGAACTGCACCACAGCGACCAAAACCTGGTCTGGATCGACTGCGAGATGAGCGGGCTCGACCCGGACAAAGAGCGCCTGCTCGAGATTGCCGTGGTCATCACCGGGCCGCATTTGAGCCCGCGCATCGACGGCCCGGTGCTGGTGCTGCAGCAGAGTGAGGCGCTGCTGGCGGCCATGGACAACTGGAACAAAGGCACGCACGGCAAAAGCGGTCTGCTCGACAAGGTGCGCGCCAGCCGCCTGAGCGAGGCCGATGCCGAGGCCGAGCTGCTGGCCTTCATCCGCCGCTACGTGCCCAAGGGCGGCTCGCCCATGTGCGGCAACACCATCGGCCAAGACCGGCGCTTTTTGCTCAAATACATGCCCAAGCTGGAAGACTACTTCCACTACCGCAACCTGGACGTGAGCACGCTCAAGGAGCTGGCCAAGCGCTGGCGCCCCGAGGTCTATGCCGCCTTCAAAAAACAGCAGCGCCACACCGCCCTGGCCGACGTGCACGAGTCCATCGACGAGCTGGAGCACTACCGGCAGCATTTGCTGCGCTGAAGGGCCAGTGGGGCTGCGGGGTCGCCTTGAATTGGTGTTGCGATGATGTAGTCTTTAGACTACAATCCAAGCATGTTTGAGTTGCTGCAAACCGAAGCCTTTCGCAAGTGGCGTTCTAGACTCAAGGATGGGCGCGCTCGCGCGGCCATCGCGGCGCGGCTAGACCGCTTGGCATTTGGTCATATGGGCGATGCCGAGCCGGTAGGCCAAGGGGTGAGTGAACTCCGCATCCACTATGGCCCCGGCTACCGGGTGTATTTTCAGCGGCGCGGCAATCAGATCATCGTTTTGTTGTGTGGTGGTGACAAAACCTCGCAGGCGCGAGACATTGCTAGCGCGCTGCGCTTGGCAGAGCAATGGAGTGAATGAGCATGAGCGAAAAACTAAGCCCCTACGACCCAGCCGAGGATTTGGCTTCCGATCAGGCCATCGCCGACTTCATGGCCGCGGCGCTCCAAACCCAAGATCCGGCCTACATTTCTCATGCGCTGGGCGTCGTCGCCCGAGCCAAGGGCATGACGCAGATTGCCAACCAGACCGGCCTGTCGCGCGAACAGCTTTATCGATCCTTCAGCGCCCACGGCAACCCGACGCTGCGCTCCACGCTGGCTGTGATGAAGGCGCTCGGGATCGAGCTCTCCGCAAGGCCCGTTGCTGGGCATTGAAGCGCGCTGAGGCGGTTCGGCGGAGCAGGCATGCCCGGTAAAAATAAATTTGCACGCCGCGCGTAAATGCGCCATAATCGAAGGCTTCGCTGAAAAAACAGCGAGGACCTTGCATCTGCCTCACGCTTTTTTGGGGGTGGTTTCTTGGGGGGCAGCTGGGCTTATAGGGCGCGGCTGCAAAAAACCCCCATCCAACCCCAGCCTGGTTGCACTGCCCCCTAGGGGGAAGAACAGCGCCCAGGTCGATTTGTTTGTGGTCGATGTGTTTTTTCACCACGAACGAATCGGGCGTATCCGCACAGCCACTCTGGGCTGGGCGAGCCTCCGTTTTGTTCCTTTGCGCCACTTGTGCGCATGGACGAACGACATGACTGATATCACCTGCACCCCTGAGGCTACCGACGTAGCCATCCCTGCCGCCACGCCCGTGGTTGCGGCCACCCCCGTGGCCACCCCTGCCGCCCCCTCGGCTTTTGCTGCCTTGGGCCTGGCCCAGCCGCTGCTCAACGCCGTGGCCGACCTCGGTTTCACCCAGCCCACGCTGGTGCAGCAAGCCGTGATTCCCAAAGCCATGCAGGCCGAAGGCACGGGCCGCTCGGGCGCCCAGGCTTTCACCGACCTGATGGTATCGAGCCAGACCGGCAGCGGCAAAACCGCCGCCTTCCTGCTGCCCGTGTTGCACACCCTGCTGGTGCAGATGGAGCAGCAAGAGGCCGCCGAGCGCGCCGATTGGGAGCGCCAACAAGCCGAAGCCGCTGCCGCTGGCCAGCCCGCCCCCAAGCGCGCCAAGCGCCAAAACCCGCTGCTGGCGCGCCACTTCAAGCCCACCGTGCCCGGTGCGCTGGTGCTGTGCCCCACGCGCGAACTGGCGCAGCAAGTCGCCAACGACGCCATCGACCTGGTGCAGCACTGCCGTGGCCTGCGCATTGCCAACGTGGTCGGCGGCATGCCCTACCAAATGCAGATCGCCAAGCTGCAAAACGCCAACCTCGTGGTGGCCACGCCGGGCCGCCTGCTCGACTTGCAGCGCAGCGGCCAACTGGTGCTCGATCAGGTGCAGTTTTTGGTGGTCGATGAGGCCGACCGCATGCTCGACCTCGGCTTTGCCGACGACCTGGCCGAAGTCAACCGCCTCACCGCGGCCCGGCGCCAGACCATGATGTTCAGCGCCACCTTTGCGCCGCGCATCCAGGCGCTGGCCACGCGCGTCATGCGCGAGCCGCAGCGGGTGCAGATCGACACCCCGCAAGACCGGCACGTCAACATCGAGCAGCGCCTGTACTGGTGCGACAGCCCGGAGCACAAGCGCCAGTTGCTGGACCACTGGCTGCGCGACGCCTCCATCGGGCAGGCCATCGTTTTTTCCAGCACCCAGATCGAGTGCGACGCCTTGGCGGCTGATTTGCAGCAGGCCGGTTTTGCCGCCGTGGCGCTGCACGGGGCGCTTAGCCAGGGCTTGCGCAACCGGCGCCTGATGGCGCTGCGCAGCGGCCAGGTGCAGATTTTGGTGGCCACCGACGTGGCCGCGCGCGGCATCGACGTGCCCAGCATCACGCACGTGTTCAACTACGGGCTGCCGATGAAGGCCGAGGACTACACGCACCGCATCGGCCGCACCGGCCGCGCTGGGCGCCAAGGGATGGCGGTGACGATGGCCGAAATGCGCGACCGCCGCAAAATTGGCGATATCGAAGCCTTTAGCCAGCAAGTGATCGACACCCACACCATTGTCGGCATGGAGCCGCGCAAGCAACTCTACGAAAGCCGCAGCGAGCCCCGCCGTGGCCCCGGTGGCCGCCCACCGGCTGGGCGCGGTGCCCGCCCCGGCGGCTCTTACAGCGGCCCGCGTGAAGGTGGTTTTGGTGCCCGGCCGACGCAGCACCAGCCGCACCACCCCCCGCGCACCCCCGGCGAGGGGCCGCGCCACGGCTTTGGCAAACCTGCGGCCCCAGCGCGCCAAGGCTACGGCGACCGCCCGGCCTACGGCGGCGACCGTCCCGCCTATGGTGATCGTCCGGCGCATGGCGGTGACCGCCCCGCCTGGGGTGACAAGCGCGAGCGCCCCCAAGGCGGCCCCAAGCCTTTTGCCGGCAAAGGCCGCCCCAGCCGCTAAGCGGGTCAGCCTGCTCATCGTCCCTCGCACGGCCCTGCGCGCCGTAGGGGGGCGAGTGAGCGAGTGAGTGGCAAGGCGGCTTGCGGCGGCGGCCGTCGATGCGGCACAATCGCGCCACAGAGCGGCGCGCGTGCGCCCGTCGCCAGGAGCCCTACCAGATGAATCCCTCCACCCTGATCGGGATGGTGGCCAGCGTCTTGCTGCTGGTCACCGTCATGATTTTTGCGGCCGAAGACCCGCTGCTGTTCATCGACTTGCCGGGCTTGGGGATTGTGCTCTTTGGCACCTTGGCCGCCACCTTCATGAGCTACCCGCTGCGCGAGGTGCTGCGGGTGTTCAAGCTTTTTGGCACCGTGATCCGCAATGAGCGGCTCTACACCCAGAGCGCCATCGACGAGCTGGTCGATGTCTCGCGCCTGTGGATACGCGACGACCTGGCAGCGGTCGAGCGCGCCCTGAAAAACGTCAACAACCCCTTCTTGCGCACCGGGGTGCAACTGGTGATCGAGCGCACCCCCGAAGCCGACATCTTGGATTTGATGCAATGGCGCATCTCGCGCCTGCGCGCCAAAGAGGCGGCCGAGGCGCAGTTGTTTCGCGTCATGGCCAGCTACGCGCCGGCCTTTGGCATGATCGGCACCCTGGTCGGGCTGGTCAACATGATGGACATTTTGGGCACCGGCGACATGCTGGTGATCGGCGGCCATCTGGCGGTGGCCCTGATGACCACTTTTTACGGCATCTTGCTCGCCAACCTGATCTTCAAGCCGGTGGCGGTCAAGCTCGAGCGCCGCACCGAGCAGCGCGTGGTGCTGATGAACATGGTGATGCAGGGCATCGCCATGATGACGGCACGGCGCAGCCCGTCGCTGATGCGCGAAACGCTCAAGTCCTTTGCCGCGCACCACGAAGACGAGATTTTTGACGGGCCGCAGGCAACGCCTCAATCGGGCGGCTGGTGGAGCTTGGGCGTGCGCAAAGCCAATCGGTCCAGCAAAGCCGAAGCCAAGCCTGCTGGACGTCCATGAGCCCCACGCTGCTCGAGACCATGCTGGCCCGCATGCCCCCCGGGCCCGGCTCGGCGGCCAACACGACCAGCGCTCAGGCGGCGGCCACAGACGACAGCACGGGCCCCAACCGCCCCATCAGCGCGCTGCACGGTGGCCGCTTCGAGCGCTGGCACGTGGACCCGGTGCCGGTGCAAGAGGAGGAAGCCTGGCTGATCACCTACCTCGACATGATGACGCTGCTGCTGGCGATGCTGGTGGTGATGCTGGCTTTTTCCGAGCCGGTGAGCGAGGCCTTTCGCGGCGAGCGGCGCGAGATCGCGCTCGACCGGCTGCACCCGCAGGTGCAGGCCGCAGCCGACGCCGGCACCACCATTTTGCCGCCGGTGCCGCTGCCGCACCCGGCCACGGCGCCGGCGCGGGTCGAGGGCGACCCGGTTGATGTCCGCGCCGCCCCGGTGCCGCCCGCGCCGCCTGCGCTCAACGTGGGTGATCTGGGGCAAAACGTGGAAGTCGTGACCGAAGCCCGGGGCGTCACGCGTTTTCGCATCAGCAGCGAACTGTTGTTTGCACCCGGCCAGGCCGCACTCACCCCGGCCGGCCAGCGCGTGATCGACGAGCTGCTGCCGGTGCTCAACCAGGCCATGGGCCACACCATCGTGGTCGAAGGGCATACCGACAACGTGCCCATCGCCACCGCGCGCTTTCCTTCCAACTGGGAGCTGGCGGCGGGCCGCGCCGGTGCGGTGGTGCGCCACCTCGAGACACGCGGCGTGAACCCGATGCGGCTGCGCGCCACCGGCGTGGCCGACACCAAGCCACTGGCCGACAACGCCACCGCGCCCGGGCGGGCGCAGAACCGGCGCGTGGAAATTGTGCTCGAAGCGCCGCCGGTGCAGTAAGGCGAGTGGGCCAAGGCTGATAAAACCCGAGACAAGTGGCCAAGGTGCCAGCGGTTGGGCGCCAGCCGATAATCGGCCCATGACCCACCGTTTTGCGCCCGAATCCGCCCCCAGTCCGGCCCACAGCCCCATCCCCACCTCAGCCCTGGACCAACCGTCGCCGCTGCTGCAAGCCCTCAACCCCGAGCAACTGGCCGCCGTCACGCTCGGGCCCGAACCGGCGCTGATTCTGGCCGGAGCCGGTTCCGGCAAAACGCGCGTGCTCACCACCCGCATCGCCTGGCTGCTGAGCACCGGGCAAGTGAGCCCGGCCGGGGTGCTGGCCGTGACCTTTACCAACAAGGCCGCCAAAGAGATGCTCACGCGGCTGGCGGCGCTGCTGCCGCTGAACGTGCGCGGGATGTGGATCGGCACCTTTCATGGCCTGTGCCACCGCATGTTGCGCGCCCACTGCAAGCTGCTCAACTTGCCCGCCACGTTTCAGATTCTGGACATGCAAGACCAGCTCAGCGCCATCAAGCGGCTGCACAAGCAGCTCGCGCTGGATGAGGAGCGCTTCAAGCCCAAGGAATTGCAGTGGTTCATCAACGCCTGCAAAGAGGAGGGCCAGCGCGCGCACCAGGTGCCCGCGCGCGACGCCGAGCAGCGCCACAAGATCGAGTTTTACCGCCTCTACGAGGAGCAGTGCCAGCGCGAAGGCGTGCTCGATTTTGGTGAGCTGCTGCTGCGCAGCTTCGAGCTGCTGCGCGACCACGACCCGGTGCGCGAGCACTACCAGCGCCGCTTTCAGCACATCTTGGTCGATGAGTTCCAAGACACCAACCGCCTGCAATACGCCTGGCTCAAGCTGCTGGCCGGGCGCATGGAGGGCAACCAGTTCGTGCCGGCCGGCAACGCCGTGCTGGCTGTGGGCGACGACGACCAGAGCATCTACGCCTTTCGCGGCGCGCGCGTGGGCAATATGGCCGATTTTGTGCGCGAGTTTGGCGTGCGCCAGCAAATCAAGCTGGAGCAAAACTACCGCAGCCAGGCGCACATACTGGAAGCCGCCAATCGGCTGATCGAGCACAACCAGGGCCGATTGGGTAAAAACCTGCGCACCGACCAGGGCACGGGCGAGCCGCTGCGCGTCTATGAAGCGCCGAGCGACTACGCCGAGGCCAACTGGATCGTCGATGAAGTGCGCCAGCTCACCGGCCGCGATGGTTTGCCGGCGCACCAGGTGGCGCTGCTGTACCGCAGCAACGCGCAGAGCCGGGTGCTGGAAACGGCGCTGTTCAACGCCGGGCTGCCGTACCGGGTCTATGGCGGGCTGCGCTTTTTCGAGCGCGCCGAGATCAAGCACGCGCTGGCCTATTTGCGCCTGCTCGACAACCCCGCCGACGACACCAGCCTGCTGCGCGTGCTCAACTTTCCGCCGCGTGGCATCGGGGCGCGCAGCGTGGAGGCCTTGCAGGCGGCGGCGCAGGCGGCGGGCTGCTCGCTGCACGATGCGGTGAGCGCGGTGCCGGGCCGGGCCGGAGCCAGCTTGAGCGCCTTCGTGGCCCTGCTCGATGCGCTGCGCGAGCGCTGCCAAGGGCTAGCACTGCGCCAGATCGTGGAGCAGGTGTTGCAGCACAGCGGCCTGCTGGCGCACTACCGCGCCGAGCGCGACGCCGGCGAGCGCGTAGAAAACCTAGAGGAGCTGCTCAACGCCGCCGAGAGCTTTGTGATGCTAGAAGGCTTTGGCCGCGACGCCGTGGCGCTGCCGCTGGACGAAACGGCTGCGGCCGAGGCCCAGGCCCAGGCCTATGCAGGCAGCAGCAACCCACCCGACGAGCCCCCCAGCGGCGAAACCCTGAGCCCGCTGCAAGCCTTTTTGAGCCACGCCGCGCTGGAAGCGGGCGACAACCAGGCGCAGAGCGGGCAAGACGCGGTGCAACTCATGACCGTACACGCCGCCAAGGGGCTGGAATTTGACGCCGTGTTCATCACCGGGCTCGAAGAAGGCCTGTTCCCGCACGACAACGCCAGCAGCAGCGCGCAGGCGCTGGAGGAGGAGCGGCGGCTGATGTACGTGGCCATTACGCGCGCGCGCCAGCGCCTGTACCTGAGCCACGCCCAGACGCGCATGTTGCACGGCCAAACCCGCTACCACCCGCGCAGCCGCTTTCTGGACGAGCTGCCGCCGCAGTGCCTGCAGTGGCTCAGCCCCAAACCGGGTGCCGGGGTGGGGCTGGCCCGTGGGGTGGCCGGCTTGCAACCGGCCTGGGGCCGCAGCGCCTTGGTGCCGGAGGTGCCGGGGGTGCCCGGTTTGTCTGGCACCGGGGCACCGGCGCGCAGCGCCCAAGCCGCAGCCGACACACACGGCATCCGCGCCGGGATGGCGGTGTTTCACCAAAAATTTGGCCAAGGCAAGGTGCTGGCGGTGGAGGGGCGCGGCGACGATGCGCGCGCCCACGTGAGCTTTACGCGCCACGGCAGCAAATGGCTGGCGCTGGCGGTGGCCAAGCTCACGCCGCTGTAACAGGCGGGCAACGGTGCAAGCCCCGCCTGACTAGGCCGCGGGCTGCCCTTCGTCGGTCTCGAAGCTGTCGCGGAAGGTGAAATAGAGCGAGGTGAAAAAGATTGCGCTCATGAGCATCGCCACCGGAAACAGCAACATGCCGATGAACTGCGGCCCGCCCACCAAGCCGCCCAGCAGCACCAGCAGCAAGGAGACGCCAAAGAACACCGCGCCCCAACCGACGAAGTAGATGAACAGCGCGGCCTTGTTGGTCCAGCAGGCCAGCGCGCTGAAAAACAGGCTTTTGAGCGGCGACACCCCATGCCAGTGCACCAGCGCTGGGGCGTGCCAGAACAGCAGCCCGAGCGGGATGTGCAGCAGCACGCCGATCATCATGCGGTTGACGGCCTCGGGGTTGAGGATCAGGTCTTGGGGGCTGGGGGCGGTGCCCGGTGCGGGCACGCTGGCCGGATCGACCAAGGGCGTGGGTGCGCCGCCGGTGAGCAGCAGCGTCAGGCCCAAGATCAGCAGCGAGCCGGCGGCGTAGATCGTGCCCAGCACCAGCATGGCGCGCGCACGCTCGCGCCCGGCCTGAAAGGCGCTGGCCAGCACCGTGGGCATGGGGAACTGCCCGGCGGCGGCGATGCGCGTGGCGGCCATCAGGCCCAGCGTGGCCGCCGGCAGCAGCGCCAGCGCCAGCGCCTGCCCCAACAGCGGCACCAAAGAGAGCACCGTGACCAACAAAATGAAGGCGAAAAACACCCCGGCCAGCGCCAGCGGCTGCTTGAAAAATGTGCGCAGGCCGAGCTTGACCCACAGCCAGCCGGTGCGCGCCGGTACGCGGTGCAGCCTCATGCCTGGGCCACCCGGGCGCGCAGCACGCGCTCGAAGTGGGTGGGGTCGTGCGGCTGCAACAGCGCGGCCGAACGCGGCAAATACCAGTCCCACAGGCGCGAGAGCCAAAAGCGCAGCGCGGCGGCGCGCAGCAGCGTGGGCAGCAGCGCCTGCTCGTCGGGCGTGAAGGGGCGCAAGCGCTGGTAGGCGTCGAGCAGGGCGTGGCTGCGCGCCGCATCCGGCTGCCCGCTGGCCAAGTCGATGCACCAGTCGTTCAGGCACACGCCGAGGTCGAACAACCAGGTGTCGCAGCCGGCAAAGTAGAAATCGAACACGCCCGTGAGCTCGCCGCCCTCGAACATGGCGTTGTCGCGAAACAGGTCGGCGTGCACCGGGCCACGCGGCAGGGCTTGGTAGGGGGCCTGCTGCGCCAGGGTGTTTTGCAGCGCCAGTTCGCTGCGCAGCAAATCGGCCTGCTCGGGGGCTAGGTGCGGCAGCACCAGCGGGGCGGTTTCGTTCCACCACGCCAGGCCGCGCAGATTGGGCTGCTGGCGCGGGTAGTCCAGCGCCGCCAGGTGCATGCGCGCCAGCAGGGTGCCCAGTTGCGCGCAGTGGCTGGGCTGGGGGCTGAGTTCGCTGTGGCCGCGCAGCTTGTTCACCACCGCCGCCGGTTTGCCATTGAGCCGGTGCAGGATGTTGCCGCTGGCATCCGGGGCCGGGTTGGGCACCGGGATGCCCTTGGCCGCCAGATGCTGCATCAGGTACAGGTAAAAGGGCAGTTGCTCAAAGCCCAGACGCTCGAACAGCGTGAGCACGTACTCGTGGCGCTCGCCGCTGGGTGCGCGCACCGAGGCAAAGTAGTTGGTGTTCTCGATCCCGCCCGGGCAACCGCGCAGTTCGATGAGCTCGCCCAAGCCCAGCGGGCGCATCAGGCCAGCGGCTTGGGCGGGGGCGACTTCGGTGAATACCGCCATGATCAGAGGGGGGTGCAGGGCGCAACCAAGGCGCCAAACGGGGTGGCTTGCATAGGCTGCGATTGTAGGCGGCACAATGCGGGCATGATCCCCCAAGCCCCACCCCCAAGCGCAGCCCCAGCCGAAGCGCCGACCGCCGCAGCCCAGACCGCAGCCCAGCAGCCCCCGAACGCAGCCCCCCCCACCCCAGCCCCCACCCTGCTGCTGGTCGATGGCTCCAGCTACCTGTACCGGGCCTACCACGCCATGCCCGATCTGCGCGCCGTACCCGGCGACCCGACCAGCCCGGCCACCGGCGCGCTGCGCGGCCTCATCAACATGGCGCAGGCGCTGCTGCGCGAGCACCCGGCCCAGAGCGCGGCCTTCGTGTTCGACGCGCCCGGCCCCACCTTTCGCGACGCCCTCTACCCGGCCTACAAGGCCCAGCGCAGCCCCATGCCCGACGATTTGCGCGCGCAAATTGAGCCCATCCACGCGGTGCTGCGCCTGCTCGGCTGGCCGGTGCTGTGTGTACCCGGCGTCGAGGCCGACGACGTGCTCGGCACCCTGGCGCAGCAAGCCGCCGCCGCCGGGATGCAGGTGATCATATCCAGCGGCGACAAAGACCTGAGCCAACTGGTGCAGCCGCGCATCACGGTCATCGACACGCTCAACGGCAAGCGGCGCGACGTGGCCGGGGTGCAGGCCGAATTCGGCGTGACACCGCAGCAGATGGTGGACTACCAGTGCCTGGTGGGCGACGCGGTGGACAACGTGCCTGGGGTGGAGAAAGTGGGGCCCAAAACCGCCGCCAAGTGGCTGCAGCAATACGGCTCGCTCGACGCCATCGTGGCGCAGGCCGAACACATGCCCGGTGCCGTGGGGGCCAAGCTGCGCCAGGCGCTGGATTGGCTGCCCACGGCGCGCCAGTTGCTTAGCATCAAGACCGATTGCGATTTGAGCGCGCACCTAGACCCTGCCGCGCCCCTGCAGCAGGCACTGCACCTGCAAGCGCCCGACCAGGCGGCGCTGCGCGATTTTTACCAGCGCTACGGCTTCAAGACGCTGGCGCGTGCGCTGGAAGCGGTGCCGCTTAGCGCAGCACAGTCCGGGGCGATGGGGCTTGCTGAGCCAGGCGCTGCCGCCGCCGCCGCCGACGGGTCGGCCGAGGCGGAGCTGGCCGGGCAGAGGGCCACAGCGGGGGTGGAGGGCACCGATGCCGCACCCGCCGCCGCCACCCCACCCAGCCAGTACGAAACGGTGCTCACCTGGGCCGCGCTGCACGCCTGGCTGGAGCGGCTGCAAGCGGCCCCGCTGGCAGCACTCGACAGCGAAACCACCGGGCTCGACCCCATGCGCGCCGAAATCGTCGGCCTCTCGTGGAGCCTGGAGCCGGGCCAGGCAGCCTATTTGCCGCTGGCACACGACTACCCCGGCGCGCCGGAGCAACTGCCGCGCCAGCAGGCGCTGGAATGCCTGCGCCCCTGGCTGGAAAACGCGGCCGCGCCCAAGCTCGGCCAGCACATCAAATACGAGCGCCACGTGTTCGCCAACCACGGAATCGAACTGCGCGGGCTGGAGCACGACACGCTGCTGCAAAGCTACGTGCTGGAAGCGCACCTGCCGCACAGCCTAGAGAGCCTGGCCGAGCGCCATCTGGGCCGGCGCGGCACCAGCTACGCCGAGCTGTGCGGCAAGGGCGCGCAGCAAATACCGTTTGCCCAAGTGGACATCGAACGCGCCAGCAGCTACGCCTGCGAAGACAGCGATTTCACGCTCCAAGTGCACCAGCGCCTGTGGCCGCGGCTGCAGGCGGATGAGAAATTGCGCGCCGTCTATGCGCTCGAAATCGATTGCTCCGAGGTGTTGTACCGCATCGAGCGCCACGGCGTGTTGATCGACGCCGCCACGCTGGCGCGCCAGAGCCACGAGCTGGGCCAGCGCATTGTGGCGCTGCAGGAGCAGGCGCACGCCAGCGCCGGTCAGCCCTTCAACCTCAGCAGCCCCAAGCAGTTGGGCGAGATTTTGTACGACCGCCTTGGCCTGCCGGTGCTCAAAAAAACCGCCACCGGCGCGCGCAGCACCGACGAAGAGGTGCTGGAGCAACTGGCGCTGGACTACCCGCTGCCAGCCCAAATTTTGCAGCACCGCTCGCTCTCCAAGCTCAAAAACACCTACACCGACAAGCTCGCCGCGCTGGCACACCCGCGCAGCGGGCGCGTACACACCCACTACGCGCAGGCCGTGGCCGTGACCGGGCGCTTGTCGAGCAACGAGCCCAATCTGCAAAACATCCCCATCCGCACCCCCGAGGGCCGGCGCGTGCGCGAAGCCTTCGTGGCCGCGCCCGGGCACCTGATCGCCAGCGCCGACTACTCGCAGATCGAGCTGCGCATCATGGCGCACCTGAGCGACGACCCGGCCCTGCTGCGCGCCTTCCACACCGGACAGGACGTGCACCGCGCCACCGCCGCCGAGGTCTTTGGTCTGGCACCCGAGCAGGTGAGCAGCGAACAGCGCCGCGCCGCCAAGGCGATCAACTTTGGCCTGATCTACGGCATGGGCAGCTTTGGCTTGGCCAAGGCGCTGGGGATCGACAACACGGCGGCGCGCAACTACATCGAGCGCTACTTCGAGCGCTTTGCCGGGGTGCGCCGCTACATGGACGCCACCCGCGCCCAGGCCAAGGCCTGCGGCTACGTGGAGACGGTGCTGGGCCGGCGCCTGTATCTGCCCGAGATCAACTCACCCAACGGCCCGCGCCGCGCCGGCGCCGAGCGCGCTGCCATCAACGCCCCGATGCAGGGCACCGCCGCCGACCTGATCAAGCTCAGCATGGTGGCGGTGCAGCAAGCGCTCGACGCCCAAGGCCGCGCCAGCCGCATGATCATGCAGGTACACGACGAACTGGTGTTCGAGCTGCCCGAAGCCGAGCAAGACTGGCTGCGCAGCGAAGTTCCGCGACTGATGGCCTCGGTGGCGCAGCTCAAGGTGCCGTTGCTGGCCGAAGTGGGCCTAGGCGCCAACTGGGAACAGGCGCATTGAGGGGGGTGTGGCTAACCGGCCTCAGCGCGCCGCCGTCGCAGTGGCCAGCCCCATGGCCAGCGCCTGCTGCGCGCCGATGCGGGTCGGGCCGTTGCAGTCGGCGGCCAGAATCTGGCGCAGCACGGTGCTGGAGCTGGGCTCGGGCAGCATGGCGTTGAGGTAGCGCGCCAGCGTGAGCTGCTGCGCGGCGTTGGGCTGGCTGTGGCAGGTGCGCGGGGCAAAGTCGAGGTCGGGCGGCAGCGGCGTGAAAGCCAAAAGGGCGGGTTGCGGCAGCAGCGGCAGCGTTCGCTGCGTGCCGGCGGCAAACACCAGCAGGCAGGGTGTGTCGCAGGTGCGGCCGGGCTGCACCTGGGTGTCGAACTGGCGGTTGCGCAGCATCGAGCCGATGGTGATGGCGCTGCCCAGCTCACCCGCCGTGGCCTCCAGCAACAGGCGCCGGCTGCTGCAGCGCGCACCCTGCAACTGCTGCAAACCCGTGTGCAGGCGCCGTACCGTGCCTTCGTGAATCTGGCCTTGCAAGGTGATGGTGCAAGCAGGGCTGCGGGTGTCGAGCAGCAGGTGGCCGCCCTCGAAGGGCAGCGTACTCAGGCCGGGAGGGGCCGCAGCCGCAGCGGCCGGGGTGGGTGCAGCAGGCGGTGGGGTGGGTGTGGCGCAGCCAACCACCAGCAGGGCCAGAACGGCCAGCGCAAAAATTCGCACGAACATAAACAAAGGGCATCAGTCCGGTGGGGCCAAAGGGGTTCAGCGCGGCCTGCGCCGTGCCAGACGAGCGCAACACCAGCCGCAGCGGTTGCCAAGCGTGGGGAGTAGATGCGATTCGAGCATTTTCGCCCATTCTGACCCATTTTCACCCATAGCGGCGGGCTTATCATCCGGGGGTTGATTTTTTAACCCCACCAGCAAGAGCCGCGCCCACCCGCCGGCCGCCACACGAAACCACGATATGGCCAAAGGCATGATTCTCGCCGCCGGGCAGGGCACGCGCGTGCGCCCGCTCACCAAAGACCTGCCCAAGCCCATGGTGCCCATACTGGGCAAGCCGGTGATGGAGTACCTAATCGAGCACCTGGCGCGCCACGGCGTGCGCCAGATCATGGTCAACGTGGCCTACAACCACCGCAAGATCGAGGACTACTTCCGCGACGGGCACCGCTGGGGCGTGGAGATCGGCTACTCCTACGAAGGCGTGTACGACCACGGCGACATCCTGCCGCGCCCACTGGGTTCGGCCGGCGGCATGCGCCACATCCAGGACCAGAGCGGCTTCTTTGACGACACCACGCTGGTGCTGTGCGGCGACGCGCTGATCGACCTCGACTTTGGCGCTGCCCTGGAGCAACACCAGCGCCAGGGCGCACTGGCCAGCGTCATCACGCTGGACGTGCCACGCGAGCAAGTGGGCAACTACGGCATCGTGGTCGCCGGGCCCGACGGCCGGGTGCAGTCCTTCCAAGAAAAGCCGCAACCGCACGAGGCCAAATCCACCCAGGCCAGCACCGGCATCTACATTTTTGAGCCCGCCGCGCTGGACCTCATCCCCAGTGGCCAGGTGTTCGACATCGGCAGCCAACTGTTCCCGCTGCTGGTCGAGCGCGACCTGCCGTTTTACGCCCAGGAGCGGCGCTTTAACTGGATCGACATCGGGCGCGTGAGCGATTACTGGTCGGTGCTGCAGCGCGTGCTGCGCGGCGAACTGGCCGATATGCGCATGCCTGGCACCGAGGTGCGCCCCGGCGTCTGGGCGGGGCTCAACACCCGCATCGACTGGAGCGCGGTGCACATCCAAGGCCCGGTGTATCTGGGTTCGAGCGTGCGGCTCGACCCCGGCAGTTCGGTCATCGGCCCGGCCTGGATCGGCCACGGCAGCCACGTGCGCGCCGGGGCGCGCGTGGAGCGCAGCGTGCTGTTCGAGTACACCCGCATCGGCGCGGGCATGTTGTTCCAAGACATGATCGTCTCGCCCAGCTACTGCGTGGACCGCCACGGCCACGCCACCTACGTGGGCGACGACCGCTTCCCCCTGCGCTGGGGCGATGCGCGGGCCTGAGGGGCGCTTCGGCGATACTCGGGGCCCATGCAGCGCACCATCTTCACCACCCCGGTCGTCAACACCTTGCTGCGCGGCTGCTCGCTGGCCTTTTTGCGCCTTACCGGCTGGAAGGTCGAGGGCAGCTTGCCGCCCGAAGCGGCCAAGAGCGTGCTGATTGCCGCCCCCCACACCAGCAACTGGGACTTGCCCTACACGCTGATGGTCTCCTTTGCCCTGCGCCTGACCCCTTATTGGATGGGCAAGCACAGCCTGTTCAAGGCCCCCTTTGGGCCCCTGATGCGCTGGTTGGGCGGCATTGCGGTCAGCCGGGAGCAGTCGGGCAACCTGGTGGCGGCATCGGCCCGCACCATTGCCGAGGCCGATGGGCCGCTGCAGCTCATCGTGTCGCCCGAGGGCACGCGCGCCAAAACGCGCTACTGGAAAACCGGCTTTTACTACATCGCCCAAGGTGCCCAGGTGCCCATCGTCATGGCCTATATGGACTACACCCGCAAACGCAGCGGCCTAGGCCCGTTGTTTGTGCCCAGCGGCAACCTCGAGGCCGACATGGCTGCCATCAAGGCCTTTTACGCGCCCTTCGAGGGCAAGAACGCGGCCCAGTTCGAGGCCAAGCCGCCGCAATAAGTAGGCTGTCCGGAATATGCAGGGGCGGTTAGTCAGACTCGCTCATGAGTGTGGAGCAAGAATGCCCCGCGCGCCCCTCAAATCTTAAACCGCCCCATCAGCTCGGTCAGATGCTGCGCCTGATCGCGCAGCGAGGCGGCGGCGGCGCTGGCTTGCTCGACCAAGGCGGCGTTTTGTTGGGTTACGCCGTCCATTTGCGCCACGGCGCTGTTGATCTGGCCCAGCCCTTCGGCTTGCTCGGCGCTGGAGGCGGCGATGTCGCGCATGATTTGCGTCACGCGCCCGATGCTGGTCACGATTTGCTCCATGGTATGGCCGGCTTCGCCCACCTGTTCGGTGCCGCTGCCGACTTTGCTCACCGAGTCGTTGATCAGGGCCTTGATTTCGCGTGCCGCTTCGGCGCTGCGCCCGGCCAGGCTGCGCACCTCAGAGGCCACCACGGCAAAGCCGCGCCCTTGCTCGCCCGCGCGCGCCGCTTCCACGGCGGCGTTGAGCGCCAAGATGTTGGTTTGGAAAGCGATGCCGTCGATCACGCTGATGATGTCCACGATCTTGCGCGAGGAGCTTTGAATTTGCTCCATGGTGCCCACCACCTGTGCTACCACGGCCCCACCGCGGCTGGCGACGCCGCTGGCTTCGTCGGCCATCTGGTTGGCTTGCTGCGCGCTGGCGGCGTTTTGGCGCACGGTGCTGTTGAGCTCTTCGGTGGCCGAGGCGGTTTGCTCCAGCGAGCTGGCCTGCTGCTCGGTGCGTTGCGACAAATCCTGCGTGCCACCCGCCACCTGCGCCGAGGCGCTGGCAATGGCGTCGGCGGCGCCAAGCACCTGGCGGATGAGCTGGCGCAGGCTGTCTTGCATCAACCGCAGTTGGGTGAGCAGGTGCGCAATTTCGTCGTTGCCGCGCTGGGGCGGGATTTCTTGGCTCAGGTCGCCGCTGGCAATGCTGGCCGCGTTGCGCTTGGCGTGATCGAGCCCGCGCGACATGCGGCGCATGGCAGCAATCAGAAACCAACTGATGGGCACAACACCGAACAGAAAAATGCCCACGAGCAGGGCCTGGTTGAGCCGGTAGCGGCGCTCGGCGGCGGTGGTTTCAGCCGCTGCCATGAGGGTTTGATGTTCATACAACGCCACAATCGCACGCTCAAAGGCCAACCCTTCGGTGCGCCCGGCGACCAGCAGAAACTGCATGGTGGGAACCGAGAAATCGTTGTTGCGCAGCGCCTCTAGGAACTGGTCGCGCTTGCCCTGCCAGGCGCGGCGCTTGGCCAGCATGTCGTCGATCAGGGCCTGCTCTTCGGGCGACACACTGCGCTCGCTGATTTGCTTCAAGGCGGCATCGTTGGCAGCGCGGCCGGCGCGGATGTTGTCAAAGTGCAGCGTGATAGGGTGCCCGTGTAGGGCCAGCGTGGGGCTGTCGGGGGCGTGCTGAAACATCAGCAGCGCTTCGATGCGGTTGTGCAGGTAGTTGCTGCGCAGGGTCTTGAGCGAATTGGAGGTGGCCATGCGCTCACTGTGTACGAGCTCAAGGCTTGCGCGCGCCGCGTTTAGGCTTAGCAAGGCCGCACTGAACGTGAGTGCAAACAGGAACAAATAAAGAATCAGGGCCAGCCAGACGCGGCGTGTGATGGTGAAGCGGTTGAGCATGGCGGCAGTGGCTGAGAGTGGATGGGAGTGGCTGGAGCAAGGCAGATGCGTTTGCTTAATCATAGACCAATATCAGCCCATTTCCCTTGAGGCCTCATGGGTACGGGTTTTCCCTTAGCGCACCCCTCACCCCTCAACCCTGAACATGCGCCCCCATGCGCGAGCGGTACCACTCGTGAAAGTGCTGCATCCCGTCTTCCATCGGGCTTTGGTAGGGCCCGATTTCGCTGGTGCCGCGCGCCAGCAGGGCTTTGCGGCCGGCGTCCATGCGCTCGCCGATTTCGTCGTCTTCGAGGCAGGTTTCCATGTAGGCGGCGCGCTGAGCGGCCACGAACTCGGGCTCGAAGGCGGCGATTTCTTCGGGGTAGTAGAACTCGACCCGGTTCAGCGTTTGGCTGGGGCTGATCGGGTGCACGGTCGAGACCGTGAGCACGTGCGGGTACCACTCCACCATCAGGTGCGGGTAGTAGGTGAGCCAGACCGCGCCGCGCTCGGGCAACTGGCCGTTGCGGTAGCGCAGCAGCACCTCCTGCCAGTGCTTGTAGACCGGGCTGCCGCCGCCTTGCTGCAGGTTTTGCACCCCCACGGTTTGCACCGAATACTCGGGCTTGAAGCTCCAGCGCAGGTCGTCGCAGGTGACGAAACGGCCCAGCCCAGGGTGGAAGGGCACCACGTGGTAATCCTCTAGGTAAACCTCGATGAAGGTTTTCCAGTTGTAGTTGCAGCGGTGCAGCTCCACATGGCCCAGCACCATGCCCTCGAAGTTGAGCTCGGGCAGGCGCTCCAGGCCGGCTAGGTCGGCGGCGATGTCGCGCCCGTTGTCTTCGAACAGCAGGCCGTTCCACTCACGCAGGGGGAAGCGCTGCAGGTTCAGGCAGGGGTCTTGGGCAAAGTGCGGTGCGCCAATCAGCTCGCCCAGCCGACCGCTGTGCTTGGTGCCGCCGCCGGCGTAGGTCCAGCGGTGCAGCGGGCAGACGATGTGGCCGCCGCCGTGGCCGCTTTGTTGTTGCGCCAGGTTGCCACGGCCCTTGAGCATCACGGCTTGGCGGTGCCGGCAGACGTTGCTCACCAGCTCCACGCCCTGCGCTGTGCGCACCAGCGCCCGCCCTTCGCCCTCGTGCGGCAAGGCGTAGTAATCACCCAGTTCGGGCACCGAATTCACATGCCCCACGTAGCGGGGCCCGCGCTGAAAGATCAGCTCCAGCTCGCGCTGCAACAGCGCCTCGTCAAAATAGCTGGAAACGGGCAATTGGCTTGCGGCCTGCTGCAATGGAAGACTCAAATCAGACATGGTGGTCCTGACCTCGAGAGACTCCCCCTATTAAGGGGCAGGGAAGCGCTACGGTGCAGGGCAACGAAACAGCGCGGGAAGGGTGAAACAACTCCTTCGAGTTGAAAACAAGGGAGGGTGATTGTACCCCCGGGGTTCCCGGGGTCGGGTCACATCTGCACACGCAAAGGGCGCGAGCGCCTAAAATCCGACCTTTGAGCCGCAGCATGCTGCGCGGCCTTGGTTTTTTTGCCACTTCCATGCCCAAACCCAAAGGCAGCCCCGCTGCAGCCACTACCCCAGCCACTTTTGAGGCTGCGACGCAGGAGCTCGACGCCTTGTTGGCGCGGCTCGATGCCGGCCAGTTGCCGCTGGACGAGCTGCTGACCCAGTACCAGCGCGGCAACGAGCTGCTGGCCTACTGCCGCGCCCGCCTCGACGCGTTGGAGCAGCAGCTCACGGTGCTGGAAAACGGCAGCGAACGCCCTTGGACGGCGGCGCCATGAGCGGGGCTTCCCAAGCGCCTGCGGCAATGCCCACAGCCGCGCCGGCCCCTGACGCGCTGGCCACCTGGAGCGCCGTGCGTCTGGCCGAGGTGGAAGCGGCGCTGGAGGCGGCGCTGCCGCAGCAAGCCCCGGCTGAGCTGGGTGCGGCGATGCGCTACGCCGTGCTCGACGGCGGCAAACGCCTGCGCCCATTGCTGGTGTGGGCCGCGGCCGAAGCGGTCGCCGGTGCGCCCCTGAGCCCGGCCAGCCACGAAGCGGCCCGCCGCTGCGCCTGCGCAGTCGAGCTGATCCACGCCTACTCGCTCGTGCACGACGACCTGCCTTGCATGGACAACGACGTGCTGCGCCGGGGCAAGCCCACCGCGCACGTGCGCTTTGGCGAGGCCACCGCCTTGCTGGCGGGTGACGCGCTGCAGGCGCTGGCCTTTGAGCAGGTGCTGGGTTTGGCAGACGCCACAGCAGCCGCACCGGCGGCACAGGCCGCGCTGGCGGCACGGCTCGGCCTGTGCCTGGCGCAAGCCAGCGGCCACGAAGGCATGGCGGGCGGGCAGGCGATCGACCTCGCGGCCGTGGGGCGGCAGTTGAACCTGGCGCAGCTCGAAGACATGCACCGGCGCAAGACCGGCGCCCTGCTGCGGGCCAGCGTGCAGATGGGTGCCCTGGCCGCTGGGGCCGATGCCGCTGCGCTGGCCGCGCTCACGCGCTACGGCGCGGCGCTTGGGCTGGCGTTTCAGGTGGTCGATGACGTGCTCGACGTGGTGGCCGACTCCGCCACCTTGGGCAAGACCGCTGGCAAAGACGCCGCCGCCGACAAACCCACTTTTGTGGCGTTGCTCGGGCTCGATGGCGCGCGCGACTACGCCCTGGCGCTGCAGCAGCAGGCCCAAGCGGCCCTGCACACAGGCGCGCTGCCGGCGCCGCAAACCCTGCACGCACTGGCCGACTGGGTGCTGCGCCGCTCCCACTGAATGTTGAACCCCACTCCCATGACTGGCTTGCTCGAAACCCTCCAATCCCCGGCCGATTTGCGCCGCCTGCCGCGCACCCAGTTGCGCGCGCTGGCCGACGAGCTGCGCCAGTTTTTGCTGCACAGCGTGGCCCAGACCGGCGGCCACCTGAGCTCCAACCTCGGTACGGTCGAGCTCACGGTGGCGCTGCATTACGTATTCAACACCCCGCACGACCGGCTGGTGTGGGACGTGGGGCACCAGACCTACCCGCACAAAATCCTGACTGGCCGGCGCGAGCGCATGCACACCCTGCGCCAGTGGGGCGGCGTGAGCGGCTTTCCGGTGCGCACCGAGAGCGAGTACGACACCTTTGGCACCGCGCATTCCTCCACCAGCATTTCGGCCGCGCTGGGCATGGCGGTGGCGGCGCAGCAGCAGGGCACCGACCGGCACGCGGTGGCCGTGATCGGCGACGGTGCCATGACCGCCGGCATGGCCTTCGAGGCGCTCAACAACGCCGGGGTGCTGGAGCAGGCCCGGCTGCTGGTCATCCTCAACGACAACGACATGTCGATCAGCCCGCCGGTGGGGGCGCTGAACCGCTACCTGGGGCAGCTCTTGAGCGGGCGCTTTTACTCGGCCGCCAAGCAGGTGGGCAAGCAGGTGCTGGGCGTGGCGCCGCCGCTCTTGGAGCTGGCGCGCCGGCTCGAAGAAGGGGCCAAGGGCATGGTGGTGCCGATCACCTTGTTCGAGAAATTCGGCTTCAACTACATCGGCCCCATCGACGGCCACAACCTCGACGCCCTGACCCCGATGCTGGAAAACATCCGGCGCCTGCCAGGGCCGCAGTTCCTGCACGTGGTGACCAAAAAAGGCCAAGGCTACGAATTGGCCGAAGCCGACCCGATCGCCTACCACGGTCCGGGCAAGTTTGACCCCGCCGTCGGGCTGCAAAGCCCGGCGCAGGCACCCAAAACCACCTTCAGCCAGGTGTTTGGGCGCTGGCTGTGCGACATGGCGGCGCACGACGAGCGCCTGGTCGGCATCACCCCGGCCATGCGCGAGGGCTCGGGCATGGTCGAGTTTCACCAGCGCTTCCCCGCGCGCTACCACGATGTGGGCATTGCCGAGCAGCACGCCGTCACCTTTGCCGCCGGTCTGGCCTGTGAGGGGCTGAAACCGGTGGTGGCGATCTACTCCACCTTTTTGCAGCGCGCCTACGACCAGCTCATACACGACGTGGCCTTGCAAAACCTGCCAGTGGTGTTTGCGCTCGACCGCGCCGGCATCGTCGGCGCCGATGGCCCCACCCACGCCGGCGCCTACGACATCCCCTTTCTGCGCTGCATCCCCAATGTGTCGATCGCCTGCCCGGCCGACGAGGCCGAGTGCTACCAGTTGCTCTGCACCGCCTACCAGCAAACGCACCCGGTGGCGGTGCGCTACCCGCGCGGCAGCGGGGCTGGCACCCCATTGCCGAGCGATTTGCAGGGCCTGCCCTTTGGCCAAGGCGAAGTGCGCCGCCGCGGCCAGCGCGTGGCCCTGCTGGCCTTTGGCACCTTGCTCTACCCGGCGCTGCAAGTGGGCGAGCGGCTCAACGCCACGGTGGCCAATATGCGCTGGGCCAAGCCACTGGACCGCGCCCTGCTGCGCGAGCTGGCGCAGCAGCACGATTGCCTGGTCACGCTGGAGGAGGGCGCCCTAGACGGCGGAGCGGGTTCGGCGGTGCTGGAGGCCCTGCACGACGAGGGCCTGCTGCGCCCGGTGCTGCGCCTGGGGTTGCCAGACCGCTTCATCGAGCACGGCGACCCGGGCAAGCTGATGGCCTTGCTGGGGCTGGATGCGGCGGGCATCGAGGCCCGCGTGCGCGCTTGGCCGGCTTTTGCTGCATTGCCTGCCGCATCGGGTGAATGAATGCGGGTTTTGAGGTTTGATATTTTTTCAGCCGGCGGCGTCTGTCACTAGGGTTTACACGGCCAAATCCCGTTGCGCGCGGGTCCTACAATGCGCAGCAGCCATCCTCTTGCCCTGTCATTGACGCAGCGGGTGGTGCCTATCTCAAAACTACTCATCCGGAGTCACTCAATGGATCGTCGCTCAATCATCGCCGGCACTGGCGCAGTTGGTGTAGCAGGCTTGCTGGCCGCTTGCGGCCCGCGCGAACAGGCTGCGGCCCCGGCCGCCGCCCCCGCAGCCCCCGCGGTTATCACTGGCGAGACCGTGCGCTGGCGCTTGGCCTCGACCTTCCCGCGTGCGCTCGACACCATCTGGGGTGCGGCCGAAGTGTTCGCCAAGGCCGTCTCCGACGCCACCGGCGGCAAGTTCCAAGTTAGCACCCACCCGGCTGGCGAGTTGGTGCCCGCCATGGGTGTGTTCGATGCGGCCCAAGCCGGCACCATCGAGGCCGCCCACACCGCCACCTACTTCTTCTTCGGCAAAGACGACGCCTTGGCTCTGGCCAATGGCGGCATCTCCTTTGGCCTCAACGGGCGCCAGATGACTTCCTGGTTCTTTGAAGGCGGCGGGCTGGCCTTGAGCCGCGAACTGCTCGACACCTTCAACCTCGTCAACTTCGCCTGCGGCAACACCGGGGTGCAAATGGGTGGCTGGTTCCGCCGTGAAATCCGCACCCCAGCCGACCTGCAGGGCGTGCGTTTCCGCGCCGGTGGCTTTGCTGGGCGGGTGCTTGAGCGCATGGGCATGGTGCCGCTGGCCATGCCGGCTGGTGAGATCTACCAGGCGCTGGAGCGCGGCACCGTGGACGGCGCCGAGTTCGTGGGCCCCTACGACGACGAAAAACTGGGCTTTCACCGCGTGGCCCCGTTCTACTACTACCCAGGCTTTTGGGAAGCCGGCACCCAGCTCGACCTGCTGGTCAACAAGGCCGCCTTCAACGCCCTCTCCCCCGAGTACAAGGCGATCGTCAACCAAGCGGCCACACTGGCCCACACCACCATGCTGGCGCGCTACGATGCCCTCAACCCGGCCGCGCTCAAGCGCCTGGTGGCTGGCGGCACGCGCCTGCAGCCGTTCCCGCGTTCGGTGATGGATGCGGCGTTTCGTGCCGCGCACTCGCTGTACGAGGAGCTCAACGCCACCAACCCGCGCTGGAAGAAGCTCTACGACCACCAGATCGCCTTCCGCCGCGACCAGGTGCTGTGGCACGGCTTGGCCGAGGCCAGCTTCGACAGCTACATGCAGCTGCAGGGCCGCAACAACCGCCTGTGATGCGGTGGCGGGCGCACCGCCCGCCCCATTTCAACGCCCCGCCGCTGTTTGACGGGGCGTTTTTGTATTCGTTGGAACGCTGGCCGTTATAAAAAATCACAGTGTCATGCCATTGTGAAGGTTACCCTGTATGAAATACCTCCTGCTTTTTTCGCGCGCCATCGACGCCCTCAACGAGGCCGTCGGCAAGGTGGCGATGTGGCTGATTTTGCTGATCGTCCTGATCAGCACCGCCAACGCCATCAGCCGCTACGCCCTGAGCATCAGCTCCAACGCCTGGCTGGAAATCCAGTGGTACTTGTTTGGTGCGGTGTTTTTGCTTGGCGCTGGTTTTGCCTTTTTGCGCAACGCCCACGTGCGCATCGACGTGGTCTCCAGCCGCCTGACGGCGCGCACGCGCAACTGGATCGATATCGTCGGCATTTTGGTGTTTCTGCTGCCGCTGTGCTATTTGCTCATAACCTTGGGTTGGCCGGTGTTCGAGCGCGCTTGGAATACCGGAGAAATGTCGCCCAACGCCGGCGGCCTGATCCGCTGGCCTGCCTATTTGTTGATCCCGGCCGGCTTTGCCTTGCTGGCGCTGCAGGCGGTTTCTGAGCTCATCAAACGCTTTAATTTCCTCTTTTGCGGCGGGCCCGATGCGCTGGCGCAAGGGGTTTCCAGCGACGTGCAACAACTGGCGCGCGAAATTGCCTTGGCCGAGCACGACCGCGTCGAACGCGATGCGGCTGCGGCTGCGCTGGCTCATGGGGGTCGCAAGTCATGATCGAATTCATCATCAGCATCTTTGTGCCCCTGATGTTTCTGGGGCTGATATTTTTCCTGCTCACCGGCTTTCCGGTTGGGTTTGCGCTCTCGGCCGTGGGCTTGCTGTTTGGCTTGCTCGGCATGGAGCTGGGGCTGTTCCCCGCCACCCTGTTCCAAGCCCTGCCCTTGCGCGTGTTTGGCATCATGCAGAACGAAATTCTGCTGGCCATTCCCTTCTTCACCCTGATGGGCATCATCCTCGAGCGCAGCGGCATGGCCGAGGACTTGCTCGAAACCGTGGGCCAAGTCTTTGGTCCCTTGCACGGCGGCTTGGCGGTGGCAGTGGTGCTGGTCGGCGCCCTCATGGCGGCGACCACCGGCGTGGTGGCGGCGGCGGTGATCTCCATGGGCCTGATCTCGCTGCCCATCATGCTGCGCTACGGCTACAACCGGCCCATAGCCACCGGCACCATCACCGCTTCGGGTACGCTGGCGCAGATTTTGCCGCCCTCGCTGGTGCTGATCGTGCTGGCCGACCAGCTCGGCGTTTCGGTGGGCGATATGTACGCCGGTGCCATGCTGCCGGCCCTGATGCTGATCGGCCTGTACCTGGCGTTCGTGATCGGCATTGCCATCGTCAAGCCGCAGTGGATGCCGCCGCTGCCCCCCGAGGCACGCATCTACAACGAGCCCAATGGCTCCAGCGGGCACCGCTCGCTGATCGTGCTGATGGCATTGGCCACCTTGGCCGGCTACGCTTGGGCGCAGGTGCACAACCAGATGATGCACCGCTGGTTTGATCGCATTGCCGACGCCCCGGCCGACGAAACTTTCATCATGTCGATGCTCGTGGGGGCCTTGGTTGCCTTGGTGCTGGCCTTGGCCAACAAGGGCCTGCGCATGGGGCTGATCTCCAAGTTGGCCGAGCGCGTCACCTTTGTGCTGATTCCGCCGCTGGTGCTGATCTTCTTGGTGCTGGGCACGATCTTTCTGGGCATTGCCACCCCAACCGAGGGCGGTGCCATGGGGGCCGTGGGGGCGCTGATCATGTCGCTGGCGCGCAAACGCCTGAGCTTCGGGCTGCTCAAGCAGGCGCTGGAAAACAGCGCCCGGCTGGCCATCTTCGTGATGTTCATCCTGATCGGCTCGACCGTGTTCGGCTTCACCTTCAACGCCGCCGACGGGCATATCTGGGTCAAGGATTTGTTCGATGGGCTGCCGGGCGGGCAGATTGGCTTCTTGCTGGTCGTCAACTTGCTGGTGTTCCTGCTGGGCTTCTTTATCGACTTCTTCGAGATCGCCTTCATCGTGGTGCCGCTGCTGCTGCCGGTGGCCAAGATGCTCGACATCAACCTGGTCTGGTTTGGCGTCATTTTGGCGATGAACCTGCAAACCTCGTTCCTGACCCCGCCGTTTGGCTTTGCGCTGTTTTACCTGCGCAGCGTGGCCCCGCGCAACGACTACCTCGACTCCATCACCAAAAAACGCATAGCCGGCGTGACCACCGAGCAGATCTACAAAGGCTCGATCGCCTTTGTGCTGATGCAGGTGCTGATGGTGGGTGCGCTGATTGCCTACCCGAACCTGGTGACGGGGCAGATCGAGCAGGTGGAGCTGGCCGATGAGGCCGAGGTGCAGCGGCGCTTGCAGCAAATCCCGGGCTTCCATGGGGCCGGTGAAACCGAAAACCAAGAGCCGGGACAGGAGCAGGATCAAGGCCAGTGGGGTGGCCCCGGCATGTGGGACGAACCCGCCCCGGCCGATGGGGCCCCAGCCGACGGTGCGCCGTCCGATGCCGCTCCCGCAGACGGGGGTGCCGCCCCCGCAGCCCCAGCGTCTGGCGATGGCGCTCCCGGTGCGGCAGGCGGCGGCCCGGCTGCACCTGTGCGCTGAGCAAGGCGCAGCACCCATGCGCCTAGACTGCCGCATACTCGACGAGCGCCTGCGCGCACACCAGCCCGCCTACGCCACCGCGGGCAGCGCCGGGCTGGATCTGCGTGCCTGCATTGCCGAGCCGCTTACCCTGGCACCCAACGCCTGCCAGTTGCTGCCCACTGGCTTGGCCATCCATTTGGCCGACCCGGGCTATGCGGCCCTCATCCTGCCGCGCTCGGGGCTGGGGCACAAGCACGGCATCGTGCTGGGCAATTTGGTGGGCCTAATCGACAGCGACTACCAAGGCCAGCTCATGGTGAGCGCTTGGAACCGCAGCCAGCAGGCCTACACCATCGAGCCGCTGGAGCGCATCGCGCAACTGGTGATCGTGCCGGTGCTGCAAGCGCAGCTCAACTGGGTGGACGACTTTGCCCAAGCCAGCGCGCGCGGCGCTGGGGGCTACGGGTCAACCGGGCGGGCTTGAGTTCAGGCTTCGAGCCGGAAAAACCCGGCGCCCAGGCTGCCGCGCCCCACTTCATCCACCGTGGCCTCGCGCACCGCATGGATTTTGAGATCCAGCCGCAGCGCAATGCCGGCAAGTGGGTGGTTGCCGTCGAGCACCACGTGCTCGGGGTAGATTTCGCTCACAAAATACAGGCGCTCGGGCTGGGCGGCACCGCTGCAACCCGGTGGCAGCTCCTCGAAAGCCAAGCCCACTTCGATCTCGGCCGGGAAGGCGCTGCGCGGCTCCAGCAGCAGCAACTGGTCGTCGAAATCGCCAAAAGCGCGCTCGGGTTCTAGATGCAGCTCCATTTCCTCGCCGGCCCCGTGCCCTTGCAGCGCCGCTTCGATCGATTCCAGCAGGTCGCGCCCGCCCACCAGAAACTCGACCGGTTCGTCGAGGCGGTCCAATTCTTCGCCCAAGGTGTCGGAAAGCGTCCAAGTGAGGGCGGCGACGCATTGCGGGGTGATTTTCATTGCACAATTGTCCCATGACTTTGCACCCTCAAAACCCGCACGCGGCCACCGCGCCCGATGCTCCCACGCCCTTGCTCGGGGGGCTGACGCCACAGCAGTTCATGCGCCGCCATTGGCAAAAAAAACCGCTGCTGATTCGCCAAGCCATCCCCGGCTTTGCCCCGTTGCTTGAGCGCTCCGAGCTGTTTGCGCTGGCGCAGTCGGCGCAGGTGGAGTCGCGCCTGATCGTGCGCCAGGGCGAGGACTGGAGCCTGGCCCAAGGCCCCTTCGAGCGCCGCCAACTGCCGCCGCTCAAGCAAGCCGCCTGGACGCTGCTGGTGCAGGGGGTGGACTTGCACCACGACGCCGTGCACCAGTTGCTGCAGCGCTTTCGCTTCGTGCCCGACGCAAGGCTGGACGATCTGATGATCTCCTGGGCCAGTGAGGGCGGTGGCGTGGGGCCGCATTTCGACAGCTACGATGTATTTTTGCTGCAAGCCAGCGGACGGCGGCGCTGGCGCATCGGGCGCCAGAAAGATTTGAGCCTGCAGCCCGACAAGCCGCTGAAAATTTTGCAGCATTTCGAGCCCGAGCAAGAGTGGGTGCTGGAGCCCGGCGACATGCTCTACCTGCCGCCGCAGTGGGCGCACGATGGGGTAGCGCTCGATGGCGGCTGCATGACCTATTCGGTGGGTTTTCGGGTGCCCCAGCGCGGTGGGCTGGCGGCCGAGCTGGTGCAGCGTCTGGCCGATGAATGCGCCGACGAGCGCCTGTACCGCGACCGCAACCAGGCTGCCACGGCCACACCCGCCGCCGTGCCCGAGGCCTTGGTCGACTTTGCCCGCGACGCGCTCAAGCGCCTGTTGCGCGACAAGGTGGGGCTGCGTCTGGCTCTGGGCGAGGTGTTGAGCGAGCCCAAGCCCTTGGTTTGCTTCAGCGCGCCGCAGCAGCCTTGGCAGCCCGGGGCGGTGGCATTGGACAAATGCACGCGCATGTTGTATGACGCGGAGCATGTGTACGTCAACGGCGAAGCCTGGTGCGCCAGTGGCAAGGATGCGCGTCTGCTGCACGAGCTGGCTGACCGGCGCGCCCTCAGTGCCGCGCAAGTGCGCCGCGCCAGTGCGCCGGTGCAAGAGCAGTTGGCCGAGTGGCAGCAGGCGGGTTGGCTGCACGTGCAGCCAGTGGCAGCAAGCACCGATTAAAAAGCTTGGGCAGAACCCTTGTGTGGCCCCATGTTGGCCAGTTTGTTGCTTTTTGGCAACAATGCATGGCCTTCCGGGGTAATTTTTTGCGTGCCTCAGCGGCTTTTTCTGCTTTGTATTATCATTAAGACTGCTAGGAAATTTTAGGGTTTACCCTTCGATTCCAGCCGCCAGTGGCTGCGCCTTGGGCTCGCAATGTGGGCTAGGTGTGTGCCGAGGCAAAAACCCAGATCGCCACCTCCTTCTAGTTGAAACCATATGAAAATCTCCGTCCTGCTCGCCGCCCTGTTCGCCGCCGCCGCCCTGACCGCTTGCGGCCCGCAAGCCACCCCGCCGGCTCCCGCACCTGCTCCGGCACCAGCACCGGCTCCTGAGCCAGCACCGGCTCCTGCTCCGGCACCGGCTCCTGAGCCAGCACCGGCCGCTCCTGCTGCCCCGGCTGATGCTGCAGCTCCTGCTGCTCCTGCCGCTCCTGCTGCCCCGGCTCGTTAATTCCCGAGCCCATTGGGTTGGCGCTGCCTGCAAGAGTGGCGCCAAAACAAACCGCCCTGCGTCAGCTGGGCGGTTTTTTTGCGTCCCGAGTGGGCCCTAGGGGCGCTACAGCGCCTACCGCCCATCAGTGCAGCCGCTTGACCAGCACCCGGCTGCGCCGGTCCCAGTTGTATTTGCGCTTGCGTGCCTCGGGCAGCCACTCGGCATCGACCGGCGCAAAGCCGCGCTTGATGAACCAGTGCATGGTGCGCGTGGTGAGCACAAAGAGGCTCTCTAGCCCCAGCAGGCGCGCGCGCTGCTCGATGCGCTTGAGCAGCTTTTCGCCGTCGCCCTGGCCCTGCGAGTGCGGTGAGACGGTGAGCGCGGCCATTTCGGCGGTCTTGGCCTCGGGGTAGGGGTAGAGCGCGGCGCAGCCAAAAATCACGCCGTCGTGCTCGATCAGGGTGTAGTTGGCGATGTCGCGCTCAATTTCGGTGCGGCTGCGCTTGACCAGGGTGCCGTCTTTTTCGAAAGGCTCGATCAGTTGCAGGATGCCGCCCACGTCGTCGGCGCTGGCTTCGCGCAGGCTTTCGAGCTTTTCATCGACCACCATGGTGCCGATGCCGTCGTGCACGTACACCTCCAGCAGCAGCGCCCCATCGACGGCAAAGGGCAAGATGTGGCTGCGCTCTACCCCGCCCTTGCAGGCGCGCACGCAGTATTGCAAATAAAAGCCGGTGTCGCTGGGTTGCAAGGCCGGGCCGCAAGCGGCCAAAATTTGCTCGGCCTGCGCCAGCGGCAGTTCGGTGTCGATCGGGTTGTCGGGGCTGGCCGCTTCGTGGGGCTGCACGCGGATGCCCGGCACCTCGGTGATGAACAGCAGCTTGTCGGCCTGCAAGGCAATGGCCACGCTGGTGGCCACTTCCTCCATGTTCAGGTTGAAGGCCTCGCCGGTGGGCGAGAAACCAAAGGGCGACAGCAGCACCATCGCCCCCATGTCGAGGGTGCGCATCAGCCCGGCCACATCGACCCGCCGCACCTGGCCGGTGTGCTGGAAGTCGATGCCATCGATCACCCCCACCGGCTGCGCGGTGATGAAGTTGCCCGAGAGCACGCGCACCGTGGCCCCGGCCATGGGGGTGTTGGGCAGGCCCTGGCTGAAGGCGGCCTCGATCTCGTAGCGCAACTGCCCGGCGGCCTCTTGGGCGCAGTCCAGCGCCACTTCGTCGGTGATGCGCATCCCCAGGTGGGTGCGCGATGGGTGCCCCTTGGCGCGCAACTGCTCGTTGACCTGCGGCCTGAAACCATGCACCAGCACGATGCGCACGCCCATGCTCTGAATGAGGGCCAAATCCTGCGCCAGATTGGGCAGCTTGCCCGCCGCTATGGCCTCGCCTGCAATGCCGACCACAAAGGTCTGGTTGCGAAACTTGTGGATATAGGGTGCCACCGAGCGAAACCAGGGCACGAAGGTGAAATTAAAGACCGTGGACATGGGCGGTTGAGGCTTGGGCGGCTGGGGCTGTAGGACGCGGGCAGTGAAACGCGGGCGGTGCAAGGGGCGGCGCTTGGGGCGGCTGGGCGCAAGCATACGCCAGCCAAGCATACGCCACAGCCCACATCCCAAGCCGAGGCCACTGCGGGGATAATCGGGCGGCCCCCATTTTGCACGTGAGCCGCCCGCGCCTTGATTATCGAGTTTCCCGAATCCCTGCCTGTAAGCGCCCAGCGCCAGGCGATCGAAGCCGCCTTGCGCGCGCACCAGGTGATCGTGGTGTGCGGCGAGACCGGTTCCGGCAAAACCACCCAGTTGCCCAAGATCGCGCTGGGCATGGGGCGCGGCCGCCTGCACGCCCGCCCGGGCGAGCGCGGGCGCTTGATCGGCCACACCCAGCCGCGCCGCATCGCCGCCAGTTCGGTGGCCAGCCGCATTGCGCAAGAGCTCGGCACGGCGCTGGGCGAGGTGGTGGGCTACAAGGTGCGCTTCCAGGACCGGCTCAGCCCCGGGGCCTCGATCAAGCTCATGACCGACGGCATTTTGCTGGCCGAAACCCAGACCGACCCGCTGCTGCAGGCCTACGACACGCTGATCATCGATGAGGCGCACGAGCGCAGCCTGAACATCGATTTTTTGCTCGGCTACCTGCGCCAGATTTTGCCGCGCCGGCCGGACCTGAAGGTGATCATCACCTCGGCCACCATCGACGCCGAGCGCTTTGCGCGCCACTTCGAGTCGGCCCAGGGGCCGGCGCCGGTGCTCAATGTGGAGGGCCGCAGCTTTGCGGTGGAGCAGCGCTACCGCCCCTTTGAGGAAAGCCGCGACTACGGCCTCAACGAAGCCATTGCCGACGCCGTGGACGAGCTCTGGCGCGGCGGCGCGCTGGCTGGCGACGTGCTGGTGTTTTTGCCCGGCGAGCGCGAAATCCGCGAATGCGCCGACCACCTGCGCCAGCACCTGAGCCACCAGCCGGTGCTGCGCCAGACCGAGGTGCTGCCGCTGTTTGCGCGCCTGAGCCAGGGCGAGCAAGAGCGCATCTTCCGGCCCAGCGGCGCGCGGCGCATCGTGCTGGCGACCAACGTGGCCGAAACCTCGCTCACCGTGCCCGGCATCCGTTACGTGATCGACTCGGGCCGGGCGCGCGTGAAACGCTACAGCCTGCGCAGCAAGGTCGAGCAGTTGCTGGTCGAGCCGATCAGCCAGGCGGCGGCCAACCAGCGCGCTGGGCGCTGTGGTCGGGTGGCCGACGGCGTCTGCATCCGCCTCTACGACGAGGCCGATTACCTGGCGCGGCCGCGCTTTGGCGACCCGGAGATTTTGCGCTCCTCGCTGGCGGCGGTGATTTTGCGCATGAAGTCGCTGCGGCTGGGGGCGGTGGAGGATTTTCCGTTTCTGGAGGCGCCCTCGCAGCGCGCCATTACCGACGGCTACCAGTTGCTGCAAGAGCTGGGCGCGCTCGACGAGGGTTTGCAACTCACGGCACTGGGCACCGAGCTGGCGCGCCTGCCACTGGACCCGCGCGTGGGGCGCATGATTCTGGAGGCGCGCGAGCGCCACGCGCTTGACGAGGTGCTGGTGCTGGCCAGCGCGCTCACGGTGCAGGATGTGCGCGACCGCCCCTTGCAGGCGCAGGCGCAGGCCGACCGGGCGCACGCCGCCTTCGACGACGACAAGAGCGAGTTCGTGGGCTACCTCAAGCTCTGGCGCTGGCTGGAGCAGGCGCGCAGCGGCAAACCCAGCGCGGCCGCAGCGCCCCCCGCTGAAAGCGCGGCGCTTGCGGTGGCTCCGTCGGCCCAGGCTGCTGGTGCTGGCGCCAGCAGGCCCCGTGGGCGCTCGGCTGGCCCCAGGCTGGCGGCGCGGCCCGATCAGGGCTTGGCCGATGCCGCAGGATTGGCTCTGGCTGCGCCGCAGCATAAGCCCAGCCAGCGCCAGTACGAGGCGCTGCTGCGCCAGCACTACCTGAACCCGCGCCGGGTGCGCGAGTGGCGCGACATCCACAGCCAGTTGCACACCGTGGTGGCCGAGCACGGCTGGAAGCTCAACACGGCCCCGGCCAGTTATGAGCAGTTGCACCTGGCGCTGCTGGCCGGGCTGCTCGGGCACGTGGGCTGCAAGCACGAGAGCGAGGCGCATTACCAGGGTGCGCGCGGCATTCGCTATTACCCGCATCCGGGCGCGCATTTAAGCAAAAAGCCGGGGCGCTGGATCGTGTGCGCCGAGCTGGTAGAGACCTCGCGCCTGTTTGGCCGTGGCATTGCCGCCATCGAGCCGCAGTGGCTGGAGCAGGTGGGCGCGCATTTGCTGAGCAAGCAGGTGCTCGATCCGCGCTGGGAGAAAAACGCCTGCCGGGTGGTGGCCTCCGAGCGCGCCACGCTCTACGGCTTGCTGATCTACAGCCAGCGCCGGGTCGATTACGCGCGCGTCGATCCCAGCGGGGCGCGCTCGATCTTTATCCGCCAGGCGCTGGTGGCGGCCTTGGAAGACGAGGTGTGGCCGCCCGATTTCGAGCGCCGCCTGCCGTTTTTGGCCGCCAACCGCCAGGTGCTGGCGCAGGTGCAGGCGCTAGAGCACAAGTCGCGCCGCCAGGATGTGCTGGTCGATGAGGAGCTGATCTACGCCTTCTACGACAGCCAGTTGCCGCCCGACATGAGCAGCGGGCAGGAGCTGGAGCGCTGGTACCGCGCCCAGGTGCGCCAGCAGCCCGATTTGCTGCGCCTCAAGCGCGAGGAGCTGATGCGGCACCAGGCCGCGGGCGTGACCAGCCTAGCCTTTCCGCCCACGTTGGCGCTCGGGGGCACCGAATGCGCCGCCAGCTACCTGCACCAGCCGGGCGATGCGCGCGACGGCCTGAGCGTGGCGCTGCCGATTTTTGTGCTCAACCAGGCCAGCGAGGAGCGCTGCGAATGGCTGGTTCCGGGCATGCTCAAAGACAAAATCAGCGCCCTGCTCAAGAGCCTGCCGCAAAAGCCGCGCGCGCGCCTGCTGCCGCTGGCCGAGACCGCCGAGCAACTGGCCACGGAGCTGTGCCAGCCCGGGCACTGGGCCCAAGGCAGTTTGATGGAGGCGCTGCTGGCGCGCGTGCGCACGCGCACCGGGCTGGATGTGAAGCGCAGCGACTTCAAGCTCGACATGCTGCCCGCGCACCACTTTATGCACCTGCGCGTGCTCGATGAACACGGGCGCCAGCTCGGCCAAGGGCGCAGCCTGGCCGCCCTCAAAGCCGAGCTGGGCGCACAAGCGCGTGGGGCCTTCCAGGCGCTGGCGGGCTTGCAACTGGCGGCGCGGGTGGGGGCAGGGGCAGGATCGGGTGCGGGTGCGGGTGCGGCAGTGGGCGTGGCGGCGGTGCCAGCTTCGCTGCCGCCTGCGGGGCGTTCTGCCGCCAGCCCAGCCGCTTCCGCGCCGCCGGCCCGCGCCCAGTCGGCCCAGCGTCCGCCGCCAGCCGCGCCAGGCACCCAAGGCCAATCTGCCCAAGCCGCCCAAGCCCAGTCAGCCCGGCGCAGCCAGCCCGCCGCTCCCAGCGCCCCCGCCGCCGCCCCAGCCCCCGCCCCCGCCGCCACCGAGCGCTACCGCGCCTGGACCTTTGGCGACTGGCCCGAGCTGATGGAGCTGGCCAGCGGCGGGCACACCGTGATCGGCTTTCCGGCCCTGCTCGACGCGGGCGATGCCGTGACCTTGGCGGTCTATGACGAGCCCGAGGCGGCGGCGCGCAAGCACCGCGCGGGGCTGCGGCGGCTGTTTGCGCTGCAACTGCGCGAGGCGCTCAAGCAACTGGAAAAAAGCCTGCCCGGCTTGCAGCAAATGGCGGTGTCGTACCTGGCGCTGGGCTCGCTGGAGGAGCTGCGTGGCCAGATCATCGAGGTGGCGCTGGAGCGCGCCTTCATGGCCGAGCCGTGGCCGCGCAACGCCGCCGAGTTCCAGCAGCGCCTGGATCAAGGGCGCGGCCGCCTGGGGCTGATCGCGCAGGAAGTGGCGCGCCAGGGGGCGGCCGTGCTGGTCGAATACGCCGCCGTGGTGCGCAAGCTCAAGGAGGGCAAGTTCGAGGCGCAGCCGCTGGCCGATGCCCGCGAGCAGTTGCAGCGCCTAGTGGGACCGCGTTTTCTGGCCGACACGCCGTGGGCGGCGCTGCAACACCTGCCACGCTACCTGAAGGCGATTTTTCTGCGGCTCGACAAGCTGCGCGCCGACCCGGCGCGCGACGCCGCGCACACGGCCACCGTGCGCGCCCAAGAGCAGCGCTATGCGCGCTTGCTGGCCGAGCGCAAGGGGGTGCCCGATGCGCGCCTGGACGAACTGCGCTGGCTGCTGGAGGAACTGCGCGTGAGCCTGTTTGCGCAGGAGCTGCGCACCCCGCAGCCGGTGAGCGTTAAGCGGCTGGACAAGCTCTGGGCGCAACTGGCGGCTTGAAGCCACCGCTGCCGCCGCCGCTGTCGCCGCCGCGGGCACTCACAAGCGCGCCAGCCGCTGCAGCGCCCCATCCAGCGTGGCCTCGCGCTTGGCAAAGCAAAAGCGGATCAGGCGCTGCTCGCGGCCGTCGCCGTAAAAGGCCGACAGCGGAATGGCGGCGACACCGATCGTGCGCGTCAGCCAGCGGCAGAACTCGGCCTCGGGCAAGTCGCGCTCGGGCACCGCCAAATGGGCGTAGCGCACACACTGAAAATAGGTGCCTTCGCAGGGCAGCAGCTCAAAGCGCGTGCGCGCCAGCCCAGCGCGAAAGCGGTCGCGCTTGGCGGCGTAAAACTCGGGCAACTGCAAGTAGGGAGCCGGATCCGCCAAATAGGCCGCCAGCGCGTGCTGCATCGGCGTATTCACGGTGAACACATTGAACTGGTGCACCTTGCGAAACTCGGTCATCAGCGGCGCCGGGGCCAGCACGCTGCCCACCTTCCAGCCCGTCACGTGCAAGGTCTTGCCAAAGCTGCTCACCACCAAGGCGCGCGCCGCCAAGCCAGGAAAGCGCGCCGCGCTCTGGTGCAATTGGCCATCAAACACCATGTGCTCATAGACCTCGTCGCTGATCAAGATCACCTCGGTCGGTGCCAGCAGCTCCTGCAAGCGCAGCATATCGGCGCGCGGCCAGACGCGGCCGCTGGGGTTGTGCGGGCTGTTGATGAGCAAGGCCCGGGTGCGTGGGCCGATGGCGGCGGCGATGGCGTCCAGGTCGGGCCCAAAATCGGCGCGCAGCGGCACCCGCACCGCCACGCCGCCCGCCAGTTCGATATTGGGCACGTAGCTGTCGTAGCAGGGGTCGAGCACGATCACCTCGTCGCCCGGCTGCACCACGGCCAAAATGGCGCTGAAAATGGCTTGCGTGGCCCCGGCGGTGACGGTGATTTCGCGCTCGGGGTCGTAGTGGCGGCCGTACAGCGCCTCGGTCTTGCGTGCCAGCGCCTGGCGCAAGGCGGGCACGCCGGCCATGGGCGGATACTGGTTGTGGCCGGCGCGCAGTGCGTCGTTCACCGCATCGAGCAGGCGCGCATCGCAGTCGAAATCGGGGAAGCCCTGGCCGAGGTTGACAGCTCCGCACTCGTTGGCCAGCGCCGACATCACGGTAAAAATGGTCGTGCCCACGGCGGGCAGGCGGCTGCGAACGGCCGGCGTGTGCGGGGCGGCGGCAGGCTCTGGACGGGGTTCGATGGCAGGCATGAGCGGGCTCACAGTTCAAAATCTGTGCCGCCGCCCAGCATGGCCTTGTTGATGAGCTCGCGCGACAGGCGCTCGCTCAAAAACTCGGCAAAGCGCAGCACGAACTGGCGCAAATAGGCCCCGCGCTTGAACGCCACCCGGCTCACGTTCTGGCCAAACAGATAGCCGACTGGACGCGCCACCAGATCCGGGCTGCGTTCATCGCCCTGCATGGCCATTTCTGCCACGATGCCCACCCCCAGCCCGAGCTTGACGTAGGTCTTGATGACGTCGGAGTCGATCGCATCGAGCACGATGTGGGGTTTGAGCTGGCGCTGGGCAAAGGCGGTGTCGATGCGGGTGCGGCCGGTGTAGGAGGGGTGGTAGGTGATCAGCGGCACCTGAGCCAAGTCTTCGAGTGCGATGCGCTCGCGTTCTAGCAGCGGGTGCCCCACGGGCAGCACCAGCGTGTGCTGCCAGTCGTAGCAGGGCAGGGTGATGAGCTCGGGGTGGTCGCTCAAGGCCTCGGTTGCGATGCCGATGTCGGCCACGTCGTCGAGCAGCATGCGCGCCACCTGCTCGGGCGCGCCCTGGTGCAGGCTGATCGAGACCTTGGGGTAGGCGTGGCGCAGCTTGGCCACCGCAGCCGGCAGCACGTAGCGCGCTTGGGTGTGGGTGGCGGCGATGCTGAGCGCGCCGCTGTCTTGGGCCGCGTACTGGGCCCCGATGCGTTTCAGGTTGTTGACCTCGCGCAGAATGATTTCGATGCTGCGCAGCACCTGCTGCCCCGGCTCGGTGACGCGCTTGATGCGCTTGCCGTGGCGGGCAAAAATGTCGATGCCGAGCTCGTCTTCAAGCTCCAAGATGGCCTTGGAGACGCCGGGTTGCGAGGTGTGCAGCGCCTTGGCCGCTTCGGTCAGGTTGAGGTTGCGGCGCACCGCCTCTTGGGCGAAACGGAACTGGTGCAGATTCATGGCGGGGATTCTGCCACGGCCAGTTCGGCCAGCAGCGCCAGCAAGCGCGGCTGCTCGGTGGGCGTGGGCAGCCACTCAAAGCGCACCGCCGGGTGCGATTGCTGCAGTTCCTCGGCCAGCAGCGGCAGGTCTTGTCTGGCGTGTTTGCCCAGGCCGAAAAACAAGGGCAGCACGCGCAGCGTGGTGGCCCCGGCGGCCACCAGTTCGGCGGCGGCTTCGGGCAGGCTGGGGCCGCACAGCTCCAAGTAGGCGCAGCGCACCGGGCTCTGCGGCGCCCGGGCGGCCACGGCCTGCGCCACCGCCTCGATGGGCCCGAACCACTGCGGGTCGCGCGAGCCGTGCGCCAATACGATCACACCCAACATAAGCTTGCATCCATTTGAATAAGGCCTTGGGCGCGCTAACGCCGCAACACCAGCCAGCCAAAGGCCCCCAGCGAGGCCACCGAATACAGCAGCGAGGGCGCGGCCGCCGCCAACCACGGTCGCCACGCCAGCAGGTTGCCGACGTAGCCAAACATATTGCTCAGCAACACGAAACTCAAGCCCAGCATGACGCCGGCAAAGACGTAGGCCGCCAGCCCTTTGGAGCGGAAATGCAGGTAGGCAAAGGGCAGCGCCAGCACCACCATCACCAGGCAGCTCAAGGGGAAAAACAGCTTGCGCCAGAGCTCGATTTCGTAGCGTTGGGTGGCCTGTTGGTTGGCTTGCAGGTGTTCGATGTAGCGGTACAGGCCCCAGGTGCTCATGCGATCGGGGCGCAGCAAGGCCACCGAAACCATGTCGGCGCTCAGGCCAGTGGGCCATTCCAAGCTGGGCAGTTGCTGCGCAATCAGGCGCGGCGGGCTGGCTTGGGTGTCGAACTGGTGCAGTTGCACCTGCTGCAAGGTCCACAGCCCACGCTCAGGCACCACGGTGGCGCGGGCAGCAGTCAGGGTGCGCGTGACCCGCCCCTCGGCGTCGAACTCAAACAGCCGCACGCCCAGCAAGCCTTGTGAGCCCTCCAGCGCCGCCACATTGACCGACACCTGATGCCCTTCGGTGCGTTCTTTGAGCCAGGCACCGGTCTGCCCGAGGCTCAGCGGGCCCTCATAAACCGCCTTCAGCCGCTGCGCCTGGCGATCGGTCCAGGGCGCCACATAATCGCCCAGCACGAAGGTGAGGGCCGCAAAGGCCGCGCCGAGCACCAGCATCTGCCGCAAGGCTCGGCCCGGCCCAAACCCGCTGGTGCGCAAAATGGTGAACTCGGAACTTTGCGCCAAGCGCACCAAGCCAAACACCGAGCCGATCAGCACCGCAATCGGCAGCAGCTCGTACAGGCGGCTGGGCAGCAACAAGCCCACATAGAGCAGGGCTTGCGCCAGGCCGTACTCGAGCGCCGGGTCGAGCGGCGAGCGCTGGCCGAGCGCGGGCAGCTCTTCGATCAGGTCAAAGAAGGCAAACAGCGCCAAAAAAGCCAGCGCCACAAAGCCAATCGCCCACAGCAGCTCGCCGTAGATCAGTTTGCGCAGCGTTCTCATGCGCGGGCTCCGCGCCACCCCAGCCGGGTCCAGTTCAGCTCCCAGCCCCAGTGCCGTTTGGCCAGCCAGAGCACGCAAGCGGCCCCCACGCCGCCGTGCAGGGCCAGCATAAAGGCCAAGGCGGAAACCTCGCCGGTGCCGATCCAGCGCTGCCCCATGGTCATCAGGTTGTAGTAAAAAATGAAGCCAAACAGCAGGAACAACACGTTGCCGCTTTTGTTGGCGCGCGGGTTGCTGGTGGCCAGCGCCAGCGCCATCAGCACAAAGTTGAACGCCGCCAGCGCCAGCCCGAGCCGCCACGCCAGCTCGCCTTGGTTGGCCGGGGTGGGGTCGGCGATCAGGGTCCAGGTGGGGCGCGACTTGAGCCCGTGCGCCACCCCGGCGGGCAGGGCCGGTTGGTCGAGCAGGATGCGGTAGCTGGCAAACTCACTCACCTGCACCTGGCCGGGCTGGTCCGGTCGATCGAAGAGCAGGCGCTGCCCATGGTTCACCTGCAGCCACTGCTGCTGCTTGATCGACTCAAGGTGCCCGCTGGCGGCGCTGATCAAGATGCGGCTGCCATCGGTTTCGGTGCTGTAGACAAAGATGTTGCGCGCCATGGTGGGCTGCTGTGGGTCTTGCTCGATGAAGAACACGCGCCGCCCGTCGGCGCTTTCCATGAACTGCCCAGCTTGCACCCGCTCAAGCGCGCCGCGTTGCTGAAAGCGGTCGCGCAACTGCTCGGCTTGCTGGTTGGCCCACGGCCAGACCAGCAGCACCATCAGGGCGATCACCGCCAGCACCGGCCAGGCAAAGTGGAACACCGGCCTCAGAAAAGCCGCCAGGCCACGGCCGCTGGAGTACCAGATCACCATTTCGCTCTCGCGGTGCATGCGCGTCAGCGTCGAGGCCACGGCAATGAACAGGGCGAGGGTGAGCACGATCGGCAGCCGGCCCACCACGGTGTAGGTCAGGACCAGCACAATTTCCTGCGGATTGACGCGGCCTTGGTCGGCTTGGCCGAGGGTGCGGATGAGCAGCATGGTGACGACGATCACCAGCAGCACCAGCAGCGTGGCGCCAAAACTGCGCGCCAGTTCACGGCGCAGGGAAGAATGGAATAACATCGTCAAATAACCACTTGAACCCCGATTATGGACTTTGAACTGAAATCGCTGCACTTGTCCCAGGTCGCCACCCAAGAAGCCGATGCGCTGATCGTGCTCTGGCCCGATGCGGCCGATGCGGTAACCGCCTCAGCGGCCCCAGACGACGCCCTGATGCGCTGGGCCACTGCGGCCGTGGCCGACGCCGACATCGACAAGGCAGTGGGCAGCCTGCTGCTGGCACACCGCCTGCCCGGGGTGCAGGCGCGCAAGGTGGCGCTGGTGCGCAGCGGCGACGCCAGCCCGGCCGCCACGCGCAAGGCGGTGCTGGCGGCGGTGGGTGCGCTCAAGCTCGGCAGCAACAAGCGCTTGTTGCTGTGGGCCGGTGAGGTCAGCGCCGGGGCGCTGGCGGCGCTGCTGCAAGCCACAGCCGATGCCAGCTACAGCTACACCACCACCAAATCCAAGGCGCAGCCGCGCAGCTTGCAACACGTGCTGGTCGGGGTGCACGACGCCACCGCCTTGCAAGGCGCCTTTGCCCAAGCCCGGGCCACGGTCAAGGCGGTGGAATGGGCCAAGGAGTGGGCCAACCGCCCCCCCAACCACGCCACCCCCACCTTGCTGGCCGAGGCGGCGCAGCAGTTGGCGCAGGGCAAGCGCTTGCAAGTCGAGGTGTTGGGCCCGCAAGACGTGACCAAGTTGGGCATGGGGGCCTATCTGGCGGTGGCCCAAGGCGCCGAGGAGCCGCTGCGCTTCATCGTGCTGCGCTACCAAGGCGCCCCCAAGGCCAGCGCGCCGGTGGTGCTGGTGGGTAAGGGCATTACTTTCGACACCGGGGGCATCAGCCTCAAGCCCGGCCCCGAGATGGACGAAATGAAGTTCGACATGAGCGGTGCCGCCGCCGTGCTGGGCACCTTCGTGGCGCTGGCCGAGCTGCAACCGGCGCTCAACGTGGTCGGGCTGGTGCCCTGCTGCGAAAACATGCCCGACGGGCGCGCCGTCAAGCCCGGCGATGTGGTCACCAGCCTGAGCGGGCAGACCATCGAAATCCTCAACACCGACGCCGAGGGGCGGCTGATTTTGTGCGACGCGCTCACCTACGCGGAGCGCTTCAAGCCGCGCGCCCTGATCGACGTGGCCACCCTCACCGGGGCTTGCGTGATTGCGCTGGGGAATCTGCGTGCCGGCCTCTACAGCAACCGCGACGAGTTGGCGCAGGCCTTGCAAGCGGCGGGCGATGCCACGCTCGACCCCTGCTGGCGCATGCCGCTTGACGACGAATACGAAGAAGGCCTGAAGTCCAACTTCGCCGACATGGCCAACATTGCTGGCCGCCCGGCCGGTTCGGTGACGGCGGCCAAGTTCCTGCAAAAATTCGTGGCCCCCGAGCAAGCGTGGGCGCACCTGGACATCGCTGGCGTGGCCTGGAAGGGCGGCGCAGCCAAGGGCGCCACCGGCCGCCCGGTGGCGCTGCTGCTGCAGTACCTGCTCGACGAGGCGGCGCGCATGGCCAAGGAATCGGCTCAGGCGCCCCAAGCCGCCGCAGGCGCCAAGCGGCGCAAGCGCTGATGGGGTTGCCAGTCAAGTCCACCCCGTGGTCGGCTGCTGAGGCCGCAACGGCCACGCTCGCGCGATGAACACGATTGCTTTTCACTTCAACGTGCCGACCCCGGTGGCTTACCTATGCCGCTTGTTGCGCAAGGCCACCCATGCCGGCCAGCGTGCGTGGGTCTTGTTGCCGCCGGCGCTGGCGCACGAGCTCGACGCCGCGCTTTGGACCTTTGCCCCAGAAGAGTTCATCGCCCACGCGCGCCACGCATCGACCAAGGCCGAAGAGTCGGGGCCGGGGGACTTGCCTGCGCACCTGTGGCAGCGCGCGCCGGTGGTGCTGTCGGACCAGTTGGTGCCGCAAGCCAGCGACTGGCCGCTGCTGATCAACCTGCTGGAGCCGGTGCCCGAGGGTTTCGAGCGCTTCCAGCGCCTGATCGAAATCGTGCCGCAGGACGAGGCACTCAAGCAAGCCGCACGACTGCGCTGGCGCCATTACAGCCAGCGCGGATTGGCGCTCCAGCACCACGACGCCGCTGCATGAAGGTGCGGCGGCAGGTGGGGCGCCGGGCTGCTGAGGGGGCTGGGCCGATCAGGACAGTTGCGTGCTGATCAGCTTGGTCATCTCAAACATCGACACCTGAGGCTTGTCGAAAATCGGCTTGAGCTTGGCGTCGGCGTTGATCATGCGCTTGTTGGCGGCGTCTTGCAGCTTGTGCTTTTTGATGTATTCCCACACCTTTTTGGTCACTTCGGTGCGCGGCATGGGTTTGCTGCCGATCACGGCAGCCAAGGCCGCGCTGGGGGTCATGGGCTTCATGAAGGCCGCGTTGGGGGTGCGCTTGGCGGGTGCAGCGGCAGCAGCAGGGGCGCTGGCCTTGGCGGCTGCCGCTTTGGGGGCGGCCGCTTTGGCAGGGGCTTTTGCAGCCGGCGCAGCGGCGCTGGGTGCTTGGGCGGCAGCGGCCTTTGTGGTGGGAGCCTTCGCAGCAGGAGCTTTTTTCGCAGTTGCCATTTGTTGAATCCTTCTGTGGGTTGGTCTTCGCTACGACAGCGGCATATTGCCATGCGCAGCGCCTTGGCATCCTAAACCCAAAGTGGGCCATTTGGCCGACACGAAGCGGTAATTTTTTTGTCATTGTGCGCGCTGCGGCAAGGCCGCTCGGCTCAGGCAGCGCGCAGGCCTTGGTAGAGCATGAACGCCGCCAGCGCGTAGAGCACCAGCGCAAACAGGCGCTTGAGGGGTTTGACCGGTAGCGCATGCGCCGCCCGTGCGCCCAATGGCGCGCCCAGCACGCTGGCCAGCGCAATCACCAACAGGGCGGGCAGAAAAATATAGCCCAAAGAGGCGTCGGGCAAGCCGGCCACCCTTTGCCCGGCCAGCGCATAGCCGGCTGAATTGGCCAGCGCGATCGGAAAGCCCAGTGCGGCGCTGGTGGCCACCGCCTGGTGCATGGTGACGTTGCACCAGACCAGAAACGGCACGCTGATGAAGCCGCCGCCCGCACCGACCAGGCCAGAGACAAAGCCGATCCCGCCACCTGCGGCCAACTGGCCCGTGGGGCCGGGCAGGGTGCGGCTGGCAGAAGGTTTTTTGTCGAGCCACATCTGGGTGGCTGAAAACGCCACGAAAATGGCAAACACCAAGGCCAAGGCTTGGCCACCCAAGGCGGCAAATACGCCCAAGCTGGCCAGCGCCGCACCCAGCACAATGCCGGGCGCCAGGCGGCGCACGATGTCCCAGCGCACCGCCCCGCGCCGGTGGTGCGCGCGCACGCTCGAAAGCGAGGTGAAGACGATGGTGGCCATGCCGGTGGCGATCGCCATTTTGACCGCCAAGCCGGCTTCGACGCCCTGGTTGGCGATGATGACCGTGAGAAACGGCACCAGCACCATGCCGCCCCCTATGCCCAGCAGCCCGGCCAGAAAGCCGCCGCAGAGCCCAAGGGCCAGCAGTTGCAGCACTAGGAGCGGATCGAGCGCAGCGAAGAAAGACAAGGGTGGTGGGGGTGGGGAGGGGCAGCCCGGCACAAGGCTGTCATGTGAAACTTAGGCGCGCCATAAAAAAGAGGTGTCTGCCGCCGGACCGGACCGGCATCCTGAACGGAGGGGTTCAGGTGGGCAAGGGCAGAGCAGCTTCGGGTTCATCTGACGCGAGACGATCACACCCACTGCACAATGTACCAAGCCCGGGCTCAGAGAGCATTGGTTCAAGGAAATATAAAGCCCGGCAACGGCGGCAGACAACTGCATTCTAGTCGCAAAAAACAGACCCGCCAAGGCTTCCGAGCGCCATCAAGGGCTTTGCCGCGGTGCAGCAGATTGGGTTGTTGCACCTGCTAGGCCTGTGGGCGGCTTGATGCGCTTAAAGCGGCCGATCGCCCTGCACCAGCGCCTGATCCAGGCGCTCGAGCAACTGCTGCAGGCGGTTTTCTTGCAGGCGATCTTGGGGGTCGGTCCATTCGCCCGCTTCGGTCTGGCCAAACGAGGTGTTGCGAAAGTTGCCCAGCTCCTTTTGGTGCAACTCATAGGCAATGTTGAGCGCGGCCAGCACGGCAATGCGGTCGCGCGCCTTCACCTTGCCGGCATCGCGGATGCGGCACATGGCGGCATCGACCTTGGTCACGGCGTCGCGCAGCGCCTCTTCGCCGTTGACGGGGCAGGCCAGCAGATAGCTCTGGGCCATGATCTGGACTTCGATTTGCTTGATGGGGGGCTGATTCATGGGCGGCCGTCGGCGGACTCGGAGGGCAGTTGCTCGATCAGGGCATCGAGGCGCTGGCGCACGGCCTGTGACTGCAGGCGCAGCGCATCGCGCTCTTGGCGCAGCGCCTCGACTTGCTGCTGCAAGGACTGGTTGGCACGCAGCAACTCCTCGTGGCGCAACAGCAGGCGGTTGACGCGCTCCGAAATGTGGTCGATACAGGTCTGGACGGGCATACAGCTTGCATTGTAGGCTGCCCGGGCCCGTTACTGCCCGGTTCACGCCCTTACAATGCCGACTGTTGGTGCTCGCTGCGCCTAGTCTGGCGCGGCGGTTAAACGGGAAGCAGGAGGGTTGCGGCCATTTAGGCCCAAACCCAACCTGCGCTGCCCCCGCAACGGTAAGTGGACGGGCTGGTTTCCATCTGGAGCCCAGCCCCGCTGCACGCCCCTATCAGCCACTGGATGCCCTGCGGGCAACCGGGAAGGCGGCGTCGGTCGTTTCCACCAGCCCGGATACCGGCCAACGGGGTGGTTCGCGCCTGCCAAAGGCGGCGAGCCGTTGCGCCCATGCGCTGCCGGGGATGGCGGCGCGGGCCTATCTGTGGTGTTTCAATTTTTATGAAAAAGTCTGAACTGCGCGCCCATGCGGCCGCAATTCCCGTGGCCGTTTTGGGCTTGGCGGGAGCATTGGGGGTGTCTGGTGCGGTGGCGCAGGGCACAGAACTGGAGGCGGTGGTGGTCACGGCCACGCGCACTCCGGTGCCGCCGGATCAGTTGGCGGCCCAGGTGGTGCTGATCGACCGGGCGGCCATCGAGCAGGCCCAAGGGGCAACCTTGGCCGGTTTGCTGCAACAAGCCGCCGGGGTGCAAATCAGCAGCAACGGCGGGCTGGGCAAGGCCTCAAACGTGTTCATCCGGGGCACCGAAGGGCGCCATGTGCTGCTGCTGATCGACGGCGTGCGCTACGGTTCCGCCACCTTGGGCACGCCGAATTGGGACAACCTGCCGCTGGCAGCGATCGAGCGCATCGAGGTGCTCAAAGGGCCGGCGGCGGCGCTCTACGGCAGCGATGCCGTCGGCGGCGTGGTGCAGATTTTTACCCGCCGTGGCCAAGAAGGGTTCCATCCCCACGCCGAGCTGGGCTTGGGTGCTTACGGGCGGCGCAGTGTGGCGCTGGGCGTGGCGGGCGGGCAGGGCGGTCTGAGCTACCGCTTCGGCGTTTCCAGCCTGCGGGAGGATGGGTTTTCGGCCACCAACCCGGCAGTGCCGTTTGGTTCGCACCACCCGGATGCCGACGGATTCGAGCAAGATGCGCTGGATGCCAGCGTGCGGCTGGCGCTCGCGCCCGGGTGGCAGTTATCGGCTCACGGTTTGCTGGCCAGCGGCGACAACGCCTTCGATTCCGGCTCTGGTGCCTTTGCGGTGCGGGGTTTGACAACCACCCGTGTGCTCGGGCTCGGGCTAGAGCGCACCTGGGCCGCTGGCGCGCGCACCCACTTGCACCTGAACCGCGCCGACGACCTCACGCGCAATTTTATGTCGGCAACCCGCACCTCGCACATCGACACCCGGCGCCAGCAGTGGACGCTGCAACACGACCAGCCGACCGGCTTGGGCACCCTGACGCTGGGCGCGGAACACACCCGCGAGCAGGTCAACAGCAGCACCGCTTTCACGGTGCGTGAACGCCGCATCGAGGGTGTATTTCTGGGTCTGCAAGGCAGCTCTGGGCCGCACGCCTGGCAGGCCAGTGCGCGGCGCGACGACAACTCGCAATTTGGTGCCGCCAACACCGGCTCGCTAGCCTATGCCTTTGAGTTTGCCGAAGGCTGGCGCGTGCGCGCCGCGCACGGCACCAGTTTCAAGGCCCCGAGCTTCAACCAGTTGTATTGGCCCGGGTTTGGCAATCCCACCACCCAGCCCGAGCGCGGTCGCTCCAGCGAGCTGGGGCTGAGCTACGCATTTGGCAGCCAGTCGCTGCAACTGACCCGTTTCGAGCAGCGCATCCGCGGCTTCATCACCGCAGCCCCGACGGTGGCCAACCTGCCGCAGGTGCAGATCGACGGCTGGAACCTGGTCTGGCAAGGCAGCGCGGGCGACTGGCGCTGGCGCTCCGACCTGGAATTGCTGGAGGCGCGCAACCGCACCCCGGGGGCCAACTTCGAGCGCCAACTGCCGCGCCGCGCCGAGCAACAGTTGACGCTGAGCCTGGAGCGGGCTTGGGGCGACGCCTGGTGGTTTGGGGCCCACGCCCTGCTGGTGGGCGAGCGCTTCGACGACGCCGCCAACACCCAGCGCTTGCCGGGCTACGGCAAGCTCGACCTAAGCGCCGAGCACCAGTTGTCTAGCGACTGGCGGCTGCAACTGCGCCTGAACAACGTGGGTGACAAGCGCTACGAAACGGCGCTGGGCTACAACCAGCCCGGGCGCGCGCTCTTTGCCGGCCTGACGTGGCAGCCGCAGCGCTGAAAGCCAGTGGCAACCTGTCCCGCTCTTTTGATCGCGGCCCCGGCATCGGGGCAGGGCAAGACCAGCGTCACTTGTGGCTTGGCGCGTCTGCATGCGCGGGCCGGGCGGCGGGTGCAGGTATTCAAGTGCGGCCTTGATTTTCTCGATCCCCAATGGCTGGCGCTGGCCAGCGGACAGCCGGTGGACAACTTGGATTTGTGGGTAAATGGCGAGGCCGATGTGCGCGCACGGCTTTGCCACGCATCTGAGCAAAATGATCTGATTTTGATTGAGGGAGTGATGGGCCTGTTCGACGGCGAACCCAGCGCGGCTGATTTGGCGCAGAGGCTGGGCGTTCCCGTGCTGGCGGTGGTGGATGCCTCGGCCATGGCCAAGACGTTTGGTGCCTTGGTGCATGGTTTGCGCCACTATCAGGGTGGGTTGAAGTGGGCGGGCGCCTTGGCTAACCGGGTGGCCAGCGATGGCCATGCCCACGCGCTGCAGGCTTCAGTGGCCGCTGACCACGAGAATCCACTGCATGCGGGCTGGCTGGGCGCATTGCGTTGGGATGCGGCTTTTGCCCTGCCAGAGCGGCACTTGGGCCTGACCGCCGCCACCGAGCTGCCGGATGCCATGGCCAGGCTGGATGCCATGGCCGATGCCTTGGCCCCAACGCCTTTGGGTCAATTGGATTTTGTGGAGTGGCAGCGTTGGGCGGTGCGTTTTGACATGCCCGCCGAAGCACCGCCCGAGATACCGAAACTGCTGGCTGGTCGCACGGTGGCGGTGGCCCAAGATGCGGCCTTTTGCTTCATTTATCCCGCCAATTTGGCAACGCTGGGCGCCTTGGGTGCGCGGGTTGTGGCCTTTTCGCCCTTGGCCGACCATGCGCTACCCCCCTGCGACGCCGTCTGGTTGCCCGGTGGCTACCCAGAACTGCATGCCGAATCGCTGGCCCGCCTGCAGCGCACCCGGCATGGCTTGGCCGCTCATGTGGCGGCGGGCAAACCGCTGTGGGCAGAATGCGGGGGCATGATGCCCCTGTTTGAAGGACTGACGCTTGGTGACGGTCGTCGGTACGCCATGTGGAGTTTGTTGCCCGGAGAAGTCACCGTGCAGCCACGCTTGGCGGCGCTGGGGTCGCAGCAGTGGGATACACCCCATGGTGCCTTGCGCGGGCACAGCTTTCACTATTCAACGGTTGATACCTCCCACCCCCCAGCCGCGCAGACCCAGCCTGTGCGGCGCTTTGGGCGGCCCGAGGCGGTTTACCGCCGTGCTGCCTTGCAAGCCAGTTATTTTCACGCATGGTTTGCGTCGTCTCCCAAGGCGACAGCGCACCTGTTTTTGCCGGAGGCCGCATGAATCTGCCCGGCCCTCAGCGCATTGTGTGTTTGACCGAAGAAACCACGGAGTGGCTCTACCTGCTCGGACAGGAGGCGCGCATTGTTGGCATCAGCGGCTACACGGTGCGGCCGCGCCGGGCCCGGGAAGAAAAACCCAAGGTGAGTGCTTTTCTGAGCGCGAAGATCGACAAAATTCTGGCGCTGGAGCCAGACTGCGTGTTGGGTTTTTCCGACCTGCAGGCGGACATTGCGGCAGCGCTGATCCGCGCGGGGGTGCAGGTGACCGTGTTCAACCAGCGCAGTGTGGACGGGATTTTCTCCATGCTGCACCAAGTGGCGGCCATGGTGGGCTGTGTGGAGCAGGGTCGGCAGCGCATCGCGGCCATGCAGGCCCAACTCGACGCGATTGCGCAGGCCGCCGCGGCACAGGATGCCGCAGGTTTGCGCCGCCCGAGGGTTTTTTTCGAGGAATGGGACGAGCCCCACATCAGTGCCATCCGCTGGGTCTCGGAACTGCTGACGCTGGCGGGCGGCCAAGATGTGTTTGCCGAGCTGGCGCTGCAGCCCATGGGCAAAGACCGCATCATTGCGGATGGGGCTGAGATCGTGCGGCGTCTCCCTGACATGGTCATCGGTTCTTGGTGTGGCAAAAAGTTTCGGGCCGAGAAGGTGGCTGCTCGTGCAGGTTGGGCCGATCTGCCTGCCGTGCGCAACGGGCAACTGTTTGAAATCAAGTCGGCCGACATCCTGCAACCCGGTCCTGCGGCGTTGACCGATGGAGTGGCGCAGTTGCATCGTTTAATTGACCAGTGGCGCATTCAATATGGCTGATGCGGTGCGTTTGGAACTCATTCTCGGCGGCCAAAAAAGCGGCAAGTCGCGCTGCGCCGAGCAGCGGGCGCAGCAGTGGCTGGCGGGCGCACCGGGGCGGCGCGCGTTGCTGCTGGCTACCGCCGTGCCGGGCGACGAGGAAATGCGCCAGCGCATCGATCGGCACCGGCGCGAGCGGGCGCTGCGGGTGCCGGGCTTGCAAACGCGCGAGGTCGGGCAGGGCCTAGGGCCGGACCGGATGCGGGAGTTGGCGCAGGCGCTGCGGCACGAGAGCGCGCCGCAGACGCTGCTGTTGGTGGACTGCCTCACGCTGTGGCTGACGCAAGCGATCATGCCGCCGCCGGGCTTGGAGCCGCTGGCCGACAGCGAGGCGCTGATCGAGCACCTGTGCCTAAGCTTGACCGGTCTGCCCGGTCCGGTGCTGCTGGTGGGCAACGAAATTGGCTTGGGCGTGATTCCGCTGGGGCCGCCTGTGCGCCGCTTTGTGGACGAACTTGGGCGCCTGAACCAGGCGGTGGCGGCGCGGGCGGACCGCGTCACTCTGATGGTGGCGGGTTGCCCGCTGCAGGTGAAAGGTGGGGCTTGATGGCTGCTGCGTTGCGCGTATCTTCCCGGTGGCTGTGGTGGGCCATCGTGCTCATGGTCTTTTTTCTGGGCCAGGCGCAGGCGCAGCCCATCCAAGTCACGGACGACCGCGGTCGCAGCGTGCTGCTGCCAGCCCCGCCACAGCGCGTGGTCTCCATCCTGCCCTCGCTCACCGAAACGGTGTGCGAGTTGCAGCAATGCCACCGGCTGGTGGGGGTGGATCGGTTTTCCAACTGGCCGGCGGCGGTGCAGGCGCTGCCACGGGTCGGGGGTGGGATCGACCCCAATATCGAGGCCATCGTTGCGCTGCGGCCCGATGTGGTGCTGGTGGCCACCTCCAGCCGGGGCATCGAGCGGCTGGAGGCACTGGGTCTGAAGGTGGTGGCGCTAGAGCCCAAGACCCATGCCGACGTGCAGCGGGTGATGGGCACGGTGGCGCGGGTGCTGGGCCTGCCTGCGGGCCAGGCCGAGCGCATCTGGCGCCAGATCGATGCCGCCGTGCAGGCGGCCGCCCAGTCATTGCCGCCCGGCGTGCGGCGCACACGGGTGTACTTTGAGGTCAACCGCGCGCCTTTTGCGGCCGGGGCTTCATCGTTCATAGGCGAGACGCTGGCACGGCTGGGGGCGCAGAACATCGTGCCGGCTGAATTGGGGCCGTTCCCGAAACTAAACCCCGAGTTTGTGGTGCGCGCCAACCCCGACGTGATCATGGTGGGCGATCGCAACTTTGCCGGCCTGACCGACCGGCCGGGCTGGTCGCGCATCCGGGCGGTGAGTCGGGGCCAGATGTGTGTGTTCAGCAACGCAGAGGCCGACACCATCATCCGCCCGGGGCCGCGCATGGCCGAAGGCGCGCGGTTGCTGGCCGATTGCCTGCGGCGCTACGCCCAACCATGATGACCCAGACGGCATCCCCCCACGCCGCAGCGCCTGCAAAGGCGGGCAGTGCCCTGCACGCCACGACCGATCAAAGCCGCAGCGCCTGGCTGGCCTGGGTGTTGATGGGCGCCGCTGCCGTGCTGGTGCTGCTGGGCTTGGGGGTGGGCAGCACCGGTGTGGAGCCGGTTTGGGCCATGCTGGCCGACCCGGTGGCGGCGCAGATCGTGTGGGACATCCGCGCCCCGCGCACGCTCGGCGCATGGGCTGCCGGTGCGCTGCTGGGTCTGGCGGGGGCGGTGGCCCAGGGCCTGTTTCGCAATCCGCTGGCCGATCCGTTTTTGCTCGGCAGCGCGGCGGGTGCGTCGCTCGCCGTGGCCGTGACGCTGGTGGGTTTGGGGGTGTCGCCCTTTGCGGCGGCCTGGGTGGTGCGCTTGGGTCTGACGGGGGCGGCTTTTGTGGGTGCGGTCGGCGCGGTGCTGCTCACGCTGGCGCTGGCGCGCGGCGTGCAGCACACGTTTCGGCTGCTGCTGGCTGGGGTCGTGGTGGGCATGGTGCTGGGCGCGCTCACCGCCCTGGTCACCCTCATGGAGCCCGATGTGTTGCAGGCCATGCAGGCTTTCATGCTCGGCAGCACGGGCTTTGTGGGCTGGTCGTCGTGGGTCATCATGGCCTCGGTGGGGGCGGTTTGCGTGGCGGCGGCGTGGGCACTGGCCAAAGTGCTCGACGGGCTGAGCCTGGGCGAAGCCACGGCACAGAGCCTGGGCTTGCCACTGGCTCCCTTGCGGGCCGCGCTGGTGGCCGTGATGGCGCTGGCCACCGGCACGGCGGTGGCGCAGACCGGGCTAATCGCCTTTGTCGGCTTGGCGGCCCCGCATCTGGTGCGGGCCGTGGTCAAGACCACCCACGCCCGGCTGGTGTGGCTCTCGAGCCTGATGGGCGGCTTGCTGCTGCTGGCGGCCGATCTGCTGGCGCGCGGTTTGCTGGCCCCGCAGGAAATTCCGGTGGGGGTGCTCACCGCGGTGCTGGGCGGAGGCTATCTGCTGTGGTTGATGCACCGGCGCATGGCATGAACACCTACTCGGCATCCGCCGTTCTGGCGGCACACGAGCTGTGCGTGCAGCTTGGCCCGGCGCGCCAGCCGCGCCAGGTGTTGCAGCGCGTCCAGGTGGCGATTCAAGCAGGCCGCTGGACCAGCATCGTGGGCCCCAACGGCGCCGGCAAATCGACCCTGTTGCGGGCGCTGGCTGGCCTGGTGCCCGCCCAAGGAAGGGTGGAGCTGCAGGGCCGGTCTATCCATGACTGGCCACACCGCGAACGGGCCCGGGCGCTGGCTTGGCTGGCGCAGGGGGGCGCTTCAGACATGGGTGCCGACGACCTGAGCGTGCGCGACGTGGCCATGCTGGGGCGCCTGCCGCATCAGGCTTGGCTGGCCCCGCCGAGCGAGGCCGACCATGCCATTGTGGAGGCCGCCTTGCGCCAGACCCATGCCTGGGACTGGCGCGACCGTGCCTTTGGGGCCTTGTCTGGGGGCGAGCGCCAGCGCGTGCTGCTGGCCCGGCTGCTGGCCGTGCAGGCGCAGGTGCTGCTGATGGACGAGCCCCTGACGAGCCTGGATCCGCCGCACCAGGCCGACTGGCTGGCCTTGGTGCGCGAGCGGGTGGCGCAGGGCTGCACCGTGGTCAGTGTGCTGCACGAAATTTCCATGGCCCTCTTGGCCGATGACGTGATCGTCATGCGCGAGGGCGCCATTGCGTATCAGGGGCCGGCGAACCATCCCGACGCCCACGAGGCGATCTCAAAGGTGTTTGAGCACCGCTTGCGCATCCACGCCCTCGATGGGCGCTGGGTGGCTTTGCCCCATTAAACCGGATAGCCCATGCAGATTGAATCGCCTCCCACCGAAAAGCGTTATGAAAAGCCCGAGGGCGAGCGGCGCGGGCTCTTGATCGTCCACACCGGAGACGGCAAGGGCAAGAGCACGGCAGCGTTTGGGCTGGCTTTGCGGGCCTTTGGGCGCACCCATGTGCACGGCAAGCAGGTGCGGATTTTTCAGTTTATGAAGGTGCCGAGCGCGCGTTTTGGCGAACACCGCATGTTTGAGCAGATGGGCCTGCCCATTGAGGGCTTGGGGGATGGTTTCAGTTGGAAAAGCAAGGACCTGGACCATTCTGCGCAACTGGCCCGCGATGGCTGGCAGCGCGCCAAGGCGGCCATACTGGATGGGCGGCACTTTCTGTTGGTGCTGGATGAAATCACCTACCCGCTCATTTACGGCTGGCTGCCGCTGGACGATGTGCTGCAAACCCTGCGCGAGCGCCCGCGCGACGTGCACGTCTGCCTGACCGGCCGCCGCTGTCCGCCAGAAATCATCGAGCTGGCCGACACCGTGACCGAAATGGGCTTGGTCAAACACGCCTTCCAGGCCGGGGTGCCGGCCCAGCGTGGCATTGAAGACTGAGGCCTGAGATGCAAGACCTTGCCCCCACTTGGATCGCCGTTCTCAGCCCTGGGGTGGCGATTGGGGTGGCCCTGCTGGCAGACCGCTGGCTGGGTGAGCCACCGCTGCGCTGGCATCCGGTGGTGGCCATGGGCTGGGCCTTGGCGTGGCTGGGCCGCTGGGCGGCGCCACCGGCCCAAGTCGGTGCCGAGAAGCGCTGGGGCCCATGGGGCCGTGGCGCGCTGGGCTGGATGGCGGGGGCCACGGTGGTGGCGGGCTGTGCCGCGCTGCTGGTGGGCCTGGTGGCTTGGGTGCCGCTCTGGCTGCAGGCCGTGCTGCTGGGCTTGTTGCTCAAGCCCTTGCTGGCGTGGCGCATGTTGCGCCAAGAGGTGCAGCAGGTGGAGACCGCCCTGGCGGTGTCGCTGCCAGCCGGGCGCGCGCAAGTGTCGCGGCTGGTTAGCCGCGAGGTGTCGTCGCTGGACGAAACCGCTGTGCGCCAGGCGGCGCTGTCCACGCTGTCAGAAAACCTCAACGATTCCGTGGTGGCCCCCCTGTTCTGGTTTACCGTGGCCGGCTTGCCTGGTGCGGCGCTGTACCGCTGGGCCAACACCGCTGACGCCATGTGGGGCTACCGCGGCGAGCGCAACGGCCGCATCTGGACGTGGGCGGGCCATTGGGCCGCGCGGGCCGACGATGTGTTGTCGTGGCTGCCCGCTCGCTTGACCGGGCTGCTGTTGCTGGCCTGGGGCCCGGTGCGGCGCTTGCGGGCGCTGCCGCAGCAGGCGCGCCGCACCCCCTCGCCCAACGGGGGCTGGCCCATGGGTGCCTTGGCGCTGGCTTTGAACGTGCGCTTGTGCAAGCCCGGTGTGTACGCGCTCAATGAACACGCCGCTGCGCCCACCGCAGACTGCACCCCAAGGGCCATCGCCCTGTGCGGCCACACCCTGTGGCTGGCTGCGGGCTTGCTGGCGGCTGCAGCGGCCTGCATTGCGGCGCTGCAGCACAGGGGCTGGGCATGAGCACCGTGGATGGGCGGGTACACGGCGGCACCGACAAGCAAGGCGCGGCCCAATGGGATTTTTCATCCAACGCCAACGCCTGCGGGCCCTGCCCAGCCGTCGAGGCTGCGGTGCGACAAGCCGATTCCGGCCGCTACCCAGACCCGGCCTACACGGCCTTGCGCCGCGCCTTGGCCGGTTTGCACGGGGTCGAGCCCGAGTGCATTTTGTTGGGCACCAGTGCCAGCGAGTGGGTGCAGCGCCTGTCGGCTTGGGCGCGGCAGCGGGGGCAGATCGAAGTCTGGTGGCCGCGCCACGCCTATGGCGACTACGCCCAGGCGGCAGCCGCATGGGGGTTGGAGCACACCGATGACCCCCTGCAGGCCAAGCTGGCTTGGCTGTGCGAACCCGGCAGCCCATTGGGGCAAAACGAAAGCCCCGCAGTGGTGGCTGCGCTGCTGGGCCATGGTCGCGCCGTGGTGGCTTTGGACTGCGCCTACGTGCCGCTCCGGCTCGATGGGGTGCCCACCTTGACGCCCGAGCAGCGCCAGCGTTGCTGGCAGATTTGGTCACCCAACAAAGCCCTGGGCCTGACCGGGGTGCGGGCTGCCTACGCGATTGCGCCGCCAGCGCTGGCCCCCATGCGGCGGGAGCTGGAATTCTTGGCCGCCTCTTGGCCGGTGGGCAGCCACGGTGTGGCCCTGTTGCAGCAGTGGTGCCAACCGCCGGTGCAGGCATGGGTGCAAGGGTGCCTGCCCGAGCTGCAACGGCGCAAGGAGCGCCTGCAACAACAGCTATTGCGCCGGGGCTGGTGCGCTTTGCCCAGCCATACTCCCTTCTTCTGCGCCAAGCCGCCACTGCCGCTGCCGACACAAGCACTGCGGGCGCGGGGCATCAAGTTGCGCGATGCCACCTCGTTCGGCTTGCCCGGCTGGTGGCGCTTGAGCGCACAGCCAGACGCGGCTGCGCAAGCCTTGCTGCGGGCGCTGGACAGCCTAGGCGGCACGGAGGCGGCAGCATGAGCGCCCCCTGCATCATGGTGCTGGGCACCAGCAGCGGCGCGGGCAAGAGCTGGATCGCCACCGCCCTGTGCCGCCACTACGCCCGCTTGGGCCTCAAGGTGGCCCCGTTCAAGGCGCAGAACATGAGCAACAACGCGCGCGTGGTGGCCACCACGGGGGGCGGTTGGGGCGAAATCGGCAGCGCCCAGTATTTTCAGGCGCTGGCGGCCGGGGTGCGGCCCGAGGTGCGCATGAACCCGGTGCTGCTCAAGCCCGAGGCCGACACCCGCTCGCAGGTGGTGCTGCTGGGCCAAGTCAGCGCGGAACTGGGCGCCATGCCCTGGCGCGAGCGCAGCCAGCGGCTGTGGCCGACGGTGGCGCAGGCCTTGGACGAACTGCGCGCAGCGCACGATCTGGTCGTCATCGAAGGGGCGGGTTCCCCGGCCGAAATCAACCTGATGGACAGCGACATCGTGAACCTGCGCGTGGCGCGGCACACCCAAGCGCGCTGCCTGCTGGTGAGCGACATCGACCGCGGCGGTGCCTTTGCCCACCTCTACGGCACTTGGGCGCTGCTGCCCGAAGCCGAGCGGGCCTTGTTGCGCGGCTTCGTACTGAATCGCTTCCGGGGTGATGCCAGCCTGCTGGCACCGGGGCCGCAGCAGTTGCAGCAGCTCACCGGCGTGCCCACGCTGGCGACTGTGCCCCTGCTGCGCCAGCATGGGCTGCCCGAAGAGGACGGCTGGTACGGGCCCGCTGCGGGCCAGGCGGCCGGGCCTTTGCGCCTGACGGTGGCCATCTTGGCTGGCCCGCACATCAGCAACCTCGACGAGTTCCAGCCGCTGAGCCAGGTGCCCGGTCTGCGGCTGCTGTGGGCGCGCCAGCCGGCCGATCTGGCCGCAGCAGACTGGGTCATCCTGCCCGGCAGCAAACAAACGGCGGCCGACTTGGCCTGGTTGCGCACGCAAGGGCTGGATGGGGCGCTGGCGCAGCACGCGGCGCGCGGTGGGGCGGTGCTGGGCATCTGCGGCGGCCTGCAAATGCTGGGCCAGGCGCTGCAAGATGCGCACGGCATCGACGGCAACGCCGCCGGGCTCGGCCTGCTGCCGCTGCTGACGCAGTTTGCGCGCCACAAAACCGTCACGCCCACCGAGGCGGTCTTTGCCAGCCCGGCGCTGGCGCAGGGGCCGTGGGCCGCCTTGCAGGGGCTGCCGGTGCAAGGCTACGAAATCCACCACGGGCAAACCCAAGCCGATGCCGCCCGGGTGGCCGCTGGCCAGCCCTTGCTGGCGGCCCTGCACCACCGCGCCAGCGGCCAGCCCTTGGGCTGGTGCAACGCAGCAGGCAATGTGCTGGGGCTGTATCTGCACGGCCTGTTTGAGCAGCCCGCCGTGTTGCAGGCCCTGTTCGGGGCGGCGGTGCCGTTGCCCGATCAGGTGTTCGATCGCCTAGCCGACCACGTGGCGGCCCATTTCGCACCCGGCGCGCTGGCGGCGCTGCTGGAGCCCTAAACTTTTTTATTGCACCTCCCGAAAGCCACCATGAACTGGAACCCGCCCGAACTGGCCGATCTCGACGCCCTCAACCCGGCCGCGCTGCGCACGCGCCTGCAGCAGCGCCTCGACGGCAAGACCAAGCCCTTGGGTTCGCTGGGGCAGATCGAGGCGCTGGCGCTGCGCATCGGCCTGATCCTGGGCACCGAGGCGCCGCAGTTGCAGCAGCCGCAGTTGCTGGTGTGCGCCGCCGACCACGGGCTGGCGGCGCAGGGCGTGTCGGCCTACCCGAGTGAGGTCACGGCGCAGATGGTGCTCAACTTTCTGGCCGGTGGCGCGGCGGTGAGCGTGCTGGCGCGCCAGCACGGGCTGGCGCTGACGGTGCTCGACTGCGGCGTGCGCGCCGAGCTGCCCGCGCACCCGGCTTTGCGTGCCTGCAAGGTGGCGCAGGGCAGCGCCGACTCCAGCCTGCAACCGGCCATGAGTGCGGCGCAGTGCCGGGCCGCGCTGGGGCATGGGGCCGCCGTGGTGCGCAGCCTGCCGGGCAACGCGCTGCTGCTGGGCGAGATGGGCATAGGCAACACCTCGGCCGCGGCGCTGCTGCTGGCGCGCTTGGGCGGGGTGCCGATCGAAGACTGCACCGGGGCCGGCACCGGGCTGGATGCCGCCGGGGTGCAGCGCAAGACCGCCGTGCTGCGCGCGGTGTTGCAGTTGCACGCGCAGGCCCAGGAACCGCTGGATGCGCTGGCAGCCTTGGGCGGTTTCGAGATCGCCGCCTTGGTCGGGGCGGTGCTGGAAGCGGCGGCGCAGCGGCGCGTGATCGTGGTCGATGGTTTCATCACCGGGGCCGCGGTGCTGGTGGCGGCGCGCTTGCAGCCGGCGCTGTTGCAGCGCTGCGTCTTTGCCCACTGCGGCGCCGAGCGCGGCCACGCCCGGCTGCTGGAGCTGCTGGGGGCCGAACCCTTGCTGCGCCTGGGTTTGCGGCTGGGCGAGGGCTCGGGCGCGGCGCTGGCCTGGCCGCTGTTGGTCTCGGCCTGCACGCTGCTGGAGCAGATGGCCAGTTTCGAGTCCGCCGGGGTGAGCCAGTCGGTGGCGCTATAACCTCGCCAAGTTAAGCCCGCCATCTATCCAGCCCCACGCTGGCAACCGCTTCGCCGCGCCAGCCTCGATCCGCACCCCGGAGTAAATCCCATGGCCAACGCCTTGCGCCGTTTCTTGCTGGCGCTGCAATTTTTGACGCGCATCCCGGTCACGGGCCGGCTGGCCGACTGGGTCGGCTACAGCCCGCGTTTGCTGCGCGAATCGGCGCCGTACTTCCCGCTGGTGGGCGCGCTGGTGGGCGTGTTGGCCGCCGCCGCCATGGTGGCGCTGTGGTGGCTGCTGCCCGCCGTGCCGGCCGCCGCTTGGGTGGCGGCCGTGGTGGCGTTGGCATGTGGACTGCTGCTCACCGGGGCTTTTCACGAAGACGGGCTGGCCGATACCTTCGATGGCCTGGGCGGCTCGGCCGAGCGCGGGCGCGCGCTCGAGATCATGAAAGACTCGCGCATTGGCAGCTACGGGGCGCTGGCGCTGGGGGTGGCGCTGCTGGCCCAGTGCGCCTTGCTGGCCACCTTGCTGCAAACCGATGTGGCGCTGGCGCTGGTGGCGTTGGTGTGGGCGCACACGGTGTCGCGCTGCGCCCCGCTGTGGATGCTGCACCGGCAGCGCCATGTGGGCGATTTGGCCGGCGCCAAATCGAAACCGCTGGCCGATGGCCTCTCGGGGCGCGGCTTGCTGGGGGCGCTGGTGCTGGCGGCGCTGCTGGTGGCGCCAGGCCTGTGGTGGGTGTCGGCCATCGAGCTGTTCGCCGGCCTGCTGGGGGCGCTGCTGGGCGCGGTGTGGATGGGGCGCTGGCTGCTGCGCCGCCTGGGCGGCTACACCGGCGACGGGCTGGGTGCGATGCAGCAAGCCGCCGCCCTCGGGCTGCTGCTGGGGCTGGCGCTGCAGTGGCCGGGTGTTGCCGGCTGAACGGGGAGCGCTGCATGAAGCCCAACCCAGCCAGCCCGGCCCCGCAAGCCGCGCACACACCCGCCCCCGCCCCCGCACCTGACGCAGCGGCCCAGGGCAGCCTGTGGCTGGTGCGCCATGCCAGCGTGCTGTGCCCGGTGGAACCGGCGAGTGCCACCTGCTACGGGCGGCTCGATTGGCCGGCCGATCCGCTGGCAACCCAAGAACTGGCCCGCAGCCTGGCCAGCCGTTTGCCTGCTGGTGCACGGCTGCGCAGCAGCACGCGCCAGCGCACCCGATTGCTGGCACAAGAGCTGTTGGCCTTGCGCTCCGACCTGCAGCCCGGCGGCGCCGACGCGCGGCTCGACGAGCTCGACTTCGGGGTCTGGGAAGGGCGGCGCTGGAGCGACATCGGCGAGGCCGCCGTAGACGCCTGGGTGCGCGATTTTGCTGATGCGCGCGTGGGCGGGGGCGAGTCGGTGCGCCAACTGCTGCAGCGCGTGCAGGCGGCCCTGATCGAGCAGGCGTCGGATGGGCCGGGCGATGTGGTCTGGCTCTGCCACGCTGGCGTCATCCGGGCCTGCCAGTGGCTCTACGGGGCCAGCCCCGGCGCCACCCCGCAGGCCGATACGTGGCCGCGCACTACCGTTTCCTTTGCTTTTTGCAAGGAGTTTCCTAGGACATACCCTAGGACCGGGGAACTTGGGTGGTGTTCATAAGTTGGCTGTAAGAATCGGGCTCGACAGTCCGTGCCTGAGCGTTGCTTGGCCTCTTGCGGCAGCGTTCTGGCGCGGTGGCGCAAGCCGCCGTTTCAGGTGTGATTCGACCCATCCCGGGCTGATCCAGAAAGGAACCCATTCATGACTAACCCCAGTACGAAAGACGCGGCACCGCCCGGCGTCGTGTACGACGAGGGCGTGATCAAGCGCAAGCTTGGCGCGGCCCTGGGCCTACTGGCCATTTTTTGTGTCACGTATTTCGTGGCTGCCGTGATCGCGACGCGCGACTTCAAGCAAATCGGTCAGATCGAAATCCTCGGCTTGCCGCTGGCGCTCTACACCGCCACGCTGGTGTTCGTCGTCGGCTTGGTGGTGACCCGCATGTGTCTGAACCAAGACAAAGGGGGTAAATCATGAACTTTGAAAACCCAATTGCCTTTGCCATTCTGGTCGTCAGTTTGATACTGGTGGTCTACATCAGTTGGTGGGGCAAAAAACAAACCACCACCACCACCGACTTCTACGTCGCTGGCGGCAAAATCTCCCCGCGCCTCAATGGCTGGGCCATGTTTGGCGACTACTGCTCGGCGGCGAGCTTCCTGGGTGTGGCCGGTGCGATTGCGCTGGTTGGCATCGATAGCTGGTGGATCGCCATCGGCTTCTTTGGCGCCTGGATTTTTGTGCTGGTGGCACTGGCTGGCCCGCTGAAAAGCTCAGGCAAGTTCACCGTCGGTGACGTGCTGGTCGGGCGCTTTGGCGGCCGCAGCCTGAAGTTCCTGGCGATGTTCACCACGGTGGTCATCGGCACGCTCTACCTGGTGCCGCAGATCGTGGGTGCGGGTCACCTGTTCCAGTTGCTGTTGGGCTGGGATTACATGGTCACGGTGTTCGTTTCGGCGATCATCATGGGCCTGATGGTGATTCTGGGTGGCATGATGGGCACAACCTACAACCAAGCCATTCAGGGTGTGATCTTGTTGGTGGCGATGCTGCTGCTGTTCGTGCTGGCAACGCTGGTTTACTTTGGTGGCAACCCCTTTGCCATCATCAGCCAAGCCATGGACACCGTTCCGCCCACCGCTGCCGTAGGGGTGATGGCTCAAGTGGTGGTGCCGCCCGCGGTCGAAGGCGCTTACGGCCCGTTTGTGCTGGCCGAAGCGGTCCGCGCCGGGTTTGAAAACCTGCCCAATGCGCTCACACCCGGTGTTGCAACCCCCGACGTCTGGAACCAGGTCAGTCTGGTGCTGGGTCTGCTGCTCGGTGTAGCCGGTCTGCCACACATCCTGATCCGCTTCTACACCGTGAAAGACGCCAAAGACGCCAAGAAAGGTGCCGAAATCACCATCATCGGCTTGGCGGTGTTCTACGTTGCGGTGCTGTTCGTCGGCTTTGCCACCATGATGATCCTCTACCCTGAGTTGATCAAAATGCTGCAAGCTGGCCAGCGCGGTCAAGCCACCAACTTGGCCATTCCCATGCTTGGTCAGGCACTAGGGGGTGAAGTGGTGTTGGGCCTGATCGCAGCCGGTGCCATGGCAGCCATGCTGAGCACGGCGGTGGGTCTGCTGATCTCCATGACCACCAGCCTGTCGCACGACGTCTATGCCGGCGTGTTGCGCCCCAACAGCACCGACCGTGAGCGTGTGGCGTTCGCCAAAATGGGTGCCGTCGTGCTGACCGTGATCGCCTTGGTGGCTTCGATCTGGCTCAAAGACCAGAACGTTGCCATCCTGGTGGCCATGTGCTTCGGTATCGCTGCCTCGACCTTCGCCCCGGTGCTGATCCTGTCGGTCTGGTGGACTGGTCTGACCAAAGAAGGCGTGATTGCCGGTTTGGTGGTGGGCCTGATCGTCTCGCTGACCTTCACCTTCGCCCGTTTCTCGGCCGTGCCAGAGATTGCTGGCATCCGCGTGCTGGGCAACCCAGCGCTCTACGGCGTGCCGGCGGCCCTGCTGTCGATCTTTGTGGTGAGCCTGTTGACCAAGAACACGGGCAACGCCCGCGAGTTCATGGCGGCTGCACACCGCGGATAACACCGTTCGCACGATCCCTTGGAACCCACCGCAAGGTGGGTTCTTTAAAAACCCGCCAATGGCGGGTTTTTTTTT
>NZ_BAWN01000014.1 GCF_000696225.1 Serpentinimonas barnesii | reverse complement strand
ATAGAAAAGCGCTTCGACCAGCCCGGCCGCAAGCTCAGCCTGATCAGCTGCTACTTCCCCAGCGGCTCATCGGGCGAGGAGCGCCAGCAGGCCAAGTTTCGCTTTCTCGATGTGCTGGCCCCGCATCTGGCGGCGCTGCGCGCTGAGCGCGAATTCATCCTGCTGGGTGACGTAAACATCGCACACCAAGAAATCGACCTCAAAAACTGGAAGGGCAACCTGAAAAACAGCGGCTTTTTGCCCGAATAACGCGCCTGGATGACGCAGCTGCTGGGCCGCGAGCCAGGGCAGGGCGGCCTGGTGGACGTGTATCGCCACCTACACCCCCGTGAGGAGGCCGCCGCCTACACCTGGTGGAGCAACCGCGGCCAAGCCTGGGCCAACAATGTGGGCTGGCGCATCGACTACCACCTGGCCACCCCGGCGCTGGCCGCCACGGCGCGCCAAGCCAGCGTGTACAAGGCGCAGCGCTTTTCCGACCACGCCCCGCTGAGCATAGCCTACGATTTTGGGTTGTGAGGGCTTGGGCGAATATCTGCCGGATGCCATTTTTGCCAAACCGATCTGTCGCACCTCAGACCCAATCCAGCGGCTGCTGGGGCAATCGAATAGCGCGCGCGTGCCCATTCCGAGATTGCCGCTTTCGCCTTGATGGTGGATGCCAAGGACGAGCCGGCTGCGGCCTTCTATCGGCATCACGGCTTCCTTGCCTTGCCAGATTCCCCATTTACCCTGTTTTTGCCGCTGGCAAGCGTCCAGCCCTGACACAAAGCCGTTTGCGGAGTAGAAATTGATTTCTGGGCTCCGCTAGTGCCCCGTCGGCTACCCAAGCTGCTCCACCCGGCCACGGGCGACATGAGCCATTGAACCTTGATGGTTGGTTGCCCGAAAGGCCGATCGGCAAGCCCTTGTTATACGATGGTGAACTGCCTTGTACTCCCTTACACTGTGTTTCAGTTTCTTCTCACCATTGCCCCATGCAAGCCGACATCACCACCGTTATGACCGTACAGGAGGTTGCCGACCACCTGCGAGTCAATCAACGGACGGTTTATCGACTTGCGGCCACTAGGAAGCTGCCCAGCGTCAAAGTGGGCGCGCACTGGCGGCTCAAGCGAACCGACATCGAAAGGTGGATGGCTGGGCAGCTGGAAGAAAACGCGTCCAAAGAAACGTGCGGGGGTGGGCAGAAAGCGAAGGAGAGCAAGCCGTGAGACTGGTCCAAAACAGCGGCGCAGACCGCGTAGTTGACTTGGTGCGCCCGCACCTCAAGCCGGGCAGCCAGTTGGGGTGCGTTACCCCGTCGTTCTCATTGTTCGCTTTTGCTGAGTTGCGCGATGCGCTGACCAAACTCGAACAGCTCCAGCTCATCTTGCCGCTCCAAAACGACGCGTTGCAATGCCTAGGCGGCGATGGCGACCGCGCCAACCGCAACCGACTCCAGGCACGATGGCTGGCCAACCAGTGCGCCAACTGGCTCACAGGAAAAGTAGAGCTGCGGCGCGCACACGGCCTCGTGCCACAGGGCACCGCCGTGATGCGTGATGCCCAAGGCAACGCTGAGCAGGTGGTGCTGGGTTCGTTCGCTTTGAGCACGGACGGCCTAGGTCTGACGCCAGGCAACCCTTTGAGCCTGATCCAGGCGTCTGAGTCGCCCGCTGAGGCGGCCCAGCTCGCCCGGTGGTTCGACCAGCAGTGGAATGCACTTCAGACCCAGCCCGAGAGCCTCGACGCCCTGGTCCAATCTCTGCGCGGCATGGGGGCTCACCACGCTCCCTTCACCGTCTACGCCGCAATCCTGAACTACCTCTTCGGGAACCGCGATGATGAAATGGACGAGGAACGCATCGTCAAGTCGGCCACCGGCATTCGCAACACCGTGGTGTGGAAAAAGCTGTTCAAGTTTCAGCGCGACGGTGTGGTAGGCGCCATCGACAAGCTGGCCCGCTTTGGCGGTTGCATCATCGCCGACAGCGTGGGCTTGGGTAAGACCTTCGAGGCGCTGGCCGTCATCAAGTACGCCGAGCTGCGCAATGACCGGGTTTTGGTGCTGGCCCCCAAGCGCCTGCGTGACAACTGGACGCTCTACAAGGCCAACGACAAGCGCAACATGCTGGCCGCCGACCGCTTCAACTACGACGTCTTAAACCACACCGACTTGTCGCGCGATGGGGGCCTGTCGGGTGACATTGACCTGTCGCACGTGAACTGGGGCAACTACGACCTGGTCGTCATTGACGAGTCGCACAACTTCCGCAACAAGAAGTCCCCGCGCCAAGGCACCGAGACGCGCTACGACCGCCTGATGCGCAAAATTATCAAGGAAGGCGTCAAGACGCGGGTGCTGATGTTGTCGGCCACGCCCGTCAACAACCGCTTGGCCGACCTAAAGAACCAAATCGCGTTTGTTACCGAGGGCGACGACACCGCGTTGGTGGATCACGGCATCGACAGCATTGAGCAGACCACTCGCAAGGCGCAAATCCAGTTTAACCGCTGGCTGACCATGGATGAAGCCGAGCGCACCCCTGGGACACTGGTCGAAATGCTCGGCTTCGACTACTTCACATTGCTGGACCACCTGACCATCGCCCGTTCGCGCCGCCACGTCGAGCGTTATTACGGCACCGACGAAACCGGCAAGTTTCCTGGCCGGCTGCCCCCCATCAACATCAAGGCCGACGTGGACTTGGCGGGGCAGTTCCGCGCCATCAAGGACATCAACCTTGAAATCCGGCGCCTCAACTTGGCCAGTTACGCACCGTTGCGCTACGTGTTACCGCACAAGCAAGCCGCTTACGACGCCAAGTACAGCACCGAGATTCGGGGCGGCGAGAGCTTCTTCCGCCAGGCCGACCGTGAGGAGAGCCTGATTCACCTGTTGCGCGTGAACGTGCTCAAGCGCATGGAAAGCGCCGTATCGTCCTTTTCACTGACGGTTCAACGGCAGCTCAAGGACGTGACAGCCGTGCTGGCCCACATCGAGAACCGCGACGCCGACATCGAGGAAATCGACATCGCCGACGTGGACATCGACGACCCGGCGTTTGAGTCGCTGCTGGTTGGCCGCAAGGTTAAGGTGCTGCTCAGCGATGTGGACCTCATCCGGTGGAAGCAAGACCTCATCGAAGACCGAAACCGCCTAGCCACTCTGATGGCCGCTGCCCAGCAGGTAGACGCAGCACGCGACGCCAAGCTGGCCAAGCTGCGCGACATGATTGAGCAGAAGTGCCGCCAGCCCATCAACGCCGGTAACCGAAAGATCATTGTCTTCACGGCGTTCTCAGACACTGCCCAGTATCTGTACGCAAATCTAGCGCCCTGGGTCAAAGCCACCCTCGGCGTTGACGCAGCACTTGTCACGGGCAGCGCTGGCATTCAGACCACATTGCCCGGTCTTCGTAAGAACATGAGCAGCGTGCTGTCGGCGTTCGCCCCTCGTGCCAAGGAGCGCCCGGCAGACCTAGCGGCTGAGGGTGAAATCGACCTACTAATCGCCACCGACTGCATCTCTGAAGGCCAAAACCTGCAGGACTGCGACTGGCTGGTCAACTACGACATCCACTGGAACCCCGTGCGGATCATCCAGCGCTTTGGTCGGATTGACCGTATCGGCTCGCCGAACCAAAACATTCAGTTGGTCAACTTCTGGCCCAACATGGAGCTGGAGGAATACATCGGCCTGGAGCAGCGCGTCAGCGGGCGCATGGTTCTGCTGGACGTGTCGGCCACGGGCGAGGAAAACCTCATCGAGCAACAGTCGGGCAACCCGATGAATGACCTTGAGTACCGACGCAAGCAGTTACTCAAGCTGCAAGACACGGTCATCGACATGGAAGACCTGAGCAACGGCGTGTCCATCACCGACCTGACGCTCACCGACTTCCGTATCGACCTGGCGCAGTACCTCAAAGAACACCCTGGCCAGCTCCAAGGCCTGCCATTGGGCACTTACGCCGTTACTACCAGCATCGACGCGGATATTGCCCCTGGTATCATCTTCTGTTTGAGGGCCGAGGGTGCGGTGGCGGCCAAGGGCAAGCCATCCGACTACCCACTGGCACCGATTTACCTGGCCCATGTGGGCGATGATGGCGCCGTGCTGCTGCCTTACCCCCAAGCCAAGCGCATCCTAGACCGGCTCAAACGCCTAGCCCTCGGCCGTGAACTCCCCGACGACGGCGCTTGCGCCAAGTTCGACAAGCAGACCCGTCAGGGCGAGGACATGCGCCACGCCCAAAAGCTGCTGGCCGCAGCCGTGGCGTCCGTGGTGGGAAAGAACGAAGAACGCGCCGTGGCGAGCCTGTTTGCCCCAGGTGGCACCCATGCCATGAAGGGCGAGTTCGCCGGCAGCAATGACTTTGAAGTGATGGCATTCATGGTGGTCCTACCTAGAGGCGCGGCGTGACGGTTCAGGCGCTAACGAGCCTGCTGGTTTCGGCACTGGGCCTGCCCGCCAGTTGCCATGTAGACCAGCGCGTGCCCAAGAAGCTGGTGGTGGAGAACGGCGCACCAACCAGCGCAGACAAGCGCCTCATCAACGACTGCATTGAAGAGGTGCAGTGGGTGGCCGCCCTCAAGCCCAACACCGTGGGCGTGGCCGAATACCGAGACGACGAGCGTGAGTACCTAGAAATCGCGGTGTTGTGCGTTACCGCGCGCCCTGCGCCGCAGGCCGAAGACGGCGCCGTCGCGAGCAAGCTCGTCAACACCGCTCGCTTGGCCGGGTTGGTGCACCGCGCCGTGCCTTACCCCGTGCTGCTGCTGCTGGCCACACCGCAGGGCTTGTTCATGTCCGTGGCGCACAAGCGCTGGGCGAAGAACGAGGCGGGCAAGGTGGTGCTGGACAGCGAGCCGACCACGGTGGGCCTAGCGCCTGATCTGAGTGCAGAACACCCCTTCGTGCAGGCCCTAGCCTTGACCCGCCAACCCCGGGCTAGCTTGCAGGCCCTGTATCAGGGGTGGATGGACTGCCTGACGGCCTGGCAGGTGGCCCAATTCACCGGCAGCTTTACCACGGCCGGCACGCCCGCCAAGGCCGCAGCGCGCCGCGAGGCCTTGCGCACCTGCCAGCAGTTGGAGTTGGAGAGCGCCCGCCTGCGCGCCCTAGCAGCCAAGGAAAAGCAGATGGCCAAGCAGGTGGACCTGAACCTCGCGCTCAAACGTATAAGTGCCGAGCTGTCATTGGCACGCGAACAACTTTGAATACACCCGAATGAACACAGACAAGACAGCGGAGCAGCACATGCGGAAACTAGAAGCCAACAGCCCACAGGCCCAGTCAGCCGACTTGGTGGCCGCCAACATCGCACAGCTCAGGACTTTGTTCCCTGAGCTGATCACCGAAGGCCCCAACGGGGTGGCCGTGAACGTGGACGTTCTTAAGGCTTTAGTGGGCGACCATACTGCGACCGACGTCGAAGAGAAGTACGGCCTCAACTGGCACGGCAAGCGCCGTGCGCGGCAACTGGCGCTCACGCCCAGCACCGGCACCCTGCGCCCCTGCCCCGACGAGAGCGTGGACTGGGACACCACCCAGAACCTGATGATCGAGGGCGACAACTTGGAGGTGCTCAAGCTGCTGCAAAAGAGCTACGCCGGCAAGGTCAAGCTGATTTACATCGACCCCCCGTACAACACCGGCAAGGACTTCGTATACCCGGACAACTTCCAGGACAACATCAAGAACTACCTGGAGTTGACGGGACAAGTCGAAGGTGGCTCAAAGATCAGCAGCAATACGGAAGCCAGCGGACGGTTCCATACCGATTGGCTGAATATGATGTACCCGCGCCTGAAGTTGGCGCGTGCGCTGCTAAAACGCGAAGGCGCAGTGTTCATCTCCATCGACGACCGGGAGCTGAACAACCTGCGCACCTTGGCCAACGAAATCTTTGGCGAAGAGAACTTCGTCGCCACAGTCACCGTTGTCAACAACATGAAGGGACGGAACGACAAGAAGCATGTCGCTGCCTGTCACGAGTATGTTGTCATCTACGCAGGACCAGACTTCGTATCGAAGGGCTTGCCTTTGACCGAAGAGCAGCGCGCAGCGTTCAAATACACCGACGACAAGGGCTTCAAATACGCTCTGCGCGACCTACGCAAACGTGGCGGTCCTGATAAGCGGGAAGATCGTCCGAACATGTATTTCCCAATTTATTGGGATGAGAAAACTGGGCGTGCCTCAATTGATCGGATGGCCCCGACCGACGCTGAAATCTTCCCCATTCGTGGCGACGGTGTTGATGGCCGCTGGCGCTGGGGCATCGACAAGGTTACGAAGCACTTGGACTGGATGCATCCGAAACGCTCGGAGAGAAGTGGCCGACTTGACGTAGAGCATCGCGTCTACCTAGACACTTCGATTGCCATCGACGATGAACCTGAGGACGACGACGATGACGACGACGAAGGCACCGTCGAGCGGACCTCAAAGCCCAAGTCCGTCTGGATCGGCGGCGAGTTTTCGACGGACAGTGCCAAGCGAGCGTTAAAGGAACTATTGCCAGGCGAGGTCTTCGACTTCCCAAAGTCCATCGACTTCCTGCGAACCTGCATTCTACTTGGCACTGGCGGCACCGACATGGTTCTCGACCTGTTTGCCGGATCGGGTGCCACGGCGCAAGCGGTCATGCAACAGAACGCTATCGATGGTCAGTCTCGCCGCTTCGCGTGCATCCAGCTGCCCGAGCCACTTGATCCATCCGAAAAGAGCCAGAAGGCAGGGGCAGCCCTTTGCGACAAGCTCGGCGCGCCTCGCAATATCGCTGAGCTTACGAAAGAACGATTGCGTCGTGCCGGGGCAAAAGTGCGAGCGGATAACCCGTTATTCGACGGTGATACCGGGTTTCGCGTGTACAAGTTGAGCACATCCAACATCCGCGCGTGGAACCCCAACCCCGCTGACCTAGACCAGACTCTGTTCGATCATCAGGATCACCTACTCGCAGGCCGCAGCGAGTCGGATGTTCTTTATGAGCTGCTGCTGAAGCGAGGCCTTGATCTTTGCGTGCCGATGCTCTCGCGCTCGGTGGCGGGCAAAAAAGTCCATGCCATTGGCGGCGGCGTATTGTTTGCTTGCTTGACGTTAGCCATCGCCGCCACCGAAGTGGAAGCCGTCGCGCTGGCCATCGTCAACTGGCACAAAGAGCTGGAGCCTGCTGGCGATACAAGCTGCGTGTTCCGCGACAGCGCCTTTGCCGATGATGTAGCCAAAACCAATATGGCCGCCATCCTCCAGCAAAACGGCATTGCCAACGTGCGCAGTCTGTGAGGCCGACATGCAAGCCTTTAAACCCCATGCCCTGCCACTGACCGACCTAGACTGGCGCCTGCTGCTTCCACTGGTGGGCCGGGCCCATGCCGCACTGGCCCGCTACGACGGCTTGTTGGCCGGCATCCCGAACCCGGCGGTGATGCTCTCGCCGCTGACTACGCAGGAGGCGGTGTTGTCGTCCAAAATTGAAGGCACACAGGCCACGGTGGACGAGGTGCTGGAGCAGGAAGCCGGATGGTTAAAGGAGGGCGAGAAGTTCAAGGATATCCAGGAAATCTCCAACTACCGAACGGCGCTTTACCAAGCCCGCGAGTACCTCAAAGACTACCCCATCCGCTTGGGCTTCGTGCGCGAGTTGCACCGAACTTTGATGAGCAGCGTGCGCGGCCAAGACAAAACACCGGGTGAGTTCCGCCTAGACCAGAATTGGATCGGCAAGCTGGGGTGCACCATTGAAGATGCAACCTTCGTGCCGCCAAACCCGGTGCAGTTGCCAGACCACCTGCGCGCTTGGGAGGTCTACCTCGATTCGGACGATGTGGACTACCTGATCCAGACAGCCGTGGTGCACGCCCAGTTCGAGCTGCTGCACCCGTTCAAAGATGGCAATGGCCGGATTGGGCGCATCCTGATCCCGCTGTTCCTCTACCAGAAGAAGGTGCTTTCGCAGCCCATGTTCTACCTGTCGGAGTACCTAGAAAACCACCGCGACGAGTATTACCTTCGGCTCAAAGGGATCTCGGCCGAAAACGACTGGAACAACTGGATTGCGTACTTCCTGCGGGCCACCGCCACCCAAGCAACGCAGAACGCCCAGCGGGTGGCTGCCATCCAGGCGCTGTACGAAGAGATGAAGCTGGCGATCCACGAGACCACCCACTCCCAGTACACGGTACACCTGCTGGATGCCATCTTCTCCAAGCCGATTTTTCGCACTTCGGACTTGGCCCAGCGGCTCACCGACGAGCATGGCATTCATGAGAAGACCGCGCCTGCCCTGCTTCGGCAGCTGCGCGATTCCGGCATCTTGCGTGAGATTCAACCAAGCGCCGGACGCCGTTCGGCCACGCTGTGCTTCCCCCGGCTGATCAACTTGGCAGAAGGGCGCAACGTGGTCTGAAGCAAGGCCATGCGCTTGTGGAGTGGCCAACCGACACAAACCCATTTGCGGAGTCTAAATAGATTTTTGGGCTCCACTAGCTGGCTTGTGCAAGCTGTGAACTCCACAAAATTCCCCATGGTCGGATCGGCTTCTAGCTAAGACGCTAGTGTAACCTATTGTTTTATATATTTTCTTTCCCTGAAAAGAAAACGTCTCTAGAAATGGTTCCATTATGAAACTCCACTTCGAGCCCAACCTCGACTATCAGCTCCAGGCCATCGAGGCCGTTTGCGACCTGTTCCGGGGCCAAGAGGCCTGCCGCACCGAGTTCACAGTGACCATGAAGCTGCCGGACCAGCAAATGACGCTGGGCGTGGCCGAAACCGACCTTGGCGTCGGCAACCGGCTGACGCTGCTGGACGACCAGCTCTTGCAGAACCTGCGCGACGTGCAGTTGCGTGGTGGCTTGGCGCCGTCCAGCGTGCTGGCGTCGGGCGACTTCACCGTCGAGATGGAAACCGGGACCGGGAAGACCTACGTCTATCTGCGCACGATTTTCGAGCTGAACAAGCGCTATGGCTTTACCAAGTTCGTCATCGTGGTGCCGTCGGTGGCCATCAAGGAAGGCGTCTACAAGTCGCTGCAGATCACCGAAGAACACTTCAAGAGCATCTATGCCGGTGTGCCAGTGGACTTCTTCCTGTACGACTCCGGCAAGCTGGGTCAGGTGCGCAATTTCGCCACCAGCTCGACCATCCAGGTCATGGTGGTGACGGTGGGTGCCATCAACAAGAAGGATGTGAACAATCTCTACAAGGACAGCGAGAAGACGGGCGGCGAGAAACCCATCGACCTTATCAAGGCCACGCGCCCCATCGTTATCGTGGACGAGCCGCAGAGCGTGGACGGCGGCCTGACCGGCGCCGGGAAAACCGCACTGGACGCCATGAACCCGCTGTGTACGCTGCGCTACTCGGCCACGCACGCCAATAAGCACCACATGGTGTACCGCCTCGATGCGCTGGACGCCTACGAACGCAAGCTGGTCAAGCAGATCGAGGTGGCGGCTGCCACCATTGAGGACGCCTACAACAAGGCCTTCGTGCGACTGGTATCGGTCAGCAACAAGCGCGGCACCATCAGCGCCAAGGTGGAGCTGGATGTCAAGACAGCCACGGGCGTAAAGCGGCAGGAGGTGACGGTCAGCGATGGCGACGACCTGCAGCAGACCACCCAGCGCGACATCTACGCTGACTTTCGCGTGGGCGAAATCAACACCGCCAAGGGTGAAGAGTTCCTGGAGCTGCGCTACCCCGGTGGTGAAGTGATGCTGGCCGTAGGCCAAGCCTACGGTGATGTTGATGCCTTGGCGGTGCAGCGCGAAATGATTCGCCGCACCATCCGCGAGCACCTGGAGAAAGAAAAGGTGCTCCGGCCCAAGCGCATCAAGGTGTTGTCCCTGTTTTTCATCGACGCGGTGGAACGTTACCGTCAATACGATGCTGAGGGCAACGCAGTGAAAGGGGACTACGCCCGCATCTTCGAGGAAGAATACAAGCGGGCAGCCAAGCTGCCCGCCTTCCAGAGCCTGTTCACCGAAGTGGACCTGGCTCACGCAGCCGAGGACGTGCACAACGGCTATTTCTCCATCGACAAGAAGGGCGGGTGGTCCGACACGGCCGAGAACAACGCTGGCAACCGTGACAACGCCGAGCGGGCCTACAACCTCATCATGAAGGACAAAGAAAAGCTGCTGGCCTTTGACACGCCGCTGAAGTTCATTTTTTCGCACTCGGCGCTGAAGGAAGGTTGGGACAACCCCAACGTGTTCCAGATTTGCACCCTGCGGGAAATGGGCACCGAGCGCGAGCGCAGGCAGACCATCGGCCGAGGCCTGCGCTTGTGCGTAGACCAGGACGGCCAGCGCGTGCGTGGGTTCGAAGTCAACCGGCTGACCGTCATCGCCACCGAGTCTTACGAGCAATTCGCCGAGAACCTGCAGAAGGAGATTGAAGCCGACACGGGCATCCACTTCGGCGTGCTGGAGCCGCACCAGTTTGCCGCGATCGCCATCAAGGCGGACGACGGCACGCTGACCCCACTGGGCGTTGACCAGTCCAGGGCCTTGTGGGAGCACCTGATGGCGGTCGGGCATGTGGATGCCAAGGGCAAGGTGCAAGACTCGCTGAAGCTGGCCCTTAAAAATGGGACTCTGGTCCTGCCCGAAGACTTCGAGTCGCAGCGCGGTCAGATCGTTGAGGTACTTCGCAAGGTGTCGGGCAGACTGGAGGTCAAGAACGCCGACGAGCGCAAGGCGGCTCCACTGCGCAAGGGCGCGGACGGCAAGGCGATCTACTTGTCCGACGAGTTCAAGGCGCTGTGGGACCGCATCAAGCACCAAACGACCTACCGCGTGCAGTTTGACAACGCCAAGCTGTTGCAGGCCTGCATTGCAGGGCTGCAGAAGGCGCCCGCCATTGCCAAGGCGCGGCTGCAGTGGCGCAAGGCCGACATTGCCATAGGCAAAGCTGGCGTGCAGGCTACCGAAAAGGAAGGTGCTGCCACCGTGGTGCTGGACGAGTCGGACATCGAACTGCCGGACCTGCTGACCGACTTGCAAGACCGCACGCAGCTCACCCGCCGCAGCATCATCACCATCCTGACCGAGAGCGGTCGGCTGGACGACTTCAAGCGCAACCCGCAGCAGTTCATTGAGCAGACAGCCGAAATCATCAACCGCTGCAAGCGCTTGGCACTGGTGGACGGCATCAGGTACCAGAAGATCGGCGACGAGCATTTTTATGCCCAGGAGCTGTTCGCCAAGGACGAGCTGACCGGCTACCTGCGCAACATGCTGCTCGACACGAAGCGGTCGATCTACGAACACGTCATCTACGACTCGGACACTGAGCGCCAGTTTGCCGAGGCTCTTGAGACAAACGACGGTGTGGTGCTCTACGCCAAGTTGCCGAGCTGGTTCAAGGTGCCCACGCCACTGGGCCCGTACAACCCTGACTGGGCCATCCTGTTTGACCAGGACGGCAAGCAACGGCTGTACTTCGTCGTGGAAACCAAGAGCAGCCTTTTCACTGACGACCTTCGCAGCAAGGAAGACGCGAAGATCAAGTGCGGCGAGGCGCATTTTGCGGCCTTGGCCGTGCAGGAGAACCCAGCCAGATACCTAGTCGCCACAAGTTTTGGCGATGTGCTCAAGGCCTTGGCGTAACGTAATGAAAATCATCACCGCCAACCTAAACGGCATCCGCTCTGCGGCCAGCAAGGGCTTTTTCG
>NZ_BAWN01000015.1 GCF_000696225.1 Serpentinimonas barnesii | reverse complement strand
TGGCGGGTTGACCTGCTGGTTTTAGCGCAGGCCTCGGGTGCGCCCGCCAGTGCGCACCCGTTCAGTTTTCTCCCCCATGAAGCACATCCGCAACTTCTCCATCATCGCCCACATCGACCACGGCAAGAGCACGCTGGCCGATCGCTTGATTTCGCGCTGCGGTGGGCTGAGCGATCGCGAAATGAGCGCGCAGGTGCTCGACTCGATGGACTTGGAGAAAGAGCGCGGCATCACCATCAAGGCGCAGACGGCGGCGCTGCAGTACACCGCCCGCGACGGCCAGACCTACAACCTGAACCTGATCGACACCCCCGGCCACGTCGATTTCTCCTACGAAGTGAGCCGCTCCCTGAGCGCCTGCGAAGGGGCCTTGCTGGTGGTCGATGCCAGCCAAGGGGTGGAGGCGCAAACGGTGGCCAACTGCTACACCGCGCTCGAGCTCGGCGTGGAGGTGCTGCCGGTGCTCAACAAAATGGATTTGCCGCAAGCCGACCCAGATTCGGCGCGGCAAGAGATTGAAGACGTGATTGGCATCGACGCCACCGACGCCATTCCCTGCTCGGCCAAAACCGGCATGGGCATAGACGACATCCTAGAGCTGGTGGTGGCCAAGGTGCCGCCGCCGCGTGGCCAGCCCGATGCGGCGCTGCGCGCCATGATCATCGACTCGTGGTTTGACAACTACGTTGGGGTGGTGATGCTGGTGCGCGTGGTCGATGGACGCCTCAACCGCGGCGACCGCATCAAACTCATGGCCACCGAGGCCGTTTACAGCTGCGAGAAGCTGGGCGTTTTCACCCCCAGCAACGTGCCGCGCGAGGCGCTGCGCGCCGGCGAGGTGGGCTACGTGATCGCGGGCATCCGCGAGCTCAAGGCGGCCAAGGTAGGCGACACGCTCACCGCCATCAAGAGCAGCAGCGGGGCCAATTTGCAACTGGCCACCGAGGCGCTGCCGGGCTTCAAGGAAATCCAGCCGCAGGTCTTTGCCGGCCTGTACCCGAGCGAAGCCAGCGAGTACGAGGAGCTGCGCGACGCGCTCGAAAAACTGCAACTCAACGACGCCGCGCTGCACTACGAGCCCGAAGTCTCGCAGGCGTTGGGCTTTGGCTTTCGCTGCGGTTTTCTGGGGCTGCTGCACATGGAGATCGTGCAAGAGCGGCTGGAGCGCGAGTTCGACCAAGACCTCATCACCACCGCGCCCAGCGTGGTCTATCAGGTGCTGCGCGGCGACGGCGAGCTGCTGGAAGTGGAAAATCCGGCCAAAATGCCCGAAGTCGGGCGCATCCAGGAAATCCGCGAGCCCATCGTCACCGTGCACCTGTACATGCCGCAGGAATACGTGGGCGCGGTGATGACGCTGGCGAACCAGAAGCGCGGCGTGCAACAAAACATGGCCTACCACGGCAAGCAGGTCATGCTCACCTACGAGCTGCCGCTGGGCGAGATCGTGCTCGACTTTTTCGACAAGCTCAAGTCGGTGAGCCGTGGCTATGCCAGCATGGACTACGAGTTCAAAGAGTACCGCCCCTCCGACGTGGTCAAGGTGGACATCATGCTCAACGGCGACAAGGTTGATGCGCTCTCGATCATCGTGCACCGCAGCCAGTCGCAGTTTCGGGCGCGCGCGGTGGTGGCCAAGATGCGCGAGATCATCAGCCGCCAGCAGTTCGATGTGGCCATCCAGGCCGCCATCGGGGCCAACATCATTGCCCGCGAAACGGTCAAGGCGCTGCGCAAAAACGTGATCGCCAAGTGCTACGGCGGCGACATTTCGCGCAAGCGCAAGCTGCTGGACAAACAAAAAGCGGGCAAAAAACGCATGAAACAGATTGGATCGGTCGAGGTGCCGCAAGAGGCGTTTTTGGCCATTTTGCAGGTGGACGAATGAGCCGCGAATCGGGCATGGCCGCCCTCACCGGGGTGGTGCTGGCCGGCTTTGGCGGCTATGGGCTGGCCTGGTACCTGGGGCTGGTGCAGGGCAATTTTTCGCTGCTGCTGTTTCTCGCCACGGTGGTGACCGGGGCCTACTGGGTGGCCGAGCGCTGGCATTTCTTGCCGCTGCGCCGTGCCGCCGCGCAGCAACTGGCCGAGCAGCAGCGCCAGCGCGAGGCCGAGTGGGCGCGCCTAGGAATCAAGGGCGACGCGGTCGATATCCAGGAGGCGCAGCACAAGCTGCTGCTGCAACCGTGGTGGCTGGACTGGACCGCCGGGCTGTTTCCGGTGATCCTGATCGTTTTTCTGCTGCGCTCCTTTTTGTTCGAGCCCTTCAAAATCCCATCGGGCTCGATGCTGCCCACGCTGCATGTGGGCGACCTGATTTTGGTGAACAAATTTCACTATGGTGTGCGCCTGCCGGTGATCCACACCAAAATCCTGTCCAACAACGCCCCCGAGCGCGGCGATGTGATGGTGTTTCGCTTCCCGCCGCAGCCCAATCTGGACTACATCAAGCGCGTGGTGGCCGTGCCGGGCGACGAGGTGGCTTTCCTTGACAAGCGCCTGAGCATCAACGGGGTCGAAGTGCCGCGCCAGCCGCTGCCGCAGTTCTACGACCCGGACTCGATGCGCCACTCGCTGCAGTACGCCGAATCCATCAGCGGCCGCACGGTGCGCACCCTGATCGACCCGAGCCTGCCAGCCTTCATCCCCGGTGCGGCTGATTTTCCGCACCGCGATCTGTGCCGCTACAGCATTGAAGGCGTGGTCTGCACCGTGCCGGACGGGCACTTCTTCGTGTTGGGTGACAACCGCGACAACTCGCTCGATTCGCGCTACTGGGGCTTTGTGCCCGAAGCCAATATCGTCGGCAAGGCCTTCTTTGTTTGGATGAATTTTGGCGATTTGGGCCGCATCGGGGCTTTTGAGTGATGCAATGCGGTTGCAATTGATTAAGATGCCCGGATTCACATCAATCGGAGCTCGCACATGAAGCGTCAGCAGCGTGGGATCAGTTTCTTGGGCATTGTGCTCATTGGCATTGTGGTGGCCGCGCTGGGCGTGCTGGCGGCGCGGGTCGCGCCCACGGTGATCGAATACCAGTCGGTGTTGCGTGCCATGAAGCACGCCGTCGAAACCGGCCAGACCCCACTCGAGGTGCGCACGGCCTTTGAGCGGTCGCGCACGGTGGGCTATTTCGACGCCGTGACCGGCTCCGATCTGGTCATCACGCGCGACAACGAGCGCCTGCTGGTGGAGTTTGCCTACCAAGAGGAAATCCACCTGTTTGGGCCGGCCTATCTCGTGCTCAAATACCAGGGCCGCAGCCACTGATGCGACCTGCCGACGTGGGTGGGGCGGCGCGTGAACCCCTGCTGGCCTTGCAGGCTCGCTTGGGGCACCGCTTTGCCGACCCCGCGCTGCTGCTGCGCGCCCTCACGCACCGCAGCTTTGCCGCCGAGCACAACGAACGGCTCGAACTGCTGGGCGACTCGGTGCTCAACTTGGCCGTGACCGCCCTGCTGTACCAGCGCCTAGACAGCCACAACGAGGGCGAACTGTCGCGCACGCGCGCCAATCTGGTCCGGCAAGAGACGCTGCACCGGCTGGCGCTCGAGCTCGGCCTGCCCGAGCTGCTGCGCCTGGGCGAGGGTGAATCCCGCTCCGGGGGGCGCCAGCGCCCCTCGATCTTGGCCGATGCGCTGGAGGCGCTGCTCGGGGCGGTCTATCTGGACGCCGGTTTTGCCCCCGCAGAAGCGCTGGTGCGCCGCCTGTACGCCGGCATCGACCTGCGCCCGGGCCAGAGCGCGCACGGCAAAGACGCCAAAACCGCCTTGCAGGAATGGCTGCAAGGGCGCAAAATGAAGCTGCCGCTCTACACCGTGGTGGCCACGCTGGGGCAGGCGCATGTGCAGACCTTCGAGGTGCAGTGCCAAATCAGCGAAACCGGCCAAAGCGTGCGTGGCACAGGCAGTTCGCGCCGCGCCGCCGAACAAGCCGCCGCCGCGCAGATGCTGCAACAACTCCAGAACGATACCCCATGACTGCACGCAAATCCCCCACTGGCGCCACGCCCGCGCCCCAAAGCCCCGACGAACTCGAGGCCATGCTGGCGCAGGCCTTGGGCAAGCTGCCTGGCAAGGCGGGTGCACCGGCCGGTGACGAGGCACTGGGCACGCCTGAGCCTGTAGCCGAGGAGGGTGCTGTGCAGGGTGCTGCAACAGGCGCGGGGCCGGGAGTGGCTGCCAGTGTGCCAGCCAGCACCCCAGAAGGGCCGCGCCGCTGCGGGCTGGTGGCCATCGTCGGGAGGCCCAATGTGGGCAAATCGACCCTGCTCAACGCGCTGGTGGGGCAAAAGGTGAGCATCACCTCGGCCAAGGCGCAGACCACGCGGCACCGCATCACCGGTGTGCTCACGCAAGGGGCGAGCCAGTTTGTGTTCGTCGACACCCCCGGTTTCCAGACCCGGCACAGCAACGCGCTCAACCGCAGCCTGAACAAAACCGTGCTCGGCACCTTGCCCGATGTCGATCTGATCGTGTTTGTGGTCGAAGCCGGGCGCTTTGGCCCAGCCGATGCGCAGGTGCTGGCGCTGCTGCCGCCGCAGGTGCCCACGCTGCTGCTGGCCAATAAGCTCGACGCCGTGCAGAGCCGCGCCGAGTTGGCGCCGTGGCTGTTGCAAATGCAGCAGCGCCGCGCCTATGCCGAGTACGTGCCCATGTCGGCCAAGAGCCCGCGCGATGTGCAGCGCCTGCTGGCGATCGTGGAAAAATACCTGCCGCAGCAGGAATGGCTGCACGACGCCGACGCCCTGACCGACCGCAGCGAGCGCTTCATGGCGGCCGAAATGGTGCGCGAAAAGCTGTTTCGGCTCACCGGCGACGAGCTGCCCTACACCAGCACGGTGCAGATCGACCAGTTCACGCAAGAGGGCGAATTGCGCCGCATCGCCGCCACCATCGTGGTCGAGCGCGAGGGCCACAAGGGCATGGTGATCGGCGAGGGTGGCGAAAAGCTCAAGCGCATCGGCAGCGAGGCGCGCCAAGAGCTGGAAAAGCTCTGGGGCGGCAAGGTGTTTTTGCAACTGTGGGTCAAGGTGCGCTCGGGCTGGGCCGACAACGAGGCGCGCGTGCGCTCCTTTGGTTACGAGTGATGAAGCGGTGGGAGCGAGCCCCCACGCTGCGCCGCTGCGCGGCTTGCTGCCCCCCGAGGGGGAGCGAATTCAGCTTGGGGCGGCCCGGCGCTGAGTTCGTGGCCCCCACGCTGCGCCGCAGACGCTCATGAACAAGCGGGTGCACGAGGAGCCGGCCTTTGTGCTGCAGCGCCACGACTGGAGCGAATCCAGCCTGATTTTGGAGGTGTTTAGCCGCCACCACGGGCGCGTGGCGCTGGTGGCCAAGGGGGTGAAACGCCCGACCTCGCAGTTTCGCTCGGTGCTGCTGGCGCTGCTGCCGCTGCACCTGAGCTGGGGCGGTGCCACCGAGGTGCGCACGCTCAAGGCTGCGCAGTGGCAGGGCGGGCAGTTGCTGCCACCGGGCGAGGCCTTGCTGGCGGGTTATTACCTCAACGAACTGTTGCTCAAGCTGCTGGCGCGCGAAGACCCGCACCCGACGCTGTACGACCACTACGCGCAGGCGCTGGCCTTGTTGGCCGCCGCAGCACCGCAGGCGGGGGTGCTGCGCGCCTTCGAGCTGCTGCTGCTGCGCGAGCTGGGCTGGTTGCCCGCGCTGGAGCAAGACGCCGCCAGCCTGCAGCCGCTGCGCCCCGAGGCGCGCTACCAGTTGCAGGTGCAGGGCGGCTTGCGAGAGGTGCCAGACACTGCGGGTGATGGCGAAGCGGCGGCCTGCAGCGCGGACTATTGGCTGGCGCTGCACGCTGCCTTGCAGCAGGGCTCGGTCTGGCCCAGCTTGCTGCCCCTGTGCCAGCAAGACCGCAGCGGGGCCTTGCGGCGCCAGCTGCGTGCCGCCTTGCACTACCATAGCGGGGTGCGCGAGTTCCAGACGCGGCGCTGGGCGCAGCAGGTGCAGCGCTTCGTGGGCAGCCGCGCGGTGGTGCCGGTCTGAATTGGCCCTCGGGCTGGATCGGCACCGCGCTGCGGCCTGCCCTGAAGCGAATCCGAATCCGAAGCCGACCCAGAATCCGACCCGAATCTGACTCCAAGCCCGCTCGCCTAGCCTTAACCCCATCGCCTTGCCGGCCCCATTGCTCATGCCACCTGCTGCCGATTTTGCCCCCCGCTGCGCCTTGTCGGTCAACCTCAACAAGGTGGCACTGCTGCGCAACAGCCGCCATCTGGGCATCCCCAGCGTGTGCCGCGCCGCGCAAGCCTGCCTGGAAGCTGGGGCGCAAGGCATCACCGTACACCCAAGGCCCGACGAGCGCCACATCCGCCTGCACGATGTGTTCGATCTGGCCGAGCTGCTGCAGCACTGGCCGCAGCGCGAATACAACATCGAAGGCAACCCCTTACACAACCTGCTTGATGTGGCGCGCCAGGTGCGCGCACGCGGCCTGCCGCTGCACCAGCTCACCTTCGTGCCCGACAGCGTGGGCCAGTTCACCAGCGACCACGGTTGGAACTTCCCCGCCGATGCCGAGCGCTTGCGCCCACTGATCGAGCAGGCGCTGGCGCTGGGGGTGCGCGTGAGCCTGTTCATGGATGCCGACGACCCGGAGCAGATGGCGGCGGCACGCGCCGTGGGGGCGCAGCGGGTGGAGCTTTACACCGAGCCCTATGCGGCGGCGTATGCGGCAGCGTATGCGGCAGGGGAGGGGGCCGGGGCAGCCCTGGAGGCGCAATTGCAGCGCTACGCCGCCGCCGCGCAGGCCGCGCACGCCGCCGGGCTGGCGGTGAACGCCGGGCACGACCTCAACCGCGCCAACCTCGGGCCTTTTTTGCGCGCCTTGCCGCCGGTGGCCGAGGTTTCGATTGGGCACGCCCTGATCGCCGACGCGCTCGAACTCGGCTACAGCGCCACGGTGCGGGGCTATCTGGCGGCCATTGCCAGCGGCAGCCAAGACCACCCCGCGCCATGATCTTTGGCATCGGCACCGACGTGTGCGACATCCGGCGCATGCGCGCCGCGCTGCAGCGCCACGGCGAGCGCCTGCCCCAGCGCGTGCTGGGCGCGCAAGAGCTGCCCATCTGGCAGCAGCGCTGCGCACGCAGCCCCGAGCGCGGTCTGCGCTACTTGGCCACGCGCTTTAGCGCCAAGGAAGCCTTCAGCAAAGCCATCGGCTTGGGGCTGCGCCAGCCCATGAGCTGGCGCGCCTGCGAAATCCTCAACCTGCCCAGCGGCGCACCCACGCTGCACCTGCACGGCAGCTTGCTGCTGTGGTTCGAGTCCCGTGGGCTGCGCGCCCACATCAGCCTCAGCGATGAGAGCGACTATGCCACCAGCTTTGTGGTGGTGGAGCAAAACCCATGATGCAACACGCCCCCCTGATCATCGACGTGGCCGGCACCGGCCTGAGCAAAACCGACAAACGCCGCCTCGCGCACCCCCTGGTGGGCGGCATCATCCTGTTTGGCCGCAACTGGGAGAGCCGCGCCCAACTGAGCAAGTTGTGCCGCCAGATCAAAAAAGTGCGCCCCGATCTGCTGATTTGCGTCGATCACGAAGGTGGGCGGGTGCAGCGCTTTCGCAGCGATGGCTTTACGCACCTGCCGCCCATGCGCGCCCTGGGGCAGATGTGGCTGGGCGAGACTGAGCCAAGGCCAGGCGCAGCGTCTGATCTGCCGGGCGCCGCCGCACTCGCCGCCTGCCGCGCCGCCACCGCCTGCGGCTACGTGTTGGCGGCCGAGTTGCGCGCCTGCGGGGTGGACTTGAGCTTCACCCCGGTGCTGGACCTCGATTACGGCGGCAGCGCCGTGATCGGCGACCGCGCCCTGGCGGGCGATGCGCGCATCGTGAGTGTGCTGGCGCAGGCGCTCATGCACGGCCTGTTGCAAGCGGGCATGCGCAACTGCGGCAAACACTTTCCTGGGCACGGCTACGTGGCGGCCGATTCGCACCTCGAAATCCCGCTCGATCCGCGCAGCCTGGGCGCTATTTTGGCCGCCGACGCTGCGCCCTATGGCTGGTTGCAGGCCAGCCTAGACGCCGTCATGCCCGCGCACGTGGTCTATGCGCAGATCGACAGCCGCCCGGCCGGTTTTTCGGCGCGCTGGATCGAGGGCATTTTGCGCCAGCATTTGGGCTTTGGCGGCGCCGTGTTCAGCGACGACCTGAGCATGGCCGGGGCGCGCCGCCTCGACGGGCGCGAGCTGGGCTACACCGAAGCCGCGCTGGTGGCGCTGCAAGCCGGCTGCGACCTGGTGCTGCTGTGCAACCAGAGCGTGGTCGAGGGCGGCGATCCCATCGACGAGTTGATCGACGGCCTGAGCCAAGCCCAGCTTGAAGGCCGCTGGCAGCCCAGCGGCTTGGGCGAGCAGCGCCGCCTCGATTTGCTGCCCGCTGCCGCCGCGCCCGATTGGGACGAGCTGATGCGCAGCCCGCGCTATATGCAGGCGCTGGCCTTGCTGCCCTAGCTGTGCCTTAGCTGCTCAGCACCGCGTCCGCGCTCTGGCGCTGCAGCATGGCCAGCACATTGGCCACGGTGGGGCGCAGCTCGCGCCGGTCGCAAATAAGGTCCAAGGCACCTTTGCCGAGCAAAAATTCGGCGCGCTGAAAGCCCTCCGGCAGCTTGACGCGCACCGTGCTTTCGATCACGCGCGGCCCGGCAAAGCCGATCAGCGCCTTGGGTTCGGCGATCACCACGTCGCCCACAAAGGCAAAACCGGCGCTCACCCCGCCCATGGTCGGGTCGGTCAGCACGCTGATATAGGGCAGGCCCTTTTTGGCCAGCCGCGTCAGGGCGGCGTTGGTCTTGGCCATTTGCAGCAGGCTGAGCAGCCCCTCTTGCATGCGCGCCCCGCCGGTGGCGGTGAAGCAGACGAAGGGCACTTTTTGCTCGATCGCCGCCTCCACCCCGCGCACAAAGCGCTCGCCCACAACCGAGCCCATCGAGCCGCCCATGAACTCGAACTCGAAGCAGGCCGCGACCAGGTCGATGCCCTGCACCGAGCCGCCGATCACGATCAGGGCGTCGGTCTCGCCGGTGTGCTCCAGCGCCTCTTTGAGCCGCTCCGGGTATTTGCGGCTGTCTTTGAACTTGAGCGCATCGACCGGCAGCACCTCTTGCCCGATTTCGTAGCGGCCTTCTGCGTCCAGGAAGGCGTTCAGGCGCGCCCGGGCGCCAATGCGGTGGTGGTGCGCGCAGTGCGGGCAGACGTTGAGGTTTCTTTCCAGGTCGCTCTTGTAGAGCACGGCCTCGCAACTGGGGCACTTGAGCCACAGCCCCTCGGGCATGCTGCGGCGCTCGGCCGGGTCGGCGCGCTTGATTTTGGGCGGGAGCAGTTTTTCGAGCCAGGACATGCGGACTTTCCTTGCTGGGTGGAGGCAAACAACGGCGCTGATTATCCCTGATTGCCCTTCAAGCCATCCAGCGCCAGCCGCAGCTCGGCCATGAAGGCGCGCGCCACGGCCTCGGTCTGGCCGGGTGCGGCGGCGTCGAGCAACTGGATCAGGCGGGTGCCGATCACCACGGCGTCGGCGCTGCGGCCCACGGCGCAGGCGCTGGCGGCATCGCGGATGCCAAAGCCCACGCCCACGGGGATGTGCACGTGGCGACGAATGCGCGGCAGCATCGCTTCCACGGCGGCGGTGTCGAGGTGCCCGGCCCCGGTCACGCCCTTGAGCGAGACGTAATAGACGTAGCCGCTGGCCACGCGCCCGACTTCGGCCATGCGCGCCTCGCTGCTGGTGGGGGCCAGCAGAAAGATCAGGTCCAGCCCCTGGGCTTTGAGCTCGGCGGCAAATTGCTGGCACTCCTCGGGCGGGTAATCGACGATCAGCACCCCATCCACCCCGGCGGCGGCGGCGTCGCGCGCAAAGGAGCCGGCACCGTGCTTGATCTGGTAGCGCTCAACCGGATTCGCGTAGCCCATCAGCACCACCGGGGTGTGGGGGTCGTGGGTGCGAAAGGCGCGCACCATGGCCAGCACCTGCGCCAGCCCGACGCCGGCGCGCAGCGCGCGTTCACCGGCTTGCTGGATCACCGGGCCGTCGGCCATGGGGTCGGAAAAGGGCACCCCAAGCTCGATGATGTCGGCACCGCCCTGCACCAGCGCGTGCATCAGCGCCGGGGTGCAGTCGGCCTGCGGAAAACCCGCCGTCACGTAGGGGATGAGCGCTTTGCGCTGCTGCGCTTGCAGGCGCGCGAAGGTGGCTGGGATGCGGCTCAAGGGGGTGCGACTCATACCGTGACTCCTGCCAGTTCGGCCACGGTGCCGAGGTCTTTGTCGCCACGGCCCGAGAGGTTGACCAAAATCGATTGATCGGCTCGCATAGTGGGGGCGAGCGCGAAGGCGTAGGCCAGCGCGTGGCTGGATTCGAGCGCCGGGATGATGCCCTCGCGGCGGCACAGGCGGTGAAAGGCGGCCAGCGCTTGCTCATCGGTGACGCCCACGTATTCGGCGCGGCCGCTGTCTTTGAGCCAAGCGTGCTCGGGCCCGACGCCGGGGTAGTCCAGCCCGGCGCTGACGCTGTGCGTTTCGACGATCTGGCCGTCTTCGTCTTGCAGCACGTAGGTGCGGTTGCCGTGCAGCACGCCGGGCAGGCCCTTTTGCAGCGAGGCGGAGTGGCGCCCGCTCTCCAGCCCGTCTCCGGCGGCCTCGACGCCGATCAGGCGTGTTTGCGGGTGCTCCAGGTAGGGGTGAAAAATCCCCATCGCGTTGCTGCCGCCGCCGACGCAGGCCAGCACCACATCGGGCTGCAATTCGGCCCCGTTGCCGGGCAGGCCGAGTTCGGCCAGCAGGGCGGGCATTTGTTGCAGGCATTCCTCGCCGATGACGCGCTGGAAATCGCGCACCATCATCGGGTAGGGATGCGGCCCGGCGACGGTGCCGATGATGTAGAAGGTGCGCTCCACGTTCGTGACCCAGTCGCGCATGGCTTCGTTGAGCGCATCCTTGAGGGTCTGGCTGCCAGACGTGACGGGCACCACGGTGGCGCCGAGCAGCTTCATGCGATAGACGTTGGGCATCTGGCGCTTGAGGTCTTCGGCGCCCATATAGACCACGCATTCGAGCCCGTAGCGGGCGCAGATGGTGGCGGTGGCCACGCCGTGCTGGCCGGCGCCGGTCTCGGCGATGATGCGCGGCTTGCCCATGCGCCGCGCCAGCATGGCCTGGCCGATCACGTTGTTGATCTTGTGCGCGCCGGTGTGGTTGAGGTCTTCGCGCTTGAGAAAGATCTGCGCCCCGCCCAGCTCGCGGCTGCTGCGCGCGGCGTGGTAAATGGGCGAGGGGCGGCCGACGAAGTGCGCCAGCTCGTAGTGGAATTCGCGCAGGAACTCGGGGTCGTGCTGGTAGTGCGCGTAGGCGGAGCGCAGCTCGGCCAGGGCGTGCGTGAGGGTTTCGCTGACAAAGCTGCCGCCATAGGGGCCGAAGTGGCCGCTGGGGTCGGGCTGCTGGTAGAGGGGTGGGGCGGTGGACATGGTGCTTGGTTGTGTAGGGGCGGCGGGTCGGCCTCGGGGTGGGCCGGCCGGGGCAAGGTTGGGCAGGAGCGGGTCAGGCTGCGGCCGCGTCGGCCAAGCGCACGGCGGCGATGAAGCGCTCGATCAGTTCGGGGCATTTGATGCCGCGCGCGGCTTCCACGCCCGAGCTCACATCAACCGCCCACGGGCGCAGCAGGCGCACGCCATCGGCCACGTTTGCAGGTGTGAGCCCACCAGACAAAACGAGGCGAGAGCTGGCGTTTAGTGCGGGGTGTGACCAATTGAAGGCTGTCCAGTCGAAGGCGTGGCCGGCGCCGCCATAGCCCGGCACCTGGGCGTCGAGCAGCAGCGCTTGCGCGCCGGCGTGTTGCTGGGCGTATTCTAGGAGATCGAAGCGCGCCGCGTCGGCGCCCAGCGGAATGCGCGCCGCACGCAGATAGGGCCGCCCCTGAGCCAGCGCTTGGCACTGGGCGGGGGTTTCGTCACCATGAAACTGCAACAGCGCCTGCGGCACCGCCGCCAGCCCCGCCTGCACCTCGGCCGCGCTCGGATTCACGAACAACAGCACCGGCATGACGAAGGAGGGCAGCAGCCGCGCCAGCTCGCCCGCTTGCGCGGGAGTGAGGGCGCGCGCACTGGGCGGGTAGAGCACGAAGCCCACGGCGTCGGCCCCGGCGGCGGCAGCGTGGCGCAGGTCGGCGGCTCGCGTGAGGCCACAGATTTTGATGCGGGTGCGGTGGGGCATGGCGGGCAATGGCTTGATGAGCGCGGGTCTAGGGCAGCCAGTCCAGCCCCGGCACCTGGCTCGGCAGGCCCCAGTGCGGGGCATAGACCGGGCCGAGGAAGTACAACCCATCGGGGGCGAAGGTGGGGGCGGCGACGGCGCGGCTGCGCGCTGCCAGCACGGCGGCAATCCACTCCGGCGGGTGCAGGCCTTGGCCGACGGCCAGCAGACAGCCCATGAGGTTGCGCACCATGTGGTGCAAAAAGGCGTCGGCCTCGAACTCGAAGCGCCAGTAGGCTCCGTGGCGCGAAATGTCGAGCCGCCGCAGGTGCTTGACGGGGCTGAGCGCCTGGCAACTGGAGGCGCGAAAGCTGGTGAAGTCGTGCCGGCCCAGCAGGTGCGCCGCCGCCGCTTGCAAGGCGGGCAGCGACAGCGGCCTAAACACCCAGCCGGCGCGGCCGTGCTCCAGGCTGGGGCGCACGGGCGATTCGAGCAGCACATACACATAGCGGCGCGCCAGCGCACTGGCACGGGCGTGGAAGGCATCGGGCACCGGCTGCGCCCACTGGATGGCGATGTCGGGCGGCAGGTAGCGGTTGCAGCCGCGCACCCAAGCGTGCAGCGGGCGCTCGATCGGGGTGTCGAAATGCACCACTTGCATCAGGGCGTGCACGCCGGCATCGGTGCGGCCGGCGCACAGGGTGCTCACGGCCGGGGTGGCGGTGAAGGCGGCCAGCGCCGCCTGCAGGCGGTCTTGCACCGTCTGGCCGCCGGTCTGGCTCTGCCAGCCTTGGTAGGCGCTGCCGCAGTAGCTGATGCCAAGCGCGAGGCGCAAAGTGCGTGGGCCTTCCGAGAGGGGGTCTGGCTTTAGCCGATGCGCGCCAAGAAGGCCCGCGCCTGCTCTTTCAGCGCCCCGGTGGCTTCTTGCTCGACTTCTTGCGCCAGCGAGCGCGCCCCGTCGGTGTCACCAATGGCATCGAACTCTTGTGCCAGCGACAACTTGGTCTCCAAGGGGTCGGCTCCTTGTGTGTCGAGGCCGAGGTCGAGGTCGAGGTCGAGCGACAAGTCCTTCAGGCTGGCAGGGAGTGGGTCGGAAGCCGCTGTTTGCTCGGGAGCGGGTGCAGGCGCTGAAGCGGGCGGCTGGGGCGCGGGTGCATCGAAATCGCTCAGGTCGAGATCGAAGTCGAGCCCCTGCGGCGCGGATGCAGCAGCAGGAGGCGGAGGCGCCGCCTCGCTGGTCGCGGTGGGGCTGGGTGCGGGTGCAGAGGAGGGAGCGGGTTCGAGGTCGAAATCGAAGTCGATGGCTTGTTCGGCTTGGGTGGTGGGTTTGCGCTGGCCCATCAGCAGGGCATCCAACTCGTCGTTCGCGGCAGTTGCCGCCGGCTGCGGTTCAGGGGCAGGATCGGCGGTTTGCTCAGCAGCCGGTGTGGCAGGAGGCGGTGGGGGTTCCAAATCCAGATTGATGTCGGGCAAAACCGAACCGGTCGCACCGGACATGGCACTGGAGGGGGCCCATTGGTAGAGGGGGTTGTCGGGGTCGAGCAGCAGCCCGGCCTCGCGCGCCTGATCCCAGGCGTCGCCTGTGCCGCCACTGACCAGATGCAGCACCTTGGCAGCGTCGTTGAAGGCGGCCACATCGCGCCGCTGGCCATAGATTTCCAGCAGCTTGAGGTGCACGGGTTGGCGTTCGGGGTGCAGGCGGATGGCTTCGACCAGGATGTCTTCGGCTTGCTTTTCGCGGCCGTAGGCCAGGTACACCTCGGCTTCGGCCACCGGATCGACGTCTCCACCGGCATCGAGCTGGCTGGGCGAGTACATCATCGAAGTGGCCGGAGCCTCGGTATCGGGGTGTCTCGACGGGTCGTGTTCTGTGTCCAGCGCCTGCGGATCGTCCCGGTCGTCCAAGGCGCCCCGCTCTTGCTGGCGCCGGCTGCGCATGCGTGCGGCCAACAAGCCCAGCAACAGCAGGGCGGCGGCCCCTCCGGCGACGGGCAGCGCCAGCGGGTGGGTGGTGAGGGTCTGCACCAAACTGGGTGCAGCGGCTTCTGCCAAGGGGGGGGCTGGCGGGGCCGGCGGCTCGGCTGCCGGTGCCGGGGGAGCCGGCGGTGCGACTGCGGCCGCCACCTCAACGGTCGGCCCTGTGGGCGGAACAGCGGTTTCAGGTGCAACCGGGGCAGCGGTGGCTGCCGGGGCCGTGGTGGCAGCCGCTGGGGCGGGTGAGGTGGCAGCGGCCAGCGCAGCCTGGCGCAGGCGTTCGAGCTCTTGCAGATTGCGCTCGAGCTCGGCGGCTTGCTGCTGTGCAGCCTGCTGTTGCCGCGCTTGGGCCAGTTGGTCGGCAGCGGTGTCGGGCAGGGTGCCGCGCTCCAGCGTCAAACGGTCTTGCGCCGTGGCAGCAGGCCGCGGGTCGGCGACCTCGGCTTGCACCGCGCCGGCTGCAGCACGGGTGGCTTCAGGCGCCACTTGGGCGGGCGCCAATGCCGCCAAGCGACGCCGGAACTCGTTGAAGTCGCGGCTGTGGGCCTGCACAATGCGGCGCGCCTCGGGGGCCGGGGTGGCGCTGGCGGCTTGGGCATCGGGCAAATCGAGCACGACCCCGGCACGCAGCCGGTTGACGTTGGCGCCCATGAAGGCGTCGGGGTTGGCTTGCAGCAGCGCCACCAGCATTTGGTCGAGCGAGACCCCAGCCGGCAGGTGGGCCTGAGCAATGCGACCCGCCGTATCGCCACGGCGCACCGTAACGGACTCGGGTGCGGGTGCGCGCACGGCAGCCGGGGGCGCTTGGGTGGGTGGAGTCGTGGGTGCAGCGGCCGCTCGCGGGGGGGCGGCGGGGGGCAGTGGTACCGCCGGACGCACTTGCGTTACCGTGGGAACGGGCGCAGGCGTCGGTGGGGCTGGTATTTGAGGCGCCACCACGGCAGCAACCGGCGGCAGCGGTTCGGTGGCAGGGCGCAGGTTGGGCGGGTCGAACAACAGCGTGTAGCCGCGCAGCAACTGCCCGTTGGCCCAATTGGCTTGCACCAGCAAGTCGAGGAAGGGTTCGGTGATGGCGGTGTTGCTGCTTAGGCGCAACACGCTGCGCCCGTCGGGCAGAACGACCAGCCGAAACTGCACGTCGTTGAGGGCTGGATTGAAGCTCAAGTTGAGCGCTTGGAAGCGCTCCGGTGCCGCCACACTGGCTTGCAAGGTTGCCGCATCTTGGGCAGACAATTGGGGCAATTCAATTTCCGCGCGCAGCGGTTGCCCCAGCTGCGACTGAACCGTCACCCGCCCCAGCGCCACGGCCCACGCCTGGCTTGCCGACACCGTGAGGGCGGCCGCGATTGCGACCGCGCTCACCAACGGGCGCCAGCGCAGCCGCTGGTTGGTGTGGGGAGTCTTGCTGCTGGCTAGGGTTTTGGGTCCCATGGGGTGCAATTTGGAAGGGTAGTAAGGCACAAACACCTCTGGCATTTGCAAAGCCATTTGACCATAACATCAAGCGCTTGCATTGACAAGCTCAGATTCAGCCTGAATCCGTGCGGAAGCCCGGTTGCGGTCAAATGAGGCGCTGATCGTTGCATCGGAGCAACAAACCGTCGATCATTCAACCGCCACTATACCCTCAAGCCGCCAACAGGATGCGCAGCATGCGCCGCAGCGGCTCGGCCGCGCCCCACAGCAGTTGGTCGCCGATCACAAACGCCGACAGGTACTGCGGCCCCATGTTGAGCTTGCGCACCCGCCCCACCCCCACCTGCAGGCCGCCGGTGATGGCGGCGGGTGTGAGCTCTTGGGCCGAAGCGGCGCGCTCATTGGGCACCCACTTGACCCACGGGTTGCCGTTGCGGATCAGGGTCTCGATCTCGGCCAGCGGCAGGTCTTGCTTGAGCTTGAGCGTGAGCGCCAAGCTGTGGCAGCGCATGGCCCCGATGCGCACGCACAGGCCATCGACCGGGATGGTCTGCGCCGTGCCCAGAATTTTATTGACCTCGGCCTGGCCTTTCCATTCTTCTTTGGACTGGCCGTTGTCGAGCTGCGCGTCGATCCACGGAATCAGGCCACCGGCCAGCGGGGCACCGAAATACTCGCGCGGCACCTCGTGGCGAATGGCGTGCGCCACCTTGCGGTCGATTTCCAGTATGGCGCTGGCCGGGTTGGCCAATTCGTTGGCCACGGCGGCGTGGCACACGCCCATGCCTTGCAGCAGCTCGCGCATGTGGTTGGCGCCGCCGCCCGAAGCGGCCTGGTAGGTCATGGAGCTGACCCACTCGACCAGATCGGCCTTGAACAGGCCGTTCAAGCCCATGAGCAGGATCGAGTTGGTGCAGTTGCCGCCGATCCAGTTGCGCCCGCCCGCCGCCAGCCGGTTGCGGATCAGGCCCTCGTTGACCGGGTCGAGGATGATGACCGCGTCATCTTCCATGCGCAGCGCCGAAGCGGCGTCGATCCAGTGCCCTTGCCAGCCGCTTTGGCGCAGGCGCGCAAACACGGCTTTGGTGTAGTCACCGCCCTGGCAGGTGAGGATGATGTCGCAGCGCGCCAGCGCCGCGAGGTCGTTGGCGTCTTGCAGCGTGCGCTGGGTGCGGGCTTGCTCCGGCGCAGCCCCGCCCGCGTTGGAGGTGGAGAAAAACACCGGATCGATGTGCGCGAAGTCGCCCTCGGCGCTCATGCGGTCCATCAACACCGAACCGACCATGCCGCGCCAGCCGACCAGACCTACCACTTTGCTCATGACAAACGCCCTTTCAGTTAAAAAATCGCTGCAGTGGCGGGCCGCATGGCAGACCGCCTGTTAAACCAGCTGCCCCGGCTCGTCTGGCCGGGTGGGGGCGCGACGAACCGGGCTGTGTTCAGCCGGTCGTGGTTTTGATGAAGGCGCGCACCGCCCAGCCCGGCCGGGAGGCAGGGGTTGCGTGGAATGCGGGCGCGCAGTGCATAAACATGGGTAGCCATTCTAGCCGGGTTTAGGGATCGGATTTTGCTCGGGTTTTGCATGCGCGGGTCAGGGTTTTGCGATAGTCTTCACCCATGCTCTACCGTCTGGCTGCCGATCTGGTGCTGTCGCTGCACCTGCTCTACATCGTGTTTTCGGTGTTCGGGGCGGTGCTGGCGCTTCGGTGGCGCTGGGTGCCGTGGCTGCAACTGCCTTGCGCCGCATGGGCTTTTTTTGTCATGCTGGCCGGGGCCCCATGCCCCTTGACCGACATCGAAAACCACTTTCGGGCGCTGGCCGGCCAGGCGGGGGTGGAGGGCGGCTTCATCGAGCACTATCTGCTGGCCGTCATTTACCCCGAGGGGCTGACGCGCGAGTTGCAGTTTGTGCTCGGGGCGCTGGTGCTGATTTTTAACGTGGTGATCTACGCTTGGGTGTTGCGCCGGCGCCGCCAAACACGGGCTTAGCCTGCCTGCGCGCGCAGCGCCGCCACCACCGCCGCGCCCATCTGCGCCGTGCCGACGCGGGTGCAGCCTTCGCGGTAAATATCGGGGGTGCGCAGCCCTTGCGCCAGCACGCTTTGCACCGCGGCCTCGATGCGCGCTGCCGCGGCGTCTTGGCGCAGCGAGTAGCGCAGCAGCATGGCGGCACTCAAAATGGTGGCCAGCGGGTTGGCAATGCCTTGGCCGGCGATGTCGGGGGCGCTGCCGTGGCTGGGCTCGTACAGGCCCTGGCCGCGCTCGTTCAGGCTGGCCGAGGGCAACATGCCGATCGAGCCGGTGAGCATGGCCGCTTCGTCCGAGAGGATGTCGCCAAACATATTGCCAGTCACCACCACGTCGAAGGCCTTGGGGCGCTTGACCAGTTGCATGGCGGCGTTGTCCACGTACATGTGCTCCAGCGCCACGTCGGGGTACTGGGCGTGGACTTCGGTCACCACGTCTTTCCAGAACTGGAAGGTTTCCAGCACGTTGGCCTTATCGACGCTGGTGACTTTCTTGCCGCGCTGGCGCGCCGCCTTGAAGGCCACGTGCGCGATGCGCTCGATTTCGGGCCGGCTGTAGCGCATGGTGTCGAAGGCTTCTTCGCTGCCGGGGAACAGGCCGTCGCTGGCGATGCGGCGCCCGCGCGGCTGGCCAAAGTAAATGTCGCCGGTGAGCTCGCGGATGATCAGGATGTCGAGCCCGGCGATGAGCTCGGGCTTGAGGCTGGAGGCATCCACCAGTTGCTCGTAGCAGATCGCGGGGCGAAAGTTGGCGAACAGCCCGAGGTGCTTGCGCAGCCCCAAAATGGCCTGCTCGGGGCGCAGGTGGCGCTCCAACTGGTCGTATTTCCAGTCGCCCACGGCCCCAAAGAGCACCGCGTCGGCCTGCTGCGCCAGCTTGAGCGTGGCCTCGGGCAGCGGGTGCCCGTGCGCGGCGTAGGCGGCCCCGCCCACCAGGGCGTGCTCGAACTCGAAGGGCAATTCCAGTGCTTGCAGCACCGCCAGGGCCTGCGCAACAATTTCGGTGCCGATGCCATCACCGGGAAGGACTGCGATTTTCATGGGGTGGGGGGGCGTGCGTGGGGGAAACAAAGGGGGCGGGCGAGATCAGCCCAGCCAGGTGCGGTTCAGCCACGGTTTGGTGGCTAGGCGCTCGGCTTCGAAGCTGCGGATTTTGTCGGCGTGGCGCAGCGTCAGGCCGATGTCGTCGAGGCCGTTGAGCAGGCAGTGCTTTCTAAAGGCGTTGACCTCGAAGGCGATTTCTTCGCCCTGCGGCAGCACGATGCACTGGCGCGGCAAGTCGATGGTCAGGCGGTAGCCGGGGAAGGCGTGTACCGCGTCGAACAGCTGCGCCACCTGCGGCTCGGGCAGCACGATCGGCAGCAGGCCGTTTTTGAAGCAGTTGTTGAAAAAAATGTCGGCAAAGCTGGGGGCGATCAGGGCCCGAAAGCCGCACTGCTCGATCGCCCAGGGCGCGTGTTCGCGGCTGGAGCCGCAGCCAAAATTTTTGCGCGCCAGCAGCACCGAGGCCCCGGCGTAGCGCGGCTGGTTGAGCACGAAATCGGGGTTCGGGCGGCGGCTGGCCGGGTCTTGCCCCGGCTGGCCGACGTCGAGGTAGCGCCACTCGTCGAACAGGTTGGGGCCAAAACCGGTCTTGCGGATCGATTTCAGGAACTGCTTGGGAATGATGGCGTCGGTGTCGACGTTTTCGCGGTCGATCGGAGCCACCAGGCCCTGGTGTACGGTAAAAGCTTGCATCGGGGGCGTAAGGGGTGCGGGCGCGGCCTAGCGGGCGGCGTCCTGGATGATCTGGCCGCCGCGCTGCACGTCTTTGCCGATGCCGGCAATGGTCGAGCAGCCGCTCAAGGTCAGGCTGGCGGCCAGCAGCAACAGGGTAAGGACGGGTTTCATGGCAAAACTCCTGGGTGAGGGAATTCAGGCGTAAGGGCGCACATCGACGAAGTGGCCAGCGATGGCCGCCGCCGCCGCCATGGCTGGGCTGAGCAAATGGGTGCGGCCCCCCGCCCCTTGGCGGCCTTCGAAGTTGCGGTTGCTGGTGCTGGCGCAGCGCTCGCCTGGCTCTAGGCGGTCGGCGTTCATGGCCAGGCACATGCTGCAGCCGGGCTCGCGCCACTCAAAGCCCGCGGCGCGAAAAATCTCATGCAAGCCTTCGCGCTCGGCCTGCGCCTTGACTTGGCCGGAGCCGGGCACCACCAGCGCCAGACGCACGTTGCGCGCCACTTTCTGGCCCAGCTTTTGCACCATGGCCGCGGCTTCGCGCAGGTCTTCGATGCGGCTGTTGGTGCACGAGCCGATAAACACCTTGTCCACACTCAGGTCGGCCAGGCGCTGGCCCGGTTGCAGGCCCATGTAGCTGAGCGCGCGTTCCACGGCGGCGCGCTGGCCCGCGTCTTTGATCTGGTCCGGGTCGGGCACGCGGCCGGTGATCGGCAGCACCATTTCGGGCGAGGTGCCCCAGGTCACTTGGGGGGCGATCTGGGCTGCGTCGAGTTCGACCACGGAGTCGAAAACGGCGTCCGGGTCGGATTGCAGGGTGCGCCAGTAGGCAGCGGCCTGCTCCCACTCCAAGCCGCTGGGGGCCAGCGGGCGCCCTTTGAGGTAGGCGATGGTTTTCTCGTCCACCGCCACCAGGCCGGCTCGGGCCCCGGCCTCGATCGCCATATTGCAGACCGTCATGCGGCCTTCGATCGACAGGGCGCGGATGGCGCTGCCGCCAAACTCGATCGTGCAGCCGGTGCCGCCCGCGGTGCCGATGCGGCCGATGATGGCCAACACAATGTCTTTGGCGCCGCAGCCCTGGGGCAGTTGGCCCTCGACGCGGATGAGCAGGTTCTTGGCCTTTTTGGCCAGCAGCGTTTGGGTGGCCAGCACGTGCTCGACTTCGCTGGTGCCGATGCCGTGCGCCAGCGCCCCAAAAGCGCCGTGGGTGGAGGTGTGCGAGTCGCCACAGACCACGGTCATGCCGGGCAGGGTGGCGCCGTTTTCTGGCCCCACCACGTGCACGATCCCTTGGCGCGGGTGCATGAAGGGGAAGAAGGCGGCGGCGCCAAACTCGGCGATGTTGGTGTTGAGCGTGGTGATCTGCTCTTTGCTGATCGGGTCGGCAATGCCCTCGTAGCCCAACTCCCAGCCGGTGGTGGGGGTGTTGTGGTCGGCCGTGGCCACCACCGAACTGACGCGCCAGACCTTGCGCCCGGCCTCGCGCAGCCCTTCGAAGGCCTGCGGGCTGGTGACTTCGTGCACCAGGTGCCGGTCGATGTAGAGCACGGCGGTGCCGTCGGGCTCGGTGTGGACGACGTGCTCGTCCCAGATTTTGTCGTAGAGCGTGCGTCCCATGCGTGGGCAGTGCCTTCAGGTGGTGACAAAGCCCCGCTCACGCCAAGCAGAGCGGGGCCGGGTGGGGGCCGGGCTGGGTCTGAAGAATCAGCGCTTAATCAGCGTCGGCACGTCGCGCCGGGGTGAGCCGGTGAACAACTGACGCGGACGGCCAATTTTATACTCTGGGTCGCCGATCATCTCATTGAGCTGGGCAATCCAGCCCACGGTGCGCGCCAGCGCAAAGATGCCGGTAAAGAGCTTGACCGGAATGCCAATCGCGCGCTGCACGATGCCGGAGTAGAAATCGACGTTGGGGTAGAGCTTGCGCTGCACGAAGTAGTCGTCTTCGAGGGCGATTTTTTCCAGCTCTTTGGCCAGTTTGAACAGCGGGTCGTTTTCCAGTCCGAGCTCGCCCAGCACCTCGTTGCAGGTTTCCTGCATCATTTTGGCGCGTGGGTCGTAGTTTTTGTACACACGGTGGCCAAAACCCATGAGCTTGACGCCCGAGTTTTTGTCCTTGACCTGGTTCATGAACTCGCCCACTTTGGCAATGCCGCCGCTGGCCTGGATGTCTTCGAGCATGTTCAGGCAGGCCTCGTTGGCGCCGCCGTGGGCCGGGCCCCACAAGCAGGCCACGCCGGCAGCGATGGCGGCAAAGGGGTTGGTGCCCGAGCTGCCGCACAGGCGCACGGTGGAGGTGGAGGCGTTTTGTTCGTGGTCGGCGTGCAGGATGAAGATGCGGTCGAGGGCGCGCTCCAGCACCGGGTTGACCACATAGTCTTCGCACGGGGTGCCAAACATCATGCGCAGGAAGTTGCCGGCGTAAGACAGGTCGTTGCGCGGGTACATATAGGGCTGCCCGACGCCGTATTTGTAGGCCATGGCGACCAGGGTCGGCATTTTGGCGATCAGGCGGATGGCGGCGATGCGCCGGTGTTCCGGGTTGTTGATGTCGGTGCTGTCGTGGTAGAAGGCCGACAAGGCGCCCACCAAGCCGGTGAGCACGGCCATGGGGTGCGCGTCGCGCCGGAAGCCGCGCATGAAGAACTGCATCTGCTCATTGACCATGGTGTGGTTCAGGATGAGCTTGTGAAAGCCGTTGCGCTCGCCTTCGTTGGGCAGCTCGCCGTTGAGCAGCAGGTAGCAGGTGTCGAGGTAGTCGCACTGGGTGGCGATTTGCTCGATCGGGTAGCCGCGGTAGAGCAGCTCGCCCTTGTCGCCGTCGATGTAGGTGATGGCCGACTGGCACGAGGCGGTCGAGAGAAAGCCCGGGTCGTAGGTGAACATCCCGGTTTGGCCGTAGAGCTTGCGGATGTCGATCACGTCCGGGCCGATGGTGCCGGCATAAACCGGCAGCTCCATGCTCGGAGCCCCGTTGCTAAAGGACAGGGTGGCTTTGTGGTCAGCGAGTTTCATGCGACATCCTTATGGGGTGAAGGGTAAAAGGGGCTAAAACTTGGGGGGATCGGGCTAGGCGGGCTGCTGCGCGACCGGGCGCAACTGCTGCAGCAGCTCCAGCACCTCGGCGCTGCTGTGCTCGGGGCCGGGGGGCTTGCGCGAGAGCAGCAAATCGAGCAAGTCGGGGTCGGACAAGTCCATCAGGGTGTGCATGGCGCGCGCCTGGCGCTGGCTGATCGAGGTCCCCATGCGAGCAAAAAAGCGCTCCAGCAGCAGGTCGTTTTCCAGCAAGCCGCGCCTGCAGCGCCAGCGCAGCTTGCTGAGCGCGCGCTCATCAATCGGGTCGGCGTCGGCAAGCGTGGAGGCCAGCCCCGCCGCCGGGCCGTCCCAAGGCGGGGCAGCCCCCTCGGGGGGCAGCGCAGCGCACGAAGTGGCAAGCGTGGGGGCCATGCCTTCCGCCGCCGGGCCGTCCCAAGGCGGGGCAGCCCCCTCGGGGGGCAGCGCAGCGCACGAAGTGGCAAGCGTGGGGGTCATACCGTTAGATGGCGCGCCGCACCATCATTTCCTTGATCTTGCCTATCGCCTGGGTCGGGTTCAGGCTCTTGGGGCAGACATCGACGCAGTTCATGATGGTGTGGCAGCGAAACAGGCGGTACGGGTCTTCGAGGTTGTCGAGCCGCTCGGCGGTGGCCTGGTCGCGGCTATCGGCCAAAAAGCGGTAGGCTTGCAGCAAACCGGCCGGGCCGACGAATTTGTCGGGGTTCCACCAAAAGCTCGGGCAGGCGGTGGAGCAGCTCGCACACAGAATGCACTCGTACAGGCCGTTGAGCTCTTCGCGCTCCTCGGGCGACTGCAGGCGCTCGGTTTCCGGCGGCTGGCTGGTGTTGATCAAATACGGCTTGATGCTGTGGTACTGCTGGAAAAACTGCGTCATGTCCACGATCAGGTCGCGCACCACCGGCAGCCCGGGCAGCGGCTTAAGCACGATCTCGCCCTTGAGCGTGTTCATATTGGTCAGGCAGGCCAAGCCGTTCTTGCCGTTGATGTTCATGCCGTCGGAGCCGCACACGCCTTCGCGGCAGGAGCGCCGAAACGAGAGCGTGGGATCGACAACCTTGAGCTTCATCAGCGCGTCGAGCAGCATGCGCTCGTGCCCGCTCAGCTCCACTTGCAGGGTCTGCATGTAGGGCTTGGCGTCGCGCTCGGGGTCGTAGCGGTAGATTTTGAAGGTGCGTAGGGCCATGTTCAGGTGCTCCGGGTGGGGTGCGCGTCGGCAGCTTTAGAAGGTGCGGACTTTGGGCGGAACCGAGGCCACCGTGAGTGGCTTGAGGTTGACCGGCTTGTAGCTGAGCGAGTTGTCGGCGCTGTGCCACAGGGTGTGCTTCATCCAGTCGCGGTCGTTGCGGCCGAGCGGGAACTCGGCGTCGTCGGCGGCACGCTCGTAGTCGTTCACGGTGTGGGCACCGCGGCACTCGCGTCGGGCGGCGGCCGAGCTCATGGTGGCTTGGGCGGCTTCGATCAGGTTTTCCACTTCCAGCGCCTCGATGCGGGCGGTGTTGAAAACCTTGGATTTGTCTTTCAGGCCGATGGCCTGCACGCGCTGGCGCAGCGCATTGACCTTGCCCACCCCTTCGTCCATGCTGGCCTGGGTGCGGAACACCCCGGCGTGTTGCTGCATGGTGGTGCGCAGATCGTCGGCCACGTTTTGGGCGTATTCGCCCTCGGTGCAGGTGTCGAGCCGGGCCAGCCGGGCCAGTGAGCGGTCGGCGGCGTCGGCCGGCAGGTCGGCAAATTCGGCCTTGCGCTCCAGCGTGTTGACGATGTGGTTGCCGGCTGCGCGGCCAAACACCAGCAGGTCGAGCAGCGAGTTGGTGCCGAGCCGGTTGGCTCCGTGTACCGATACGCAGGCGCACTCGCCCACGGCGTACAGGCCCTGCACCGGGCGCTGGCCGCCTCTGCCGTCGGGCAGCACCACCTGGCCGTGGATGTTGGTCGGGATGCCACCCATCTGGTAGTGGATGGTGGGCACCACCGGGATGGGTTCCTTGGTGATGTCCACGTTGGCAAAGTTGTGGCCAATTTCGAACACCGAGGGCAGGCGCTTGAGGATGGTGTCGCCACCCAAGTGCGTCATGTCGAGGTTGATGTAGTCTTTGTTGGGGCCGCAGCCGCGCCCTTCCTTGATCTCTTGGTCCATGCAGCGGCTGACGAAGTCGCGCGGGGCCAAGTCTTTGAGGGTGGGGGCGTAGCGCTCCATGAAGCGCTCGCCGCTGGCGTTGCGCAGAATCGCGCCTTCGCCACGGCAGCCTTCGGTGAGCAGCACCCCGGCCCCGGCTACGCCGGTGGGGTGGAACTGCCAGAATTCCATGTCTTGCAGCGGGATGCCCGCGCGCGCTGCCATGCCTAGGCCGTCGCCGGTGTTGATGAAGGCGTTGGTAGAGGCGGCAAAAATGCGCCCGGCACCGCCGGTGGCCAGCAGCGTGGTTTTGGCTTGCAGCAAATAGGTTTCGCCGGTTTCCATTTCGAGCGCGGTCACGCCCAGCACGTCGCCGTCGGCGTTGCGCACCAGGTCGAGCGCCATCCACTCGACGAAGAAGGTGGTGCGCGCCGCCACGTTTTGCTGGTACAGGGTGTGCAGCATGGCGTGGCCGGTGCGGTCGGCGGCGGCGCAGGCGCGCTGCACCGGTTTTTCGCCGTAGTTGGCGGTGTGGCCGCCAAAGGGGCGCTGGTAGATGGTGCCGTCCGGGTTGCGGTCGAAGGGCATGCCGAAGTGTTCCAGCTCATAGACCACTTTGGGTGCTTCGCGGCACATGAACTCGATCGCGTCTTGGTCGCCGAGCCAGTCGGAGCCCTTGACGGTGTCGTAGAAGTGGTAGTGCCAGTTGTCTTCGCTCATATTGCCGAGCGATGCCCCAATGCCGCCTTGCGCCGCCACGGTGTGCGAGCGGGTCGGGAACACTTTGGAGAGCACAGCCACGTTGAGGCCAGCGCGCGCCAGTTGCAGCGAGGCGCGCATGCCGGAGCCGCCGGCCCCGATGATGACGACGTCAAAGCGGCGCCGGGGCAGGGAAGAGGTGAGAGCAGCCATGAATCAGAGTCTCCAGAGCACTTGGAAGGCCCAGCCGGCGCAGCCGACCAGCCAGACGAGCGTGAACACATGCAGCGCCAGGCGCAGCCCGGCCGGTTTGACGTAGTCCATCCAGATGTCGCGCACCCCCACCCAGGCGTGCCAGATGAGCGCCACGATCAGGGCGTAGGTGAGGAACTTCATCCAGGTTTGGGCAAAGATGCCGGCCCAGACTTCGTAGCCGATCGGGCCGCTGACCAGCAGCACCTGCGCCAGCAGCAGCAGGGTGAACAAGGCCATGAGGGTGGCGCTGACGCGCTGCATCAGCCAGTCGCGCAAGCCGTAGTGGGCGCCGCTGACGTTGCGCCGGGAACCGTAGTTGACTGCCATGGTGATGTGCTCCTAGGGTTTGCTGTGGTTTTTAGTACAGGCCAAACAGCTTGGCGCCCAGCGCAGCCGTGAGGCCCAGGCTAAGCACCAAGGTGGCGACGGCAGAGGATTTGCCAAAGGCTTTGCCCACGCTGTGGGTGGCGTCCATGTAAACGTGGCGCAGGCCCGCGATCAGGTGGTGCAAAAAGGCCCAGATCAGGGCCAGCACCACCAGCTTGACGAACCAGGCCGGCACGAAGGCTATGCCGGCCGTGAAGGCCGAGGCAAACACGCCAAAGGACAGCTCGGATGAGAGCGAGGTGTCGAACATCCAGACGATGAAAGGCAGCAGCAAAAACAGCAGCAAGCCGCTGATGCGGTGCAGGATCGAGACCCAGCCCGCTGCCGGCAGGCGGTAGCTGGGCAGATCACTGAAGGCGTTGATGTTGCGAAACTCGGGCCGCGGTGTGGTGCGCGATTCAGCCATGGTGTGGACCTGTGGTTGGGGTGTGGTGCGGATGGAGCGGAGGAGGCGGTAAGGGCGTTCGGGTCAATTTTTGAGTCTGCACGATAACCCTGACGTCGACCTGTCGGATTCTATTGCAACGCAACATTTGCGCGGTCGGTCTATGGTTATGTTTGGCTTGGTCTTGCTTAGCTCAAATGGTTGCGGTAGTGGTGGTGATCGGTGCGGTACAGGCCGCGGCGCAGCTCCATCGGGGTGTCGTGGTAGGTGTAGGCGATGCGCTCGACGCTCAGCAGCGGCGTGCCGGGTGCCACACCCAGGCGCTCGGCGGCCTCTGGGTCGGCAGCCACGGCTTTAATCTTTTCTTCGGCGCGCACCATGCTCAGGCCAAATTGGCTCTCGAACAGCGCGTACATCGGGCCTTGGTCTTGCGTCAAGACCTCTAACGTGAGCCCCTTGAAGGGCGTGCCGGGTAGCCAGATTTGCTCCAAGATGGTCGGCCGGCCCTGAAAGGCCAGCACGCGCAGCACCTGCACCGCCGTGTCGCCCGCGCGCAAGCCCAGTGCAACGGCGACGTCGGCCGGGGCGCGCAGGCGCTGGCATGACAGAATCTGGCGTTCGGCTGGGCCGTCGGCGTCGGGGTTGCCGCGGTCGGGGTGCAGGCGCAGAAAGCGGTACGAGACGTGCTGCTCGGCGTGCGTGGCCACAAAAGTGCCCTTGCCTTGGCGGCGGCGCAGCAGGTTGTCGGCGGCCAGTTCGTCGATGGCTTTGCGCACCGTGCCCTGGCTGACACGAAAGCGCGCCGCCAGCTCGACCTCGCTCGGAATCGGCTCGCCCGGCTTCCATTCGCCGTTTTGCAAGCTGTGCAACAACAGCGCCTTGATTTGCTGGTACAAGGGGCTGAAGGCGGGCGTGGCTGCAGCCGAACTGCCGTCGCTGGCGCCCGGAGCAGGTGCGGTGGAGGATAAGGCGGAACCCATATGCGTTGCCCCAATCATATCTTATATAAGACACAAGACAAATTGACGCGCAGGGCAAGCCGGGGTACACTCGGGTCATCGAGCGCTTTTTTTCAACCTGTGCATTATTTGGAGTGTTTACATGAGCAAGAAGCCCGTTCGCGTGGCCGTCACCGGTGCCGCTGGCCAAATTGGTTATGCCCTGCTGTTTCGCATCGCTTCCGGTGAAATGCTGGGCAAGGATCAGCCCGTGATCCTGCAGCTGCTCGAAATCCCCGACGAAAAAGCCCAAAAAGCGCTCAAGGGCGTGATGATGGAGCTCGACGACTGCGCCTTCCCGCTGCTGGCCGGCATGGAAGCGCACAGCGACCCCATGACCGCCTTCAAAGACACCGACTACGCCTTGTTAGTCGGCTCGCGTCCGCGCGGCCCCGGCATGGAGCGGGCCGAGTTGCTCGCCATCAACGGCGCGATCTTCACGGCCCAGGGCAAGGCACTCAACGCCGTCGCCAGCCGCAACGTTAAAGTGCTGGTGGTGGGCAACCCGGCCAACACCAACGCCTACATCGCCATGAAGTCGGCCCCCGACCTGCCGGCGCGCAACTTCACCGCCATGCTGCGGCTGGACCACAACCGCGCCCTGAGCCAACTGGCGGCCAAAACCGGCAAGCCAGTGGCCTCGATCAAGAGCTTGGCGGTGTGGGGCAACCACAGCCCGACCATGTACGCCGACTACCGCTTTGCCACCATTGCGGGCGCCTCGGTCAAAGACATGATCAACGACCACGCATGGAACAAAGACGTGTTCCTGCCCACGGTGGGCAAGCGCGGCGCGGCCATCATCGAAGCGCGCGGCCTGTCGTCGGCGGCCTCGGCGGCCAATGCGGCCATCGACCACATGCGCGACTGGGCGCTGGGCACTGGCGGCGAGTGGGTGACGATGGGCGTGCCCTCCAACGGCGAATACGGCATCCCCAAAGAGGTGATGTTCGGCTACCCCGTGACCTGCTCGGGCGGCGACTACCAGATCGTCGAAGGACTGCCGATCGACGCCTTCAGCCAAGAGTGCATCAACAAGACCTTGGCCGAACTCCAAGGTGAGCAAGACGGGGTGCGGCACCTGCTGTAATTGCATCCAGGCAGCCGCACCATGCACCCGCGCGACGTGTTGTTGGGTCCCCAAGCCGGCCAGCGCTTGCTGCCGGTTTGCGACCATTACAGCGGCGTGCCGGCGCGCATGCGCAAAAGCCTGGCGCTGCAGGCCGAATACAGCCAGCGCCACGGCCGCTGCGTGTTCGATGTCACGCTCGACTGCGAAGACGGCGCCCCCGTGGGCGGCGAGGCCGAGCACGCGGCGCGGGTGGTCGAGCTGTTGCAGGGGCTGGATTGGACCGCTGCGGTTCAGCCACGCGTCGGGGTGCGGGTGCACCCGGTCGATCATCGGGCTTTCGAGGCCGATGTGGCCACCATCGTCGGTGCAGCCGGGGCGCGGCTGGCCTACCTGATGCTGCCCAAGGTCGAGGGGCTGGCCGATGTGCAGCGCGCCGTGCTAGCGGTGGATGCCGCTGGGGGCACGACGCTGCCCTTGCATGTGCTGATCGAGTCGCCGCTGGCGCTGCACCAGGCGTTCGAGCTGGCGGCGCACGCGCGCGTGGAGTCGATCAGCTTTGGCCTGATGGACTTTGTGTCGGCGCACGGCGGGGCCATTCCAGCCTCGGCCATGGGGGTGCAGGGCCAGTTCAGCCACCCGCTGGTGCGCCGCGCCAAGCTCGAAATCGCCAGCGCCTGCCATGCCCACGGCAAGGTGCCCGCGCACTGCGTGGTCACCGAAATCAAGGACCTGCCCGCGCTGCGCCAGGCGGCGCACAGGGCGGCGCACGAGTTTGGCTACCGCCGCATGTGGAGCATCCACCCGCAGCAGATCGAGCCCATCCTGCAAGCCTTTGCCCCGCCGGCCGACGAGCTCGATCTGGCCACCGCGATTATTCTGGCGGCAGCGCAGGCCGATTGGGCGCCCATCTCGCACCAAGGGCAATTGCACGACCGCGCCAGCTACCGCTACCATTGGCAAGTGCTGGAGCGCGCACAACAAACCGGGGCCGCGCTCGATGCGGCGTTGGCTCGGTTTTTTGTGCCGCCACCGACCGTGCAGCACCTGCGCCCTTGAGCACCGCCCGCTACTTTTTTAACAGGAGCCTGCCATGCCATCGAATGCTATGCAAATTTCCTTGCTTTCGGCCAGTGGCAGGCCCCGCGCCCTGCGGGTATCTCGGTCTGTGCTCGGTCTGAGCTTGCTTGCAGCCCTGCTGGCCGGCGGCGCCTTGGCAACGGCCCACGCACAAGGCAGCGGCCGCTCCGTGCCCACGGTGCAAGCCGGCACCCCGGCCGACACCCCCTTGAGCGAGCGCGAACGGGCCACGGCCGCGCTGGTGCACGTGGGAAGCAAGAGCTGTGCCCAAGGGCGCAGCGTGCGCATCGAGGCCGACGCGCAAGAGCCGGGCTTTTTCCGCCTTAGCCTGGATCGGCAGACCTACCGCTTGCGCCCGGTGGAAACCAGCACCGGCGCCATCCGGCTCGAAGACCGGGCCCAAGGCGTGGTCTGGCTGCAGTTGGCCAACAAATCCATTTTGCTCAATCAACGCCAAGGCCGGCGCCTGCTCGACGACTGCGCCAACGCCGTGCAGCAGGCCGTGGCCGCCGCCATGCAGCGCAACCCCGGCCCCAGCCTGTTCGATGTGGCCCAGCGGCCACCCGCTAACTAAACCTTTTTTTCTGGAGTGATAATCATGTTGCAAGCCTACCGCCAACACGCCGCCGAGCGCGCCGCACTCGGCATTCCGCCGCTGCCACTGGACGCCAAACAGGTGTCCGAGCTGATCGAGCTCATCAAAAACCCGCCCGCCGGCGAAGCCGAGTTTTTGCTCGACCTGCTTACGCACCGCGTGCCGCCGGGGGTGGACGACGCGGCCAAGGTCAAGGCCAGCTTCTTGGCCGCCGTGGCGCATGGCGACATCGCCGTCGGGCTGCTCTCCAAGGCCCGCGCCACCGAACTGCTGGGCACCATGGTCGGCGGCTACAACGTACACCCCCTGATCGACCTGCTCGACGACGCCGAAGTCGCGGGTGTGGCGGCCGCCGCCTTGAAGAAAACCCTGCTGATGTTCGACTTCTTCAACGACGTCGCCACCAAGGCCAAGGCCGGCAACGCCCGGGCGCAAGAGGTGATGCAAAGCTGGGCCGCGGCCGAGTGGTTCACCAGCCGCCCCGAAGTGCCCAAGCAGATCACTGTGACCGTGTTCAAAGTGCCCGGCGAGACCAACACCGACGACCTCTCGCCTGCGCCCGACGCCTGGAGCCGCCCGGACATCCCGCTGCACTACCTGGCGATGCTCAAAAACACCCGCCCCGATGCGGCCTTCAAGCCCGAAGAAGACGGCAAGCGCGGCCCGATGCAGTTCATCGAAGAGCTGAAGAAAAAAGGCCATCTGGTGGCCTACGTGGGCGATGTGGTGGGCACCGGCTCCAGCCGCAAATCGGCCACCAACTCGGTGGTCTGGGCCACTGGGCAAGACATCCCCTTCGTGCCCAACAAGCGCTTTGGCGGCGTCACGCTGGGCGGCAAGATTGCCCCGATCTTCTTCAACACCCAAGAAGATTCGGGCTCGCTGCCGATTGAAGTCGATGTGAGCCGGCTCGAAATGGGCGACGTGATCGACATCCTGCCCTACGAGGGCAAAATCCTCAAGGGCGGCGCCACCCTCACCACCTTTGAGCTCAAGAGCGAGGTGCTGCTCGACGAAGTGCGCGCAGGCGGCCGCATCAACCTGATCATTGGGCGCTCGCTCACCGCCAAGGCGCGCGAGTTCTTGGGCTTGCCCGCGTCCACGCTGTTTCGCCTGCCCGCCGCACCCAAGGCCACCCAAGCCGGCTTTACGCTGGCGCAGAAAATGGTGGGCCGCGCCGTGGGCCTGCCCGAAGGCCAAGGCGTGCGCCCCGGCACCTACTGCGAGCCGCGCATGACCACCGTGGGCAGCCAGGACACCACCGGCCCCATGACGCGCGACGAGCTCAAAGACCTGGCCTGCCTGGGCTTCTCGGCCGATCTGGTGATGCAGAGCTTTTGCCACACCGCGGCCTACCCGAAACCGGTCGATGCCAAAATGCACCGCGAGCTGCCGCCCTTCATCAGCAGCCGCGGCGGCGTGGCGCTGCGCCCCGGCGACGGCGTGATCCACTCCTGGCTCAACCGCCTGCTGCTGCCCGACACCGTGGGCACCGGCGGCGACAGCCACACGCGCTTTCCGATCGGCATCAGCTTCCCCGCAGGTTCCGGCCTGGTGGCCTTCGGGGCCGCCACTGGCGTGATGCCGCTGGACATGCCCGAATCGGTGCTGGTGCGCTTCAAAGGCCAGATGCAACCCGGCGTGACGCTGCGCGACTTGGTGCACGCCATTCCGCTCTACGCCATCAAGGCCGGCTTGCTCACGGTGGCCAAGTCGGGCAAGAAAAACATTTTCTCGGGCCGCATCCTGGAAATCGAAGGTCTGCCCAACCTCAAGGTGGAGCAAGCCTTTGAGCTCTCCGACGCCTCGGCCGAGCGCTCGGCGGCGGGCTGCACCATTCAGCTCAACCCCGAGCCGGTGATCGAATACCTCAACAGCAACATCGTGCTGATGAAAAACATGATCGCCGACGGCTACCAAGACGCCAAAACGCTAGCGCGCCGCATCGAGAAAGTGCAGCAATGGCTGGACCAGCCCAAGCTGCTGCAAGCCGACGCCAACGCCGAATACGCCGCCGTGATCGAGATCGACCTAGCCGAGATCAAAGAGCCGATCCTGTGCTGCCCCAACGACCCGGACGACGCCAAGGTGCTGTCCGACGTGGCCGGCACCCAGATCGACGAAGCCTTCATCGGCTCGTGCATGACCAACATCGGGCACTTCCGCGCCGCCGCCAAGCTGCTCGGGGGCCAGCGCGACATTCCGGTCAAGCTCTGGGTGGCCCCGCCCACCAAGATGGACGCCAGCGAGCTGATGAAAGAGGGCCACTACGCCAACTTCGGCGCCGCCGGTGCGCGCACCGAAATGCCCGGCTGCAGCTTGTGCATGGGCAACCAGGCGCAGGTGCGCGAAGGTGCGACCGTGGTCTCGACCAGCACGCGCAACTTCCCCAACCGCCTCGGCAAGAACACCAACGTGTTCTTGGCCTCGGCCGAGCTGGCGGCCATCGCCTCCAAGCTGGGCAAGCTGCCCACCGTGGCCGAATACCACGCCGCCATGGGGGTGGTGAACCAAGACGGCGCAGCGATCTACAAATACCTGAACTTCGACCAGATCGCCGAATACACCGCAACCGCCAAGGAAGTGGCGGTCTGAGGCGTGGCCTAGGGCCGGCGGCGCGCTGGGTGGCGTGCGGCTGGCCCGCACCTGCTGCGCTGCAGAGGTAAAAAGGTTTGCGACGGCCCTGCGGGGCCGTTTTTTTTGGTTTGGCTAGGGATGCGCCGACCTTGGCGGCTGATGCGCTATAAATAAAGTTGCGTCAAGGCCCCAATCTATAGAAAATCACACGCTGCTATAGAAAATCGCGTCTGCAATGAGCTCACTACAAAAAAACACAGGCCTGCTTGGCTATGCTTGGCTGCGCGATCGCTTGCGACTGCCCTCCTTCCTGGGTGCCAGAGCAGCCCACTTGGCGGCGACCCAGTCGATGCTTGCGACACCATCAGGTGCCCTGATGGTGCCAGCGCGCATGGCACCGCCCGACACCCTACTGGGCCACCTCCTTTTTGCCTTGAAGTACGAAGGGGTCAACCTGTACCTGCTGGCGGCCGGTCTCAAGCAGGTTCCTGCGGCAGATATGGAGGCTGCGCACGCCGCGACCCCGAATGGGGTGTATGTCCGGACCGCTTGCCACCTCTGGGAGCTGGTGACCGGGGAAAATCTCAGCCAGGGAGATGCGGTGATCACAGCGCCCTACCAAGCCGTGTTTGATCCCCAGCGCTACTGTGTGGGCGCATCGCGACGAAGTGCGAAATGGCGCATGGACTTCAACGGTTTGGGCGAGATCGGGTTTTGTCCAACAGTGCGCAGAACCCCGGCTTTGCAGCGCCTGCTGGAGCAAGACATTCTGGCGCAAGCCCGCCAATTTGCACAAAACATTGGGATCGAGGTTTTGGATAGGGCGCTGGGCTGGGCCTACTTGAGCGAGACCGAAGGCTCCTTCGCCATCGAGGGCGAAGTGCCTAGCCGAGACAAAGCCCAGGCATTCGTGAGCCTGCTCAAGCACGCCGGAGATGCGCACGAGTTGACGCAAGATCTGCTGTGTGAACTGCAGCGCCTGAGCATCACCAACGAATTCGACCAGGCATTCGAGTTTCGCTCCGAGCAAAATCGCTTGCAAAAAGGTGTCGGTGCCGCTGGCGTGCGCTATGTGCCGCCCAAGCCCGAACGGGTTCCTGCTCTCATGGACGGGTTGATGGATCTGGCCAACCGCAAGCCGCAGGAGCTAGACCCCCTGGTGCATGCGGCCATCGTCTCCTTTGGCTTTGTCTTCATCCATCCCTTCATGGACGGCAATGGCCGCCTGTCTCGGTTTCTCATCCACCACTGCCTTGGCCAATCCGGCGCGTTGCCACGGGCGGTGGTTCTCCCCATTTCGGTGGCCATGAAACGGCACGAAGACGAGTACCTCCAGGCGCTAGTGGACTTCAGCGCACCCGCACGCGAGTTGTGTGAGGTGTTGTGGGCCGGGGATGAGGATTACTTCTTTACCTGGAAGCCCCATGCCGACGAAGCCTTTCGGTTTATGGACCTGACGGCTGCGGCGGAGTTCACCTTGAGCATGGCACAGGTGGCCCTAGAGCAAGATCTGCTGAGGCAGGCACAGTGGCTGGGCGATTTTGATGCGATTTACAAGCAGATCAAGCATGATCACGACGTGCGCGACGCCGACCTTTCCACGCTGATTGCCATAGCGCTCCAAAACGGGGGTGCGATCTCCAGGGGCAAGCGCAAAACATATGCCGATCGGGTACCTGTAAGGGTTTTTGAGGCCATAGACGCGCTGTGTACCGCGCGCCAGGCCATCCGGCGGGGTGAGTTGGCGGGATAGGATGCGGCGACCCGCGATGGCGGGAGAGAGCCCGGCCAAGGGGGCGCGAAGTGCGGCGTTCTCTTGGTTTCAATCCACGCCCGTCATCGCTGACGGGGTAGCGTACCATTCTTTCATTGCTTGGAGCGGTGTTTTGCTTGAGGGCGTTCGCCTGCAGGCCCAGCAGCTTGAGGCCCATCCCAGCGCCGGGTGAGGACTCCACGCCCCCTCAGCCCCCCAACTTCAAGCCCCCAGCGCCTGCAGTTTGCGGTACAGGGTTTGGCGGCTGATGCCTAGGGTGCGCGCCGCTTGCGAGACGTTGCCCCGGCTGCCGAGCAGGGCTTGTTGCACGGCAGCCTGTTCGAGCTGGATCAGGCTGTGGGGTAGCGCCGTGGCCAGTGGGGGCAGGGGCTGCGGGCCAGACGGGGCCGTTGGGGCCGCACGGGCCGTAGCTGCCACTGGGGCTGTGCTTGCGGTGGCGGCAGGGCCGGAGCAGGCGGCTTGCAGCTCGGCGCGAATGTCGTCGGCCAGGTGCGGCCAGTCGAGCACGCGCTCGTGCGGCTCCAGCATGGCGCAGGCGGTGCGCAGCACGCTGGCGTATTGGCGCAGGTTGCCGGGCCAGTGGTGCTGCTTAAAGCTTTGCAGCAAGTCGGGGCTGAGCGCCAAGCCGCGCCCGGACTCGATGCCTTGCAACAGTCGGGCGGTGAGGGCATCAAAGTCGCTGCGCTGGCGCAGCGGCGGCAGCTCGACCGTGAGGCCGTTGATGCGCCAGTACAGATCGGCGCGAAAGCGCCCGGCCTCGACCTCTGGGCGCAGCGGGCGGTGGCTGGCGCAGATCAGGAAAAAATCCAGCGGCAGCGCCTTGCTGGCTCCGAGCGGGGTGACTTCGCGCTCTTGCAGCACGCGCAGCAAGCGCGATTGCGCCGCCAGCGGCATGTCGCCGATTTCATCCAGCAGCAGGGTGCCGCCGTGGGCCTGGCGCAAGAGGCCAGTGTGCCCTTCGCGCTTGGCGCCGGTGAAGGCGCCGGGGGCGTGGCCAAAGAGTTCGGCTTCGATCAGGCCTTCGGGCAGGGCGGCGCAGTTGAGCGCCACGAAGGGCTGCGCGCGCCGCGGGCCGCTGGCGTGGGCGGCGCGCGCCAGCCACTCTTTGCCGACGCCAGATTCGCCCTGTATCAGCAGAGCGATCGGCTTGTCGAGGATGCGGCGCACCTTGGCGCAGGCCAAGCGCCAGCGCGCGTCGCCGCTGTCGAGGCGGGCCAGCGGGTCGTCGGCGGTGGTGGGCGGTGGCGTTGCGGGGACAGTGGCTGCGGCAGGGCCAGACGCTGCGCTTGGGGCGGGTTGCGCAGACGCAGGCAGCAGGTGCAAAACGGCTGGCTCGGCGTGCAATTGGGCAAACAGGCTGCGGCCATCGTGCAAAGTGAGCGCCAGCGGCTGCTGCGGGTGGCGGCGCTGTAGGGCCTGCAGTTGCTCCACGCTGTGGGGCAGAAACTGCTCCAGCCGCAGGGCACCCAAGGGTGCGGCGCCTTGGCGCAGCCACTCGCGGGCGCTGCGGTTGGCGGCAATCAGCCAGCCGTCGTCGGAGACGATCACAATGCCTTCACCCAAGGAGCCGATGCCCTCGGCGCGTGGGTGCAGGTGCAACCGCGTCAGCCCCTTGTGTTGGGCGCAGAGCAGGCGGTTTTCAATGCTGCGGGCGGCGGTGTTGACCAGCCCCAGGCTGTAGGGGTTGCGGTGGCCGTGTTCGGCCGAAATGTCGAGCACCCCCAACAACTGCCCGGTGCCAGAAAAAATGGGCGCTGCCGCGCAGGTCAAAAAACCGTTGCGCTCCAGGTAGTGTTCGGCGCCGTTGATTTCGACCGCGGCGGCTTCGGCCAAGGCGGTGCCGATGGCGTTGGTGCCGCGCTGCGCTTCGTGCCAAGTGGCGCCAGCCGACAAGGCCACGCGCTCGGCCTTGCCCAAAAACTGCCCCTCGCCCAAGGTGTGCAGCAAGGTGCCGCCCGAATCGGCCAAGATCACCATGCTGGGAACGGGGCGCACTTGCTCGAACAGGTATTCCATCACCGGCAGCGAGTGCGCCAGCAGCGCGTGCTGGCTGGCACGCAAGTGGCGCAACTGCGCCTCGCCCAAGTGATCGGTGCGCTTGCTTGAAGCCAGCGGCGAGAGGCCAGCGGCCAGACTGCGTTGCCACGAGCGCGCCAAGCCCTCTCTCAGGGTGCCGGGCGGGCAGCAACCGTGATCGAGCAAATGTTGCCGGATTTTGCGCAGTGGCCAGTCGGGCTGGGATGCGGGCATGGGGTCTGTCTCCTAGGCCCTTGTGCGGGCTCTGGGGCCAGTATAGGCACAAGCCGGGGCAGACGCAAGGCTTGTGCCACGGCCCCCTTTTAATTGTCCAATTTTGTGACAGGTGTCGTGTTTTGAAACAGGAGGCGATCGCATGCTGGCCTTGGTTGAATGTGCATGCATTCAAGAAAATCAATGGGTTGCGATTTTTGGCAGGGCTGGCACGGAACTTGATAAGAGATGGGTGCCACATCGGCAAAGTTCGCAATCACCCCAAACACAGAGGAAGACAGCATGATCTACGCAGCCCCCGGCACCGCAGGTGCCAAGATCGCCTACAAGCCGCAGTACCACAACTTCATCGGTGGCCAATGGGTCGCCCCGGTCAAGGGCCAGTACTTCGACGTGATCTCGCCGATCAATGGCAAGGTCTATACGCGCGCCGCCCGCTCCACCGCCGAAGACGTGGAATTGGCACTAGACGCCGCCCACGCCGCCGCCGACGCCTGGGGCAAGACTTCGGTGACAGAACGCGCCAACGTGTTGCTCAAAATCGCCGACCGCATTGAGCAAAACCTGGAACTGCTGGCCTACGCCGAAACGGTGGACAACGGCAAGCCGATCCGCGAAACGCTCAACGCCGACATCCCGCTGGCGATCGACCACTTTCGCTATTTTGCCGGTTGCATCCGCGCGCAAGAAGGCGGCATCAGCGAGATTGACAGCCAAACCATGGCCTACCACATCCACGAGCCGCTGGGCGTGGTGGGGCAGATCATCCCTTGGAACTTCCCCATCCTCATGGCCGCTTGGAAAATTCCGCCGGCCTTGGGCGCTGGCAACTGCATCGTCTTGAAGCCGGCCGAGTCCACCCCCATCAGCCTGCTGATTTTGATCGAGCTGATCGCCGACCTGCTGCCGCCGGGCGTGCTCAACATCGTCAACGGCTATGGGCGCGAGGCCGGCCTGCCGCTGGCGCAGAGCAAGCGCATCGCCAAAATCGCCTTCACCGGATCGACCAGCACCGGGCGCGTGATCGCGCAGGCGGCGGCCAACAACCTGATTCCGGCCACGCTCGAACTCGGGGGCAAATCGCCCAACATCTTCTTTGCCGACGTGATGGACAAGGACGATGCGTTTCTCGACAAGGCGATCGAAGGGCTGGTGCTGTTTGCCTTCAACCAGGGCGAGGTTTGCACCTGCCCCTCGCGCGCGCTGATCCACGAATCGATCTACGACGCCTTTATGGCGCGCTGCCTGGCGCGTGTGGCGGCGATCAAGCAGGGCAACCCGCTCGATACCGAGACCATGCTGGGCGCGCAAGCCTCCAAAGAGCAACTGACCAAGATCACCAGCTACCTCGATCTGGGGCGGCAAGAGGGCGCGCAGGTGCTGATCGGCGGCGCGCAGGCGCAAATGAGCGGCGATCTGGCCGGCGGCTACTACGTGCAGCCCACGCTGTTCAAGGGCCACAACAAGATGCGCATTTTCCAGGAAGAAATTTTTGGCCCGGTGCTGGCCGTGACCACCTTCAAAGACGAAGCCGAGGCGCTGGCCATTGCCAACGACACCCTGTACGGCCTTGGGGCCGGGGTCTGGAGCCGCAACGGCAACGTGGCCTACCGCATGGGCCGCGCCATCAAGGCCGGCCGGGTCTGGACCAACTGCTACCACGCCTACCCGGCGCACGCAGCCTTTGGCGGCTACAAAGAGTCCGGTATCGGGCGCGAAAACCACAAAGCCATGCTGGGCCACTACCAGCAGACCAAGAACCTGCTGGTGAGCTACAGCGAAAACAAGCTGGGGTTTTTCTGATGCGCCAAGCCGCCACGGTCGAGAAAGTCGTCGCCACCCCGGCGGCGCTGGAACTGATCGAGCAGCTAAAAGGCCTGCACGGGCCGGGGCTGATGTTTCACCAGTCTGGCGGCTGCTGCGACAACAGCGCCGCCAACTGCTACCTGCTGGGCGAGCTGACGATCGGCGGCGGCGACGTCTATCTGGGTCAGATCGGCGGCTGCCCGTTCTACATCGGCACGGCACAGTACCAGACTTGGAAGCACACGCAACTGATCATTGACGTGATCGAGGGCACTGGCGGCACCTTCTCGCTCGAAGGGCCGCTGGGGCGCGCCTTTCACACCCGCTCGCGCGTGTTCACGGACGAGGAACTGGCGGCCTTGCAGCTTGAGGGGGCCGGGTAGGGCGGGGCAGGGGCCGGGGCCGGGCGCGCACCAGGGAATAGCAAAAACGCCGAAAATACGCCCCATGACCCTCAAAGCCCCTGAACTGCTGCTGCCGGCTGGCTCGCTCGACAAGCTGCGCGCCGCCTACGACTTCGGCGCCGACGCCGTCTATGCCGGCCAGCCGCGCTACTCGCTGCGCGCGCGCAACAACGAATTCCGCCTCGAACAACTCGCCCAGGGCATGGCCGAGGCGCGTGCGCGCGGCAAAAAATTGTTCGTCACCAGCAACCTGATCGCCCACAACGACAAGGTGCGCACCTACCTGCGCGACATCGAGCCGATCATCGAGCTCAAGCCGGATGCGCTCATCATGGCCGACGCCGGCCTGATCATGCAGGTGCGCGAGAAGTGGCCCGAGGTGCCGATCCACCTCTCGGTGCAGGCCAACACCACCAACTGGGCGGCGGTCAAGTTCTGGCACCGCGTCGGGGTGCGGCGCATCATCTTGTCGCGCGAGCTCAGCCTCGACGAAGTGGAGGCCATCCGCAACGAATGCCCCGAGATCGAGCTTGAAGTGTTCGTACACGGCGCGCTGTGCATCGCCTACTCCGGGCGCTGCCTGCTGAGCGGCTACTTCAACCGGCGCGACCCCAACCAAGGCACCTGCACCAACGCCTGCCGCTGGGAGTACGGCACCCAAGCCGCCGAGGTCGATCCGGTTACCGGCGAGGCGGTGCCGGTGCAGCGGTTGGAGGCCGATTTCGACTTTGCCCAAGCCCGCACCGAGGCCGAGGGCGCCTTCTCCACCTGCGGCAGCGGCGCGCGCCACCCGGCCGCCGAGCGCGTTTATCTGCTCGAAGAAAAGGCCCGCCCCGGCGAGCTGATGCCGATCATGGAAGACGAGCACGGCACCTACATCATGAACAGCAAAGACTTGCGCGCCGTCGAGCACGTCGAGCGGCTGTGCCGCATCGGTGTCGATTCGCTCAAGATCGAGGGCCGCACCAAGAGCCTGTACTACGTGGCGCGCACGGCGCAGGTGTATCGGCGCGCCATCGACGACGCGCTGGCCGGCCGGCCGTTTGACCCGCAACTGCTGCTCGAACTCGAAGGGCTGGCCAACCGCGGCTACACCGGCGGCCTGCTGGAGCGCCGCCCGGCGCAGGACTACCAAAACTACCTCAGCGGCCACTCGCAACTGCAACGCAGCCACTACGTGGGCGAAGTGCGCGGCCTGCGCGCCGACGGCTGGGCCGAAGTCGAGACCAAAAACCGCTTCGCCGTGGGCGACCTGATCGAAGTCATCCACCCCGGCGGCAACCGCATCATCACCCTAGAGGCCATGCAGGGCCTGGACGGCACGCCGCTGCAAGTGGCCCCCGGCAACCCGCTGCACGTGTACGTGCCGCTGGGGATTGGGCAGCCAACTGAGGGGGCGCTGCTGGCGCGTTTGTTGGGGTGAGGGGAGCGCTTAAAGCGGCGCTGAATTGGGTGCTATATTTGTAGCCATTCATTAGAGGAGCGGATCATGGATTCGATCTACGCCGACCATTCCATCAGCATGTCGGAGTTCAAACGCAACCCGGCACAGGTGCTGCGCACGGCTGGTGAGAAGCCCGTGGCCGTGCTCAACCACAACCGCCCGGCTTTCTACATGATCACCCCCAAGCTCTTTGAGGCACTGGTCGAAGAGCTGGGCGAGCGTGAGTTGGTGAGTCTGGCCCGCCAGCGCCTGACGCTGATCGACAGCGCGGTCGAGGTCGATCTTGAGCAGCTCTGAGGCTGTAGCCAAGCAAAGAAGATACCGGCTCAAATTCCTGCCGGCCGCTCTGGAAGAATGGAATGCGCTGGACGGCAGTGTCAAAACCGTCTTCAAAAAACTGCTGGCCAAGCGCCTGGAGCAGCCCCATGTGCCGGGTGCCGAGCTGCATCGCGATTTGCGCAACTGCTACAAGATCAAACTCCTCAAGCAGGGCTATCGACTGATCTATCGGGTTGAGGATGAGGTCTTGGTCTTGCTCGTGCTGGCCGTGGCCAAACGCGCAGATGGGGCCGCTTACCGCGCGGCCATCGAGCGCTTGATTGCGCAGCCATAGCACCCGAAAAATTCGAGCGCAGTTCTGGCTGCAAGGGCTTTACGAAGGCGTGTGCGCGCCCGCCCACACCGCCCGAGCCGCCTCCACCGTGGCCTGCACATCGGCCTCGGTGTGGGCGGCGCTGACAAAGCCGGCTTCGTACAGCGCCGGGGCGAAATAGACGCCGCGATCGAGCATGGCGTGAAAGAAGTGGTTGAAGCGCGCGCTGTCGGTGCGCAGCACGGCAGCGTAGTTTTGCGGCAACTGGTCGAGCAAAAAGAAGCCAAACATGCCGCCTTCGCTGTCGGTGCAAAAGGGCACGCCGGCCGCGTTGGCGGCTGCGCTCAGGCCCTGCACCAGGCTGCGCGTGCGCGCCCCCAGGGCCTCGAAAAAGCCGGGGCGCTGGAGCTCTTTGAGCGTAGCCAAGCCGCAGGCGGTGGCCACGGGGTTGCCGCTCAGGGTGCCGGCCTGATAGACCGCGCCCAGCGGGGCCAGTTGCTCCATCACGGCGCGTTTGCCGCCGAAAGCGGCCAGCGGCATGCCGCCACCGATCACCTTGCCCAGCACCGTGAGGTCGGGCTCGAAGCCGGGGATGTGCTGCGCATACAGGCTCTGCGCGCCGCCGAGCGCAACGCGAAAGCCGCTCATCACCTCATCGAAGGCCAGCAGCGCGCCGTGCTGGCTGCACAGCTCGCGGCAGCGGCGCATGAAGGGCACGCTGGCGCGCACGAAGTTCATGTTGCCGGCAATGGGTTCGATCATCAGGCAAGCGATGGCGGGGCCGTGTTCGGCAAAGGCGGCTTCGAGCTGGGGCAGGTTGTTGTATTCGAGCACCAGGGTGTGCTGCACCACCTCGGGTGGCACACCGGCGCTGGTGGGGTGGCCAAAGGTGGCCAGGCCCGAGCCGGCCTTGACCAGCAGCGCGTCGGCGTGGCCGTGGTAGCAGCCTTCGAACTTGATGATCTTGCTGCGCCCGGTTGCCCCGCGCGCCAGCCGGATGGTGCTCATGCCGGCTTCGGTGCCCGAGCTCACCAGCCGCAGCATCTCGATGCTGGGCAGCAGCTTGACGATTTCTTCGGCCAGCTCGATTTCGCGCTCGGTCGGGGCGCCAAAGCTAAAGCCGTCGAGGGCGGCGCGCTGCACCGCTTCCAGCACCGCCGGGTGCCCGTGGCCCAAGATCATGGGGCCCCAGGAGCCGATGTAGTCGATGTAGCGCTGGCCGTTGGCGTCCCAAAAGTAGGCGCCTTGGGCGCGTTGCACAAAGCGCGGCGTGCCGCCCACGGCCTTGAAAGCGCGCACGGGCGAATTGACGCCGCCAGGGATGAGCTGGCGGGCGCGTTGCAGCAGGGCGAGGTTGCGGTCGGTCATGGTCGGGGCAGGGCTGGATTAGTGGGTGCGGGATGGGGTGGGAAAGCCTTCGAGCTGTTGCGCCGGAGGGGTCGAATCGTCGGGGTCGGCTTCGTTGTCGGGGGGCGCATCTTCATCTAGAGCCCAAAACAGTCGGTTCGGCACGGCGTGGCCCATGCCGGGTTGAAAGCCCGCCTCCAGACACTGGTCGAGGTAGTTCAGGGCCTCGGCGCAGGCGGCTTGCAGGTCGGTCTCACCCGCCAGCAGCGCGCACAGCACCGCCGACAGGGTGTCGCCCGCGCCGCTGAAGGTGGCTTCAAAGCGCTCGAAGCGGGCGCTGGCCAGCAGCGTTTCGGGGGAAGCCAAGTGGCTTTCGAGGTGCTGGTCGGGGGTGTTGAAGCCGGTGGCCAAGGTAAAGGGCACGCCGTGCATGGCCGCTGCGGCGGCGATCTCGCGCGCATTTGGGCTCCGATCATCAGACCAGTCGGGCAGCAGCCAGCGGCTCAGGGTGTGGTGGTTGCCCACCAGCACACTGGTTTGCGGCAGCACCAGTTCGGCCAGCGCATCGAGGTAGTTCTCGCGTTCCACCTCGTCGAGCCAAGTGAGGTCGGGCAGGTAGCAAACCACCGGAATGTGGGCGTAATCGCTCAGCAGGCCCGCCACCGTGGCCAGGTTGTCGGCGTTGCCCACGAAACCGACCTTGATCGCTTGCGGCGTGATGTCTTCGAGCACGCAGCGCGCCTGGTCGTCGATCAGTTCGTCGTCCAGCGCCACGTGCTGGTGGATGGCGCGGGTGTCGCGCACATAACAGCCGGTGGCCACCGCCAGCACGTGGCAGGAGGCGCTGGACATGGCGGTGATGTCAGCCGACAAGCCGCCCGCGCCACTGGGATCGTTGGCGTTGAAGGTGAGCACGCAGGGCAGGCTGGCTTCGGCAGCCGCCTCGGCGGACGGAGTAGAGGGCGAGGATGAGGACAAAACGGAGCTCATGCAAGGCGTCTGGGTCGCTGGCGGCCTAGACCTAGAAAAGCCGGTGGGGCTGGATACAATGAGTGCATTCTATGTCAAGCACTTTTAAATCATGAGCGCTCACAAAACTTGGATGTGCCTGATCTGCGGCTGGGTTTACGACGAGGCGGCGGGTGCGCCCGAGCACGGCTTGGCCCCCGGCACGCGCTGGGAAGATGTGCCCATGAACTGGACCTGCCCCGAGTGTGGCGGGCGCAAGGACGACTTTGAAATGGTGGCTTTGTGATGGCTGTGCGGCCGCTCTTGAGCCAGTTGGGTGCCTAGGCCGAACCACCAAGACGTGTCATGCTGGAAACCTTCAAAAGATCTTGCAAAGTGCTGGTGGTCGATGACAGCCAAACTGTGCGCCACTGCGCCGAACGGTTTTTACGCGAAGGCGGCCACGAGGTGTTGTTGGCCGAAGACGGCTACCAGGCGCTGGCCTTGTTGCACGATTTCATGCCCGACCTGGTGTTTTGCGACATCCTGATGCCGCGCCTAGACGGTTATCAAACCTGCGCCATCATTCGGCGCAACCCCCGCTTTGCCCATGTGCCGGTGCTGATGCTGTCTTCCAAAGACGGTGTCTTTGACCTTGCCCGTGGTCGTTTGGCGGGTGCCCACGACCACTTGGGCAAACCCTTTGACCGCAAGCAGTTGCTGCAGGCCGTGCAGCAACATGCGGCGCTTTTGCCAACCGCTTCCTGATCTTCTTGTTTGTGCCATGGTTCGAAACATCCTTCTGATTGACGATTCGCGCACCGAATTGCTTCACCTGTGCAAATTCCTGTGGCGAAGTGGCTACCGGGTGCGCACCGCGCAAAGTGCCGAAGAAGCGATGCTGGAACTGGGCAAGCAGGTGCCGGACTTGATTTTGATGGACGTGGTGATGCCCGGCACCAACGGCTTTTCCCTTACGCGCAACTTGGCGCGCCACCCGCAGTACGGCAAGGTGCCGGTGTTCATCTGTTCGAGCAAAAACCTTGAGTCGGACCGGGCATGGGGCTTGCGTCAAGGCGCGCTCGACTATTTCACCAAGCCGGTGGATACCAAATTGCTGTTGTCCCGCATCGAGTCGCTGGCCTAAAGCCACAGCCAGACCTTTCCCATGAATCCTTCCAAGCGCCCCTCGCTGCAGTCTTTCGAGACCGAGCTGGCCCGCAAGCTGGCCGAGGCCAGCCAACGGCCCCAGCAGGCGGGTTGGCTGGCGCTGGGTTTTCAGGGTGTGCGCGTTTTGTTGCCGCTGTCACAAGCGGGTGAAATTTTCGTTCCGACACCGTTGCAACGTTTGCCGCACGGCCAGCCTTGGGTGGTTGGCGTGGCCGATATGCGTGGCACCATGTGCTTGATTTTTGATTGGTCGCGTCTACTCGATTGCGCTCCCCAAGCGCCAGCGCCAGCGCCGGTTGAGCAGGCAGGCGCCTATTGGGTCGGGTTCAACCCCGCCATGGGCGTCCATGCGGCGCTGTGCGTCGATCGGCTGTACGGTCTGCGCCACGACAATGATTTGGAGTTCGGGTCCACCGAAGGCCGCTACCCGCCCGGGGTCAGTCGCCTCGCTCGCGATGCCCAAGGCGAGCAGTGGCTGGAGCTGGATTTGCCTGCGCTGTGCGCTTCAGCGGCGTTCCAAGATTTGCTTTTACCCGGATTTTCCCGTTCTGTGCCTGCTGTGCCTGCTGTGCCGCTGCTCACCTGAGGTCGCCCATGTTTGCTGTGTTGCGTCGTTTATTCCCTGCCAAGGTCGACAGCACGCCGGCCGAGGCGGCGGCTGCTGTCGTTGTGCACGATGTAAAGCCCGGCGAGGAACCTGCAGAGGGAATCGCGACGGAGGACCTGTCTTGGTGGGGCGCGAGTCACTGGTGGGTCAGTTTGTTGCTGTCCCTGATGCTGATGGTGCTGGCGGCGATGCAGGGCTGGTTCAATCCCGAGTGGGCGGTGCCGCACAATTTGCCCATAGGGGCTTGGGGCGTGGTGGCGGCTGGCTTTGGTTTCGCGGCGGTGCTGTGCGCACTGGTCATGCTGGCTCAGCTGCAACGGGCTGCCGTGGCGCAACAGCAGGCCTTGGTGCAATCCGAGGCGCTGGCGCGCGCCCAAGAGCTGGAAGCGCGGCGCATCAACGATGCGGCACAAGCCGCCATTCTGCGACTGATGAACGAACTGCAGCTGGTGGCCGAGGGCGATCTGACGCAGCAAGCCACGGTGAGCGAAGACGTGACCGGGGCCATTGCCGATTCGGTCAACTACACCGTCGAAGAGCTGCGCAGTTTGGTGCAGCAGGTGCAAATCACCACCCTGCGGGTGGGCGAAACCACCGAGCGGGCTGAAGACACCTCCATCAAGCTGCTGGCCGCTTCGACCGAGCAGCTGCACGAGATTCGACAAACCTCGCAATCGGTGCTCGACATTGCTGCCCGCATCAGCCACGTGTCGCAACAGGCGCAGGGTGCGGCCAGCGCGGCGCGCCAATCCCGCGTGGCGGCCGAAACCGGGTCGCGTGCGGTGCATGAGGCCATCGAGGGCATGAACCGCATTCGCCACCAGATGCAAGAGACGGCCAAACGCATCAAGCGCCTGGGCGAGTCCTCGCAAGAGATTGGCGAAATCACCGAGTTCATCGATGACCTGGCCGAACAAACGCAGGTGCTGGCGCTCAACGCCACCATCCAAGCCGCCGCAGCGGGCGAGGCCGGGCGCGGCTTTTCGGTGGTGGCCGAAGAGGTGCAACGGCTGGCCGAGCGCAGCGCCGAAGCGACGCGCCAGATCACGGCCCGAGTGCGCGCCATTCAGACCGACACCCAAGACACCGTGCTGGCCATGGAGCGCTCCACCCGCGAGGTGGTCGAAGGCACGCGGCGCTCTGACAACGCCGGTGCGGCGCTGGCAGAAATCGACCGCTTGTCGTTCCAGGTGGCCGACTTGATTGTGCAAATCGCCACCTCGGCGACCCATGAGGCCGAGCTGGCAGGGCAAACGGCGAACCAGATTCAGCGCATTTTTGTCGTCACCGAGCAAACCGGTGAAGGCACCCGTGCCACGGTGCAGCAATTGCGCGAGTTGACTCAGTTGGCCAACGAGCTGCGCATGTCGGTGGCCCGCTTTACGATTGCCTAGGCGTGATACCCGCCATGAACGCCCCCAACGGTGCTGCGCCGCCAGCCTTCGCCCCTGTTCCCGCGAGCGACAGCGGCCCTTTGAGCTGGGTCTTTGAGGAACTGCACCAGTGCCTTGAAGCCGCCGACGCCACGCTGCAGCGCTTTGTGTCCGACAACGCTGCTGCACGGGGCGGCGATTTGGCCGAGGTCGACAGCAGCGAGCTGCGCCTGCTGGGCCAACAGTTGCACCAGGCGGTGGGTGCGCTTGAATTGGTGGAGCTGAGCGCTGCGGCGCGAACCTTGCGTGCCCTCGAGTCGGCGGTCAGGCAACTGACACTAAAGCCCGCGCTGGCCACTGCCGAGGCGGCGGCAGCCGTAAGCGCCGGCTGTCGGGTATTGCGAGACTGCCTCTGGCGGGAGTTGCGCCAGCGCCCGGTCTCGTCCGATGCCCTGTTTCCCACCTACCTGGCTTGGCAGCAGTTGGCCGGTGCGGTGCGCATCCATCCGGCCGATTTATGGGACTGCGAGCCGCGCCATGCACCCGTGCCCGACCAAGCGCCAGCCCCACTGAACCCAGAGCCGGCGCTGCGCACCCGGATCGAGCGCCATGTGTTGGCGGTGGTCAAAAACCGAGACCCGCTTGCCGCAGCCGCTTTGGTGCCGCTGGCCGGGGGCTTGGCGCGCGCAGCCACTGGAGCCGAGGCGCAGCAATACTGGCTCGCCGCTGCGGCCTGTTTCGAAGCCCTGAGCGGTGAGGGCCTGACCGACAGCGTCTACCTCAAGCGGGCTGTGGCCGGCGTCCTGTCACAGTACAAGGCCATGGAATCGGGCCGTGTCGAGCAATGGGTGCGGCCCACCCATGAACTCTTGTATCTGATCGCTCGCGTGCCGCATGATCGGCAGCGGCCAGACTGGGCGTATTTCAGCGCAATTTGGCAGACTTATGCTTGGCAGCGGCCAGCCGCTGGTGCGCTGCCAGAGCAAGAGCCGTTGGGGCAGAGGGATGCGCTTAGTCTGCACCAAGCACTTGCTGCGCTCAATGCGGCCCAGCAGGCGTGGGAGCGCTGGAGCGCAGGAGACAGCAGCGCAGCGGCCGGGCTCGCTTTGCAGCGCTTGGGCACTTGCCTCGACGCCTTGTCCCCGTTTTCATCCGAGCCGGCCCCAGCCGACCGCTCTTGGAGCCGCACATGGTCCGAGTTGGCTGAGCAACTCAAGCACGACCCAGCCACTTGGCCGTCTGGCTTGGCCTTGGAGGTTTGCAGCAGCCTGCTGTGTTTGGGCGCCGAGCTCGACGACTTCGATGCCCACGACGGCGCATGGCGCACGCGCCAGCAAGACCTGATGGAGCGCTTGCACAACTGCGCCTTGGGCTTGCCCTTGGCGCACACCCCGCTGTGGATGGTTGAGCGTTACCGGGGTTTTAGCGAGCGCCAAAGCCAAGCGGCCCTGCTGTTGCAGATGCGGGGCGATTTGATCGAGGTCGAGCGGGCACTGGATGATTGGCTATCGAACACGCAAAGCGCCCCGTTGGACATGCCGGACGGCATCTGGTCGCGCATCGACGCCCTGCAAAAAGTGGCCGAATGGCTGGATTTGGAGCCGGTGGTGGCAACCCTTGGCGCCATGCGGCGCCGACTTTGGGCGCTGGATTCCGCAGCCGAGTCGCCACCGCCCGAGCCCGAGTCCACGCAGTGGCTGGCGCACAATTTTTCGGCCTTGGGGCTGATGCTGGAGGCCTTGGCGCAGCAAGCCGGGCGCAAGGCGGCCGCTGCTTTTGCATTCGACCCGGCCACTGAACGCCTGCAGGCGCTGATGCCCACGGCCTCGGCAGCCACAGCGCTGCCACAGAACGGTGCCGAAACGCCCCCCGCGAGTGCGGCTTTGCCCCCCGAGCTGCAGCCCCATGCGCCACCGCCCGCGCAGGCAGTGCAAGCGCCAGCCACCGCTGACAGCGGCGACGACGGCGACGACGACATGCTTGGGGTTTTTGTGGCCGAGGCACAAGCCCTGTGTGAGCAGATCGAGCAGGGCATGGCCCAGTTGCACAACCAGCCCAGCAGTGCGCCCGAGCTGCTGGCCGTGCGCCGTGCCTTTCACACCCTCAAGGGCAGCGCCCGCATGGTCGGGCAAACCGCGGTGGGGCAGTTGGCTTGGACTATGGAGCAGATGCTCAATGTGCGGCTGGCCGATCGCCTGCCGGCCAGTCCGGATGTGTTGCTGCAGTGCGGCGCCACGCTGCAGCAGATTCGGTTGGCACTGGGCCTTGAGTCGCCGCTGGCCACCGACGAGCCGCTTTCTGCCCCACCCGCTCCACCGGCCCCACCAGCGCCGCCTGCCGTGCCGCTGGACGCGACGACCACCTTGCCGCCTCGTTTGCCACCAAAGCCCGAGCAGGTGCCGGTGTTGCGCGAAGCCTTGACCATGCCGCCGGTGCTCGATCAGCCGGTCAAGCTGGTCGGGACGCTGCGCATCGATCTCGATCTATTCAACGTTTTTTTGACCGAGGCCGACAACTGGTTGCAGCGGCTGATGCAAGGCTTGGCGGCGCTGCGGCCCGGCGCAAGCTCGGTCGAGGCCGAACCAAGCCAATGGGAGCTGCTGTCGCAACTGGCCCATGCGCTGGCAGGGGGGGCGGCCACGGTGGGCCACGAAGGATTGGCACAGCTGGCGCGTGCGATCGAGCAGGCGCTTGAACGCTTGGCGGCGCGGCCTGATGCAGGAAAAATCCATGCTTCATCCACCCACCCAGTGCTCGCGGCGCATGCGCTCCTGACTGAGGCGGTGCAGCAAGTGCAAGGCATCTTGCACCAATTCGCAGCCGGTATTTTGCGCGACCCTTCCGCCGAAATCTTGGCCGGGCTGGCCAGCGTGGCGCTGCCTGCCGGGTCGCAGTCCTTGGGTCAGACCGAACGCGGGTCTGCAAGCGCCCTGCGAACGCTGATCGAATCCCCGGCCGCTTTCGCGCTCGACCCCGATTTGTTCGCGGTTTTCGAGGACGAGGCCCAGTTGCTGTTGCCGCAGCTGCATTCGGCGCTGCGCCAGTGGTCGGCCCGTCCGCAGCACAACACAGCGCGCAGCGAGTTGTTGCGCCTTTTGCACACCTTCAAGGGCAGTGCCCGGCTGGCAGGGGCCTTGCAACTGGGCGAGCGGCTGCACCGGCTCGAAAGCGAGTTGCTGGCGCTGCCCGAGGTGCCGCAATCCGAGGCCCTGCGCGCCTTGCAGCCAGAATTTGACAAAATTGCATCTGATTTGACGCAATTGCGCCGCAGCAGCGTCAAAGTCAGTGCCGAGCCAGTGCAGCGCCCAAGCAGCCACAAGAGCACCGGGTTTTGGTCCGAAGCGGCCCAACCGTCCACGACAAGCCATACCCTGCGGGTGCGCGCCGACTGGCTCGATCGCCTCGTTTTGCATGCGGCCGACGTCAGCCACAGCCGCACCCGGCTCGAGGCAGACCTCTTGCTCGTGCGCCGTTCGTTCCAAGACATGGCCTCTAACGTGGCCCGATTGCGCAGCCAGTTGCGCGAGCTCGAGCTGCAGACCGAGACCCCTTTGTCGCCCACGGGCGTGCCCAGCGCTGCCACCGAAACGGGTTTCGACCCGCTCGAACTCGACCGCTACACCCGGCCCCAAGAGCTCACGCGGTTGATGGCGGAGGCCGTCAACGACGTGGCCACGGTGCAACACCAGTTGCAACGCGCCATGCAGTCGGCCGAGGGCAATTTGGCCGCACAAACGCGTCAGACCCGCGAGCTGCAACGCGATTTGCTGCGCAGCCGGCTGGTGGCTTTTGATTCGCTGGCCGAGCGCCTGCAGCGCACGGTGCGCTTGGCGGCCGAAGACTGTGACAAGACAGTCGAGCTGCAGATCCAGCAGGGCGAGATCGAAGTGGAGCGCGGCCTGCTCGAGCGCTTGGCGCCCGTGCTCGAACACCTGTTGCGCAACGCCGTGGTGCATGGCTTGGAAACCGATGTGCAGCGCCACCAGTTGGGCAAATCGATGCCGGGTCGGATCGTGATTGCGCTGCAAGCGCACGACAACGACCTCTCGATCACGGTCAGCGACGACGGCGCCGGGCTCGACAGCGAGCGCATACGCCAACGCGCCATCGCCTTGGGTCTGCATGCGCAGGCGCAGCCGTGGAGCCTCGAAGCTGCCCAGCAGCTGATTTTTGCCGTGGGCCTGAGCACCGCCAGCGCAGTCACCGAGGTGGCTGGGCGCGGCATTGGGCTGGACGCGGTGCGCAACGAGGTGCTGGCATTGGGCGGGCGCATCGACTGCCTGGCACCCCCCGAAGGCGGTTGCGCGTTTCGGCTCTGGCTGGCGCGCAGCAGCAGCTTTAGCCAGGTGCTGATGGTGCGGGTCGGTGAGTTTGTTTTTGGTGTGCCGGCCGACTGGGTGCACCAGGTGCACCGGGTGCAAGCCGACGCCCTCACGGCGGCCTATGCCAGCGCGCGCTGGTCGGCCGACACCGGGCCGATGCCTTTTCATTGGGCCGGCGCCTTGTTGGCCTTGTCGGCCGAAAGCACCGACGAGCCGTCGCAATTGGCGCGGCAGTGGTCGGTGCTGGAGTGCTACAGCGCTGGCCAGCGGGTGGCTTGGCACGTCGATGAGGTGCTGGGTCAGCAAGAGGTGGTGCTCAAACCCTTGGGCCCCCCTTTGGCCGGTCTGCCAGGCTTGGCCGGGGCCACCGTCCTGACCTCGGGGGCGGTGTGCCTGATCTACAACCCGGTTGCCTTGACTGCTTTGTGTGCCGACGCGGCGCGCCACTGGGTGCAGCAGCAGCGCAGCCAAGCGACTTCGGCACAGGCTGCGGTTGCAGTGGCCGCACCCACTGGAGCCGCGGCGGCGCCGCTGGTGCTGGTGGTGGACGATTCCATCACGGTGCGCCGCGTCACGCAACGCCTGCTGCAGCGGGAGGGCTACCGGGTGGCGCTGGCGGCCGACGGGGTGCAAGCGCTGCAGCGGCTGGCCCAAGAGATCCCGGCGCTGTTGCTGTGCGACATCGAAATGCCGCGCATGGACGGGTTCGAGCTGCTGCAACAAATGCGCCAAGAACCGCGTTGGGCCGAGTTGCCAGTCATCATGATCACCTCGCGCCTAGCCGACAAGCACCGTCAGCATGCGTTCGCGCTAGGGGTCAAGCACTACCTAGGCAAGCCCTATGCCGAGCCCGAACTGCTGGCGCTGGTGCATGCGGCCTGCGTGCGGGCCCACCGGTCTCAGCCCGCGGGTTCGGACTCGGCGCGCACCACCGCGTAGCGCTCCAGCGTGAGCTGGCGCGCCTCGAAATGGTCCACCAGTGGGCTGGGGTAGTTGCGTCCCAGCGCCACGCCAGCCGCTTCAAGTTCGGCTGCCGGGGCGCGCCATGGTGCGTGCAGCCGCGGCTCGGGCAGACGCGCCAGTTGCGGCAGGTAGCGCCGGATGAACTTGCCTTGGGGGTCGAACTTTTCGCTCTGCAGCACCGGGTTGAAAATGCGAAAGTAGGGTTGGGCGTCGCAGCCGCTGGAGGCGCACCACTGCCAGCCGCCGTTGTTGGAGGCCAAGTCGAAGTCGATCAGGTGCTCGGCAAAGTAGCGCTCGCCCCAGCGCCAGTCCAGCCCCAAGTCTTTGCACAAAAAGCTGGCCGCCACCATGCGCAAGCGGTTGTGCATGTAGCCGGTCTGATTGAGCTGGTGCATGGCTGCGTCCACCAGCGGGTAGCCGGTCTGCCCCGCGCACCAGGCGGCAAAGTGCGCTTGCGCGGCCTTGCCGTGCTCCCAGCGGATGCGGTCGTAGGCGGGCTTGAAGGCGCGCTCGACCACGTGCGGGAAGTGGGCCAGAATCTGCTGGTAAAACTCGCGCCAGATCAGTTCACTCAGCCAGGTGCTGGCGCCGGCCACGCCTTGTTGGTGCAGCTCGTGGGCCAGCCGCGCCACCTGGCGGATGCTCAGGGTGCCAAAGCGCAGGTGCACGCTCAGGTAGCTCGGGCCTTTGAGGGCCGGGTAGTCGCGCGCTTGGCCGTAGTGTTCGATGCGCGCCAAAAAATCTTCCAGCAGCGCCAGCGCGCCACGGCTGCCGGTGCGGATCTTGAGCTCGCGCAGGTTGCTGGGCACAAAACCAATCGCCTCCAGCGTCGGCACCCCGGCGCTCAAAGCAGGCGGGCAGGGCGCCAGCGCGTCGGCATAGCGCTCCACGGGGTGGGGCTGCAAATCCGAGGGGCTGAGCGTTTGCAGCCAGGCTTTTTTGTAAGGCGTGAACACAGTAAAGGGCCGACCGCCTTGGTTCAAGACTTCATGGTGTTCGCGCACCACCTGGTCCTTGCCCATGTGCAGCAGCACGCCCGCGTGAGCCAGCGCGCCGCGCACCTGGGCATCGCGCGCCAGCGCGGCGGGCTCGTGGTCGAGGTTGGCGTACACCGCCTGCACCCCCAGTTGCGTGGCCAGGCGCGGGATTTCCTCGCTGGCGCGGCCGTGGCGCACCAGCAGCCCCACGCCTTCGGTGCCGTTGCTGCGCCCGAGTGCGCGCAGTTGTTCGTCGAGGTCGATCAGCGACTCGTGGATGAACTCGACGCGCCGATCGGCCCGCAAGCCCCGCTCCAGCAGCGGCTGCAAGATGTCGGTGTCGAACACAAAGGCGCACCAAACGCGCTGGCACTGGCGCAGCGCTTGGGTGAGCGCGGCGTGGTCGTGGGCGCGCAGGTCGCGCCGCAGCCAGACCAGTCCGCTGGGGTAGGGTTTGGGAGTGAGGGTCATGGGTGGGCGCTTAGAATGCGTGGCATGACTGCGGATTTTGCACCCACCAACCTGACCCACCACTTTCTGATCGCCATGCCGGGCCTAAAAGACGAGCTTTTTGGCAACAGCGTGGTGTTTTTGTGCGAGCACACGCCGCGCGGGGCGATGGGCCTGATCATCAACAAAGCCAGTGAACTCACGGTGGGCGAGTTGTTTGACAAGGTGGACTTGCCCCTGCGCCGCAGCGAACTGGCGGAGCAGCAGGTGCTGCTCGGCGGGCCGTTGCAAACCGACCGCGGCTTTGTGCTGCACCCGGCCATGGGCGCGGTGCAGGCGGTGGGCAGCGACGAGACCCCGCCGGCGGTGGCGCGTGCCCTGCGCGAGGCGCTGGCCGGGCTCGAGTCCGATCCCGAATCCGAGCGCGGTGCGCCCGCACCCGATGAGGCACAGCACAAGGCGGTGCCCGCGCTGCCCAGCGCCTATGCGGCAAGCCTCAAAATTGCGGGCAGTGGGCTGGAGATGACCAGCTCGCGCGATGTGCTCGAAGCCCTGTCCTGCGGCGCCGGGCCAGCCAAGATGCTGCTCACCTTGGGCTATGCCTCGTGGGGCGAGGGGCAGCTCGAATCCGAGATCGGTGAGAACAGTTGGCTGACAGTGGACGCCGATCCGGCCCTGATTTTTGATACCCCGCTGGCGCAGCGTTATGAAAAGGCCATGGCCCTGCTGGGTCTGCAGCCGTGGATGCTGGCCCCGGGCGCGGGGCATGCATGAGCGCGGCCGGTCTTGCCGCGTTGCCAAGCGCCGCACCGGCTGCGGTCGTGCCAGACAGTCAGCGCCTGTTTTTGGCCTTTGACTGGGGGCGCAAGCGCACCGGGGTCGCCACCGGCAATCGGCTCACCCGCAGCGCCACCGCCCAGTCCACGCTGCGCGCCGAAGGGGCGGCGCGCTGGCCCCTGATCGAAGCGCGCCTGCGCGAGTGGCAACCCGACGCGCTGGTGGTCGGCATCCCCACCCACCCCGACGGCGCGCCGCACGAAAACACCGCCTTGGCCTTAAAGTTTGCGCGCCAGTTGCGCGGCCGCTTTGGGCTGCCGGTGTACGAAGTCGATGAGCGCTACAGCAGCACCGAGGCGCACAGCCTGGGCGCACACGACGCCGACGCCGCCGCCGCCTGCATCATTTTGGAGCAATTTTTGAGGAGTCTGCCTTGAGCCATTTGCCACTCGATGCCGAGCTGCTGTATGCCGAACTCAAGCGCGGCGTGCAAGCCCTGGGGGCGGGCAGCGCCACCCCCCTGCACCTGGTTGGCGTAGCCACCGGGGGCGCTTGGTTGGCCGAGCGCCTGCAGCGCGAGCTGGGCCTGCCGGGGCCAGCGGGCGTCATTTCTTCCACGCTGCACCGCGACGACTACGCCCAGCGCGGCCTGCGCGCACACGGCTCGCAAACCCGGCTGCCGTTTGAGGTCAACGGGGCCCAGGTGCTGCTGATCGACGACGTGATCCACACCGGGCGCACGCTGCGCGCCGTCATCAACGAGCTCTATGACCACGGCCGCCCGGCCTGCGTGCGGCTGGCGGTGCTGGTGGACCGGGGCGGGCGCGAGCTGCCGCTGGCGCCCGACTTTGCCGCCGTGCGGCTGCCGCTGGATGCGGCGCTGCGCTTCGAGCTGGTGCGCCGCCCCGAGGGCGGCTTCGACTTCGAGCTGGCTGCCGAAACCGCATCCAAAACCGCAGCCACCGGCCCCACACCCGGCAGCAAGGCGCAGGAGGGCGCGGCATGAACAACCCACAACTCAACCGCCACGGCGAGCTCATTCACCTGCTCTCGACCGAAGGGCTGCCGCGCGAAATTTTGACGCACATCCTCGACACGGCGGCCAATTTCGTCGGCGTGCACCAGCGCGAAGTCAAAAAACTGCCGCTGCTGCGCGGCAAAAGCGTGTTCAACCTGTTTTTCGAAAACAGCACGCGCACCCGCACCACCTTCGAAATCGCCGCCACGCGCCTGTCGGCCGACGTGATCAACCTCGACATCGCGCGCAGCTCGGCCGCCAAGGGCGAATCGCTGCTCGACACCATCGCCAACCTGAGCGCCATGGCGGCCGACATCTTCGTGGTGCGCCACAGCGAATCGGGCGCACCGTATCTGATCGCGCAGCACGTGGCCCCGCACGTGCACGTGATCAACGCCGGCGACGGGCGCCACGCCCACCCCACGCAGGGGCTGCTCGACATGTACACCATCCGCCACCACAAGGGCGATTTCAGCCGGTTGTCGGTGGCCATTGTGGGCGACGTGCTGCATTCGCGCGTGGCGCGCTCCGACATCCACGCCCTGCGCACGCTGGGTTGCCCCGATGTGCGGGTGGTCGGGCCGCGCACGCTGGTGCCGCCCGATCTGGCCGCCATGGGGGTGCGCGTCTGCCACGAGCTCGAAGAAGGCATCCGCGGCTGCGACGTGGTGATCACGCTGCGGCTGCAAAACGAGCGCATGAACGGGGCCCTGCTGCCGTCGAGCCAAGAGTATTTCCAGCGCTTTGGCCTTACGCCCGAGCGCCTGCGCTGGGCCAAGCCCGATGCCATCGTGATGCATCCGGGGCCGGTCAACCGCGGTGTCGAGATCGCCTCCAGCGTGGTCGATGGCGCGCAGAGCGTGGTGCTGGAGCAGGTGACTTTCGGCATCGCGGTGCGCATGGCGGTGATGGGCATCGTCGCCGCCAACGAAGCCTAACCGCCTGTGGAGCAGCAAACATGAAGATACTGATACAGGGCGGACGCCTGATCGATCCGGCCAGCCAGACCGACCGGGTGGCCGACGTGGCCATTGCCGCCGGGCGCATCATCGGCATCGGCCCGGTGCGGCCCGACTTTGCGCCCGAGCGCGTGCTCGACGCCCGCGGCTGCTGGGTCGTGCCTGGCTTGGTGGACCTGTGCCTGCGCCTGCGCGAGCCGGGGCAGGAGCACGCCGGCATGTTGGAAACCGAGCTCGGGGCGGCGCTGGCCGGTGGCGTCACCAGCTTGGTCTGCCCGCCCGACACCGACCCGGTGCTGGATGAACCCGGCCTGGTGGACATGCTGAAAGCGCGCGCGCAAAAGCTGCGCCAGGCGCGGGTGTTTCCGCTCGGTGCCCTCACGCGCGGCTTGAAGGGCGAGGCCTTAACCGAGATGGTGCAACTCAGCCAGGCCGGCTGCGTGGGTTTTGGGCAGGCCGAGGTGCCCATCGTCAACACCCAGGTGTTGCAGCGCGCCCTGCAGTACGCCGCCACCTTTGGCTACAGCGTCTGGCTGCGGCCGCAAGACTTTTGGCTCGGCCAAGGGGTGGTGGCCAGTGGCCCGCTGGCTACGCGCATGGGCCTGAGCGGCATACCGGTGGCGGCCGAGGTGCTGGCGGTGCACACCGCGCTGGAGCTGCTGCGCGGCGTGCAGGCCAGCGCCTCCAGCTCCGGGCCGGGCGTGCGCCTGCACCTGTGCCGGCTCAGTTCGGCGGCGGCGGTGGCGCTGGTGCGCCAGGCCAAGGCCGACGGCCTGCCACTCACGTGCGATGTGAGCGCACACAACCTGCACCTGTGCGACGCCGACATCGGCCACTACGACACCCGCGCGCGCCTGCAGCCGCCGCTGCGCCAGCCCAGCGACCGCGCCGCCTTGCGCGCCGCGCTGGCCGATGGCAGCATCGACGCGCTGGTGTCGGATCACAACCCGGTGGCGGCCGACGCCAAGGTGCAGCCCTTTGCCGAGGCCGAGCCGGGCGCGACCGCGGTCGAGCTGCTGCTGGGCCTGGCCTTGCAGTGGGCGGCCGAGGAGCAAGTGCCGCTGCTGCGCACCCTCGAAGTGCTCACGGCCGGGCCGGCGCGGGTGCTGGGGGCGAGCTTGGGCACTTTGCAGGCCAGTTTGGGGCGCGTCAGCGAAGGCGGGGTGGCCGACCTGTGCCTGATCGACCCGCAGCGCGCCTGGACGGTGGCCGGGGCTGGGCTGCGCAGCCAAGGCCGAATCACCCCGTTCGAGGGCCGCGAGCTGCCGGCCAGTGTGCGCGCCACGCTGGTGGGCGGGCAGGTGGTGTTTGAAGCGGCCGCCCTGCCCGGGCAGGCTTGACACGCCGGTGGAGCGACGACCCATGAGGTTTGTGCGCGCTGTCTGGCGCTTGCTGCGGCTGCTGCTGCATATCGCAGTGGGCTTGTACCTTGTGCGTTGGCGCTTTCCCGGTTTGTCCGCAACCGCGCGCCAAGTGACAGCGCGCGACTGGACGCGCCAGGCGCTGCGCATCATGGGGGTGCGGCTGCAGGTGCTGTGCGAGCCACCGGCCGCAGGGCCGCTGTTGGTGCTGGCCAACCACATTTCGTGGCTTGACATTTTGCTTATCAACGCCAGCCAGCCGTGCCGTTTCATCTCCAAATCCGAGGTGCGGCATTGGCCTGTGATTGGCCTTTTGGCGATTGGGGCGGGCACCTTGTTCATCGAGCGCCAAAAGCGCAGCGACGCGTTGCGGGTGGCGCAGCAGACGGCCGCCGCATTGCGCGATGGCGATTTGATTGCCTTGTTCCCAGAGGGCACCACCGGCGACGGCCAAGGCATCATGCCCTTTCATGCGTCGCTGCTGCAGTCTGCGCTCGAGGCCGACTGCCCCATCCTGCCGGTCGGGCTGGTTTATCTTCGAGGCGACGGCCATGCCCTGCTGGGCGAGGCGCCACGCCACGATGCGGCAGTCTATATTGGGAAAGCGAATTTGCTCACTTCGGTCTGGCGCATCGTCAGCGCCAGCGATTTGCAGGCCGTGGTGCACTGGGGCGAGCCCGACACCGCACAAGGGCGCGACCGCCGCGCCTGGGCCGAGTCGCTGCGGGTCGAAATTGGGCGTTTGGCCAATCAGCCCTTGTTGCCGCGCACGGGCGAGCCGCCGCGCTGGAAAAAAACACCAGAAAAAACACCTCAAAAAGCGACATGAGTGCCGGGGTGCAGCCGGTGGCTGCGGGGTCCTCAGGCAGGCGCTGCTGGGCGGTCCAGTGCGCCCAGATTGACCCCACCCGTCGGGCGCAGCCGGGGGTCGCCCAAGGCCGGTTTGTTGCGCGCCGTGCCGTAGTCGGTGCGCAGTTGCCCAATGCGCTGGCGCAGCTCGTCGGCCCCGGCCAAGCTGGAGCCGTAGCGCTGCAGCACCAGCCAAGCCGATTCGACGGCGCGCGCATTGTGCGTGGCCTCGGCCGTGCGCAAGAGGTCTTCTAGGGCGCTTTGTGGCGAGCCGTTGTTGGCCGTCTTGAGAGCGCGCTCGATCAGTTGCACCATGTCGTCTTGGGCCTGCTGCAGGCGCTCGGCAAAGGGTGGATGGGCGCTGGCTGCGCTGCTCAGCAGGTCGCCCATGGCCTTGCTGGTAGCAAAGCGGCGCCCGATGCGGTCGATCACGCCCGTTTCGTCCAGCCAGCCGGCTTGGCGCCGCTCCAGCCCGCTCAGCGCGCACAACAGGTTGAGTGCTGCCTCCATGTCAAAGCTGGGCTCCATGACCCGGTTGCAGGCTACGGAAACCAGGTTGCGCGCTTTTTCGGGCTGGCCTTGCTGAAAAAACGACAAGGCGGCCACCAGGTCGGTAAAGCGCTGCAGGCGCAAGTCATCGGATTGGGCGCGCAAGCGCTTGCGCAACTCGGCCAAGTGGCGCTCCAGTTGCGCCGGCTGCTGGTTGGCAAAGGCCGCCAGCGCCAGCAACACCAGCGACTCGCTGTCAAACATCTTGGAGTCCAGCCCAAGCTGGGTCGAGCGCTCCAGCAAATTGACCGATTGGGCCCGGTTGCCCGCAAAAAAAGCCAACATCCCCAGACGCTGCTGGCGCCCGATGGCCAGTGGGGTGAAGGACAAGGCCGTTTGCAGGCTGGCAAGGGCAGCCTGAAACTGGCCCAGCTCCATTTGCACCCGGCCCTGCACATCGTAGGCTTCTGGGTAGTTGGGTTCGAGTTCGAGCAATTCCTGCAGCGTGGTCAAGGCGGCGTTGGGTGAGCCGGCGTCGAGTTGCGTGCGCGCCACGCCCAACAAGGCCCACGGCTTTGGGTCGGCCTGCCACAAGGCCGCGAACAGCGCTTGCGCTTCCTCGAAGCGGCTCAGGCGCAGCAACACCTCGGCCCCTAGGCGGCCAGCTTGCTGCCACTGCGGCCCGCGCTCGGCCAACCGGGTGCGCGCCAGTTGCACCGCCAGATCGGTTTGCCGGGCCTCCAGCGCGGCGTAGATCGGCTGCAACGCGGATTTGCGCAGGCGGGCTTGCGCGATCCGGTCGCCCAGGCTGCCGGCCGAGTAGGGGCGCACGATGTAGCTGTCCACCGACGATTCGGCCGCTTCGCTCACCTTCAGGTAGGTGGCTTCATCGGTCAACAAAATGAAGACGGTGGCGTAGGGCAGCAGGCCGCTGCGGCGCAAATCGTCGAGCAGGTCTTGGCCGTTGCTGCCATCCTTGGGGAACTGGTCACCGCAAATCACCACATCGAAGGGGTTGCGCTCCAACTCGCGCCGCGCTTCGCTGATGCGGCTGGTCTGGCTCACCGATTGCAGCCCCATGGTGCGCAACTGGCCCGCCAGCGTCATGCGCGTGTTTGGGTTGCCATCGACCACCAAGGCTGCCGACTGGTGCAGTTCCTTCGGTTGGCTTGGCGCGAGGGCAAGCGCTGGCAGGGCAGAGGGGCTGTTCATGGGTGCGTGGGTGGCCGCAGCGGAGGGTATGTGTGACTTTAACCCGGATTGCCCGTTGGGCGCTCCTGCGTTGCGGTTTGCTTGCAGGCGCTGCAGCACCAGCGCAAAGCCGGATGTGAGCAAGGGTCGAGGGTCCGTGGTTTACCCTTGCTGACGTGTCAGTTTCATGAATGCTGGCTTAACTGCTGCTAAGATTCACACCTTAGATGTGCCTACGGGCGGCCTGCCCGGCATTTATTTCCTTACCAGGAGCCATTCTTGAAAAAGATCCTCACCGTCGCCGCCCTAGCGGCCTCCTTGGCCTTTGCGGCCCAGGCCCAAACCCCGGCGCCTGCTGCTGCTGGCGCCGCCGCCAACCCGGTTCGTTTGGGGATTTTGCTCGGCTTTACCGGCCCGATCGAATCGCTCACGCCCGGCATGGCCGCCAGCGCCGAGCTGGCCATTCGTGAAGTCAATGCCAGTGGCTTGTTCCTGCGCGGCACCCGCGTCGAAGCCGTGCGCGCCGATTCCACCTGCGTCGATGCCGCCGCCGCCAGCGCCGCCGCGCAGCGCCTGATCACCGCCGAGCGCGTCAGCGCCATCGTCGGGGCCGACTGCTCGGGTGCCACCACCGCCGTGCTGCAAAACGTCGCTGTGCCGCGTGGCGTGCTGATGGTTTCCCCATCCTCCACCTCGCCCGCCCTGACCGGCGTGCGCGACAACGACCTGTTCTTCCGCACCGCCCCGTCGGATGCGCGCCAGGGTGAATTGATCGCCGAGCTGCTGCGCGAGCGCGGCATTTCCCGCGCCGCCCTGACCTTCACCAACAACGACTACGGCCGCGGCTTGTCCAGCCACATCCGCAGCAACTTCGAGCGCTTGGGTGGCCGCATCACCATTGCCGCCGCGCACGAAGACGGCAAGGGCGACTACACCGCCGAAGTGGCGGCGCTGGCCGCAGCCGGGGGCGAGATCCTGATCGTGGCCGGTTATGTGGACCAAGGCGGGCGCGGCATCATCCGCTCGGCGCTCGACAGCGGCGCCTTCACCCGCTTCTTCCTGCCCGACGGCATGATCGGCGACAGCCTGGCACCGGCCATCGGTGCAGGGCTCAACGGCTCCTTTGGCACCAAGCCCGGTGCCGACAGCCCCGGTGGCACGCGTTTTGAGCAATTGGCGCGCGCGGCCAACATCCGCGTTGGCCCTTATACCTACGAGTCCTACGACGCCGCCGCTTTGATTTTGCTGGCCATGCAGGCCGCCAACTCGACCGACAGCGCACGCGTCAAAGAGCAGATCATGGCCATTGCCAATGGCCCCGGCGAGACCATCAACGCCGGTGATCTGGCACGCGGCCTGCGCATTCTGGCCGCAGGCGGTCGCATCAACTACGAAGGCGCTTCGGCGGTGCGCTTGGTGGCCCCCGGCGAAGCAGCCGGCGCCTTCAGGCTCATCGAGGTGCGCAACGGCCGCATGGAAACCACCGGTTTCCGCTGATCCCTACGCCACCAGCCAGCCGCCCCAGCACCGGGGCGCTGGCTGACCCTTCAACGCCTAAAAAACGGTCCGCCCACCCGGTGCGGGCCGTTTGTTTTGTTGCCATGATAGAAGTCAAAAACCTACGGATGCAGTTCGGTGGCATCCGCGCCGTCGATGACGTGTCGCTCACCATCGAAGCCGGCCGCATCACCGGGCTGATCGGGCCCAACGGTGCCGGCAAAACGACGCTGTTCAACGTCATTGCCGGCCACTACCAGCCCACCGCGGGCCAGGTGCTGCTCGACGGGCAGGACATCACCGGCCTGCCGCCGCACGCGCTGTTTGCCCGTGGCCTGCTGCGCACCTTCCAGATCGCGCACGAGTTTGCCACCCTCACGGTGCGCGAAAACCTGATGATGGTGCCGCCGCGCCAGAGCGGCGAAACGCTGCTGGGCACTTGGCTGCGCCCGAGCCAGGTGCGCCAAGAGGAAGAAGCGGTGCGCGCCAAGGCCGACGAGGTGATCGCCTTTCTGCAAATCGAGGCCGTGGCCGACGAACTGGCCGGCAACCTCTCGGGCGGGCAGAAAAAACTGCTCGAACTCGGCCGCACCATGATGACCGAGGCCAAAATCGTCTTTCTGGATGAAGTCGGGGCCGGCGTGAACCGCACCCTGCTCAACACCTTGGGCGACGCGATCGTGCGCCTGAATCGCGAGCGCGGCTACACCTTTTGCATGATCGAGCACGACATGGACTTCATCGGCCGACTGTGCGACCCGGTGATCGTGATGGCCGAAGGCCGGGTGCTGGCGCGTGGCAGCGCCGCCGAAGTCATCGCCAACGAGCAGGTGATCGAAGCCTACTTGGGCCGTGGCCTGAAAAACAAACCGGGGGCAGTCCAATGAGCTTTCTCATCGGCGAAAACATGACCGGCGGCTACGGCGGCAGCGACATCCTCAACGGCTGCACCATCGCGGTCGAACAGGGTGAGATTGCCGTCATCGTCGGGCCCAACGGGGCCGGCAAATCGACCGCCATGAAGGCCATTTTTGGCATGCTCAACTTGCGCCACGGCCAGGTGCGCTTCAAGGGCGCCGACATCACGGCGCTCAGCCCGCAGCAGCGCGTGCTGGCGGGCATGGGCTTTGTGCCGCAAACGCACAATGTGTTCACCTCCATGAGCGTGGAAGAAAACCTCGAAATGGGGGCCTTCATCCGGCGCGACGACATCCGCGCCTCGCTGGAGCAGGTCTATGCGCTGTTTCCGGTGCTCAAGGAAAAGCGCCGCCAGCCCGCGGGCCAGCTCTCGGGTGGGCAGCGCCAGCAGGTGGCGGTTGGGCGCGCCCTGATGACGCAGCCGCAGGTGCTGATGCTCGACGAGCCCACTGCGGGCGTTTCGCCGATCGTGATGGACGAGTTGTTTGACCGCATCATCGAAATCGCGCGCACCGGCATCGCCATTTTGATGGTCGAGCAAAACGCCCGCCAGGCCCTAAACATTGCCGACAAAGGCTATGTGCTGGTGCAGGGCAGCAACCGCTTCACCGACAGCGGCGCGGCCTTGATGGCCAACCCCGAAGTCCGTCGCTCTTTCCTCGGAGGCTGAGCAGCCATGGAAGATATTTTCAACGCCTTGGCGATGTTCACCAACTTCGTGCTGCTGCCCGCAGCCGCCTACGGCAGCCAGCTCGCGCTGGGTGCGCTGGGCGTGACGCTGGTGTATGGCATTTTGCGCTTTTCCAACTTCGCCCACGGCGACACCATGGCCTTTGGCACCATGATCGCCATTTTGTTCACCTGGTGGCTGCAGTCGCAGGGCGTAAGCTTGGGCTTTTTGCCCACGGCGCTGCTGGCCATACCGGTGGCGGTGCTGGTCACGGTCGGCTTCGTGCTGCTCTCGGACCGCTGGGTCTATCGCTACCACCGGGTCAAAAAAGCCCCGGCGGTGGTATTTTTGATCTGCTCCGTGGGCGTGATGTTCCTGCTCAACGGCATCGTGCGCTTCGTCATCGGGCCGGGCGAGCAGCACTTTGCCGACGGCGAGCGCTTCATCTTCACCGTGGCGCAGTTTCGCGACTTCACCGGGCTGGAGCAGGGCATCGCCTTGCGCACCAGCCAGGCGCTCACGCTGGTCTCGGCGGTGCTGATCGTCGTGGCGCTGTTTTGGTTTCTGGAGCGCAGCCGCACCGGCAAGTCGATGCGCGCCTACTCCGACAACGAAAACCTGGCGCTGCTCTCGGGCATCAACCCGGAGCGGGTGGTGCTCATCACCTGGGTGCTGGCCGCGGCGCTGGCCACCGTGGCCGGGGTGCTGTACGGGCTCGACAAGGGCTTTAGGCCCTTCACCTACTTCCAGTTGCTGCTGCCGATCTTTGCCGCCGCCATCGTCGGCGGGCTGGGCAGCCCGTTGGGGGCGATTGCGGGCGGCTTCATCGTCGCTTTCTCCGAGGTGTTGCTCACCTACGCTTGGCGGCGCGTGTTCGACTACCTCGGCCCCGAAGCCTGGGAGCCCGAGGGCCTGATGCAACTGCTCTCAACCGACTACAAGTTTGCGGTTTCGTTCGTCATTTTGGTGTTGGTGCTGCTGATCCGGCCAACCGGTCTGTTCGGAGGTAAATCGGTATGAATGCCTGGATCAATCACAAGGCCAATGCGCCGCTGCTGTTTGGCCTGATGGGGCTGGCGCTGGTGCTGGTGGGTGTGCTGCAAAGCTGGTCGCTGGCGCTGACCATCATGATCTACTGCGTCATCGGTGCCATCATGGCGCTGGGGCTGAATGTGCAGTGGGGCTACGCCGGGCTGTTCAACGTCGGGCTGATGGGCTTTGCCGCGCTCGGCGGCATCGCGGCGGTGCTGGTTTCGATGCCACCCACCCCAGAAGCCTGGCAGGCCGGTGGCTCGGGCATCATCACCTCGGTGCTGCTCTCGCTGGCCACGCTGCTGGTGGCCCTCGTGGTCTATAAGCGCATGCAGCGTGGGCGCGCGCGCATGTGGGCCATGGCGGTGATTTTGCTCGGCGGCTACTTCATCACCCGGCACTTTTTCGACCCCGCGGTGGAGCTGATCGAAGCCGTGAACCCGGCCGCCACCGGCTACCTCGGAGGTCTTGGCTTGCCCATCATGCTCTCGTGGGTGGTGGGCGGCCTGTTCGCGGCCGGGGCGGCGTGGATGATCGGCAAGATCACGCTCGGCCTGCGCTCCGACTACCTGGCCATTGCCACGCTGGGCATTGCCGAGATCATCCTCTCGCTGCTGCGCTTCGAGGAGTGGCTCACCCGAGGCGTGAACAACGTCAACGGCCTGCCGCGCCCGCTGCCGCAAGAGATCGACCTGCAGCAAACCGCCTGGCTGCAGGAATGGGCGCTGCGTCTGGGCACCGAGGTGCCGGACCTGGCCTCCTACATCGTCAAGCTGGGCTATCTGGGGCTGGCGCTGGGCGTGCTGCTGCTGCTGTTTTGGCTGGCGCAAACGGCCATCCACTCGCCCTGGGGCCGCATGATGCGCGCCATCCGCGACAACGAGACCGCCGCCGAAGCCATGGGCAAAGACGTAACCGGCCGCCACCTGCAGGTGTTCGTGCTCGGTTCGGCCATCGTCGGCGTGGCCGGCGCCATGCTGGTGACCATCGACGGCCAGTTCACCCCCAACGCCTACAACCCGCTGCGCTTCACCTTCCTGATCTGGGTCATGGTGATCGTGGGCGGCTCGGGCAACAACATGGGTGCGATCCTGGGCGGCTTCCTGATCTGGTTCTTCTGGGTCCAGGCCGAGCCGATCGGGCTGTGGCTGATGGACATCATCACCGGCACCCTGCCGGCCGAAAGCTGGCTGCGCGCCCACTTGCTTGAAGGTGCAGCGCACATCCGGCTCATGGTCATGGGCATGATTTTGCTGCTGGTGCTGCGCTTCAGGCCGCACGGGCTGATACCCGAGCGCAGCGAACAGCCGCATTCGTTGCGCCGCTAGCCCTCAAGCCCTCAAGCCGCCAGCAGCAATTGCGCCACGCCCGCCGGGTCGTTCACGGCGTGGGTCCGAACCTGCCAGACCGCTTGCACCAGCGCGGGCTGCAGCACCTCGTTGGGAGTGCCGTGGCCTAGCAGGCGCCCGTCTTGCAGCACCCAGCAGAAGTCGGCGTAGCGCAGCGCCAGGTTGAGGTCGTGCAGCACCAGCAGCACGCCGGCGCTGCGGCTGCGGCTCCACTGGCGCAAGGTGGCCAAGGTGGCGTGCTGGTGCTGCAAATCGAGCGCGGCGGTGGGTTCGTCGAGCAGCAGCCAGTTGCTGCGCCCGCTTGGACAGGGGTGCCAGACCTGGGCCAGCGTGCGCGCCAGTTGCACCCGCGCCCGCTCGCCACCACTGAGCTGGCGGATGCTGCGCTGCGCCAGGTGCGCCACCGCACAGTGCTGCAGCGCAGCGCGCACGATCTCGGCCTCGTCGGCAGCGGGCTGCAGGCGGTGTGGGTAGCGCCCAAGCTCGACCACTTCCTGCGCCGTGAAGTCAAAGGCCGGCACCAGCTCTTGGGGCAGGTAGGCGCGGCGGCGCGCCAGCGCGGCGGCGTTGCCCCGGCCTAGGCGCTCGCCGTCGAGCCAGACCCCACCCGCTTGCGGCTTGAGCAGGCCGCCGAGCACGTTGAGCAGGGTCGATTTGCCGGCCCCGTTGGGGCCCAGAATCACCCCCACTTGGCCCGGCGCAAGGTGCAAGGCTATGCCATCGAGCAGGGTGCGGCCGTGCAGGTGCACGCCTATGTTTTGGGCTTGTAGCCCGTGCGGTGCCGTGTTCATAGGGTGCGGGCGTGGGCGCTGCGCAGCAGCAGCAAAAAGAACGGCACCCCGACCAAGGCGGTGATGATGCCCAGCGGCAGCTCGGCCGGCGCGATCACGGTGCGTGCCCAGGCGTCGGCCAACAAGACCAGGGTGGCCCCGAGCAACGCCGAACCCGGCAGCACCCAGCGGTGATCGGGCCCGGCCAGCAGGCGCACGATGTGCGGTGCCACCAAGCCGATGAAACCGATGATGCCGGTGGTGGCGGTGATGGCACCCACCACCAACGCGGTGAGCAGCACGCACAGCAGCTTGAGGCGCTCCACCGGCACCCCGAGCATGGTGGCCTGGGCCTCGCCCAGCGCCAGTGCGTTGAGTGGGCGCGCCAGCCGCAGCGCCAGCAGCGCGCTCAGGCAGGTGATCAGCGCCACCACCCACACCGCCTCCCAGCGCGCCCCACCCAGGCTGCCCAGCATCCAGAACTGCAGGTTGCGCAACTGCTCGTCGGTGGCCAGGTAGCTCAGCAGCCCGATGCCGGCCCCGGCCAGTGCGTTGATGGCAATGCCGGCCAGCAGCATGATGCCCACGCGGGTGCCGCCTTCGCCGAGCGCGAGCGCGTAGATCAGGGCAGTCACCACCACACCGCCCAAGAAGGCCATCAGCATCAGCGGCCAGGTGCCCAGCGCCAGCGGCACTTCGGGCCACCACAGGCTGCCCAGCACAATGGCAAAGGCGGCGGCCAGCGCGGCCCCGCTGCTGACGCCGATCAGCCCCGGGTCGGCCAGCGGGTTGCGAAACAAGCCTTGCATCAGCGCCCCGGCCAGCCCCAGACCGGCCCCAGCGGCCACGGCCAGCACCAGCCGCGGCAGGCGGATGTTGAAAAACACCAGTTCGGCGGCGCTGCGCTCGCCAGTGGGCCACAGCGCTGCTGCCAGCACGGCCGGCAGTTCGCGCAGGGGCAAGCCAAAGGCGCCCTGGCCACTGGCCCACAGCAGGCTTAGCAGCAGCGCCAGTGTCAGGCCAGCCAGCACGAGGGGGCCGCTGGGCCGTTGGCTGTGCCAGGCAGCGCCGCTGCGTTTGAGGACCAGCGTGTTCATACCCGCAGCAAGCCCTGGTGCAGTTCTTCGAGCACCTGCGGCAACCGCGGTCCAAAGCCCAGCAGCGCCAGCGCGTCCTGGTGCAGCAGCGCAGCGCCTCCTTGGCGGCGCCGCCAAGCGGGGGTGAGGCTCAATTCGGGGCGCTGCCAGAACGCGGACTCGCCCCCGATGGCTTCAAGGCTCTGGGTGGTGGTGACGATGGCGTCTGGGGCGGCGGCAGCCATCGATTCGGCCGTCATGGGTCTAAAGCCGTTGAAACCGCTGATGACATTGTCTGCCCCGGCCAGCGTCAGCATGGCGTGGGCGGCGGTTTGGCGACCAGCCACCAGCGGGCTGCCGCCGTGCGCCATGATGAACAGCACCCGTGGCCGCACGCCTGTGTGGCCCTGGATGCGCGCGCGCACCGTGGCCCAGCGTTGGTCGAGCTGGCGCTGCAACTCCAGTGCCGCCGCCTCCTGTCCGGTGGCGCGCCCAGCCGCCTGCACCGTGCGCCGCACGTCGTCCCACTCGTGACGGCGCTCGACCAATTCCACCTGCACCCGGGCCGCGCGCAGTTGCGTCAGCACCAGCGGCGGGCCAGAGCCCGCCAAGGCCAGCACCACGTCTGGGCGCAGCGCCAGCAAGCCCTCGGCCGAGAGCTGGCGCTTATAACCCACCTTGGGCGTGGCCTGCGCCGCTGCGGGGTATAGGCTGGTGGTGTCGGTGCCCACCAGTTGGGCCTGCGCGCCCAGCGCAAACACCGCCTCGGTGAGGCTGCCACCGACCGTGATCAGGCGCGTCGAGCGCGTACCGCTGCGGGCCTGCGCCGTGCCGGGCCAGGCCAGAGCCGCTGAGGCGGCCAGCACCGCCGCAGCGCCGCCGCCGGCCAACCAATTGCGCCGTCGCAAACCCGCCCGGGCAGCCTTGGTGAGAGCCATCATGACAGCGAACCTTCCTCCACCCCCGTCAGGTGCGCCAGCAGATGGCGCCACTCAGTCAGCTCGGGATGGCCCGGTTTGCGGGCACCAAAAAACAGCGCCATCAGCTCGCCTTGCTGGTCGAACACCTCCAGCGAAGTGATGGTGCCGTCGCTGCTGGGTTTTTCCACCACCCAGACGGTGCCAATGTGGTCTTCGCGCAGGTGCAGGTTGAAGCCGGGGTCGAGCACATTGAGCCAGACTTGGCCGCGCATTTCCAGCGGCTCGACGCGCTTGATGGGCCCGCTGTGGATCTGGATGCAGCCGCTGCTGCCCACGAAAACCATGATTGGGGTGTTGTCAAAGGCGGCTTCCATCAGCATCTGGCGCACCGAGCCGTGGTTGACGCGGCGCGTAAAGCGGCCCTCGACCAGCCGCAAGCCGTGTTGGCGTTCCACCCCATACTCGCGCAGCAGCGGAAAAAACTGGTGCACGTCGCTCATGTTGGCCCAGCTTGTAGCAAAGGCGGCGGCGTCGACGGCAGGCTCGGCGGTCTTGGGTGCTATTGCCGTGGGCGGATCAAACGCCGGTGTGGCTGCGTGCGGGTCTTGCCACTGGTCCAGCACCGCTTGCCAAGCCGCGCGGTCGCTGCTGTCACGCAGGAAGACCTTGTGCACCGCCTGCCCATGCCGGTTGAAGAATTGCAGGCTGCTGCTGGCCGGTTTGTCGGCATCGGCATGGAGCTCGGTCACGGCCAAACCGGCGTGCCACTGCTTGAAGAACAGCCGCAGGTCGATCTCTTTGCCTAGGGCGAGCCCGACCTCGTTTTGCGCCGACAATTTTTCATAGACCCCGGTTTTTTCGTGCACCACGCTGCGGTTGCGCGTCAGGGCCAGCAGCGGGCCGCAGGCTTGCAGCGATTTGAGCAGCGCCAGCCAGTCTGGACGCAAGGCCACGCTGCGGGTGGGCTGTTCGTGGTTGCCGAGGTGCGCCGCCAGCGCGGCCCCCTCGCTGAGGCCGATGTGTTCGGCGGCGTCGCGGGCGCGCAGCCCCTTGGCGCGGGCGGCTTGGTAGGCGTTGCGGATTTCTGCGATGTTCATGGTCTATGGGCTCCGGTTAAAAACTGCTCACGAGCGACAGCGAGAGGCTGCGTCCGGGGGAAGTGAAGGCATCGAGCACCGCGGAATTGCCTGCCAGGCCCTGCACATTGCCCCAGTGCCAGTATTTGCGGTCAGTGAGGTTGTTGAGCGCGGCGCTCAGGCGGGTGCTGCGGGTGATTTGCCAGCTGGTGCTCAAATCGAGCGTGGTCCAGCTCGGCGTGGCAAATTGCACCGCGCCGCCGGTGAGGGTGTTTTGGATGTCGGCCTGGTCTTTGGCGGCGGTGTGCGTCAGGCGCGCACCCAGCGTCCACTGCTGCACGCGGTGCTCCAGCCCCAGCACCAGCCGCTCGGGGTTGACCGAGTTCAGCGGCTGATTGAGCACCGTATCACGGCCTTCGGTCTGGCCGTAGCTGGCGCGCAGTGTGGTGGCCGGGCTTAGGGCCCAGCGCCCATCGAGCTCGAAGCCGCTCAGGCGCACCCGGCCCCGGTTGATCGACTGGAAGGTGAGCGGATCGGCGACGGTTCCTCTGCCACCCACGGCCACCTGGTCTTCGATGAAATCGCGGTAGCGCCCACTGAAGGCGGTGGCCTGCCATTGCACAGCGCCGTGCTGGCCGCGCGCACCGAGTTCAACGGTTTGGCTGCGCTCGGGCCGCAGATTGGGGTTGGGGATGGTGCGGTAGGGTGCCGTACCAACCAGGTTTTCAAAGAAGTTGTTGAGCTGCAGCGGGCTGGGGGCGCGGAAACCCGCCGCCACGTTACCAAAAATCTGCCAGTGCGCTTGCGGCCTGAAGATGAGACCCAGCTTGGGCGAGAGCGCATCGCCCGAGAGATCGGCCAGCGGGCGCTGGAACAGGGGGCTTTCTTGGGCGTCGATGTCGAAGCGGTCGTAGCGCAGCGCCGGGATCAGACTCCAGCGCTCGCTGATGAATTCGCTTTGTATGAACAGCGCCGAGGTGGTGTCGCGCGTGGTCGGGAAGCGCTGCAGGGGGAAGGTCTCACCAGCCGGCGGCGCCACGCCGGTGCTGAGGTTCTCCATCTCAGTGCGCGCCAGCTCGACGCCATAGACCAGCTTGTGGGCCCAGCCATGGCCCAGCTCGCGGCTGCGTTCGGCTTGCAGCGAGAGCTGCAAAATGTCTTCCCAATAGATCACATCGCGCACCCGGAAGGTGGCGGGGTTGGCCCCGCTGGGGGTGCGTTGTTCGGTGGCCACTTCGCGCTTTTCGGCCTGCTGCACGCCCACGCTGGCGCGCAGTTGGTCGGCCCATGCCGATCGCAATGGGATCTGGCCGTCCCAGCTCAGGCGGGTGCGGCTCGACTCCATCTTGCCTTGCAAGTCGCGTGTGGCACCGGGGGTGGCCGGATTTACGCCCCTTGCGCTCAGGGCTTGGACGTCGGTGGATTTGTCTATGTGTTCGGCCGTGAAGGTGTGGCTTTGCCCGCCGCCGGGCGTGAACACCAGCTTGCCCAGCAGGGAGTGGTTGCGGTCGCGCTGCGGGTTGGGGGCGGTGCGGGTGCTGTTGGCGGCCTCATTCGTGCCTTGGTTGTCAAGTGCGCCGGCGCGCCCAGTCTGCACACTGCCCAGCCACTGCCATTGTGGGCTGGCCACTGCGGCCAGCGTCAGGCCCACGCCTTGGCTGTCGTCCTCGGTGTCGGCGCGCAGGCTCAGGCGGCCGCCGAATGATTGGCCGGGTTGCAGCAGTTGCTCGGGCTGCAGGGTGAACATCGCCACCATGCCGCCCAAACCGTCAGAGCCGTATAGGGCCGAGGTGGCGCCGCGCACCACTTCCACACGGGAAATCAGCCCCAGATCGTAGTAGTCGCGGCCAAAGGCGGCCGAACCCAGCACTCCGCCGACCAGCTCGCGCGGCATGCGCATGCCATCGACGGTGAGCAGCACCCGGTTGCCTTGCAGGCCACGGATGTTGAAGCCGGCATTGCCGTCGCGGCCGGTGGAGCCCAGAACGGCGCCAAAGCGCTGCGGGGCCCGGCGCACTTCCACGTTGGGCAGGTCGCGCACCAGTTCGCGGATGTCTTGCGCCCGTGTGGGGTCCAGCGCCGCGCCTTCGATCACGTCGATGCGCTGCGGCACATCGCCCACTTCGCGCTCGGCGCGCGCGCCGGTGACCACCACGGTATCGAGGGTGCTGGTGACGCTCGGCGGCGGCAGGTTGCTGGCAAGGGGGGCAGCAGGTGTCTGGGCCCAGCCATAGCCGGATGCCAGAAGGCAGGCCAGCGCGACCGGTTGCAACGCAAAGTACGAAGCAATGGTGGCAGGGGAGGGCGAAGGGGCGGGAGCCGGGGAGGGTGATGGGGTTCGGGCTGGGCGGTTCACGAGGCGGTACCAGAAGTTGCTAAAAAACTGGCTGGCTCGCGACACCACAAAGCGGTGGCCACTGGCTGGCTGGGGGGTGTTGACTGGGGTGCTTGGCTGTGGGCGGTCGGTGGGGCTGTGTAGGGCTGTAAAGGCGTTTGCAACCTAGGTGGCTGGTTTTACTTGGTCAAGATCAGCTTGTTTTGCGCCGTTAGGCGCAGGCGGTAAACCTGCCCGGCGTGTTCGATCTGCACCTCGCGCGCACCAGCGCTCAACTGTGCAAATGACAGGCGGCGCACAGGCGCAGCATCGTGGCGCAGCTCGGCCGGGCTGGAAAGAGAAGGGCAGGGAACGGAGTGCATGGATTGATTATAAGCACAAATGCGAACGATTCGCAAGTGCGTTGGTAAAAATCTGGCACGAGCACATTTCATGGTTCCAAACGGCTACCCAGCCGGCACCAGGCCGGCACCAGGCCGGCACCAGGCCGGCACCAGGCCGGCACCAAGCCGGCACCAAGCCGGCACAGGGCCGGCACAGGGCCGGCACAGGGGCGGTCTGGCGCTAACAGCGCTTGGCTCTGGGCCTGGCCACGGGGCGCTGCGCAGGGCCAAGAAGATGGCCGCGCAGCAGTCCGCTCAGACCACCTGCCCGAGCTGGAAGATCGGCAGATACATCGAAACCACGATGCCACCAATGATCACCCCCAGCACCACGATGATGATGGGCTCCATCAGGCTCGACAGGCCGGCCACCATGTCGTCGACTTCTTGCTCGTAAAAATCGGCCGCCTTGCCCAGCATGTGGTCGAGCGCACCCGATTCTTCGCCAATGGCGGTCATCTGCAGCACCATGGAGGGGAAGATGCGGGCGTTGTTCATGGCCATGGTCAGGCTGGTGCCGGTGGAGACTTCGCGCTGGATTTGCGAAGTGGCGTCGGCGTACAGGCTGTTGCCCGAGGCCCCTCCGACCGAGTCCAGCGCCTCCACCAGCGGCACCCCGGCGGCGAACATGGTGGACATGGTGCGGGTCCAGCGCGCCACGGTGGACTTTTCTACCAGCGTGCCAAACACCGGCATTTTCAGCAGCACCCGGTCCATTACCCGCTGCACCTTGATGTTGCGCTTCCAAGCTTGCATGAAAAAATAAAAGCCGCCGCCCAAAGCCAAAAACAAGATCCACCAATACGCCACAAAAAACTCGCTGATGGCGATCACCAGCATGGTCGGGGCCGGCAGGTCGGCGCCAAAGGATGAGAACACCTCCTCGAAGGCCGGGATGACAAAGATCATGATCACCACCACCACCACGAAGGCCACCACAACCACCGCCGCCGGGTACATCAGGGCCGACTTGACCTTGCTCTTGATGGCCTCGGTTTTTTCCATGTACGAGGCCAGCCGGTCCAGCAGATCTTCTAGGATACCGGCCGCTTCACCCGCTTCCACCAGGTTGCAGTAGAGCGCATTGAAGTACATGGGGTGTTTGCGAAAGGCGGCGCTGAGCGAGGTGCCGGTTTCCACGTCGGTGCGAATTTGGTTGAGCAGGTTGCTCACGCTCGGGTTGGGGTTGCCGCGTCCGACGATGTCAAAGGATTGCAGCAGCGGCACACCGGCTTTCATCATGGTGGCCAGTTGGCGCGTGAAAATGGCGATGTCTTTGGGCTTGATGCGCTTGGCCGAAGCGGTGCGGCGTTTTTTGACCTTTTGCACCAATACACCCTGGCGGCGCAAGGTGGCTTGCACCTGGTTTTCACCGGCGGCGCGCACCTCTCCGCGCACGGCTTTGCCGTTGCGGTCCTTGCCCTCCCACTCGAATACAAATTCTTTGATGCCTTTGGTGGTCGCCGTTGCCATGATTCCCTCTTGAAGTCTGGTGCAGGTACGGGCCTGCGCATTCAATCGTTGGTGCAGCCCAACACTTCCTCTAGGGAAGTGAGGCCCAGTTTAACCTTGCGCAGCCCCGATTCGCGCAAAGTGCGTATGCCTTCGGTGCGCGCTTGGGCTTGAATTTCGAGCGCGCTGCCGCCGCGCAGAATAATGTGCTGCATCGCCTCGCTGATCGGCATCACCTGATAAATGCCAACCCGCCCCTTGTAGCCATTGTGGCAGGCCGAGCAACCGACGGGTCGGTAGGGCATCCAACTGCCGTCGAGCTCTTCGGGCTTGAATCCGGCTTCCCGCAGCGCCAATTCGGGCAAGTCCTCGTGCGGCTGCTTGCATTGCTTGCACAGGCGCCGTGCCAGCCGCTGTGCGGTCACCAAGTTTACGCTCGATGCGATGTTAAACGGCAGCACCCCCATATTGATCAGGCGCGTCAGGGTGCCGGGGGCGTCGTTGGTGTGCAAGGTCGAGAGCACCAAGTGGCCAGTCTGGGCCGCCTTGATGGCAATGTCGGCGGTTTCTAGGTCGCGGATTTCGCCCACCATGATGATGTCGGGGTCTTGACGCAAAAACGACTTGAGCGCGGCCGCAAATGTGAGGCCGGCCTTTTCGTTGACGTTGACCTGGTTTACACCGGGCAGGTTGATCTCTGAGGGGTCTTCGGCGGTCGAGATGTTGACGCCGGGCTGATTCAGGATGTTGAGGCAGGTGTAGAGCGACACCGTTTTGCCCGATCCGGTGGGGCCGGTCACCAGCACCATGCCGTAAGGGCGGCTGATGGCTTCCAGCAGCAGGGCTTTTTCGTCGGCCTCGTAGCCCAGCGCATCGATGCCCATTTGGGCGCTGCTCGGGTCTAGGATGCGGATGACGATTTTTTCACCGAACAGCGTGGGCAGGGTGCTGACCCGAAAATCGATCGATTTGTCGGGCCCGACCTTGAGTTTCATGCGCCCGTCTTGCGGCACGCGCTTTTCGGCGATGTCGAGTTTTGAGATGACCTTGATGCGTGAAGCCAGCTTTTCCTTCAGGGCCACCGGCGGGGAGGCGATTTCGCGCAGCTCGCCGTCGATGCGAAAGCGCACCCGGTAAAAGTGCTCATAGGGCTCGAAATGCAGGTCTGATGCCCGCATCGTGTAGGCATCGAGCAGCATTTTGTGCAAAAAGCGCACCACCGGCGCGTCTTCGACCTCGGCCGAGACCTTCTCGGTGCTCTCGGCGGTGGCCAATTCAAGCGCGCCGTCTTCGAATTCAAAATCGCCGCCCACGATGTGCTCAATCGCTTCACTGGCGCTGGCGCTGGTGCTGTCGATCAGTTTGCCCAGTTTGTCGAGTTCGGCGATCACCCAGTCCACCGAAAGTTGGGTGGTGAACTTGATTTTTTCAGCCACCTCGGTGTGGGTGGGGTCGGCTGTGGCCGCCGTGATGCGGTTGCCCCGCCGGCTCAACACCACGATGCGGTACTGCTTGGCAAACTTGGGGTCGAGCACGCCTTTGGGCAGACGCTGCACGTCGATGGCGTCGAGATCGATCAGCGGCGCGGCAAAGGTGCGCGACATGGTGTGCGCCAATTCGCTGGCGCTTAAGGCACCGCTGCCCACCAGCTCGGCAATGAAGCTGCTTTTGTGGGCCTGGGCCTTGGCGTACAGCCCTTCGGCGCTTTGCTGGGTCAGGGTGCCGGCGGCCACCAAGGCGCGCGCCAGCCCCGGCAAGGCCATGGAGGAGACAGGGGCTTCGGTGTCGATCATCGGTGGGGGCTGTCGCTGCGGGCGGGTGTCAATGGAAGGGGGTGGCCGGACTTCGGATGGAGCCTAGTAGACTGCGCAAGTTCGTGTATATTCGCGCCTGCTTTTGCCTCGATGCCTTCATTTCGACGCATTTTGGCACTGATTTAGGAACTGACATGGATTTGCGCAAACTCAAGACCCTGATCGACCTCGTTTCGGAGTCGAATGTATCCGAACTCGAGATCACCGAGGCCGAGGGCAAGGTGCGCATCGTCAAGAGCCCGCCCCTTGCGCCACAGCCGGTCGCGGCACCTGCTGCCGTGGCTGCGCTGGCCCCGGTCATCCCGGTGGCACCCGCTGCGCCCAGCAGCAGCGCCGAGGTGCCAGCGCCGGTGCAGCCCGCCCTTGCCGCGCCCAAGGGCGTGGTGCTGAAATCGCCCATGGTTGGCACGTTTTACCGGGCCGCCAGCCCAGGGGCCAAGCCCTTTGTCGAGGTCGGGCAGGCGGTCAAGGTGGGTGAAGCGGTGTGCATCGTGGAGGCCATGAAAATTCTCAATGAAATCGAAGCCGAGCATGCCGGCACGGTGACCCAGATTTTGGCCGAAAACGGTCAGGCCGTCGAGTACGGGCAGCCCTTGTTCGTGCTCGAGTGAGGGCCCGGCCGCCATGTTCAAAAAAATCCTGGTCGCCAACCGCGGCGAAATCGCCCTGCGCATCCAGCGCGCCTGCCGCGAGCTGGGGGTTAAGGCGGTGATGGTCTACTCCGAGGCCGACCGCGAAGCCAAATACGTCAAGCTGGCCGACGAAGCGGTGTGCATCGGCCCACCGCCTTCGGCCTTGAGCTACCTGAACATGCCCGCCATCATTTCGGCGGCCGAAGTCACCGACGCCGAAGCCATCCACCCCGGCTACGGGTTTTTAAGCGAAAACGCCGACTTTGCCGAGCGGGTGGAAAAAAGCGGCTTCGTCTTCATCGGCCCCACGCCCGAGGCCATCCGCACCATGGGCGACAAAGTGGCCGCCAAGCAGGCCATGATCCGCGCCGGCGTGCCTTGCGTGCCGGGCTCGGAAGGGGCGCTGCCCGACGACGCGGCCGAAGTCAAGCGCATTGCGCGCAGCATTGGCTACCCGGTTATCGTCAAGGCGGCTGGCGGCGGCGGCGGGCGCGGCATGCGCGTGGTGCACACCGAAGCGGCGCTGCTGCACGCGGTGCAGACCACCAAGGCCGAAGCCGGGGCCGCCTTTGGCAACCCCGAGGTCTATCTGGAAAAATTCCTGCAAAACCCGCGCCACATCGAAATCCAGGTGCTGGCCGACAACTACCGCAACGCGGTCTATTTGCACGAGCGCGACTGCTCGATGCAGCGGCGGCACCAAAAGGTGATCGAAGAAGCCCCGGCACCCGGCATTGCGCGGCGCCTGATCGAGCGCATTGGCGACCGCTGCGCGGCGGCGTGCAAGAAGATCGGCTACCGGGGTGCGGGCACCTTCGAGTTTCTGTACGAAAACGGCGAGTTCTACTTCATCGAGATGAACACCCGGGTGCAGGTCGAGCACCCCGTCACCGAGGCCGTGACCGGCATCGACATCGTGCGCCAGCAGATCGCCATTGCGGCGGGCGAGAAACTGCCCTTTACGCAGCGCCAGATCGAGCTGCGCGGGCACGCCATCGAGTGCCGCATCAACGCCGAAGACCCTTACAAGTTCACCCCCTCGCCGGGGCGCATCAGCGCCTGGCACGCGCCCGGTGGGCCTGGGGTGCGGGTCGATTCGCACATCTACACCCACTACATGGTGCCGCCCAACTACGATTCGATGATCGGCAAGCTCATCACGCACGGCGACACGCGCGAGCAGGCGCTGGCGCGCATGCGCTCGGCCCTGTCTGAGACTGTGATCGAGGGCATCAAGACCAACATCGCCTTGCACCGTGAGATCTTGGTGGACGCCAACTTCGAGGCCGGCGGCACCAACATCCACTACCTCGAAGCCTGGTTGGCACAACGTGAGCGCTGAACAAGAAAACGCTGCCACGCTGTTCGAGCTGCTGTTGCTGGCCCCCGAGGCGCAGGTCGAGGAGCTGAGCGAGGCGCTGGAGGCGCTCGATGCGCTCAGCGTCTCGGTTACCGACGCCGATGCGCAGACCCCGGCCGAGCAGGCGCTGTTTGGCGAGCCCGGCCTGCCCGCGCCCAAGGCCGGCTGGCAGCGCTCGCAAGTGCAGGCGCTGTTTGCCAGCGAAGCGGCGGCTTGCGAAGCGCAGCAATTGCTGCGGGCGCAAGATTTTTTCGAAGGTTGCGAGGTGGCTGCGTTGCGCCCGGTGGCCGAGACCGACTGGGTGCGCCTGACGCAAACCCAATTCGAACCGGTGCCCATCACGCCCAGCTTCTGGATCGTACCCAGTTGGCACGAGGTACCCGCAGCCGCGCAGCACGTGATCCGGCTCGATCCGGGGCAGGCCTTTGGCACCGGCACCCACCCGACCACCCGCATGTGCCTGCGCTGGATCGCGCAGCAACCGCTGGCGGGCCTGCGGGTGCTCGATTACGGCTGCGGCTCGGGCATTTTGGCCATTGCAGCGGCCAAGTTTGCTGCGCCTCGTGTGGATGCGGTGGACATCGACCCGGTGGCGGTGCAGACGGCACAGTTCAACGCCGTGCACAACCAGGTGCAGTTGCAAACCGGTTTGCCCGATCGGGCCCAAGGCCCCTACGACGTGGTGCTGGCCAACATACTGGCCACGCCCCTCAAGCTGATGGCGCCGCTGTTGTCCGGCTTGGTCGGCCCGGCCGGCCATTTGGTGCTGTCGGGGATTTTGGAGCGCCAGGCCAGCGAGTTGCAAGCCGCCTACGCACCGTGGTTGTCCTTGCAGATTGCCGATGCCGAAGATGGCTGGGTTCTGTTGACGGCGCGCGCGCCCTGAGGCGTCGCACTGCAATAATCGAAGCATGAGCTTCATCACCCGTTGCCCAGCCTGTGCGACCACTTTCAAGGTGGTGTCAGACCAGCTCAAAATTTCCGACGGCTGGGTGCGTTGTGGCCAGTGCGGTCAGATTTTTGATGCCAACCTCGATTTGCAACCGTGGGTGCCCGGGCTCGACCCAGTGGCTGCCCCGCGCTCTGCATCGCAGCGGGCGCAAGCCGATCCGCAACAGGCGTCCTCAGAGCCTGCGGCGGGTCGTGAGGAGGCAAGTGCGCCGCCCATGGCTGCCCTGCAGCCCGATACCCTGCCCGATGCGCATGTGACCGAGACCTTGGCGCCAGAGCCGGTTCGGCCAGAACCGCCCTTGCCAGAGCCAGCACTGCCCGAACCCCCGCCAGCGCCTCCCTTGCACGACCCCGAACCGAGCTCCGCCTCGGAGGGGCCGCAGGGCAGCGCTTTGCCACCGCTGCCCTCCTTTGTGCGCAAGGCGCAGCGGCAGGCCTTTTGGCGGCGCCCTGCCACGCGGCTGCTGCTGCTGGTCACCGTCACGGTGCTGGCGCTGTTGCTGGGCCTGCAAGCGGTCTACCAGTGGCGCGCCCCGATTGCGCGCGAAATACCCGCCGCCCAGCCGGTGCTCGAGAGCCTGTGCCAGACCTTCGATTGTCAGCAGACCTTGCCCGCCAGCCCCAACGACGTGGTGATCGACAGCTCGGTGCTGCTGCGCCTAGGCCCTGGCCTGTACGGCTTTCAACTGGTGCTGCGCAACCAGTCGGCGCTGGAAGTGGCCAGCCCGGCGATCGAACTCACCCTGACCGACATCCACGACCAGGTGCTGGTGCGCCGGGTGCTGCTGCCGCACGAATGGCCCCGCCCCACCGCCACCCTGGCCGCCGGGGCCGAGTGGTCGCTGCAATTCGAGCTCGCCTTTGAGGGCATCGAAGGGCGCGTCATGACCGGCTACCGCGCCATCTTGTTTTACCCCTGAATCACTACAACTTGCACCATGACCATCCTCGTTTGCGGCTCGCTGGCCTTTGACACCATCATGACTTTCGAGGGCCGCTTTGCCGAGCAAATCCTGCCCGAGCAGTTGCACATCCTCAACGTCTCGTTCCTGGTGCCGGCCCTGCGGCGCGAGCACGGCGGCTGCGCCGGCAACATCGCCTATGGCTTGCGCCAGTTGGGGGTGCAGGTGCGCCCGGTGGCGGCGCTGGGCAACGACGGGCAAGATTACTTGGAGCGGATGCAGGCGCTGGGCATCGACACCGGCGCGGTGCAGTGGGTGAGCCAGCACTACACCGCGCAGGCCATGATCATGACCGACCGCGACAACAACCAGATCACCGCCTTTCACCCCGGCGCCATGGCGCTGGCGCACCAGAACCCGATCACCGCCGCGCCGGCTGCCAGCTTGGCCATCGTTTCGCCCGACGGGCGCCAAGCGATGATCGAGCACGCCGAGCAGTTGCACGCCCTCGGGGTGCCCTTTGTGTTCGACCCCGGTCAAGGGCTGCCGATGTTCGACGGCCCCGAGCTGCTGCGCTTCATCGAGCTGGCCGACTGGGCCGCCCTCAACGACTACGAGGCGCGCATGCTGAGCGAACGCACCGGCCTCGGACACGCCGAGCTGTCGCAGCGCTTGCGCGGGCTGGTGATCACGCTGGCCGGTGAAGGCTGCGATGTGTGGCAGCAGGGCGCGTGCAGCCGCGTGCCGGGGGTGGCGGCGCGCGAGGTGCTGGACCCGACCGGCTGCGGCGACGCGCTGCGCGCCGGCTTGCTCTATGGCTTGGCGCAGGGCTGGGATTTGCAGCGCAGCGTCGAACTCGGCAACCGCATGGGGGCCGAGAAAATCGCCTCACGCGGCGGCCAGAACTACCGTTTCGAGATCTGAAACCCACCCCCGTCGGGGGTCAGGGTTTTTTGCCGGTCGGGAAAGGCCAAGCCGCCTTGGGGTTGAGCGGGGGCTGAACCGGCGCCGCCGCTTTGGCGGGCTGGTCGGCTTTCACTGCCTTGGTGGCTTTTCCCGCCTTGGTGGGTTTTTCTGCTTGGTCTGCTTTGGGCGCCTTGGTGGCTTTGGCCGGTTTTGCTGTTTTCTCGGCTTTCTCGGCTTTCACCTTGGGCTTGGGCGCCACAGCGGGCTGCGCCGCAACCGGCGCCGCTGCGCTGGCTGCGGGGGCTTTTGCTTTGGCTGCAGGCGCTTTAGCTGCGGGGGCTTTAGCTGCGGGGGCTTTGGTTGCAGGCGCTTTAGCTGCGGCTTGGGCTGGCGCCTTCACGGCTGCCGCCACGGCGGCAGAAGCTGGTTTTTTGGCTGCTGGTTTTTTAGCCGGGGTGACGGCAACCGGCGCCGCCGGTGCTGGAGCCGGCGCAGCTTTAACGGGCGTTTTTTTGCTGGCAGGCGCAGCCGCTGGGGGCGCTGCCGCAGTCGCGGGTTTCACGGACTTGCGCGCTGGGCGGGGCGGGGCCGCCGCAGGGGCCGGGGTCGCTTCGGGAGCCGCTGCTGCGGTTTTTTTTGCAGGTGCCATCTTTTTCTCCTTGTTCAGTTGTTGCAGTTTGACAATGGCGCTGCGTCCGCGGCGAACTCCGCAGCCAGCGAGTGGTGGCGGCATCAATCCCAAGACAGGGCGCCGCCGGTCTGGTACTCGATCACGCGCGTCTCAAAGAAATTGCGCTCCTTCTTTAAGTCTATCATTTCGCTCATCCACGGAAACGGGTTTTCCTCGTTCGGGTACAGCGCCTCGAGCCCGATCTGGGTTGCGCGCCGGTTCGCGATGTAGCGCAAATAGCCCTTGAACATGGAGGCGTTGAGCCCCAGCACGCCGCGCGGCATGGTGTCTTCGGCGTAGCGGTACTCGAGCTCGACCGCCTGCTCGAACAGCGCCTTGATCTCGGCCTTGAAGGCCGGGGTCCAAAGGTGCGGGTTTTCCAGCTTGAGCTGGTTGATCAGGTCGATGCCAAAGTTGCAGTGCATGGACTCGTCGCGCAGGATGTACTGGTACTGCTCGGCGGCGCCGGTCATCTTGTTTTGCCGCCCCATGGACAAAATCTGGGCAAAGCCGACGTAGAAAAACAGCCCCTCCATCAGGCAGGCAAAGACGATCAGGCTTTTGAGCAGCTTCTGGTCCGCCTCGGGCGTGCCGGTGACAAAGGCCGGGTCCATGATGGTGTCGATGTAGGGCAGCAAAAACTCGTCTTTGTCGCGGATCGAGGGGATCTCGTGGTAGGCGTTGAAGATCTCGCCCTCGTCCAGCCCCAGGCTCTCGACGATGTACTGGTAGGCGTGGGTGTGGATGGCCTCTTCGAAGGCCTGGCGCAGCAAAAACTGGCGGCACTCGGGCGCGGTGATGTGGCGGTAGGTGCCGAGCACGATGTTGTTGGCTGCCAGCGAATCGGCCGTGACAAAAAAGCCCAAGTTGCGCTTGATGATGCGGCGCTCGTCTTCGGTCAGGCCCTTGGGGTCTTTCCAGAGCGCGATGTCGCGGCTCATGTTCACCTCTTGCGGCATCCAGTGGTTGGCGCAGGAGGCGAGGTATTTTTCCCAGGCCCATTTGTATTTGAAGGGCACCAGTTGATTCACGTCGGTCTGGCCGTTGATGATGCGCTTGTCAGAGGCGTTGATGCGCTGGTGCGCGGGGGTTGGCACGGCTGGGGTGGCAGCGCGAGCCGTGGCAGCAGGGGCGGGCCGGGCAGGGGTGAGGGGCACCGCTTGCAGGGCCGGTTCGGGGTGATCATCCCAGTTCAGCATGGGGTTTTCCTTTAAGTCGGATTATGAAAAGTTTGGCGAAAAATGCAAGCACCTGCAACGGCTTTTGTACGCTGACGTGTGGTGCCGATGCATCACAGCCGCTTCATTGGCAGGCTTCGCAGCCCGGGTCGTCGATGGCGCAGAACTTCACGTCGGTGGCCGGGCTGGGTGCCTCTAGGCTGCTGGCGGTGGCTGCCACACTGCCCGTTGCCGCCGCCCCCATGGCCACCGCGTTCAACTGGCCCACGCGGCCGGTGGATTTTTCGGCCTGGGTGGCGCTGGTGGTGCGCAGGTAGTAGGTGGTCTTGAGCCCGCGCAGCCAGGCCAGTTTGTAGGTCTCGTCGAGCTTCTTGCCCGAAGCGCCGGCCATGTAGAGGTTCAGGCTTTGCGCCTGGTCGATCCACTTCTGGCGCCGCGCGGCGGCTTCCACCAGCCAGGCCGGTTCGATCTCGAAGGCGGTGCGGTAGAGGTCTTTGAGCTCGGCCGGCACCCGGTCGATGGGCAGCAGCGAGCCGTCGAAGTGCTTCAGGTCCAGCAGCATCACCTCGTCCCAGAGCCCGAGGCGCTTCAAGTCGCGCACCAGGTAGCTGTTGACGATGGTGAACTCGCCCGAGAGGTTGCTCTTGACCGACAGGTTGCCAAAGCAGGGCTCGATCGAGGCATCGACGCCGACGATGTTGGAAATCGTCGCCGTGGGCGCAATGGCCACGCAGTTGGCGTTGCGCATGCCGTCGCGGGCAATTTTGGCGCGCAGCGCGTCCCAGTCCAGCGTCTGGCTGCGATCGACTTCTAGGTGCCCGCCGCGCGCCTGCGCCAGCAGCTCCAGCGAGTCCAGCGGCAGCACCCCGCGCTGCCACAGCGAGCCGGTGTAGCTGGAGTAGCGCCCGCGCTCGGCGGCCAGGTCGCTGCTGGCCCAGTAGGCGTGGTAGCACACGGCTTCCATGCTCTGGTCGGCAAAGTCCAGCGCCGCCGGGCTGGCGTAGGGGGTGTGCATTTGGTAGAGCGCATCTTGGAAACCCATGATCCCCAGCCCCACCGGGCGGTGGCGCAGGTTGGAATCGCGCGCCTTTTTGACCGCGTAGTAGTTGATGTCGATCACGTTGTCGAGCATGCGCATGGCGGTGGCCACGGTGCGGCGCAGCTTGTCGTGATCGAGCACCTTGGCACCGGAGCCGCTGGGGCAGTTGGTGAGGTGCTGCGCCAGGTTGACCGAGCCGAGGTTGCAAACTGCGATTTCGCTGTCGCTGGTGTTGAGCGTGATTTCGGTACACAGGTTGGAGGAATGCACCACGCCGGCGTGCTGCTGCGGGCTGCGCAGGTTGCAGGGGTCTTTGAAGGTGATCCAGGGGTGGCCGGTCTCGAACAGCATGGTGAGCATCTTGCGCCACAGGTCGGAGGCGGGCAGCTTGCGGTAGGGCGTGATCTCGCCCCGGGCGGCTTTTTCTTCGTAGGCCACATAGGCGCGCTCGAAGGCCGGGCCCACCAGATCGTGCAGATCGGGCACGCTGTGGGGCGAAAACAGGGTCCAGTCGCCCTTTTCCAGCACCCGCTTCATGAACAGGTCCGGAATCCAGTGGGCGGTGTTCATGTCGTGCGTGCGGCGCCGGTCGTCGCCGGTGTTTTTGCGCAGTTCCAGAAATTCCTCGATGTCCAGGTGCCAGGTCTCCAAGTAGCAGCAGACCGCGCCCTTGCGCTTGCCGCCCTGGTTGACCGCCACGGCGGTGTCGTTGACCACTTTCAGGAACGGCACCACGCCTTGTGATTCGCCGTTGGTGCCCTTGATGTGGGCGCCCAGGGCGCGCACGCGGGTCCAGTCGTTGCCCAGCCCGCCGGCAAACTTGGACAGCAGCGCGTTTTCCTTGATCGCCTCATAGATGCCATCGAGCTCGTCGGGCACGGTGCTGAGGTAGCAGCTCGATAGCTGCGAGCGCCGGGTGCCGCTGTTGAACAGGGTCGGGGTGCTGCTCATGAAGTCGAAGCGCGACAGCACCTCGTAGAACTCGATCGCGCGCACCTCGCGCTCGATCTCGTTGAGCGCCAGCCCCATCGCCACGCGCATGAAAAACCCCTGCGGCAGCTCGATGCGGCGCTTGTGCTGGTGCAAAAAATAGCGGTCGTACAGGGTTTGCAGGCCCAGGTAGTCAAACTGCAAGTCGCGCTCGGGCTTGAGCGCCGCCGCCAGCCGGGGCAGATCGAATTGCAGCAGCTCGGGGTTGAGCAGCTCGGCCTCAACGCCGCGCTTGATGCAGGCCGGGAAGGCCTCGGGGTAGCACGCGGCCAGCTCGGGCTGCGTCAGGTCTTGCCCCAGCACCTCTTGCGCGATGGTGTGCAGCAGCAGCCGGGCGGTGGCGTAGGTGTGGTCGGGGTCGAGCTCGATGCGGGTGCGCGCCGCCAGAATGGCGGCCTTGTACACCTCGGCCAGCGGCACGCCGTCGTAGAGGTTGCGCAGCGTTTCGGCCACAATGGGCTCGGGCCGCACCGCCTCGCCCAGCCCGGCGCAGGCGCTGCCGATCAGGGCTTGCAGGCGGGCCAAATCCAGCGGCCGGCGCTGGCCGTCGGCGCTCACGTGCAGCACCGGCGTGGCGCGTTCGGCGCTGGCGCTGGCTTGTTTGGCGGCGCGCTCCTGGGCGCGGCGCTCGCGGTACAGCACGTAGGCGCGCGCCACCTCGTGGTGGCCGCCGCGCATCAGGCCAAGCTCGACCTGGTCTTGCACGTCTTCGATGTGAAAGGTGCCTCCGGCCGGGCGCGAGCGCAACAGGGCGCGCACCACGGCCTGGGTGAGTTGCTCCACGTCCTCGCGCACGCTGGCCGAGGCAGCCCCGTGGGCCCCGCGCACGGCCAGAAAGGCCTTCATGAGTGCGACCGCGATCTTGCCCGGCTCGAACGGCACCACCGAGCCGTTTCGGCGGATGATCTGGTAGTGGGGCAGGTGGGTGCTGGGGTTGGCGCGCGCGGCTTCGGGGCTGGGAGCTGCGAAAATAGGGCGTTCGGCTGTGGATGCCATGGGGGCAATGGACATAGGGTTCCTCGTAGATGGACGGTCGATGAAGCCGCAGGATCGGGGGGCGCTGGAATGGCAGGGCCACTACCCGTAGTGGCTTTATCCATGCAAAAACACTAGCGCTAGTGTAGCGGTGAAATTTGCTGCCGGTTCAAGCCGGATCAGAAATGTTGCGGCCCATGCCCCTGCCAACCAGGGAAAACACCGATGCGCCCGCTCGGCGGACCCAGCCCAAGGTGCTGCCAGCACCAGCCATGGACGGAGCGGGAGGCCCTTGGGCTGTGCCACAATGGGCGCAGACTGGCGCCACGCCGGGTTTCTGGCCCTCAAACGGAGTACGTGCAAACATGACAGACTGGCTTGACGCCGTGCGCTGGGACGCCCAAGGGCTGGTGCCGGTGATCGCCCAAGAGGCCAGCAGCGGCGACGTGCTGATGCTGGCTTGGATGAACCGCGAAGCGCTGGCGCAAACCGCCGCCCTGGGGCGTGCGGTCTATTACAGCCGCTCGCGCGCCAGGCTCTGGTACAAAGGCGAAGAATCTGGCCACGTGCAGCAGGTGCACGAAATCCGGCTCGACTGCGACGCCGACGTGCTGCTGCTCAAGGTCACCCAGCTCGGGCACCAGCCCGGCATCGCCTGCCACACCGGCCGCCACAGTTGCTTTTACCTGCGCTGGCAGCCCCTAGACGGCGCGCAAGCCGCCACCACCGGCCCGGCCGATGGGCGCTGGTTGACCGTGGAGCCGGTGCTCAAAGACCCCGAATCGATTTACCGCTGACCGCATGAACCCTGCCGCTTGCGCCCCCACACCGGCCCGCGAGGCCGCCGCTCCCCGCACCAGCGCGGACGACACCCTGCTGCGCCTGGCCGCCCTGATCGAGACGCGCAAACCCGCCCAAGGCGGCGACCCGGCGCGCAGCTACGTGGCGCGCCTGCTGCACCAGGGGCCGGACGCGATCCTGAAAAAAATCGCCGAAGAAGCCGGCGAAACCCTCATGGCAGCCAAAGACTTGCAGCACGGCCACGGCAGCGCGCAGGCGCTGGTGGGTGAAATGGCCGACCTGTGGTTTCACAGCCTGATTGCGCTGGCGCATTTCGGCCTCTCGCCAGCCGACATCACCGCCGAGCTGGCGCGCCGCGAAGGCCTTAGCGGCTTGGAAGAAAAGGCCTTGCGCAAGCTGCAACAGCGCCAGCAAGAACAGGGACCGCAAGAGCGGCACCCGCACCCTCCGCACCAGTCGGGGCCCTCCCCGCAGCCAAGCCCCCCATGAACGAGCCCATCGATTTCCGCCCGGGCACCAGCCCCGCCGCCAGCCCAGACCTCGGCGGCAAGACGCCCGATGAGCTCGCCAGCCTGCGCCAGCTCACGCTCATCATCTACGCCCTTTACGCCCTGTCGTGGCTGCTTGGGGTGACGGCCATCATCGCCATCGTCATCAACTACGTCAAGCGCGAAGACGCCACCGGCACGATCTACGAAAGCCACTTTCGCTGGCAGATCCGCACCTTCTGGTGGGGCCTGTTTTGGTTTGTGCTGGGGGCGCTGACCATGGTGCTGGTGGTCGGTTTTGCCATTTTCTTCGTCGCCACGGTTTGGGTTATCTACCGGCTGGTCAAAGGCTTTTTGTACTGGAACGACCGCAAGCCGCTGCCGCTCTGAAACCTTGTAAGCCCTATTTAAGCCCCGCTCAAGCCCTGTACCCGCCACCTTTTTGCAAACCCCATGAGCCACGACCCGAACTGCATTTTTTGCAAAATCATCGCCGGCCAGATTCCCAGCCGCAAGGTCTACGAAGACGACGATGTGTACGCCTTCCACGACATCCACCCCTGGGCCCCGGTGCATTTCCTGCTGGTGCCCAAGCTGCACCTGCCTTCTATGGCACAGCTCGGGCCCGAGCACGAGCGGCTAATGGGCAAGCTCATGTGCCTGGCGCCCAAGTTGGCGCTGGAGCAAGGCTGCCGCCCTTGGCCCGAGGGCGGCTTTCGCATCGTCTGCAACAACGGCGCCGAAGGCGGGCAGGAGGTGCAGCACCTGCACGTGCACGTGATGGGCGGGCCACGGCCTTGGCACAGGGGCTAAGAGCCTGACTGGGCCGGTCCTGCAGCGCAAGGCAAGGGTTTACCCTTGTTGGCCTTGCTTTCCCCGAGTTGTCACCCATATCGGTGACAATAGCCGCTTCGGCCAGCGGTGAACCATTGGCCCAGCTTGGAATCCACTTAACCCGGGGCAGTTTCAGCCCCGACGCAGGAGTTTGTCATGGGAAGTTTGTCGATTTGGCACTGGCTGATTGTTTTGCTGGTGGTGGTCTTGGTGTTTGGCACCAAAAAGCTCAAAAACATCGGTTCCGACCTGGGCGGAGCCGTCAAGGGTTTCAAAGATGGGATGAAGCAAGCGGGCGACGGCACGCAAACCGACCCGGCCCAAACCAACACCACCTCTGCCCAAGTCGGGCAGACCCCGGTGGCCGCTGACAAAAACACCATCGACGTCGAAGCCAAGACCAAGCTTTGATGAACGCGCCGCGCCTGCCGTCGGCTTGGGCCTGCGGCGGGCTGCACTGAAAGCCTTGCATGCTGGATTTTGGAATTTCCGAGCTCGCCCTGATTGCGGTCGTGGCTTTGGTGGTGATCGGACCCGAGAAGCTGCCACGGGTGGCGCGCACCGTCGGCGCCCTGCTGGGCAAGGCGCAGCGCTACGTGGCCGACGTCAAGGCCGAGGTCAACCGCTCCATGGACCTCGACGAACTCAAAAAAATGAAAGAATCGGTCGAGGGTGCGGCGCGCGAAGTGCAGTCTGGCGTTGGCAGCTTCGAGAAAGACTGGATGGATGCCACGGCCGGGCTGGAAGGCAACGAGCCGCTTGAGCCGGGCGAGGCGCCGCGCGTCGATCCCAGCGCCGCATACTCGCTCGGGCACTCGGTCTACCCCCCATTTCAGCGCCCCAAAAAGAGCTTCAGGCTCAAGCAGCAGTCGGTGCCCAAGTGGTACAAGGCGCGCACCGGCCAGCGCTCCTTCGTGCAGTCGGGCGCTGCGCGCGTGGCGCGGCACCGGCCCAAGCCTTATTCCGGCTCTACGGGCTCCAGCTCCACAGCGCGACCGCTCTGACCCTCTACGCACAGCACAGCACCCATGTCAGACCCCAAACCCAAAGCGGATGAACTCGCCGGCACCGAACTGCCTTTCGTGCAGCATTTGGTCGAGTTGCGCGACCGCATCCTCTACAGCCTGGCCGGGGTGGTGTTGTGCGCCATCGGGCTGGCGATCTGGCCGGGGCCGGGGGAGTTGATCGATTTCATCGCCGTTCCGATCCGCAACCACATGCCGCCCGAGGCCAAGCTGATCGCGGTCGGCGTCTTCTCGCCCTTTTTCGTGCCGCTCAAGGTGCTGCTGATGTCGGCCATGATCGTCGCCTTGCCTTGGCTCATGTACCAAATGTGGGCCTTCGTGGCCCCCGGCCTGTACAGCCACGAAAAGCGTTTTGCCCTGCCCCTGATTTTTATCGGCAGCCTGCTGGCCTACATCGGCATCGGGTTCGTGCAGTTTTTTGTGCTCGACCAGATGTTCTTTTTCATCCAAGGCTTCACTCCGGACAGTGTGGCCGCCACGCCCGACATCGCCTCGTACGTTCAGGCGATCTTGTCGCTCTACCTGGCGTTTGGGCTGGCGTTTCAGGTGCCGGTGGTGGTGATGCTGTTGGTGCGTTTCAATTTCGCCACGATCCAGCAGTTGAAAGATTTTCGCGGCTACTTCATCGTGCTGGCCTTCGTCATCGCCGCCATCGTCACGCCACCCGACGTGATCTCGCAACTGGCGCTGGCCATCCCGATGTGCATCCTGTACGAAGTGGGCATCTGGGGGGCTCGGTGGTTTAGCAAGTTCAGCCGCGCGCCCGAGGAACCCGAGGCCGCCGACAAGGCCTAGGGCGGCTCTGAGCTTGCGGGTGCCGCTGCGCGTTTTCAGCGCCCGTTGGCTTCGGTTGCAGGCGGTGGAGGCGGGCGCCGCCTAGGTGTTACCTGCAGCGTGAGCGACTCGCCTTGGCGCTCAATTTGCAATGGCGTGACCTGCCCCGGCGGCAAGGCGGCCACCGCCGCCAGCAAGGCCGCCACGTCGGCTACCGGCTGCCCGGCCACGCTCAGCACCACGTCGCCGGGCCGAATTCCGGCCTGCTCCGCTGGCGCGTTGCGCAGCACCCCAATGATGAGCACCCCCTGCGCGCGGCGCAAGCCAAAGTGCTGCGCCAATTCGGGCGAGATCGCTTGCGGCTCAACCCCGATCCAGCCGCGTGTCACCGCGCCATCGCGCACGATCGCCTCCAGCACCTGGCGCGCCGTGGAGGTGGGGATGGCAAAACCGATGCCCATAAAGCCGCCCGAGCGCGTAAAAATGGCGGTGTTGATGCCGATCAAATGCCCTTGCACATCCACCAGCGCGCCGCCCGAGTTGCCGGGGTTGATGGCGGCATCGGTCTGGATAAAGTTCTCAAAGGTATTGATGCCCAGTTGCGTGCGCCCCAAGGCGCTGACGATGCCCCCGGTGACCGTCTGGCCGACCCCAAAGGGGTTGCCGATGGCCAGCACCGCATCGCCTACGCGCAGCGCGTCAGAGTCGCCCAGCACCGCCACCGGCAGATCGGGCAGATCGATTTGCAGCACCGCCAAGTCGGTGTCTGGGTCGGTCCCTACCACCCGGGCCAGCGCTTGGCGGCCATCTCTGAGCTGGACCTCGATTTCTTCGGCTTCGGCGATCACGTGGTGGTTGGTCAGCACGTGGCCGGCGCTGCTGATGATCACCCCAGAGCCGAGCCCGGTTTGTGGCGTGCGCGGCCCTTGGTCGCCAAAAAAGAAGCGAAACCAAGGGTCGTCGGCGTGCGGGTGCTGTCGTGGGGCTTGGCGTGCGCTGATGCTCACCACGGCCGGGGCGGCCGCCTGTGCGGCCGCACTCAAGCTGGCCGCAGCCACCGCCTCGCTGCGCACTGCGCCGGGGGCTTCCAGCAGCGGGACGGTGCGAATCAGCGCCGGGCGCTGCAACCACTGCGGCTGCAAGGTGGCGACCACGAACCACGCCGCCAGCAACACCGTCACGGTCTGGGAAAACAGCAGCCAGTAGCGCCTCATGGTTGCGCGCCGCCCGAAGCGCAGCCAGTTTGACCTGCGTCAAAAAGCCTGCCACAAAACTGGGTTCTAATGCGATGCACCGGCAATACACACACGATTGGAGAGGTCATGGACGCTTGGATTGAATTGTTTTCCACCAGCTACGGCGTGCTGAGCATCGTCACGATCATCGGCGTGATCGTCATGGCGGCTTGGTTTTATCGCTATTTTGTCACCAAGATGGAAGAGTCGGAGCGTGAGGAAAAACAGCGCCAGAAACAAGGTCAGGCAGGCCGTCCCTCGGGTCAGACCTGAGTTCCCCGTTGCGGGGTAGGGGTGCGACAATCGGGCACGTTTAGTGTCCGGTGAGCCTGCGCCATGTCCACATCTTTAGCCGCATCCCCTGCCTCCTGTTCCACTGCACCAGCGGTCGAAACCGGCTTGCTGCTGCGCCACCTCGACGCCACGCTGCAGCCCGAACGCTTCAAAGACTACGGCCCCAACGGCCTGCAGGTCGAAGGCCGGGCGCGGGTGCGGCACCTGGTCAGCGGCGTCACCGCCAGCCGCGAGTTGATCGAGCGCGCCATTGAGGCCGGGGCCGACGCCATTTTGGTGCACCATGGCCTGTTCTGGCGCGGCCAGAGCGCCTGCGTCACTGGCTGGATGAAGCAGCGCCTGGCCCTGCTGCTGGCACACGATGTGAACCTGCTGGCCTACCACCTGCCCCTTGATGCGCATCCCAGCCTGGGCAACAACGCCCAACTGGCCCAGCGCTTGGGTTTTAGCCCGCTGGCCGATGGCTGGGGCCGCTTCGGCGAACAAGATTTGGGCTTCGTCGGCCACACCGAATGCCCCGACGCCCGCGCGCTGGCGGCGCATGTGCAACAGCGCCTGGGGCGGCCCGTGACGCTGATCGACGCGCCAGGCCGCGCACTGCGCCGCATCGGCTGGTGCAGCGGCGGTGCACAAGATTATTTTGAGGCGGCCATTGCCGCCGGGGTCGATGCCTTCATCACCGGCGAGCTCTCGGAGCCGCAAACCCATTTGGCGCGCGAATGCGGCGTGGCCTACCTAGCTTGCGGCCACCACGCCACCGAGCGCTACGGCGCCCCCGCACTGGGGGCGGCGGTGGCGGCCGAGCTGGGCCTCACACACCAGTTCATCGACGTCGACAACCCCGCATGAGTGCTTCGCGCCCAATCGCCATCAGCATGGGCGACCCGGCCGGCGTCGGGCCGGAGCTGATTGCGCAGGTGTTTCGCTTGCGGCCCGACTGGTCCCGCCGCTGCGTGGTGGTGGCCGACTTGGCCGTGATGCGCCGTGCCGTGGCCCTGAGCGGCGGCCTGCTGCCGTTGGCGCCGCTGGAAAATTTCCAGCAAGCCACCGCGTTGCCGCCGCGTTGCCTGCCGCTGCTGGCCCTGCCACCCATGGCTGAGTTGCCGCCGCTGGGCCAGGTCAGCGCCGTGGCCGGGCGCGCGGCCCATGCGGCCGTCGATTGGGCCACCCTAGCGGTTTTGCGGGGCGAAGCCGCCGCACTGGTCACGGCCCCCATCCACAAAGCGGCGTGGCACGCCGCCGGCATCGGCTACCCCGGCCACACCGAGATGCTGCAGGCACTCACCGCGGCGCACCTAGGCCAGCGCATTGAACAGGTGCCGGTGCGCATGATGCTCTCCAACGCCGAGTTGCACACGGTCTTGGTGAGCATTCACGTGCCCTTGCGTGCTGCCATCGATTGCGTCACCCAGGCGCAGGTGCTGCAAACGGTGCACCTGACGCACCGGCATTTTTCGCAGGTGTTGGGCCGACCCCATTGCCGCATCGCGGTGGCGGGTCTGAACCCGCACGCGGGCGAGGGGGGTCTGTTTGGGCGCGAAGAAATTGAACACATCGCCCCCGCCATCGAGGCTGCGCGGGCGGCGGGCATCGATGCCCAAGGCCCTTTTGCGCCCGACACGGTTTTCATGCGCGCGCGCCGGGGCGAGTTCGATGTGGTGGTCGCCATGTACCACGACCAAGGCCTGATTCCGGTCAAGTATCTGGGGCTGGAGCAGGGCGTCAACACCACGCTGGGCCTGCCTTTTTTGCGCACCAGTCCCGACCACGGCACCGCCTTCGATTTGGCGGGCAGCGGCAGGGCCGATCCCTCCAGTTTAATGGCTGCACTTGAAGCGGCGCTGGGGGCGGCTTCCACCTGAGTGCGGCATAGGGCCATGCCCCCGATTGTGTGGTGACAATCCCTTACAATCAGGGTTGACCCGATGCGCTGCTTGGTTTCCATCCAGCGCGCGCCGTGCGGGTAGCCGAGTTCTCACGTCACAGAAAGATACCCATGAGCGAAGCCACCGTTGACAACGGTCGCCGTGTTTGGCTGATTTCCACCTGCGCCATGGGCGGCGTGGGGGCAGCTGCGGTCGCCGTTCCCTTCGTCAGTTCCATTCAGCCATCGGCGCGCGCCCGCGCCGCCGGTGCATCGGTCGAGGTCGATATTTCTCGCTTGCAGCCGGGCGAGAAAATGGTGATCGAGTGGCGCGGCCGCCCGGTCTGGATTTTGCACCGCACGCCCGAAATGATCGCCTCGCTCGAAAAAATCGAGCCGCGTCTGGCCGACCCCGAGTCCGAGCGCACCGTGTTCCCCATACCCGAATACGCGCGCAATCGCAACCGCTCGATCAAGCCTGAGTTTCTGGTCGCGGTGGGCGTGTGCACCCACTTCGGCTGTTCGCCCACCTCCCGTTTCACCCCGGGCGACCAGCCGGGGCTGCCCAGCGATTGGCCAGGTGGCTTTTTCTGCCCCTGCCACGGCTCGGCTTTCGACCTCTCGGGGCGCGTGTTTGCCAACATGCCCGCCCCCGACAACCTCGAAATCCCACCCCATCAGTACCTGTCCGACACCCTGCTGTTGGTCGGCGAAGACCAGCAAGCCTGAAGCGGCGATTAGAGGAAGATCATGGCAGCCGAATTCAAAGAAATCTCCCCCAACGCTCCAGCGGGTGAGCAACTGCTCAACTGGGTCGACAACCGCTTCCCCCTGAGCAAGCTCTACAAAGAGCATTTGGCCGAATACTACGCGCCCAAGAACCTCAACTTTTGGTACTTCTTCGGCTCGCTGGCCTTGCTGGTGCTGGTGATCCAGATCGTCACCGGCATCTTCTTGGTGATGCACTACAAGCCCGACGCCACGCTCAACGCGGCCGGTGTGCCGGTGGCCTTTGCCTCGGTCGAGTACATCATGCGCGAAGTCGAGTGGGGTTGGCTGATCCGCTACATCCACTCCACCGGGGCCTCGTTCTTCTTCATCGTGGTCTATATGCACATGTTCCGTGGCCTGATCTACGGTTCCTACCGGCGCCCACGCGAACTGATCTGGCTCTTTGGCTGCGGCATTCTGCTGGCCATGATGGCAATCGCCTTTACCGGCTACCTGCTGCCTTGGGGTCAGATGTCGTTCTGGGGTGCGGCGGTGATCGTCAACCTGTTCGCGGCCATTCCCATCATCGGCCCCGATCTGGCGCTGCTCATCCGCGGCGACTTCGTGGTCGGCGACGCCACCCTGAACCGCTTTTTCAGCTTGCACGTGATCGCCCTGCCGCTGGTGCTGCTGGGCTTGGTGGTGGCGCACATCATCGCGCTGCACGAAGTGGGTTCCAACAACCCCGACGGCGTCGAGATCAAAAAGCTCAAAGACGCCTCCGGCAAGCCGGTCGACGGCATCCCCTTCCACCCCTACTACTCGGTGCACGACCTGATGGGTGTGGGCGTGTTTCTGATGATCTTTTCGGCGGTGGTGTTCTTTGCGCCCTCCGGCGGCGGCTACTTCCTCAAGTACACCAACCTGATTCCGGCCGACCCGCTGGTGACACCAGCGCACATCGCTCCGGTCTGGTACTTTGCAGCCTACTACTCCATGCTGCGCGCCGTCACCACCGAGTTCATGTACGTCCTGACCGCAGCCGTCTGGTTTGCGGCCTTCCACGGCATCTTCCGCGCCGGCTTTGGCACCAAGGGCAAAGCCTTGGTGCTGGGTGGTGCCGTCGTGGGGTCGCTCATGCTGTTGGGCCTAGACGCCATGTTCTGGGGCGTGGTCATCATGGGTGCGGCCGTCGTGATCCTGTGCTTCCTGCCTTGGCTTGACCGCTCACCTGTGGCTTCGATCCGCTACCGCCCAACGTGGAACAAATACCTCTACGGCGCTTTTGTGCTCAACTTTTTCATTCTGACGTATTTCGGGGTGCTGCCACCTTCGACCCTCAGCACCCGATTCTCGCAGTTTGGCACCTTGTTCTACCTCGGCTTCTTCCTGCTGATGCCGTGGTGGAGCCGCTGGGGCGACTTCAAGCCCGTGCCCAGCCGCGTGACCTTCACCCCCCACTGAACCAGCGCAGGAGTCTAGAAAAATGAAAAATTGGATTGTGGCCTGCCTGTTGGCCTTTGGACTGATCTCGGGTGCGGTGGCGGCCAAGGGCTCGGCGCCGCTTGATCAGGCCCCCGATCTGAGCAACGATTTGGAGGCGCTGCAACGCGGAGCGCACCTGTTCGTCAACTACTGCCTGAGCTGCCACTCGGCCTCCTTTGAGCGCTACAAGCGCTTCAAAGAGCTGGGCCTGACCGAGCGCCAGATTCGGGATAACCTCATGTTCACCGGCGAGCGCGTGGGTGACCTGATGCAAGCGGCGATCAGCCCGGCCGACGCCAAGGTGTTCTGGGGCAAGGCGGCGCCCGACCTGACGATGATCACGCGCTCGCGCGCGGGCTCGGGTGGTACGGATTACATCTACACGATGTTGCGCTCCTACTACCGCGATGACACCGTCGCTCACGGCTGGAACAACAAGGCCTTCCCGACCATCGCCATGCCCAACCCCTTGTGGTATTTGCAAGGCGAGCGCCGACCCGTGATGCAAACGGTGGCCGGCCCCGATGGCAGCAGCACCCAGGTTTTTGCCGGCTGGGAGCAGGTGACACCCGGCACCCAAAGCCCCGAAGAATTTGACCGCTCGGTGGCCGAATTGGTGGCTTTCCTCGACTGGATGGCCGAACCCGCCAAAGACCAGCGCCAAACCTTGGGGATTTTTGTGCTCTTGTTCTTGGCCGGCTTTACCGTTCTGGCTTGGCGCCTGAACAAGGAATATTGGAAAGACATCAAATAATTCCGGCAGGCCCAGTGCTTGCGCCCGGCCTGCTCTTGACAGTGGTCTGCCCCGCCCCGCATTTCGAGGCGATGGGGTGCACCACTGTTTGTTTTTTCTAGCTAGGAGCCTTAGCCCATGATGGTTTTGTATTCGGGCACCACCTGCCCGTTCTCGCACCGCTGCCGTTTCGTGCTGTTTGAAAAAGGCATGGACTTTGAAATCCGCGATGTCGACCTGTACAACAAGCCAGAAGACATCGCGCTCATGAACCCCTACGCGCAGGTGCCGATCCTGGTCGAACGCGACCTGATCCTGTACGAGTCCAACATCATCAACGAATACATCGACGAGCGCTTCCCGCACCCGCAACTGATGCCGGGCGACCCGGTCGAGCGGGCCAGGGTGCGTTTGTTTTTGCTCAACTTTGAAAAAGAGCTGTTCGTCCACGTCTCGGTGCTGGAAAACCGCAGCCTCAAGAGTGGCGACAAGTCGATCGACAAGGCCCGCAGCCACATCCGCGACCGCCTGACCCAGTTGGCCCCGGTGTTTCTGAAAAACAAATTCATGCTGGGCGATCACTTCTCGATGCTCGACGTGGCGATTGCGCCGCTGCTGTGGCGCCTCGACCATTACGGCATCGAGCTGAGCAAGAACGCCGCGCCGCTGCTCAAGTATGCCGAGCGCATTTTCTCGCGCCCGGCCTATATCGAGGCGCTCACCCCGTCCGAAAAAGTGATGCGCAAATAAGGGCTGAGCCGCCATGAGTCAGGACCCTCTGCCTTCTACCCGGCCTTATCTGATTCGTGCCCTGCACGAGTGGTGCAGCGACAACGGCTTTACGCCCTACCTGGTGGTGGCGGTCGACGCCACCGTGCGGGTGCCGCGCGAGTTCGTGCAAGAGGGGAAAATCGTTCTCAACACCAGCTACGAGGCCACCAGCAACCTGCAACTGGGCAACGAGACGATCGAGTTCAAGGCCCGTTTTGGCGGTGTGCCGCGCGAGGTGCAGGTGCCGATCGACCATGTGCTGGCCATTTACGCCCATGAAAACGGCCAGGGCATGGCTTTTGAAGCGCCTGCGCCGCTGCTGCAAACCGAGGAAGAGGGCGCACGCGTGGGGCTGAAAGTGGTCGAAGCCGACGCCCCTGAGCTGGGCTTGGACTCGGACGACTCGGAGGCTTCATCGGATCCGCCCAAGCCGGGTGGCGGCCCCGGTGGCCGGCCAGCGTTGCGGCGCGTGAAGTAGAATACGCACCCTGTGCCGCCTTAGCTCAGTTGGTAGAGCAACCGCCTTGTAAGCGGTAGGTCGTCAGTTCGAATCCGACAGGCGGCACCATCATCCCACCCGTTTTTGGTATAATGCTCGATTCTTTGGGAATCAGCCCGAAGAAATCACCATTTGAGGTTTCCAATGTACGCGGTCATAAAAACCGGCGGCAAGCAGTATCGCGTTGCCGTTGGCGAAAAACTTAAAGTAGAACAGATTGCTGCGGACGTGGGCCAAGAAATCGTGATCGACCAGGTGTTGGCCGTCGGCAGCGGCGACAGCATCCAGGTTGGCACGCCCTTGGTCAGCGGCGCAACGGTCACAGCCACTGTGGTCTCGCACGGTCGTGGCGACAAAATCCGCATCTTCAAGATGCGCCGTCGCAAGCACTACCAGAAGCGTCAAGGCCATCGGCAAAACTTCACCGAGCTGCAGATCGGCTCGATCCAGGCTTAAGGAGCGGCACACCATGGCACAGAAAAAAGGCGGCGGCTCAACCCGCAACGGCCGCGACTCACAACCCAAGATGCTGGGCGTTAAGGTGTTTGGCGGCCAAGAAATCTCGGCCGGCGCGATCATCGTGCGCCAGCGTGGCACCAAATTCCACCCCGGCACCGGCACCGGCATCGGCAAAGACCACACCATTTTTGCCACTGTCGATGGCACGGTGGGGTTTTCTGTTCAGGGCGCCCTCAACCGCAAGGTGATCAGCGTCAAGGCCAGCTAAAAGGCTGTTAGCGGTCCCCGCCTCGTCGGGGTCGGCCCAGTTTCGCAAAGGCCCGCAGCTGCGGGCCTTTCTTTTTTTTACGATTGAGCGACAATCCGGCCATGAAGTTTGTTGACGAAACCAGGATCGAGGTTGCAGCGGGCGATGGCGGCAGCGGTTGCGCCTCCTTTAGGCACGAAAAATACAAGGAATTCGGCGGCCCCGATGGCGGCGACGGCGGCCGTGGCGGCCACGTCTACGCGCTGGCCGATGAAAACCTCAACACGCTGGTTGACTTTCGCTACACGCGCAAGTTTGAGGCCCAGCGCGGCGAGCACGGCAAGGGTTCCGACATGTTTGGCCACAAGGGTGAAGACATCGTGCTGAAAATGCCGGTCGGCACCTTGGTGCGCGACGCCGACAGCGGGGCCTTGTTGCACGAGTTGTTGCAGCCCGGGCAACTGGTGCTGCTGGCCAAGGGCGGCGATGGCGGCTTTGGCAACCTGCGCTTCAAGAGCGCGATCAACCGCGCCCCACGCCAAAAAACCCCCGGCTACCCGGGCCAGCGCTTCAACCTGCAGCTCGAACTCAAGCTGTTGGCCGATGTCGGCTTGCTGGGCATGCCCAACGCCGGCAAATCGACCTTCATCACCGCCGTTTCCAACGCCCGCCCCAAGATCGCCGATTACCCCTTCACCACGCTGCACCCCAACCTTGGCGTGGTGCGGGTGGGGCCGGAAAAAAGCTTTGTGATCGCCGACCTGCCGGGCCTGATCGAAGGTGCGGCCGAAGGCGCCGGGCTCGGACACCTGTTTCTGCGCCACCTGCAGCGCACCCGGCTGCTGCTGCACATCGTCGATCTGGCCCCCTTTGACGCGGCGGTGGACCCGGTGCTGCAGGCGCGTGCTATCGTCAAAGAGCTGAAAAAATACGACCCGGCCTTGCACGCCAAGCCACGCTGGCTGGTGCTCAACAAGCTCGACATGGTGCCCGCCGAAGAACGCGCGCAGCGGGTGCGCGATTTCGTGCGCCGCTACCGCCACAAGGGGCCGGTGTTTGAGATTTCGGCCCTTACGCGCGAGGGCTGCGAGCGCCTGGTGCAGCAAATCTACCAGCACGTTGCGGCCAGCCAAGTGGCCGAACGCCCACCGGTCGAGGTCGATCCGCGTTTCGAGCCCCAAGTCAGCCCCTAAGCCCTTAAGCCCTGCCCCGGCTTACTCAGGCCTGCTGCCGGCATCCCCTTAGTCACCCCAATCTTTTTTGCTCCCATGGATCCAGCCCGCCCAGCGCCCGATTGGCGCGTCACCGAAGCCGCCGTGGCCGAGCGCTTGCGCGCGGCGCGGCGCATCGTGGTCAAGGTCGGCTCCAGCCTCGTCACCAACGAGGGCCGCGGGCTCGATGAGGCCGCCATTGGTCAGTGGAGCGTGCAGCTAAGCGCCTTGGTGGGGCAGGGGCGCGAGCTGATCATGGTCAGCAGCGGCGCCATTGCAGAGGGCATGAAGCGCTTGGGCTGGGCGGTGCGCCCCAAAGCCATCAACGAGCTGCAAGCGGCGGCGGCGGTGGGCCAGATGGGGCTGGTGCAGATGTACGAAAGCAAGCTGCGCCAGCTCGGGCTGCGCAGCGCGCAGGTGCTGCTCACGCACGCCGACCTGGCCGACCGCGAGCGCTACCTGAATGCCCGCTCGACCCTGCTCACGCTGCTGGCGCACCAGGTGCTGCCGGTGATCAATGAGAACGACACCGTGGTCACCGACGAGATCAAGTTCGGCGACAACGACACCCTGGGCGCGCTGGTGGCCAACTTGGTCGAGGCCGACCTGCTGGTGATCCTGACCGACCAAAAAGGGCTCTACAGCGCCGACCCGCGCAAACAAGCGGATGCGCGCTTCATCGCGGCGGCGCGTGCGGGCGACCCGGAGCTCGAAGCCATGGCGGGCGGGGCCGGTTCGCGCATCGGCACCGGCGGCATGATCACCAAAATTTTGGCCGCCAAACGCGCTGCGGGCTCGGGCGCCAGCACCGTGATCGCCTGGGGGCGCGAGCCCGACGCGCTGCTGCGCCTGCTAGCAGGCGAACCGATCGGCACCTGTTTGTTGTCCGATACACCCAAGCTGCAAGCGCGCAAGCAGTGGATGGCCGACCATTTGCAATTGCGCGGCGCGGTGCGGCTGGATGCCGGGGCCGCCGCCAAGATCGTGCAAGAGGGCAAGAGCCTGCTGCCGATTGGCATGACGGCGGTCGAGGGCGAGTTTGCGCGCGGCGACGTGATCGCGCTGCGCGCACCCGATGGCAGCGAGCTGGCGCGCGGCCTGGCCAACTACAGCGCCGCCGAAGCGCGCTTGCTGTGCCGCAAATCTTCAGCGGATTTCGAGCGCCTGCTGGGCTACGCCGCCGAGGCCGAGATGATCCACCGCGACAACCTGGTGCTCACCAGCCGCAGCGGCTGAGCGGCTGCGCGAACCAAGCGCGCGGGCGCCGCGCCCCGGGTGCGGCACGGCTCAGCGCAGCGGCGGGTTTTGGCGCAGCGCTTGCAGCATCTGCGCCGGGCGGCCGTTGGGGGCGGCCCCGTCGCACAGACCGGCGCGCGCCAGCGCCCAAGCCGGGCGGCCTGCCGCGTGGTCGCGCCAGCCTTGCCAGCGGGTCTCGCCGGCGCTGCGCCACTGGCCAGCCTCGGCACCAAAGGGGGTGGGCAGCGGCAGTTGCGTGGGCGACCAGCGCGCGTAGGTGCGCATCTCTTGGGTGCGGCAGCGCAGGCCCTCGTAGAGCACGTTGACCGCGCCGCTCGCGCTTTGTGCCACCACCACGTAGCGAATCACGCCGTCGGCGCCAAGCTGCAGCGCATCGGGCACCAAGCCAAAGCGCAGCGGCGAATCCACCCCGACCTCGAAGGGCACCAAGCCCAGGGTGCTGAAGGGGGGCGCCGGCGGGACGGACCCTTCCTGCCACTGCTCGCCTTCGGTCAAAAATTGGGCCTGCGCGGGGGCCAAGGCTGCCAACAAGCTGGCGCCCAGTGCCCAAGCCGCCATCCAACGCAGGCGTCCACTGCCTGCTTGCCGGGCAGCAGAAACGGCCCGCTTGGGCGCAAGGGGGGCAGACAGGTGGAGCGTGCTCATGGGGTGGAGGACCGATCGGTGTGTAGGGGCGTGGGTATGCTGCCCTCAAACTGGGGGACGGGGTCGAAAACGGCACCCGGGGGGAGCTCCATGTGCGGTGGCATCAGGTGTGCCAGACCCGCGCTGCCACTTGCCGCGCCGGATGGGTCGGGCTGGCCTGGGGCGGCCAAGCTGGCGCGTGGGCGCAGCGCAGAGCGAGCGCTGCGTGGGCGTGCGTCAGCGGGCAAATGCCGCGCCAGCTCGGTGAGCGCCATTTCATAGACGCCGCGTTTGAATTCCACCACCACATCCAGCGGCACCCAGTAGTCGTGCCAGCGCCAGGCGTCGAACTCTGGGTGGTTGCTGGCGCGCAAGTTGAGCAGCCAGTCGCCGCCGAGCAGACGCAGCAAATACCAGATCTGTTTCTGGCCCTTGTAGTGACCGCGCGCCTCGCGGCGGATGTAGCGGTCCGGCACCTCGTAGCGCAACCAGTCTCGTGTGCGGGCCACGATGCTCACATGCTCGGGCTTGAGTCCGACCTCTTCGTGCAACTCGCGAAACATGGCCTGCTCGGGGGACTCGCCCCGGTCGATGCCGCCTTGCGGAAATTGCCAAGAGTGGGTGCGGATGCGTTTGCCCCAGAACACCTGGTTCTTCTGGTTGAGCAGAATGATGCCGACGTTCGGCCTAAAGCCGTCTCTGTCAAGCATAATCAACCCCAATTTTTAAACTGACTCGATTATGCACCGCTGGCGCACGCGCTGGTGGCATTTCCGAGGTCGGCGCTGGCCAAATCCGGGCCTGGCTGAACCCTTGGGTTGCGGCGCCGGTGCGGTCGTGCCGCCGTGCGCGGTTCTGCCTTGGACGGGGTGGCGGTGCATCGGGTCATCAGCCACAAAGCCCCATGAAAGCCTCTCAGTTCTTTATCTCCACCCTCAAAGAAGCCCCGGCCGACGCCGAAGTGGCCAGCCACCGCCTGATGCTGCGCGCCGGCCTGATCAAAAAGCTCGGGGCAGGCATTTACACCTATTTACCCATGGGCTTGCGCGTGATCCGCAAGGTCGAGCGCATCGTGCGCGAGGAAATGGACGCCGCCGGAGCGATCGAGCTCAGCATGCCGGTGGTGCAACCGGCCGAGCTGTGGCAAGAGACCGGGCGCTTCGAAAAAATGGGCCCTGAGCTGCTGCGCATCCAAGACCGGCACCAGCGCGACTTCGTGGTGCAGCCCACCAGCGAAGAGGTGGTGACCGACATCGCGCGCCAGGAACTGCGCAGCTACAAGCAGTTGCCGAAAAATTTTTACCAGATCCAGACCAAGTTTCGCGACGAGCGGCGGCCGCGCTTTGGCCTGATGCGCGGCCGCGAGTTCACCATGAAAGACGCCTACAGCTTCGACCGCGACCGCGACGCGGCCCAAGCCAGCTACCAGGCCATGGCGGCGGCCTACCGGCGCATTTTTGAGCGCTTCGGGCTGCGCTACCGCGCCGTGGCGGCCGACAGCGGGGCCATCGGCGGCGACCTGAGCGAAGAATTCCAGGTGATTGCCGCCACCGGCGAAGACGCCATCGTCTATTGCCCACACAGCGGCTACGCCGCCAACCTCGAAAAAGCCGAGGCACTGGCCCCGGCCGGGCCGCGCCCGTCGGCCAGCCAGCCGCTCACCCTCACCCCGACGCCGGGCAAAAGCACCTGCGCCGACGTGGCGGCGCTGCTCGGCTTGCCGCTTGCGCGCACCGTCAAGTCCATCGTGCTGGCCACCGAGGAGATCAACGAGCGCGACGAAATCATCGCCAGCCGCATCTGGCTGCTGCTGCTGCGCGGCGACCACGACATGAACGAGGTCAAGGTGGGCAAGCTGCCGGGGCTGAATCTGGGCTACCGCTTTGCCACCGAGGCCGAGATCGTGGCCCACTTTGGCACCCGTCCCGGCTACCTTGGGCCGCTGGGGCTCAAGTTGCCGGTGCAAGTGGTGGCCGACCGCGAAGTGGCGCTGATGGCCGACTGGGTTTGCGGCGCCAACCAAGCCGACCACCACCTCACCGGCGTGAACTGGGGCCGCGACCTGCCCGAGCCCGATTGCGTGGCCGACATCCGCAACGTGTTGCCGGGCGACCCCTCGCCCGACGGGGCCGGGGAGCTGCAAATCGAGCGCGGCATCGAAGTCGGGCATGTGTTCTACCTCGGCACCAAATACAGCCGCGCCATGAACGCCACGTTTCTGGACGAAGACGGCAAGCCCAAACCGTTCGAGATGGGCTGCTACGGCATCGGCATCACGCGCCTGCCCGCAGCGGCGATCGAACAAAACCACGACGAGCGCGGCATCATCTGGCCCGACGCCATCGCCCCCTTCACGCTGGTGATCTGCCCGATCGGCATGGATCGCAGCCCTGCGGTGCGCGAGGCGGCCGAGCGGCTCTATGGCGAACTCAAGGCGCTGGGGGTCGATGTGCTGCTGGATGACCGCGGCGAGCGCCCAGGGGCCATGTTTGCCGATTGGGAACTGATCGGCGTTCCGCACCGCCTGACGGTGGGCGACAAGGGCCTCAAAGAGGGCCAGATCGAGTACCAGCACCGGCGCGAGGCGCAAGCCAGCAAGCTGGCGCTGAATGAGGCGCTGCCGTGGCTGCGCCAGCGCCTGGGCTTGTGAACCCAAGGGGTATGGATATGACCTCGGGCTGGAGCCGCCGCCGCTGGGCCAGCGCCGCCTTGGGCTGCGCCGCCGCGGCCTCGGCCGCTTGGCCGCTGCGCCCGGTGGCGGCCAGCCAGTTGGAGGAGCCGCTGGCCGACTCGGTGCGCCATGCCTTGCGCGCCGCCGTGGAGTTCAACGACCCGCCCGAGCCCGAGTTCGCCAGCACCGAAGCGCGCTTGGCCTATTTGCGCTGGCTGACGCAGATCAGCCCACGGCTGGCGCGGCGCAAGCCCGAGTTGCAACAGCGGGTCGAGTTTTTACAAACGGTGTGGTACGAGAGCCGCCGCGCCGGGCTCGACGAGTCGCTGGTGCTGGGCCTCATCCAGGTCGAAAGCGGCTTTAGGCAGTTTGCGATCTCGGTCGTGGGGGCGCGCGGTTATATGCAGATCATGCCGTTTTGGGCGCGTTTGATCGGCGATGGCGACGTGGGCGGCCTGTTTCAGCTCAAAACCAATCTGCGCTTTGGCTGCGTGATCATGCGCCACTACCTCGACCGCGAGCGCGGCGATCTGTTTTTGGCGCTGGGCCGCTACAACGGCAGCCGCGGCCGCAGCCCCTACCCGAACGCGGTGTTTGCGGCGCAGCAGCGCTGGCGGCTGGCCTAAAGGGCGCCGAAATCAGACCTTGGAGGCGGACAGCACCTGCTGCAGTTCGCCCGACTCGTACATCTCCATCATGATGTCGGAGCCGCCGATGAACTCGCCGCGCACATACAGTTGCGGGATGGTGGGCCAGTTGCTGTAGTCTTTGATGCCTTGGCGGATGGCTGGGTCGTCGAGCACGTTGACGGCCTTGACGGCGCTGGACTCGACGCCGCAGGCTTTCAGGATTTGCATGGCCCGACCCGAAAATCCGCACATGGGGAAGGAAGCGGTGCCTTTCATGAACAGCACGACGTCGTGCGATTTGACCAAGCTGTCGATGCGTTGTTGGGTGTCAGTCATGGGGGTTGCCGGTGCAAAGGAATGGGGCCGTGGATGGGAAACGGGCCCGATTATCGCCCAAGGCCTTTGCGAGCGCTGCCCACGCCTGGTTTCCCCTACGCCCGTGTCAGCGTGGGCCGCAAGGCAAAGCCAGTGCACAGGCGTGCGCGCTGGCCCAAGCCCACTGGAAGTTGTAGCCGCCAAGCCAGCCGGTCACGTCCACCACTTCGCCGATGAAATACAAGCCCGGCTGGCTGGACTCCAGGCTTTGTGAGGAAAGCTGGCGCGTATCCACGCCGCCGCGCATCACTTCAGCCTTGGCCCAGCCTTCGTCGCCGCTGGGGCTGGGGGTCCAGTGGTGCAGGCTCTCGGCCAGTTGCGCCAGCGCCTTGTCGCTGCAATCGCTCAAGGGGCGTTGCCAGTCGGGCCGGTGCTGCGTCCAGGTGTCGCACAGGCGCTGCGGCAGGTGCTGCGCCAATGCCTTGGGCAGCAGCTTGCGCCCGCCCGCCGCCTTGGCCGTTTGCAGCGCGGCGTCGAGCCGGGCCTGGGGGTGCAGGTCGATGCGCAAGGGCTGGCCGGGGTTCCAGTAGCTCGATATTTGCAGCCCCGCCGGGCCGCTCAGGCCGCGGTGGGTAAAGAGCAGGTCTTCGTCGAAAGCCATGGCCTGCTTTTTGCTGCCTGTGGCCACGCGCACCGGCAGCGCCAGCCCGGCCAAGTGGGCATAGGGGGCCCAGCCCGCGGCCTCGAATGTGAGCGGCACCAGCGCTGGCCGGGGCTCTACCAAGGCCAAACCAAAGCGCTGCGCCAGCCGCAAGCCCCAGTCACTGGCCCCGATTTTGGGCACCGGCAAGCCGCCAGTGGCCACCACCAGCGAGCGGCAAGTCACGCTGCCGCGCTCGGTTTGCAGGGTGTAGGGCAGGGCGGCGACCCCCTCGGCATGGGCGCTGTGGTCGCTATACGCCACGTGCAGCACGCGGCAAGGCTGCCAGTGCGTCACGCCACCGGCGGCGCATTCGCGCAGCAGCAGGTCGATCAGGTCCTGCGCCGAGCGGGTGCAAAACAACTGGCCTTTGTGTTTTTCTTGCCACGCCACGCCGTGGCGTTGCAGCAGCGCGATGAAATCGGCCGGGGTGTAGCGCGCCAGCGCCGAGCGGCAAAAGGCCGGGTTGTCGCTAAGAAAATGGCGCTGCGGCTGGCGCGGGTCGAGGTCGCGGTTGGTGAAATTGCAGCGCCCGCCGCCGGAGATGCGGATTTTCTCGGCCACCTTGGGCGCGTGATCGAGCAGCAGCACGCGCAGCCCGCGCTGGCCCGCGATGCCGGCGCAAAACAAGCCGGCCGCGCCCGCGCCGACGATGGCCACATCGAAAACAAGGCTCATGCAGGCATGGGGCTTACAGCCGCCCCAGCAGCAGGTATTCCATCAGGGCTTTTTGCACGTGCATGCGGTTTTCGGCCTCGTCCCAGACCACGCTCTGCGGCCCATCGATCACCTCGGCCGCCACTTCCTCGCCCCGGTGCGCGGGCAGGCAGTGCATGAACAGCGCCTCGGGGTGGGCTTGCGCCATCAGCGCCGGGGTTACGCACCAGGCGGCGAAGGCCTGCCGACGGGCCTCGTTTTCGGCCTCGAAGCCCATGCTGGTCCAGACGTCGGTGGTCACCAGATCGGCTCCGGCGCAGGCTTGCAGCGGGTCGGCTAAGGCCTGCCAGCAGGCGTCGTCGGCGCTCACACCGGCCACCTCGGGCCGGATGGCGTAGCCGCTGGGCGTGCTCACATGCACCTTGAAGCCCAGCACCTGCGCCGCCTGCACCCAGGTGTTGGCCATGTTGTTGCCGTCGCCCACCCAGGCCACGCGAATGCCGCGCAGCGCGCCGACGTCGATGCCGCCATCGGCGCGGGCGGCCCGGTGTTCGAGCCAGGTAAACAGGTCGGCCAAAATCTGGCAGGGGTGGTATTCGTTCGTCAGGCCGTTGATCACTGGTACCCGCGAATGCGCCGCAAAGCGCTCGATCTTGCTGTGCTCGTAGGTGCGGATCATCACCAGATCGGTCATGCGGCTGATCACGCGCGCGCTGTCTTCGATGGGTTCGGCGCGCCCGAGCTGGCTGTCGCCGGTGGTCAGGTGCACCACGCTGCCGCCCATCTGGTACATGCCGGCCTCGAAGCTGACCCGGGTGCGCGTGCTGGCTTTCTCGAAAATCATGGCCAGCGTGCGGTCGCACAGGCTGTGGTGCTTTTGGTAGGTTTTGAACTTGCGCTTGATCAGCCAGGTGCGCTCGAACAGGTAGGCGTACTCGGCGGCCGTGAAATCCTTGAATTGCAGGTAGTGCTTGAGCGGCGGGGCGGCGGGGTTCATGGGCGCGGGTTCCAAGGGCGTGAAGGGGGGTGCAAGGCAGGGCGGTGCAGGGCGCGGTTTTAGGCCGCAGCCGCCGCTGTTTCGGCCAGAAAGGCCTTGATCTGCGGCACCAGCAGGGCAGCGATCTCGTCGGCCTCGGCCCCGCTCAAAATCAGCGGTGGCACCAAGCGGATCACGCGGTCGGCGGTGACGCTGATCAGCAGCCCGGCCTCGGCGCAGCGGTTCACCAGCGCGGCGCAGGGGCGGTCGAGCTCGATGCCGATCATCAGCCCCTTGCCGCGCACCTCGCGCACGCCGGGCACGCGCATCAACTGCGTGCTCAACAGCGTTTGCAACTGAAAGCCCACCCGGGCGGCGTGCTCCAGCAGCCCGTCTTCTTCCATGATGCGGATGGTTTCGATGCCCGCCCGCAGCGCCAGCGGGTTGCCGCCAAAGGTGCTGCCGTGGTTGCCGGGCTGGAACAACTGCGCCGCCTTGGGGCCCGCCACCACGGCCCCGATCGGCACCCCCGAGCCCAGGCCCTTGGCCAGCGGCATCACATCGGGCAAGATGCCGGCCCACTGGTGTGCAAACCACTTGCCGGTGCGCCCCATGCCGCACTGCACCTCGTCGATCATCAGCAGCCAGTCGTGGGCGTCGCACAGGGCGCGCACCTGCTGGAGGTACTCGGCGCTGGCCGGGTTGACGCCGCCTTCGCCTTGGATGGCCTCCAGGAACACCGCCACCACGTTGGGGTTGCCCACGGTGGCGCGGCGGATCGCCTCGACGTCGTTGAGCGGCACCCGAATGAAGCCCTCCAGCAGCGGCCCGAAACCGGCCTGCACCTTGGGGTTGCCGGTCGCGCTCAGGGTGGCAATCGAGCGGCCGTGAAAGGCCTTTTCATAGACCACAATCTCGGGCCGGGCGATGCCCTTGTCGTGGCCAAACTTGCGCGCCAGCTTGAGCGCAGCCTCGTTGGCCTCCAGCCCGCTGGAGCAGAAAAACACATTGCTCAGGCCCGAGCGCTGCACCAGCATCTGCGCCAGCTCTTCTGCGGCGGCGTGGTAGTAGTAGTTGCTGATGTGCATCAGGCGGCCGATCTGCGCTTGCAGCGCCGGCACCAGCTTGGGGTGCGCGTGCCCGAGCGTGTTGACGGCGATGCCGCCCAGCGCGTCCAAATAGGCCTTGCCGTGCACATCCCAAACCCGGCAGCCCTGGCCGTGGGAGAGCTCAATCGGCACCCGGCCATAGGTGTTCATGACGTGCGGTTGAACCGGGGCGGCTGGGAGCATGGATCGGGTCCTGGACGAAAAAAGGGTTGCTGAAAAAAGGGGGCGCCCACAAGGGCGGAGCAGGCGCGCAGCCAAGCCGGCCGGGCGCAGCGGGGTTCATTGTAGGCGCTGCTGCGCGAGCAGCGGGCGTCCGCAACCACCAAGTCTTATATAAGATAGAATACTTCGCATTACCCATCGGTCTCAACCGGTGCACCCTGTGCGGCGAGCGATCCTCGGCGGCGGCTGGTGCGCCATCCTTTTTGGGCCAGTACCCCCATGGTCTCTCCGAGCGCCAATGAAGTCTTTATCCAGGGCCTGACCCGCAACGGCAAGCCTTTTCGTCCGAGCGACTGGGCCGAGCGGCTGTCTGGCGTGATGAGCCCTTTTCACCCGGCGGGGCGGGTGCCGGGTGCGCACTTGGGGTACTCGCCCTGGTGCATACCCAAGGTCATCAATGGCGTCAAGTGTGTGGTGCTGAACACCGCTTTGCGCGACTACGACCCGATGGCGTGGGATTTCGTGCTCGGTTTTGCGCGCGACAACGATTTGCAAGTGGTCGAGGCCTGCCTGCTGCCCGACGCTGCCGCTGATCAAACAGCACCCAGCGCACCCGCCCCATAGCGGGCTATCCACCGCCCCGCCAGAGCCCGACGCGCTCCAAGCGCAGGCCTGAGCACAGCCCAAGAAAAAACCGCCAGCAGGCACGGGGCCGGTGGCGGTTTTTTGCGATCGAGCGGGATTTGCTGGCAGCGCACCCGGTTCAAACGGCAGGCTGTGCAGGGGGACTAGCGGCCCCCAAGCCTGGGCGGTCGGTCTGAGTTTGGCTCAGGCCGCTGCGGTGCTGGCTAGGGCTTTGACCTTGGCCGACAGGCGGCTCTTGTCGCGAGCGGCCTTGTTTTTGTGGAAAATGCCCTTGTCGGCAATCGAGTCCACCACGCCTTGCATCTGGGCAAAGAGCGCAGAGGCTTGGGTTTTGTCGCCAGCCAAAACGGCCTTTTCGACCTTCTTGACGGCGGTGCGGTATTGGGAACGCAGCGAGGTGTTGGCGGCGTTGAGCTTGACGTCTTGACGTGCGCGTTTGCGCCCAGACGCCAAGCGCGGGTTCTTTTTCTTGGGCTTGGTGGCCATGTGTGAATTCCTTAAGTTGTTTGTGGATGTTGCCAGCAAAACCCAAGATTATAGCCAGGAAGCCGATTGTCGTGTAGAGTAGGACAGGAGCGTTTTGATGTCTTTGCGGCCTGTCAAGTTGCTGTAGGTTAGAACGCAATAAAATGCCTAGGTCTAGTCGGTAGTTGCCTAGGCGAGTCCCACGCGCCGTCCGATCGGGCGTTTTTAACCCCTGCGTTCATCGATGCACACTTCACCAGATCCCCTCAGCGGCGCGCAGCCGCTCCAAGCTACCGCCGGTGCAGCCGCTGCTGCCTCCGAGCGCCCTGTCCCCGTCGGGGCGCCGCTGCCGCACCGCAAGGTCATTCGCGGCTGGATCACGCCGCTGGCCGAGCGACGCACCGCCGTTGCGGTGGCGCTGCTGGTGCTCGATTGGGCCATTTTTGCCGCCCTGATCGCCGGCACCATCTTGCTGCAAGCCTGGTGGGCCAAGCTGCTGTGTGCGTTGGCGGCGGGTTTTGTGATCGGGCGCTTGTTCATCATCGGGCACGACGCCTGCCACCAGAGCTACACCCCGCACCGGGGTCTGAACCGGGTGCTGGGGCGCATCGCCATGATCCCCTCCCTCACGCCCTACAGCCTGTGGGAAGTGGGCCACAACGTGGTGCACCACGGCTACACCAACCTCAAGGGGGTGGATTTCGTCTGGGCCCCCCTGAGCAAGGCCGAGTTCGAGGCCCTCTCGCCCGGCCGCCGCGCCTTGGAGCGCATCTACCGCAGTGGCTGGGGTCCGGCGCTGTACTACCTGATCGAAATGTGGTGGCTGCGCATGTTCTTCCCGCGCAAAACCTATATGGGCACGCAGCGCTCGGAGTTCGTCTGGGACGGGGTGTTCGTCTCGGCAGTGGCGCTGCTCTGGAACGCGGGCTTGGTGTGGGCGGCCGTGGCCACCGGGCAGCCGATTTGGCTGCTGATCGTCATGGGCTTTGTGCTGCCGTTTTTGTTCTGGAACGCCATGATTGGCTTCGTGGTCTACGTGCACCACACCCACACCAGTGTGCAGTGGCACGACGACAAGCACCTGTGGGCCAAGGCGGCGCCCTTCGTCTCGACCACGGTGCACCTGCAGTTCCCTTACCGCATCGGGGCGCTGGTGCACCACATCATGGAGCACACCGCGCACCACGTGGACATGAGCGTGCCGCTGTACAAGCTCAAGGAAGCGCAACAGAAACTCGAAGACATGCTGCCCGGGCGCATCATCATCCAGCAGTTCAGTTGGCGCTGGTACTTTGATACCGCGCGCAAGTGCAAGCTCTACGACTTCACCCAGCGCTGCTGGACCGATTTCCAAGGCCGCCCAACCAGCGCCCAGGCGCCGTCTTACGCAGCTGCTTGAGTTGCCGCCCAAGCCACATTTGGCTGGCTTTGTGGGCGTGCAACAACACGCCCGCTTTCGATTTTTTGCTTTGTCACGATGTGGTGCGACAATCCGCCTTAGATGAATCCTGCTTTTTCTGAACTTTCGCTGGCCGAGCCTTTGGCGCGTGCCGTGGCCGATCTCGGCTTTTCCTCCATGACGCCGATCCAGGCGCAGGCGATACCGGTGGTGCTGCAAGGCCGCGACGTGATGGGCGCGGCCCAGACCGGCACCGGCAAAACCGCCGCCTTTTCGCTGCCGCTGCTGCAGCGCCTGCTCAAGCACGCCAGCAGCTCCACGTCGCCAGCGCGGCACCCGGTGCGCGCACTGGTGTTGCTGCCCACGCGTGAGCTGGCGGTGCAGGTGGCGCAGCAAATCGAGCTTTACGCCAAATACACCGAGCTGCGCAGCACGGTGGTGTTTGGCGGCATGGACATGAAGCCCCAAACCGCTGAGCTCAAGCGCGGCGTCGAGGTGCTGGTGGCCACCCCAGGGCGGCTGCTCGACCACATCGAAGCCAAAAACTGCGTGCTCAACCAGGTCGAGTACGTGGTGCTCGACGAGGCCGACCGCATGCTCGACATCGGTTTTTTGCCCGATCTGCAGCGCATCCTCTCCTACCTGCCCAAGCAGCGCACCACCTTGCTGTTTTCGGCCACCTTTTCGCCCGAAATCAAGCGCCTGGCCTCGAGCTACCTGCAAGACCCCGTCACCATCGAGGTGGCGCGCTCCAATGCCACCGCCGCCACCATCGAGCAGCGGTTTTTCCGCGTCGAAGAGAACGACAAGCTGCAAGCGCTCAAGCAGGTGCTGCGCGAGCGCGAAATTGGGCAGGCTTTTGTGTTCGTCAACAGCAAGCTCGGCTGTGCGCGGCTGGCGCGTTCGCTGGAGCACGACGGCCTCAACAGCACCGCTTTGCACGGCGACAAAAGCCAAGATGAACGCCTGAAAGCGCTCGATTCCTTTAAAAAGGGCGAGGTGCAACTGCTGGTCTGCACCGACGTGGCGGCGCGTGGGCTCGACATCAAAGACGTGCCCGCGGTGTTTAACTTCGACCTGCCCTTCAACGCCGAAGACTATGTGCACCGAATCGGCCGCACCGGGCGCGCTGGGGCCTCGGGCTTGTCCTTTTCATTCGTCTGCGGGCGCGACACCAAATCGCTGGCCGAGCTCGAAAAGCTGCTCGGTAAAAAGGTCGAGGTGGAGCCGCTGGAGTTGGAGTCCGACCGGCGCCGCTTCGGTGGCGACCCAGGTCGCATCAACGACGGCCAGCGCCTCTGGCACGACCCGCGCGGCAGCGCCGAAGCGCGCAGCTTGCGCCCGCCGCCGCAGCGCGCAGCGCGCCCGGCCGCCGACCCCTTCTTTGAGCAGCCGTATCAGCCCAAGCTGGCACCCGAGGCCAAACCCGAGTGGGAGCTTCAGTCTGCCAAAACGGCTACGGGGGGGCGCTCGGTGTCGCCGTTCATCCGCTCCAAGCGCAAGGTGGCAGCCTTGTTCAAGGCGGCGGCCCCGGTGCCAGTTGGCTCCGAATGCGAGCGCCAGCCCGAGCCCGAACCGGTCTCCTAAGCCGCCAGGTTTTTAGCGTCTGGCGCAATGCTCGCGGCCAAGCTGTCGGGCGTCGTGCGCCCGACTCATCGCTCAGGGGGCTTTCAACGCCCCGGTTTTTGCTCCTGCGGGCACTCGACGGCAATGAGCTGCGCTGCCAGCCCCGACGCGTCAGCAGGCAGCCGGGCCGCGCTCAGGCAGCCGCCCCAGACGCAGCCGGTGTCGAGCGCCAGCAAATCTGGCCGTTGCAACAGCCCCAAGGTGGACCAATGACCAAAGGCGATGGAGGTGCCCGCCGTCTGGCGACCCGGCACCTCGAACCACGGCAGGTAGCCGGCCGGGGGGGCGGCGGAGCCGTCTTTGCTGGCAAACTCCATGCGGCCCTCGGGGGTGCAAAAGCGCAGCCGGGTGAGCGCATTGACGATCACGCGCCAGCGCTCGGCCCCTTGCAACCCATTGCTCCAGCGCTCGGGCTGGTTGCCGTACATCTGTTGCAGCCACCGCGGCCCTTCGGGGCTGGCCAGCACGGCCGACACCTCGTTGGCCAAGGCCAGTGCTTGCGCCGCCGTCCACTGCGGCAGCACGCCGGCGTGCACCAGCAGCCAGCCCTGCACCTGCAAGGCCAGCGGGCGCTGGCGCAGCCAGTGCAGCAGGTCGGCGCGGTCGTGGGCTTGCAGCACGGCGCCCAAGGTGTCGTGGCGGCTGGGTGGCCGCACCCCGTGTGCCACCGCCAGCAAGTGCAGGTCGTGGTTGCCCAGCAGGCACTGCGCCGCGCCTTCAAGGGCGCGCAGGCGGCGCAGCACGGCCAGCGAATCCGGGCCGCGGTTCACCAAATCCCCCAGCAGGTAGAGTGTGTCGCGGCTGGGCGAAAAATCGATTTTGTGCAGCAAGCGCTGCAGCGCGGCGTCGCAGCCCTGCACGTCGCCGATCAGGTAGTTTGGCATAAAGCGGACTCACAAACAGCACCGCCGGGGTGCTCAACGGACAATTTTGGATTATGGACGCCTTGTTGATTCTGTTCCTCACGCTGCTCAACGGCGCCTTTGCCATGTCGGAGCTGGCGCTGGCTTCGAGCCGCAAGGCGCGGCTGCTGGCCATGGCCGAGAGCGGCGACCGCGGGTCTCAGACCGCGCTCGGGCTGATGGAGAACCCAACCCAGTTTTTGTCCTCGGTGCAGGTGGGGATCACCTCCATCGGCATGCTCAACGGCATCGTCGGCGAAGCGGCTTTTAGCGACGATCTGGCCGCCGTGCTGGTCGGTTGGGGGCTCTCGGACGGCAGCGCCAGCCTGAGCGCCACGGCCATTGTGGTGCTGGTGATCACCTTCATCACCATCGTGTTTGGCGAACTGGTGCCCAAGCGCATCGGGCAACTCTACCCCGAGACGGTGTCGCGCTGGATGGCGCGCCCCATGACCGTGGTGGCGCAGGCGACCAAACCCTTTGTCTGGCTGCTCACCCACACCACGCTCGGGGTGCTCAAGCTGCTGCGCATCGACAACCAGGCGGTGCAGCAAGTGACCGAGGCCGAAATCGACGCCAGCCTGCAAGAGGGCGTGGGCGCGGGCATCATCGAGGCGCAAGAGCACCGCATGGTGCGCAATGTGTTTTTGCTCGACGACCGGCCCCTGACCTCGATCATGGTGCCGCGCCCGGATGTGCTGTGGTTAGACGCCGCCGACCCGGTTCACACCGCGCTGCTGCGCGCGCAACAGGGCGGGCACTCGTGGTACCCGGTCTGCCGTGGCGGGTTGCAAGAGGTGCTGGGCGTGATCCACTTGCCGCAGTTGGTGGCGCTGGCGTGGCAGGCGCAGGAGCAGGCGCAGGCGCAGCGGGAGCTAGCCAATCAAGCGGATCGGCCCGACCCGGCCGGACACTGGTCGCGCCAGATCGAGGCCCCCATTTTTGTCCCTGAAACCCTGAGCGGCATGGAGCTGCTGGAGCAGTTTCGCGCCCGCGCCACGCGCATGGTGTTCGTGGTCGATGAGTATGGTGAGGTGCAGGGCGTGCTCACGCCGCTGGATTTGTTGGAGGCCATCACCGGCGAGCTCTCGCCCGAGACGCCGCTCAACGCCTGGGCCAGGCCGCAGCCAGATGGCTCGTGGCTGGTCGATGGGGCGATGCCGGCGCACGAGCTCAAGGTGCGGCTGGAAATCGATGAATTGCCCGACGAGGACAAAGAGCGCTACAACACCGTGGGCGGCCTGATGCAGACCGTCGCCGGCGAGCTGCTGGAGGTGGGCGAGGCGGTGCAGGTGGCGGGCTGGCGCTTCGAGGTGCTGCGGCTCGACGGGCGCCGCATCGACGGCGTGCGCGTCTGCCGTGTCATGCAGGAGTCAGCACCCGAGGGCTGATTGGGTTATGGTCTTCGTTTCGATCAACCCACACGGAGACCCAAACCCATGACACGCACGGTGCAACAATTGTTCGACCTCAGCGGCCAGACGGCGCTGGTGACGGGAGGCTCGCGCGGCCTCGGGCTGCAAATGGCGCAGGCGCTGGGCGAGGCCGGCGCGCGCCTGCTGCTGGTGGCGCGCAAGAGCGATGAGCTCGAAGCCGCGGCGCAGCAGCTCAAGGGCCAAGGCATTGAGGCGCAGTGGATCGTGGCCGACTGCGCCAAGCAGGCCGATCTGGAGCGTTTGGGTGCCGAGGCGCTGCAGCGCCTGGGCGCGGTCGATGTGCTGGTCAACAACGCCGGGGCCGCCTGGGGCGCACCGGCCGAGGAGCACCCCATCGAAGCCTGGGACAAGGTCATGAACCTCAACGTGCGCGGCTATTTTCTGCTCAGCCAGTATCTGGCCAAACACTGCATGATCGGGCGCCGGCGCGGCAGCATCATCAACCTGGCCTCGATTGCGGGCTTGGGTGGCAACCCGCGCGGCATGAACACCATCGCCTACAACACCTCCAAGGGGGCGGTGCTCAACTTCACCCGCGCGCTGGCGGCCGAGTGGGGGCCGCACGGCATACGCGTCAACGCCATTTGCCCGGGCTTTTTCCCCAGCCGCATGACGCGCGGCACGCTGGAGGCGCTGGGCGAGGAGCGGCTGGCCGCACACGCGCCGCTGGGCCGCCTGGGCGACGACGAAGACCTCAAGGGCCTGACGCTGCTGCTGGCCTCGGCCGCCGGCAAGCACATCACGGGCCAGTGGCTGGCGGTGGATGGCGGCGTGAGCGCCGTCGTCGGCGGCTGAAAGCCCCCCCAGTCTGACCCCCTCCCGCGCCCCTGGGTTGCTCAATCGAACAATGGCCTACAAGGAAATTTCACATGAACACCAACACCCGCATCGTGCTCGCCGCACGCCCGCAAGGCCAAGCCGGCCTGGAGCATTTCCGGCTCGAAACCCTGCCCTTTGAGCCCTTACAAGACGGCCAGGTGCGCGTGCGCCACCACTACCTGAGCCTGGACCCCTATATGCGCGGGCGCATGAACGAGGGCAAGAGCTACGCCGCGCCGCAGCCGCTCAATGAGGTGATGATCGGCGGCACCGTGGGCGAAGTGGTGGAGAGCCGCCATCCCCGCTACAAGCCGGGCGACTGGGTGGTCGGCATGGGTGGCTGGCAGCAGCACAGCGTGGTCGATGCCGGGCAGGCCGGTGTGCTGCAACGGGTCGATCCCACCCACGTACCCCTGAGTCACTACCTGGGCGCGGTGGGCATGCCCGGCGTCACAGCCTGGTATGGGCTGGTGCGCATCATCAACCCCCAACCGGGCCAAACCGTGACCGTGAGCGCCGCCAGCGGGGCGGTGGGCAGCGCAGTGGGCGTGCTGGCCAAGGCGCGCGGCTGCCGCGTGGTGGGCATTGCGGGCGGCCCGGACAAATGCGCCTATGTGCGCGAAGAACTGGGCTTTGACGACTGCATCGACCACCGCCTGCACCCCGACCACCTGGCGCTGGCCAAGGCCCTGAAGGCCGCCTGCCCGCAGGGCATCGACGGGCACTTCGAGAACGTCGGCGGGGCCGTGCTCGACGCCGTGCTGCTGCGCAGCAACGCCTTTGCCCGCATCGCCATCTGCGGCATGATCGCGGGCTACGAGGGGCAGCCGCTGCCGCTGCTGAACCCGGCGCTGATCCTGATCAACCGCCTGCGCATAGAAGGCTTCATCGTCAGCGAACACATGCAAGACTGGCCGCCCGCGCTGGCCGAGCTCGGGCAACTGGTGGGCAGCGGGCGTTTTCGGCCCCGCGAAACCATCGCGCAGGGCATCGAATCGGCCCCGGCGGCCTTTTTGGGCCTGCTCAAGGGGCAGAACTTTGGCAAGCAACTGGTGCGGCTGGTTTGAGCACCCAAAGGGCAAGGCAATGAACATGCATAGGCAGGGCCAGGTGGCGCTGATCACCGGGGCCGCTTCGGGCTTTGGGCTGGAAGTGGCGCGGCTGGCGGCGCAGCAGGGCATGAAGCTGGTGCTGGTGGATGTGCAGGCCGAGGCCCTGCAACGCGCCGTGGCTGAACTCGACGCGCTGGGGGTGCAGACGCTGGCGCAGGTGCTCGACGTGTCAGACGCCGCCGCCATGGACGCCCTGGGCACAGCGGTGCAGCAGCGCTTTGGCGCGCCACACTTTGTGTTCAACAACGCCGGGGTAGGCGCGGGCGGGCTGGTGTGGGAAAACAGCGTAGCCGATTGGAACTGGGTGCTGGGCGTCAACCTCTGGGGCGTGATCCACGGTGTGCGCGTGTTTACGCCGCTGATGCTGGCCGCCGCCGCAGCCGACCCAGCCTACCGGGGCCACATCGTCAACACCGCCAGCATGGCCGGCCTGCTCACGCCGCCCAATATGGGCGTGTACAACGTGAGCAAGCACGCCGTGGTGGCCCTAAGCGAGACCCTGTACCAAGATTTGGCGCTGGTGACGCAGCAGGTGCGCGCCAGCGTTCTGTGCCCCTACTACGTGCCCACTGGAATCAGCCAGAGCCAGCGCAACCGCCCGGCCCAATGGGCCGCCGAGGCCCCCACGCGCAGTCAGTTAATCGGGCAGGCCATGAGCGACAAGGCCGTGGGCAGCGGCAAGGTGACGGCGGCTGAAGTGGCGGCCCAGGTGATGGCCGCGCTCGACAGCGGCGACTTTTACCTCTACAGCCACCCGCAGGCGCTGGGCAACGTGCAGGCGCGCTGGCAGGCGATCGTGCAGGGCCGCAACCCGCCCGACCCCTTTGCCGAGCGGCCGCAGGTGGGGGAGCAGTTGCGCGCGGCCCTGCGGTCGGGCTGAGTGTGGTCCCCGCGCCATGCAGCCAAGCCTTGGCGCTCCACTATACTGCCCAGCCATACGATTCCCCTACTCAGCGCCCCATGCAACTCGAAGAACTCCTTGCCCACGCCAAGGCACTGCCCAGCATTCCACGAGTGGTGTCCGAGGTGACGGCCGAGCTCAACAAAGACGAGCCCGATGCACTCCGCATCAGCGAGTCCATCAGCACCGACCCGGCCCTCACCGCGCGCTTGCTTAAGCTGGCCAATTCGGCCTTTTTTGGCCTCTCGCGCGAGATTTTGAGTGTGCAGGATGCCGTCAACATCTTGGGTTTCAACCAATTGCGCACCACGGTGCAGGCGGTGGCGCTGGGGCGCAGCTTCAAGAACGTGCCCGGTGTGAATCTGGAGCAATTTTGGCGTTACAGCCTCAACAGCGCCAAAATTTGCCGCACCCTGGCGCGCAGCATGCGTCAAAACGAGGGCGCGGCCTTCACGGCGGGCTTGGTGCATGCGGTGGGCGACTTGGTGCTGCACATCGGCCTGCCCGATGAAATCGCCCGCATCGACTGGAGCGTTTCGCCCTTCGACATGAAGCGCGCCGAGGCCGAGCGCGCCGTGTTGGGCTACACCTACGCCGACGTGAGTGCCGCCTTTGCCGCCAAATGGGATTTCCCCGAGTTGATCGTGCGCGCGCTCCAGCACCAGTTGCTGCCCTTTGAGGGCGACATTTACGAACCGCTGGCGGGCATCGTGCACATGGCAGCGTGGCGCGCGCGCGCCCAAGAAATCAACCTCGACCGCGAGGGCATGGCGGCCACCTTCCCCGAAGTGGTGGCGATTTTGCTGGGGCTGGACCTTGACATGGTGCTCGATAAAGACCCCAGTGACTGGACCTCGGCGGGCGAGTTGTCGGCTTTTCTGGGCTGAGTCGCCATGCGCCTCGACGAGCTGCTGCAGCAGCCCCAGAGTTTGCCGGTGGTGCCCGAACTGGCGGCCAGGCTGATCCAGACCTTTGGACTCGATGAGGTCGATTTCGACGCGCTGGCACGCGACATCGAGCACGACCCGGTGCTTACGGCGCGCCTGCTGCGGCAGGCCAATTCCTCTTTTTTTGCGCTGCTGCGCCCGGTCGGCACGGTGCGCGAGGCCATCACGGTGCTGGGGCTCAACAAGGTGCGCGCGCTGGTCATCGCCGCCGCCCTGAATGCCAGCTTTCATGCCGTGAGCGGCATCAACCTAGACAAATTCTGGCATTTCAGCTTTGCCGCCGCCACCGTGGCCCGGCTGGTCTGCACCCCGCGCCGGCTTGACGCCAACCTGGCTTTCACCGCTGCCCTGCTGCACGGCGTGGGCGAGCTGGTGCTGCACATGGGGCTGCCCGAGGCCATGGCCGACCTGAACCAGCGCGTGGGCGTGTTTGCGCTCGATCGCGCCGCCGCCCAACGGCTGGCGCTGGGCTACAGCTACGCCGAAACGGGTGCCGCGCTGGTGCAGCACTGGCGCCTGCCGCGCCTGCTGGTGACAGCCATCGCACAGCACGCCGAGCCGCTGGCGGCGGCCGAACAAGAACCGCTGGCGGCGGTGGTGCACCTAGCGAGCTGGCGCGCGCGCCTGCTGCTGGCGGGCAACCACCCCAACGAGCTGATCGACCACTACCCAGACGACGTGGGCGAGGCGCTGGGGCTGGACCCGGACCTGCTGGTTGCGCCCGACGTGGCCGGGCTGGATCAACTGCCGGGGCTCTGATGGCCACGGGCATGCAGGCGCTGCGCCTCTACGCCGGCCCAGCCGCGCTGCGCCATTTGCAAACCCAGGGTTTGCAGGCGCAGGACGTGGGCATTGTGGCCGGGGCTGCCGGTGGCCCCAAGGGGCTGATTTTGGGGCCGCTGGACCGCTTCATCTTTGGCCATTGGCTGGCGCACAGCGCGCAGACCATCGACCTCGTGGGGGCCTCGGTCGGGGCTTGGCGCATGGCCACGGCCTGTTTGGACGATTGCGCCCAGGCCTTCGAGCGCTTTGAGCACGGCTACATCCGCCAGCACTTTGAGCTGCCGCCGGGGCGCAAACGGCCCACGGCGGCGCACGTGAGCGAGCGCTTTGCGCACAATTTGCAGCTTTTTTACGCCGGCCGCTTGCAGCAGGTGCTGGCACACCCGCGCTACCGGCTGCATGTGCTCACCTCGCGCGGCCGCCATGTGCTGCGGCGCGAACAGCGCTGGCTCACCCCAGCGGGCTACCTCGGGGCCTGGCTGAGCAACGCGCTGCACCGCCCAGCGCTGGGGGCGTGGCTGGAGCGGGTGGTGTTTTCGACCCCGGGGGCGGCCTTGCCCTTTGCCAGCACCGATTTGCGCACGCGCCAGATTGGGCTTGACGAGCGCAACCTGCTGCCAGCGCTGCAAGCCAGTTGCTCGGTGCCGTTTGCCATGCAGGCGGTGCCCGACATCGCCGGCGCGCCCCGCGGCGCCTACTGGGACGGCGGCATCACCGACTACCACTTGCACCTGAACTGGCGGCCCGAGCGCGGCCTGGTGCTGTACCCGCACTTTCAGCGCCACCTGGTGCCGGGCTGGCTCGACAAGGCGCTCAAGTGGCGCCATCGCAGCACGGCGTTTCTGGACCGCACCTTGGTGCTGGCCCCCAACCCGGACTGGCTGCGCACGCTGCCGCACGGCAAGCTACCCGATCGCAGCGATTTTGAGCGCTACGGCAGCGATCTGGGGGCGCGGGTGCAGGCTTGGAGCCGCGCGGCTTCGGCCAGCCAGCAGTTGGCCGACGAATTCGACGCCTGGCTGCAACGGCCCGACCCCTCGCAGGTGCGGCCGCTGTAGCGGTTTTGCCTCGCGGTTTACATCGAGGCTTCGAGCAGGGCGCGGTAGTCGTCGGCGCTGGCCAGGCGCGGGTTGCTTTTGTGGCAGTGGTCGGCCAAGGCGCCTTCGATCACGCGCTCAAACAGCTCGCGGCCCACGCCCATGGCCGCCAGCCCGCTGGGCAAGCCTAGGCGCTGGTTCAGGGCGCGGATGGCCGGGCCTAGGGCTTGTGCGTCGGTGCCCAAACCCATGGCCTGCGCCATGCGCTCCAGGCGGCGCTCTTGCTGCACCGCTGCGGCGCTGGCATTGAAGGCCAGCACGGCGGGCAAAAACACCGCATTCAGGGTGCCGTGGTGCAGCCGTGGCAGCACGCCACCCAAGCTGTGGCTGAGCGAGTGCACGCAGCCCAGCCCTTTTTGGAAGGCCATTGCGCCCTGCATGCTGGCGCTCATCATCTGCAGCCGCGCCTGGCGGTCTTGCCCATCGCGGGTGGCGCGTTCGATGTGCGCCCAGCCGCGCTCTAGCCCGTCGAGCGCGATGCCGTCGGCCGGTGGGTTGAAGGCGCTGGCCATGAAGGTTTCCATGCAGTGCGCGATCGCGTCCATGCCAGTGGCGGCGGTGAGCAGCGGCGGCAGCCCGAGCGTGAGCTCCGGGTCGAGGATGGCCGCCTTGGGCAGCAAATGCCAACTGTGAAAGCCGAGTTTGCGCCCGTCGTCCACGATCAGGATCGCGCCGCGCGCCACTTCGCTGCCGGTGCCAGCGGTGGTGGGCACAGCGATCAAGGGCGGCACCTGGGCGCTGATTTTGGCCGATCCGCCCTCGATGGTGGCATAGGTTTTGAGCGGCCCCGGGTGCGCTACGGCAATCGCCACGCCCTTGGCGCAGTCGATGGCGCTGCCGCCGCCGAGCGCGATCAGGCCGTCGCAGCGCTCGCGCCCATAGACCGCAGCGGCGGCGCGAACGGCGGCCTCGGTCGGGTTGCTGGGGGTGGCATCGAACACCGCGTGGGGCAGGGCGGTGCCCCCTAGGCCCAGCGCCGCCACGGCGCGCTCCAGCAGCCCGGCGGCGCGCACCCCGGCGTCGGTAACGATCAAGGGCCGCCCGATGCCGACGCGCTCGCACTCGCTGGCCAGCAGGCACAGGGCGCCGAGCTCGATCTGGATCTGGGTCAGGTAAAAAATCTGGGCCATGGGGCAGTCTCCGGGTGGGGGTGTGCTGGTCCTCGACTATAGCCCTTGCTGCCGCTGCGGCGATAGGCTCCCTGTGCGGTTTGCAGGGTAGGGGGGCAATAGAAAATTTGTAGTAACGCTATTACTTTTACTTGACATCCGCAATCTGGCCACCTAAAATCGCGTCCATGATGATTGTCGTAACGGCGTTTTTGCAACCATGAAGCTTGGCGGCTTGGCTGAAGTGCAGATGGGCTACCCATTCCGGTCGCGCCTCGAGCACGACCCGCAGGGCGATGTCGCCGTGATCCAGATGAAGGACATCGACGACGCCAACCTGCTGCACACCAAAGAGGCCACCCGGGTAACGCTGCCCAAGGGCAAGACCCACCACCTGCTGCGCGCGGGCGATCTGCTGTTGCGTTCGCGGGGCCGCAGCAATGGCGTGGCGCTGGTCGCGCAAGGCATCGATCGGGCCGTGCTCTCGGCGCCCATGCTGCTGATCCGGCCCCATGGTGTGTTGCCAGCCTACCTGTGCTGGTACCTCAACGCGCCGGCCACCCAGGCCCAACTGGCAGCGCTGGCCGAGGGCACCTCGGTACGGATGATAAGCGCCGAAGCGCTGAAGGCGCTGGAAGTTGCGCTGCCTTCGCTGGCCGCGCAGCAGCGCATCGTGCAAGCCGCTGCCTTGGCCGAACAAGAACAAATGCTGCTGGCCCGCATCGCCACCCTGCGCCAGCGCCTGACCATGCACATGCTGATGAAACTTGCCCACCCATTGCCAGAAAGGGCCACCCCATGACCGACCCGCTCACCCAACAAGAAGTCAACAACACCGCTTGGGCCGCCTGCGACACCTTTCGCGGCGTCATCGACCCGGCGCAGTACAAGGACTACATCCTGGTGATGCTGTTCCTGAAGTACATCAGCGACCTGTGGGCCGACCACTACGCCGAGTTCCAGAAAGAATACGGCAACGACGAGGAGCGCATCCGCCGCCGGCTTGCGCGCGAACGCTTCATCCTGCCCTACGTCGAGTTCAAGGACGAGAAGAGCGGCGCAGTCACCGACCGCTTTCTGGCCGACTTCCATGCGCTGTACGAGCGGCGCAAGGCCGCCAACCTTGGCGAGCTGATCAACATCGTGCTCGACCACATCGAAGAGGCCAACAAGGCCAAGCTCGAAGGCGTGTTTCGTAACATTGACTTCAACAGCGAAGCGAATCTCGGCAAGACCAAGGACCGCAATCGTCGGCTGGAAAACCTGCTCAACGACTTCGCCAAGCTCGACCTGCGCCCCTCGCGCGTGTCCGAGGACGTGATCGGCGATACCTACATCTATCTGATCGAGCGCTTCGCCTCCGACGCTGGCAAAAAGGCCGGCGAGTTCTACACGCCCAAGCAGGTATCGAAGCTGCTGGCGCAACTGGCCGCGCCCAAGCCAGGGGATCGCATCTGCGACCCCACCTGCGGCGCCGGCGGCCTGCTGATCGAAGTCGCCGCGCTGGTGCAAGCGCAGGGCAGCCGCGACTTCGCCCTGTTCGGCCAAGAGGTCAACGGCAGCACCTGGGCGCTGGCCCGCATGAACATGTTCCTGCACGGCAAGGACGCCGCCCGCATCGAATGGGGCGACACGATCAACAGCCCGGCGCTGGTAGAGGCCGACCGCCTGATGCGCTTCAACGTGGTGGTGGCCAACCCGCCCTTCAGCCTCGACAAGTGGGGCGGTGCAGAAGTCGAGGCCGACCGCTACAGCCGGTTCTGGCGCGGATTGCCGCCCAAGTCCAAGGGCGATTACGCCTTCATCACCCACATGATCGAAACCGCGCTGCCGCAAGAAGGCCGCGTGGCCGTGGTGGTGCCGCACGGCGTGCTGTTCCGGGGTGGTGCCGAAGGTCGCATCCGCCGCGCGTTGATTGAGGAGAACCTGCTCGATGCCGTCATCGGGCTGCCGGGCAATTTGTTTCCCACTACATCGATTCCGGTCGCCATTCTGGTGTTCGATCGTGCCCGCGAAAAGGGCGGCATCCGCGAAGACTGCCAAGACGTGCTGTTCATCGACGCCAGCCGCGACTACCAGAGCGGCAAGAACCAGAACACCCTGCTCGACGAGCACATGGCCAAGGTGCTGGGCACCTTCCGGGCTCGCCAGCCGGTGGACAAGTACGCCCATGTCGCGAGCCTGCAGGAGATCGCCGACAACGACTTCAACCTCAACATCCCGCGCTACGTGGACACCTTCGAGGAAGAGCAAGAGATCGACGTGGCCGCGGTCGAGCAGGAGATCGAGCGCCTAGAGGGCGAGCTGGCCGAGGTGCGCACGCGGATGAAGCAGTACCTCAAGGAGCTGGGCGTATGAGCAAGAAAGCCACCGCAGCCAATCCGGGCAGCGAAGGCCGAATCATCGTTTTCCAAGAGCAAGCCATCCGCCGCACCTGGCACCAGAACGAGTGGTGGTTCTCCGTCGTCGATGTCTGTCAGGTCCTTACCGAAAGCGTCGATGCCGGTGCCTACTGGCGCAAACTCAAGCAGCGGCTTGGGGCGGAGGCCAGCGAAGTCGTGACGTTTTGTCACGGGTTGAAGCTGTCTGCGCCGGACGGCAAGCAACGCATTACCGATTGTGCCAACACCGAAGGTCTGTTGCGCATCATCCAGTCCATTCCCTCGCCCAAGGCCGAACCGTTCAAGCGCTGGCTCGCCCAGGTGGGCTACGAGCGCGTCAAGGAGATCGAAGACCCGGAACTCGCCAGTGCCCGGGCGCGCGCGCTCTACGAGTCCAAGGGTTATCCCAAGGACTGGATCGAGAAGCGCCTGCGTTCCATCACCGTGCGCGGCGCCCTCACCGACGAATGGAAGCAGCGCGGCGTCAATGAAGGCCGGGAATACTCGATCCTCACCGCCGAGATCGCCCGCGCCACCTTTGGCGTCACGCCCGGGGACCACCGCAAGCTCAAGGGTCTGGAGCAGGCCAAGGCCGCCAACCTGCGCGATCACATGACCGATCTGGAGCTGATTTTCACCATGCTCGGCGAGGCCAGCACCACCGAAATCGCCAAGCGCAAGGATGCGCAAGGGTTCCAGCAGAACAAGACCGCCGCCAAGGAAGGAGGCGCAGTGGCCGGCAATGCACGCAAGGAACTGGAGGCGAAGTCGGGCCAGCCCGTCATCAGCCCCGAAAACCATCTGGCCCATCTGGCCCATCCGGCCCATCTGGCACCCCCGGGCGCAGAGGTTTCCGAAGCGCCCGTTGCGCCATTGCCCAGGAAAGCAGGGAAGAAGCCATGAGCGGCGGCGAACTGATCCTCTACACCTTGGATGACGGCAGCACTGCCATCCAGTTGCGCGCCGAGGGCGGCACCGTCTGGCTGACACAGCTCGAAATGGCCACCCTGTTCGACACGTCCAAACAGAACATCAGCCTGCACATCAAGAACATTCTGGCCGAGGGCGAGCTGTCGCCGGCAGTCGTCAAGGAATACTTGACCACTGCCAGTGACGGGAAGAACTACCAAACAAAGGCTTACAACCTCGACCTGATCCTGGCCGTCGGCTACCGGGTGCGCTCCCCGCGCGGCACCCAGTTCCGCCAGTGGGCCACCACCCACCTGCGCGAGTACCTGGTCAAGGGCTTCGTGCTGGACGACGCCCGGCTCAAGGAGCCCGGCGGCTGGGACTACTTCGACGAGCTGCTGGCGCGCATCCGCGACATCCGTGCGTCCGAGAAACGCTTCTACCAGAAGATCCGCGACATCTACGCCACCGCCGTGGACTACGACAGCCAGTCCGAGGCCGCCCAACTGTTCTTCAAGAAGGTGCAGAACAAGATGCTGTGGGCCGTCACCGGCCACACTGCGCCCGAGCTCATCGCCGGTCGCGCCGACCCCGCCCTGCCCCACATGGGCCTGAGCACTTGGGCCGGGGGCCGGGTGCGCAAGCAGGACGTCACCATCGCCAAGAACTACCTGAGCCAAGACGAGATCGAGGCGCTGGACCGCATCGTCGTCATGTACCTCGACTACGCCGAAGACCAGGCAAGCCGCCGCCGCACCCTGAGCATGCGCGACTGGGAGGACAAGCTCGACGCCTTCTTGCAGTTCAACGAACGCGAGGTGCTGAGCCACGCCGGCAAGCTGCGCGCAGATGTGGCGGAGAAGCTGGCGCTGGAGCGCTACGAGAGCTTCGACGCCAATCGGCGCGAGGCGGCGCGGTTGGCGGCGGATGCGGAGGATATCGCGGCGCTGGAACAGACCGAGCGGCAACTGGAAGGCAAAGGGCGGGGGAAGAGGAAATGAAGCGCAGGAAGTTCGACATCGTGCCGCTTGGTGAGCTCCTAGAAGGTACACCTCGCAATGGCTACTCACCAGTCTGCCCCGAGTTACCAACCGGCAAATGGGTACTCGGTTTGTCAGCACTTGATGGTCGCGGGCTTGACCTGTCTGAACCTAAGCCCGCGCCCGCAAACAATCCGCTTGTCGACAAGTTCATGCTGCGGCCCGGTGATTTCCTGATCAGCCGTTCGAACACGTTCGACAAGGTTGGCCGCGTCGGTGTTTTCCGTGGGGAGCTTGAGAACTGCTCATATCCAGACTTGATGATGAGGTTTCGTCCGGACTGCGAAAAAGTGAATCCGCCTTACTTGGAGACGTATCTTCAGAGCGATGCGGCAATCAAGTTCATTCGACAGCATGCCACCGGCACAAGTGGCAGCATGAAGAAGATCAACCAATCAACGGTTGAGTCGATCCCCGTAGTTGTTCCTCCGATACTTGAGCAAGCATCAATTGCCGCGCTACTTCTTGAATGGTACGATGCCATCCAGAAGACCGAGCAACTGATCGCGGCAAAGGAGCGGCATTACAGCCACGAACTGTCGCGCCTTTTCTCGGAATATCGAACGACTCCAAGGAGATGCCGGCTCGGCGACATCTCTTACGTACCACAGAAGCTTCCCGAAGCGCCGCAAGCCAATGACGTCTACGTTCTGGTTAGGCTCTACTGCAAAGGCATTGAAAAAAACGAACGACAGAAGCAGGCACCGACAAAGAATGGCCGCCCCATTTTCAGAAGGAATGCAGGTGAACTTCTTGTCGGTAGACAGAACATCCATAACGGGGGCTTCGGAATTGTGCCGAAAGACCTGAATGGGTCACTAGCATCGAGTGCAATAACGAGCCTTAGCTTCCACCCGGAGAAGGCTTCTGCCGAGTATGTTTTTTTCTATCTGAGCCGCCCCAGCCATTACAAGAAAATTGAGAGGGTGATGGGTGGCACAGGGCAAAAGGAAATTTCTGAGAGCCAGCTCATGGCGCTCCCCATCCCAATGCCGGCCCTCCACACCCAAACCGCCATCGCCCGCTACCTCAACGCCCTGCGCGAGGAGATCGACCTGCTCGGCCAGTCCGTCGCGGCGCTCAAGTCGCAAAAGCGCGGGCTGATGCAAAAGCTACTCACCGGCCAGTGGCGGCTGCCAGTTCAAGAGGAGGCTAACTGATGGCGATCGGTTTCCGACAGCATGACCCGGATAGCGATGGCACCCTAGAGGTCGAGGAGGTCCATCCCAACTTCGTCGAGGTCTACTTCATACCGCCCGAGCGGAGTCTGGTGGAGGCAAGGCTCGACCCGGCGCAAGCCAATAGCTACAGAACCAAGCTACTGGAGATCAACGGCCAGCACAAATTGTTGACGATCTATCCGCTCAGCACATTCGGCGACCGATCCGATTTCCTGAAGCCGAAATATGGCCAGATCGAGCGCATCACTCTCGATGACACAGACATCATCTCCGGGGTCGGCTGGGACGCGACTTCGACACCGGAGGACGTGCGCGATGTCCTGGAGAATCTACCCCCCACTTTCACCAAGGACTACGCCTACGGGCTTGGGCTCGCAAAGCCATACCGATTCATCATCGATGCGGTGGAAGCGCTGTCGGATTGCAGCGAAATAGTCATCACCGACAAACACGCCACCGGTCCCACCCAGGACGGCGACGGGATCTTCTACATCTCCACACAGGATTTCGAGCAGGCGCGCGTCGAACTGAACAAGATTGACCGCCACGCGCAATCTGCTGTCCGTGCCGTGAAATGGACTGCTGCCCACAACATCCTCGCGGAACGGCTCGGGGTGCCGAAGCAGGACCCGAAAACAGGCCGACACCCCTATCGCAAGCTCTTCACCGCCGTGGCGGAGGGCAAAGAGGAGTTGTCCGAGGAAGACCAGAACGCCGTGATCGGCGCCTTGACCAGCCATGCCGCCGATATCGCCGAGGATCAGCCGGAGAAGCTGGCGAAGCTACGCGGCGACATCGAGCTGGTGACGCTTGAAGCCCTGATCACCCGATATGAGGGGATGCTTGGCGGGAACCTTGTCGAAGGTCGCTGGCAGGATTTCTTCAACGAGAATCCCTTCATCCTGAACATGGCCTTCGGCTATCCCGTGATCAAGGTGCGGGACCAGGCATCGGTCGGTGGACGCAAGCTGTCGGGCGACGGGGAGAAGATCACTGATTTTCTGGTGAAGAACAGCCTGACCAACAACACGGCGATCTTCGAGATCAAGACGCCACAGACGTCGATTCTCAACAAGACACCGTTTCGCGATGGCGTTTACACGCCGTCGGCCGACCTGTCGGGTTCGATCAATCAGGCGCTCGATCAGAGGTACCAGTTTCAAAAGCAGATTGCCCAGATCAAGGACAACACCCGGCTTTACGACATCGAGTCCTACGCCGTGCATTGCTACCTCGTGATTGGCAAGACGCCCGATGGCGATAACCGGAAGAAGTCTTTCGAGCTATTCCGGCGCAATTCCAAGGATGTCGAGATCGTGACCTTCGACGAGCTGCTGGAGAAACTCAAACAGCTAAGCGCCTTTCTGCGCGCGGCCGAAGCGGAGATCTGATCATGAAGTTTGCCTATATCGACGAGTCTGGCAGCACCGAGGAAGGTGATGTGTTCGTCATGGCGGGCCTGCTAATCGATGCCTACCGCCTGCGCAAGTACACCAGTCGCTTCGATCAGGAACTGGCTGCCTTTCTGGCCAAGCATCCTAGCGTGCCGAACGAGCTCAAGACCAAGGCCTTCATAAATGGCCGTGGCGGCTGGAATACGGTGTCTGCCGACGACCGTAAACAGTTCCTCAGCGACATGTGCGCGCTGGCTGCGGAAGTCTCGTCGATCTATGGCTTCGGGATGTCGTTCGAACGCTTCAATGCGGCCTGCGCCAGCGGCACTTACATCACGCCATGCGCCGGAAATTACTGGGCGCTCAGCGGGATGTTCGTCAGCGGGCTGATCCAGAAGAAGATGCAGAGCACGTCCAACAACAAAGGGTTGACCGTCCTCATCTTCGACGACAACAAGGCTCACATGCCCAAGGTGTCGGACGGGCTCTATCTCGCAGAGCCATGGTTCGACGCCTTGTACCAGCAGACGAAGAAGGTCAAAGGCAAGAATCAGTGGAGCGACTTGAAGCACCCTGAACGCTTTAACCACATCATCAATACCGCCTTTGCGATCAAGTCACAGCATTCCTCGCTAGTGCAGGTGGCGGATGCAGTGAGTTATGTGTATCGCCGTTATCTGGAGCTCACGACGCAACCGGAAGCCTGGGCCGGCGAGCAGGCCTTCTATGCTGGTCTGGTAACCAGACTAGATGCCAAACGCGGGCGGCTGGGCCGCACACCCGATGCCGAGTGCATCAACTTCTTCAACGCGGTCAAGCACCCCGCCTGGGCGCTTTAGGGTATGACGATGGACAGCTTCCGCTTCGACGAAAAATACCTCTCCCAGATCCCGGCGCTGCAGGTGCTGGTCAACCTGGGCTACCAATACCTCACGCCCGCCCAGGCGCTGGCTGCGCGGGCTGGCCGCACCAGCAATGTGCTGCTGGAGGAGGTCTTGCGCGAGCAACTGAAGAAGCTCAACCGCATCCAGCACAAGGGCGGCAGCTACCTGTTCAGCGAAGAGAACCTCCAGAGCGCCATCCAGCGCCTGAAGAACGTCAAGTTCGACGGCCTGCTCAAGACCAACGAGGCGGTGTACGACCTGCTGTCGCTGGGCGTGGCGCTGGAGCAGTCCATAGAGGGCGACCAGAAGAGCTTCACGCTGAACTACGTGGACTGGCGCAATCCGGCCAACAACGTCTATCACGTGGCGGCCGAGTTTGCGGTGGAGCGCAGCCGCAGCGTCGAGACTTGCCGGCCGGATGTGGTGCTGTTCGTCAACGGCATCCCCTTCGCGGTGATCGAGTGCAAGTCGCCTAGGGTCGAGGTGGGCCAGGCCATCTCGCAGACCATCCGCAACCAGCGCGACGAGTACATCCCGCGCCTGTTCACCTATGCACAAACGCTGCTGGCGCTGAACAAAAACGAGGCCCGCTACGCCACCACCGGCACCCCGGCCAAGTTCTGGTCGAAGTGGAAGGAGGAGGTGGCGGACGCAGAGCTGGCGCCACTGCTGGAACGCCCGTTGCCGGAGTCGGTCAAGGCCTCGTTGTTCGATCTGGCCTTTGCCGAGCTGGGCGTGCGCGAGGAAGAGGCGCCCTACCTGGTTGGCCGGCAGGCGACCGAGCAGGACCGCACGCTCTACGCGCTGTGCCGCCCCGAGCGCCTGCTGGAGATGGTATGGCGCTACACCGTGTTCGACGGTGGCGTGCGCAAGATCGCGCGCTACCAGCAGGTGTTTGCCATCCGCGAGGTGCTCGCCCGCGTCAAGCAGACCGACGACGCTGGCCGCCGCCGCGGCGGCATCGTCTGGCACACCCAGGGCTCGGGCAAGTCGCTGACCATGGTGATGCTGGCGCGCGCGCTGGCGCTGGAGCCCGCCATCCGCAATCCGCGCATCGTGCTGGTGACCGACCGGGTGGATCTGGACAAGCAACTCGGCAACACCTTCGCGGCTTGCGGGCTTTCGCCCGACCGGGCCGAGAGTGGGCGCCATCTGGTGGAGCTGATGTCCGACGGCAAGGCGCACATCGTCACCACGCTGGTGCACAAGTTCGACAAGGCGCTGGCCTACAGGAAGTTCAGCGATGCCTCGCCCGACATCTTCGTACTGGTGGACGAAACCCAGCGCACCCAGTTGGGCAGTTACTCGGCACGCATGCGCCAGATGTTCCCGAATGCCTGTTACATCGGCTTCACCGGCACGCCGCTCTTGACCCGCGAGAAGAGCGACGTGGCCAAGTTCGGCGGCGTGATCCACACCTATGCCATTGACCAGGCGGTGGCCGACGGGGCTATCGTGCCGCTGCTCTACGAGGGGCGCATGGTGGAACTGGAGCAGAACCAGGCCGCCATCGACATCTGGTTTGAGCGCCACACCCTGGGGCTGAGCGACGCGCAGAAGGCCGACCTGAAGAAGAAGTACGCCCGCGCCGAGATGCTGAACAAGGCCGAGCAGGTGATCTACATGCGCGCCTTCGACATCAGCGAGCATTACCGCCAGAACTGGCAGGGCACCGGCTTCAAGGCGCAACTGGTGGCGCCCAACAAGGCGGCGGCGCTGCGCTACAAGGCATTTCTGGACGAGCTGGGCGCGGTCACCAGCGAGGTGATCATCTCGCCACCCGACGAGCGCGAAGGCTTCGATGAGATCGACGTCGAGGAATCTACTGATGTGGTAGTAGCGTTCTGGCAGCGCATGATGAAGCGCTACGGCTCGGAGGAGGACTACAACAAAACCATTGTCAACGCGTTCAAGAACGGCGACGAGCCGGAAATCCTGATCGTGGTGGACAAGCTGCTGACCGGCTTCGACGCGCCACGCAACACCGTGCTGTATCTGGCGCGGCGGCTCAAGGACCATACCCTGCTGCAGGCCATCGCCCGGGTGAATCGGTTGTACGAGGACGAGTCGGGTAGCAAGACCAAGGACTTCGGCTACGTCATCGACTACGTGGGGGTCTTGGGCGAGCTGGATCAGGCGCTGACCACCTACAGTGCCCTGGACGGGTTCGATGCCAAGGATCTGGACGGTGCGCTGAGCTCGATCCATGAAGAAACCAAGGCGCTGCCGCAGCGCCATGCCGAGCTGTGGGACCTGTTCAAGACGGTGAAGAACCGCCACGACGAGGAAGCCTTCGAGCAATTGCTGGCCGATGAGAAATTGCGCGCCGGGTTCTACGAACGGCTGTCGGCCTACGCCAAGACCTTGGCCATCGCGCTGTCCAGCGAGCGCTTCATCACCGAGATACCCGAACACAAGCTGCGCGCCTACAAGAACGACCTCAAACGCTTCGTCAATCTGAAGGCGGCGGTGAAGCTGCGCTATGCCGAATCGGTGGACTACCGCGACTTCGAACCGCGCATCCAGAAGCTGCTGGACACCCATATCTCGGCCTCCGAGGTGGTGCGGCTGAACGCGCCGGTGAACATCTTCGACGAGACGGCGTTCCAGAAGGTGGTCGAGGAGCAAGGCGCGGGCAGCGAGAAAAACCTTGGAGCCAAGGCCGACATGATCGCCCACGCCACCAAGCGCGCTATCAGCGAACGGCTGGAGCAGGACCCGGCTTTCTACGAAAAATTCTCCAAGCTGATCCAGCAGGCCATCGACGACTACCGTGCCAAGCGCGTGTCCGATCTGGAATACCTGCGGCGCGTCAGCGAGATCAAAGACGCTGTGGTGTCGCGCAAGGGCGATGACCTGCCACCGGCACTGAACGGCGACGCCGACGCGGCGGCCGTCTATGGCCTGTTGCGCCCCTTCGTGGCTATCCACCTGAGCGACACCGAGCAGGCCCAGACCACCGCCGCCGAAGCCGCCATGGCGGTGTGGGATATCTTTCGCCGCAACCGCAAGGTGGGCTACTGGGATGACCTCGACGCCCAGCGCCGGACCATGAACGAGATCGACGACTACCTCTACGACGAGGTGAAGGGCACGCGGGGCATTGCCCTGTCCACCAAAGAGATGGACGAGATCATCGAGAAGACGATGCAACTCGCCCGCCACCGGATGGCAGGGTGAAGACGATGACGGCAACGCTGAGCTACGGCAGCGACACGATCCGCTACGAGGTGCGCTTTCTGGCATCGCGGCAGACCCTGGCTATCGAGGTGCATCCAGACAGCCGCGTGCTGGTCTGCGCACCTGTCGATTGCCCCGAGGCACTGATTGCGCAGCGGGTGCAGAAACGGGCAGCATGGATCAGCCGGCAACTGGCCGAGTTCGAGCGCTACCGCCCCCGGACACCTGCCCGACAGTACGTCAATGGGGAATCGCATCTCTATCTCGGCCGTCAGTACCGGCTGAAGCTGGCGCAGGGAGATTCGGCCAGCGTCAAGCTGACACGCGGCCAGCTTCTGGCCGTGTTGCCCGGCGAGCCGGAACCCGAGCGCGTCAAGGCATTGTTGCACCGCTGGTATCTCGACCGTGCACGGTTGGTGTTCAGCGAAGTGCTGGACGCCCACCTGCTCCACTTCAAGGCAGTGGAGCAACCGCGTCTGATCGTGCGCGCCATGCAATCCCGCTGGGGCAGCCTGTCGCGCGCCGGTACCATGACCTTGAACGTCAGCCTGGTGCGCGCCCCCCGCCCCTGCGTCGAGTACGTGGTGGTCCACGAACTTTGCCATACCCAACACCGCGACCACGATGCACGGTTCTTCAAGCTGCTCGGACAGGTGCTGCCGGACTGGGAACAACGCAAGCAGCGGCTGGAAGCGGCGCTGTTGTGAAGGGGGCACAAGGAGGGCACATGGCCCCCCAGATTTGCAGGGACTCCCTAGCCCCCGATATAACTCATCTCGATGCGCTGGCCGGCTTCGGGCGCGCGCGCCGCAGCAGCCAGGCTGGCGCGCAGCTCCGAGTAGCGCTCGCGCCGGGGCTGCCAGATGGCGGCTATTGCCGCGGCCAAGTCGGCTTCGTTGGCCCCGCCGCGCAGCAGGGCGCGCAGGTCGTAGCCTTGGGTGGCAAACAGGCACAGATACACCTTGCCCTCGGTCGAGAGGCGGGCGCGGTTGCAGTCGCGGCAAAAGGCTTGCGTCACGCTGCTGATGAAGCCCACTTCGCCCAGGGCCGGGTCGTGGCGGCCATCGGGCCCAGCGTGGCCCCAGCGCTCGGCGGTTTCGCCCGCATTGCTGGCGGGCAGGGGCAGCAACGGCAATTCGGCCTCGATCAACTGGCGCGCCGCCGCGCTGGGCAGCACCTCGTCCATGCGCCAGCCGTTGCTGCAGCCCACGTCCATGTACTCGATGAAGCGCAGCGCCAAGGGGCGGCCACGGAAGTGGCGCACCAGCGGCACGATCTGGTGCTCGTTGCTGCCGCGCTTGACCACGGTGTTGATCTTGATCGGCCCCAGCCCAGCGGCCTCGGCGGCGTCGATGCCGGCCAGCACGTCGGACACCGGAAAATCGACGTCGTTCATGCGCTTGAACACCGCGTCGTCGAGCGCATCGAGGCTGATGGTGATGCGTTGCAGCCCGGCGGCCTTGAGGCTGCGCGCCTTGCGTTGCAGCAGGCTGGCGTTGGTGGTGAGGGTGAGGTCGAGCGGCTGGCCGTCGGGCGTGCGCAGTTGCGCCAGTTGCTCGATCAGGGATTCGATGTTTTTGCGCAGCAGCGGCTCGCCGCCGGTCAGGCGCAGCTTGCGCACCCCGTGCGCCACAAAAATCCGCGCCAGCCGCGTGATTTCCTCGAAGCTGAGCAAGTCGGCGTGTGGCAAATAACGGTGCTGGCTGTCAAACACCTCGCGCGGCATGCAGTAGCTGCAGCGAAAGTTGCAGCGGTCGGTGACGCTGATGCGCAGATCGCGCAGCGGCCGCCCGAGCGCGTCGAGCAGCTCGCCGCGGGGTGGCGCAGCAGGCCCGCCCTTGGGCCACGCGGGCACCAGCAGGCCGGGCTTGAAGGCGTTGACCAAGGGGATGATGCGCTCGGACATGGGTTGCAAGCTTATACCAAGAGGCTGCCAGTCAGTTTGGCGACGGTAAAATCGGCTTCAATGCTGTGTGGCAGCAAGCGCTGTCGGCTGCCAGTGTATCGCGTGGCCGCTTTGTTTGCTTAGCCCATTCCATTCTTCATCACAGGCCGTTTCAATCATGTCACTCGACCACGTCACCCCTGGCAACAAAGCGCCCGCCATTTTCAACGTCATCATCGAAATCTCGATGAACGGCGATCCGATCAAGTACGAGGTGGACAAGGCCTCGGGCTGCATCTTCGTCGATCGCTTCATGAACACGGCGATGCACTACCCGACCAATTACGGCTACGTGCCCAAAACCATCTCGGGTGACGGCGACCCGGTGGATGTGCTGGTGATCACGCCGGTACCGCTGCCGCCCGGGGTGGTGGTGCCGTGCCGCGCGCTGGGCATCCTGAAAATGGAGGACGAAGGCGGCGTCGATGGCAAGGTGCTGGCGGTGCCCACCGAAAAAATCCTGCCGCTGTACTCGCAGTGGCAAAGCCTGTCGGACCTGAACCCGATCAGCCTGAAGGCGATCGAGCACTTTTTCGAGCACTACAAGGACCTCGACCCCGGCAAGTGGGTCAAGGTGCTGGGCTGGGACGGGCTGGAAGCGGCGCACCAGGAAATCCGCGACGGCATCGCGGCCTACGAGAAAGAGCAGCAGCAGGGCTGAGGCGCACGAGAATACGAACGCGCTGTTGTGTTAACTGCCTTGCCTGCTGACTTGGCTGCTTCGGTGCCCTTGGCTGCGCCCGTCACCGCGTCGCTGCCCCTCTGCGTGGCGCAGCTCAATCCCGTTGTGGGTGACTTGGCTGGCAATGTGCAGCAAATTGCGGTGGCGGCGCGCGCGGCCCACGCCCAAGGCGCGCGGCTGCTGCTCACGCCCGAGCTGGCGCTGTGCGGCTACCCAGCCGAAGACCTGCTGCTGCGGCCCGCCTTCGTGGCCGACTGCGAGGCGGCGCTGCAAGAACTGGCGCGACTGAGCGCCGATTGGCCTGGGCTGCACCTGGTGCTGGGGCACCCGGCGGCGCTGGTGCCACCGAGCCCCGCCGACGAGCCCTCCGGCGGCCACGGCCGCACGCGCTGCCTCAATGCCGCCTCGGTGCTGGCCGATGGGCGGGTGCTGCTGCGCTACGCCAAGCGCGAGCTGCCCAACTACTTGGTGTTCGATGAGCAGCGCACCTTCGTGCCGGGCCAGGACGTGGGCGTGTTCGATCTGCCCACCGGGCACGGGCAGCGGCTGCGCATGGGGCTATTGATCTGCGAAGACGCCTGGTACCCCGAGCCCGCCGCGCAGTCCCAGGCCGCTGGGGCCGAGCTGCTGCTGGTGCTCAACGCCTCGCCCTACCACTGGGGCAAGGGCGCGCAGCGCGAGCAGGTGATGCGCCAGCGCGTGGCCGAGACCGGCTTGCCGCTGGTCTATGCGCACCTGGTGGGGGCGCAAGACGAGGTGGTGTTCGAGGGCCGCAGCTTCGCCCTCGATGCCGACGGCCGCTTGGCCGCGCGCGCCGCCAGTTTTGCGCCCGAGCTGTTGCGCCTCGATGCCATTGCCGCGCCGCACAGTCCCTGGCGGCTCAACGGCCCGGTGGCCCCGGTTCCCGAGCCGTTGGCCGAGCTGTGGCAGGCGCTGGTGCTGGGCTTGCGCGACTATGTGGAGAAAAACGGTTTTCCGGGGGCGCTGCTGGGCCTCTCAGGCGGCATCGATTCGGCGCTGGTGCTGGCGCTGGCGGTCGATGCCTTGGGGCGCGAGCGCGTGCGCACGCTCATGTTGCCTTCGCCCTACAGCGCCGAGATTTCGCTCATCGACGCGCGCGAGATGGCCGCGCGCCTGGGCGTGCGCCACCAGGAGGTGTCGATCGAGCCGGTGTTCGAGGCGCTGCTGCACACGCTCGAACCCCTGTTCGAAGGCCGTGCGCCCGACCTCACCGAAGAAAACCTGCAGGCGCGCATCCGTGGCACGCTGCTGATGGCGCTGTCCAACAAGTTTGGCGCCATCGTGCTCACCACCGGCAACAAGAGCGAGCTGGCCACCGGCTACTGCACCCTCTACGGTGACATGGCGGGCGGCTTTGCCGTGCTCAAGGACGTGCCCAAAACCCGGGTTTTTGAGCTGGCGCGCTGGCGCAACGCCCACGACCCCTGCGGCGGCGGCTCGAACCCGATCCCCGAGCGCATCATCACCCGGCCGCCGAGCGCCGAGCTGCGCCCAGACCAGACCGACCAAGACAGCCTGCCGCCCTACGAGCTGCTCGACGCCATCGTCGAGCGCTACGTGGAGCAAGAGCAAGGCGCGGCCGAGATCATCGCTGCGGGCTACCCGCAAGCCGCCGTGGAACAGGTGCTGCGGCTGCTGCGCCTGAGCGAATACAAACGCCGCCAAGGCCCCTTGGGCACCCGCGTGACGCCGCGCAGCTTTGGCAAAGACTGGCGCTACCCCAACACCAACCGCTACCGGGGCTGAATAGGCCGCATGCGCGGGCGTGCTTAGAGCGCAAAGGTGTTGTCGATGTCACGCGCCCCATGCATGACGCGCACGACATCGATGCCGTCGGCGAGCGCCACGAAGAAAACGACGTACCTGCCCAAGGCCAAGCTGCGAAGGCCTGGAGCGAGATCATCCCTGGCTCGGCCCATCATCGGTTGCGTGGCCCACAGGGCCATTTTCTCGTCCAGCTCATCGATCCACCTGTCTGCGGCTGCGACGCTGTCATCTGCTATGAACTGCCAGATCTCCAGGATGTCCGACTCGGCTAGCGGCCGACGGGTGACGCGCGCCATCTACGAACTGGCCACCTTGGCCGACAGCCGGGAGCGTGCTTTGCGCTTGAGCGCATCGGCGTCCCAAGGCTGACTCGGTCCACTGTCAAGACCCTTGCACACCTCTAGTCGAAGCTCTTGGAGTTTGGCCTGCCTCAGGTGGTCCTGTGCTTGCATGAGGCGTAGCGCCTCGTGCACAAGCTCACTGGCCGAGGAATACAGCCCGGAACTGAGCTTTGAGCGCACAAGATCCTCGAGTTGAGGCGTCAAGTTCACGTTTATGCCCATAAATTCACCTCGCGCTGGTATAGGTGCGCAGTTTATCAGGATGCGCTTGACGCTGGCAAAGGTTCGCAAGGGTCAAAGGAGCGTGGACTGTGCGGTCAACGCTCAGCGCAGCCGCAGCCGCGCGCCATCGCTGAGCTGGCGCGGCGGGTGCAGCACCACTTGGTCGCCCGCTTGCAGCCCAGCCAGTACCTGCACCCGGCCTTCGCCCTGCAGGCCCAGTTGCACCGCTTGCAGGCGGGCGCGCTGCCCTTCGATGCGATACACCGCCCAGCCGGGTTCGGTGCGGGGGCCATTCGTGCCACCGTGGCGAAACACGGCGGCGCTGGGCAGGTAGAGGGCCTCGGGCACTGCGCGCAGCACAAAGCGCGCCTGCACCCGGTAGCCCTCGCCCAAGCCCGCCCAAGCGGCGGGCTCGTCGCGCAGCGCCAGCCAGACCCGCACCCGCTGCTCCTGCACCCCGAGCGCCGACACCTGGGTGAAGGCCGCCGGCTCGATGCGCTGCACCTCAGCCTGGAGCGTGGCCGGGCCGCCCCAGCGCAGCAGCTCGACCGCCATGCCGGGGCGCAGCCGCACCGCGTCGGCCGACAGCACATCGGCCTCGGCTTCGAGCGCCTGCGGTTTGCCCAGCTCCAAGATCGGCTCACCCAGCGCCACGGCGCGCTCGCTCTGCAAGTGGCGCCGCAGCAGCACGCCGTCGATGGGGGCGCGCAGCAGCAGCGCCGCCTCTGCGGGGCGCGCCGGGTCGTGCGCCAGCAAGGCGGCGCGGGCGGCGTCGCGCTGGTAGCGGGCGCTGCCCTGACTCCATTGCGCGCTTTGTGCGCGTTGCGCGCTGGCTTCGCGCTGCGCTTGCGCCTGCTGCAGCGCCGCGGTCGACACCATGCCCTGCGCCGCCAGCGCCTCTGCGCGATCGGCGGCGCTGGCGGCCAGTTGGGCCGTTTGGGCGGCCGCTGCGGTTTCGGCCTGGGCGGCTGCGTAGGCGCTCTGCGCCGCTGCGGCCTGCGCCTGCGCTTGGGCGCGGCTGCGCGCATCCAGCGCCGGGCTGGCCAGTGGGCGCAAGCGCACCAGCACCTGCCCGGCCTGCACGCGCTCGCCGGGCTCCCACTCCAGCCGCTCCACCACGCCAGCCACCGGCGCACTCAGCACAAAGCGCTGTTGCATGCGGGCGCGGCCTTCGGCCTCGAAGCTCTCGCGCACCGTGCCCTGCTGCACCGTGGCGTGGTCCACCAGGTGGCGCGCCGGCCACAGCGCCAGCGCCAGCAAGGCCGCCAACACGGCGGCCGCGAGCAGGTAGCGCAGCCAGGGGGCAGAGGGCAGGGGATGGGTCATTTTCACTCCCGGGTTTTTAACACGGCCACCAGGTCCAGTTGGCGCAGGCGGCGCAGGGCCCACCAAGCCGCCAGCCCCGAGGCCAGCAGCATCACCAAGCCGCCCAAGGCAAAAGCCTGCGGCGTGACGACCAGCGGAATGCGAAACAGCTCGTTTTGCATCCCCGCCACCAGCAGCGCACTCAGGCCGTAGCCGATGGCAAAGGCGGGCAGCAGCGCCAGCAGCACCAGCGCGCCCAGCTCGCCCAGCAGCAGGTCGCGCACCTCTTGCGGGGTGTAGCCCAGCACGCGCAGGCTGGCCAGATCGCGCGCGCGCTCAGCCAGCGTGATGCGCGCCGCGTTATAGACCACCCCGACCGCGATGCTGGAGGCCAGCAGCGTCATGATCAGGCCAAAGGTCAGCAGGCCTTCGGCCATGGTGTCCATGAAGGCGGCGATGGCGCGCTCTTGCTCGCTCACGGTGGCCACGCCGGGGCGCTGGCGCAGCGCCTGCAGCAGCGCGCTTTCCTGCGCCGGGTCGATGCGCAGCAGGGCGCCGGTGAGCCGCTCGCCTTCGAGCAGCAAGGCGTTGAGCCAGTCGAGCCGCGCATACACGCCCACGCCCAAGTATTCCTGCACCGTGCCAGCCACCGGCAGCCACAGGGTGTCGCGGCGGCCGTCCAGAAACTCCACTTGCAGCGTCTGCCCAGGGCGGATGTCCAGCCTCTGCGCCAGGTGCTCGGTCAGCAGCAGGCCCTGGGCCGGCAGTTCGACCGCTTGCAGATTGGCATCGAGCACGCGCCGCAGCTCGCTCTGCGCCGGCAGCCCCTGCACCGCACTGACGAAGCTGCGCGGCCCGTGGCGCAGCCGCACCGGGCTGTGCCGCACCCCTTCGACGGCCAGCACGCCCGGCAGGCTGGCCAGTTCGGCCAGGGCGCTGCTCGGGGTGGCTTGGGTGAAAACCAGGCTGATGTGCTCGCGCTGCACCAAATCGAACTGCACCCGCACGATTTCGTCGATGGCACTGGCTTGCAGCCGCGACAGGATCAAAATCCCGCCCGCCAGCGCGATGCCCAGCACCGAAAGCAGCGTGCGCCCAGGGTGGCGCTCCAACTGGCGCGCCACCATGCGCGCCGACGGCGGCAGCCAGCGGCTGGGCAGCAGCCTTTCGCTGCGCGAGTGGGCAAAGCGCGCTGGGCTGGGCGGGCGCATGGCCTCGGCCGGGGCCAGCCGCCAGGCGCGCCACAGGCCGGCCGCAGTGCCTAGGGCAGCGGCGCTGAGCGCAAAGGCACAGGCCAGCAACACCAGCTCGGGCCGCAGGCCCCAGTCCAAAAAAGGAAAGTGGTAGAAGCTGGCGTAGAGCTCGGCCATGCCGCGCCCCAGCCAGGCCCCCAGCGCCAGCCCGGGCAGCACGCCCACGCTCACCAGCAGCAGCACCAGGCTGGCGTAATGGGCCGCGATCTGCCGGTTGCGGTAGCCAAAGGCTTTGAGCAGCGCGATCTGCTCTTGCTGGGTGCGGATCAGGCGCGCGCTCACCACGCTGAGCAAAAACGCCGTCACGCCCAGAAAGATCAGGCCAAACAGGAGCGACATGGTGCGCAAGCCCAGCAACTCCTCTTCCAGCAAGCGGTGCGAAAACTGCAAGTCGCGCCCGTGGCTGCCGCGGCCGCCATAGGGCTGCAACAGCCGGTCCACGGCGGCGATCAGATCCGCCTCGGTGGCCTCGGGGGCCAGCTCCAGCGCCAACTGGTTGAAGGCCCCCTCCAGATCGAGCGCAGCGGCCAGCGTGTCGTGCGGCAGCCACAGCACCGCGAAGTGCACAAAATCAGGGAACAGGTCGCCCGGCCGCACCGGGTAGGTGAACTCGGGCGAGAGGCCAATGCCGCTGATGCGCAGCGCCTGGCGGCGGCCGTTGACGATCGCCACCAGCGCATCGCCCGCCTGCAGGCCGTGCGCCAGCGCGAAGGCTTCGCCCAGCACCGCCTCCCAGGGCTGGGCGGGCCAGTGGCCGCTGCGCAGGTACAACTGGTTCAGGCCCCCGGGGTGCTGCGGCAGTGAAACCAGTTGCCCGGTGATGGGGCGCTCGAAGCCGGCCAGCTCCAGTTGCGCCAGCGCCTGCACGCGCCCTTCGGCTTGGTGCACGCCGGGCAGGGCGGCCAGCTCGGGCAGCAGGGTCAGGGGCGCGCGCTGCAGGCTGGCAAACAAGTCGGCAAAGCGGTGTTCGGCGTAAAAGCGCTCGCGCGTCTGCTGCAGCGCCTGGTAGTTGCTCAGCGCCATCACCAGGGTGGCGATGCCGCCTATCACCACCAGCGCAATCGCCAGCGCCTGGCCGCGCAACTGCCAGGCGTCGCGCAGCAGTTTGCGCTGCAGCGCTTTCACCAGTGCAACTCCTGCGGCGCTTTGGGGGCCGGGTTGCGTAGTTCGCGCTCGATCCGGCCGTCGCTCAGGTAGATCACGCGGTCCGCCATGTCGGCAATCACCGCGTTGTGCGTGATCACCACCGTCAGGGCACCGAGCTGCTGGTGGATGCGCCGCAGCGCTTCCAGCACCCGCACCCCGGTGCGCGAATCGAGCGCGCCCGTGGGTTCGTCGCACAGCAGCACAGCCGGGCGCTTGGCAATGGCGCGCGCAATCGCCACCCGCTGCTGCTCGCCGCCCGAGAGCTGGGCCGGGAAATGGTGCTGGCGCTCGCTCAACCCGACCCATTCCAGCGCTTGCGCGGCCGGCATGGGGTCGGAGGCGATGTCGGTCACCAGTTGCACGTTTTCCAGCGCCGTCAGGCTGGGGATGAGGTTGTAGAACTGGAACACGAAGCCGATTGAGGCGCGTCGGAAGCGCGTCAGTTCGGCCTCGTCGGCCGCGTCCAGCTTGTGGCCCTGACACTGCACCTGCCCGCTGCTGGGGCGGTCCAGCCCACCCAGGATGTTGAGCAGGGTCGATTTGCCGCTGCCCGATGCCCCCAGCAGCACCACGAACTCGCCTGGGTACAAGTCGAGGTCGATGCCGCGCAGCGCCTGCACCTGCACCTCGCCCATGGGGTAGTGCTTGCACAGGGCGCGCGCACGAAATACCGGTTCGGCCGCAGCAGTCATGGGATGCATGATAAAGTCAGGCCAGTCATATTTCGTTGGAGCCCTTGCGCATGAAACAAATCACCGCCGTCATCAAACCGTTCAAGCTCGAAGAAGTGCGCGAGGCACTGGCCGAGCAGGGCGTGACCGGCCTGACGGTGACCGAGGTCAAGGGTTTTGGGCGCCAGAAAGGCCACACCGAGCTCTACCGCGGGGCCGAGTACGTGGTCGATTTTCTGCCCAAGGTGCGCATCGACGTGGTGCTCAAGTCCGAAGACGTGGAGCGCTGCGTCGATGCCATCATCCGCGCCGCGCGCACCGGCAAGATCGGCGATGGCAAGATTTTCGTCACCCCGGTCGAGCGCGTGGTGCGCATCCGCACCGGCGAGCAGGACGACACGGCGATTTGAGCGCAGCGCCCGCCGCAGAAGCACGGGCGGCCGCGCGACGGGTTTTCAGATTTGCTCCAGCCGATCCGGCGGCGCAAAACCGGCGTTTTGCACCAGCGCGGGCAGCAGCGCCTCGATGCGGGAGGAAATCTGGATCAGGTCCAGTTGCCAAGTGTCCATGAAGCCGGCCTGCGCGCTCTGCCCCAGCGCAGCCAGCAGCGGGTCGTAAAAGCCGTCCACGTTGAGCACCCCGATGGGTTTGTCGTGGTAACCAAGCTGGCGCCAGCTCCAGACCTCAAACCATTCTTCCAGCGTACCGATGCCGCCGGGCAGGATGAGGAAGGCATCGGCGCGTTCGGCCATGAGCTGCTTGCGCCGGTGCATCGAGGGCACCACGTGCAGTTCGGTGCACTCGCGCTTGGCGTGTTCCTTGATCTCTAGGCTTTGCGGAATCACCCCCACCACGCGGGCCCCGGCGTCGAGCGCCGCGTCGGCCAGCAGGCCCATGAGCCCGTTGTTGCCGCCGCCATAGACCAGTTGGCCGCCGTGCTGGCCGATCCACTGCCCGACCGCTTGCGCCGCCTGGGCGAAGTGCGGGTTTTCGCCGCTGCGCGAGCCACAAAAGACACAAAGCGAGAAGGCCGGGGCGGCCAAAGGGGCGGGGGATGTGTACATGATGCCGCCATTGTGTCATGCGGCCAAGGCGTCTGCCAAGCCGGAGGCGCCGCCGAGGCCGGGGCCGCTAGCCGCCCCAGAAACGCGCGTGCAGCGCCCCCAGCCAAACCCCACCACACAGCAGCAGGCTCAGCAGCACGGCGGCGCTGCCCATGTCTTTGGCGCGTTTGGACAGGTGGTGCCATTGCGGTCCGATGCGGTCGATGGCGGTCTCGATGCCGGTGTTGAGCAGCTCGACGATCATCACCAGCAGCACGGTGCCCACCAGCAGCCCAACCTCGACCCAGTCGCGCCCGACCCAAAACGCCGCCGGCACCATGATGAAGGCCGCCAGCGACTCCTGGCGAAAGGCCGATTCGTCCCAGGCGGCGCGCAGCCCCATAAGCGAGTAGCCCATGGCGTTCCAGAGGCGCAAGATGCCGCGTCGCTTTTCTTGTGTGACCGGGTCCAGGTGGGGCAGGGCGGGTTCTTCGTTCATCGATCAGGCGCTGGGTGCGGTTGGGGGTGCATGGATCAGCCTCGTGCCGGCCCAGGCGTCGTGCCAAAACTGTTGCTGCGGGTGCCAGCGCGCCAACAGCGCGTAGAGGGGCACCCAAGCCAACATCATCCACAAAATCCATGACACTTCCAAACCGAGCAGCGCACCCAGCACCATGGGCGGCGCAAACCAGACCCAGCTCAGCACGTAGCGCCACAGCGCGTGCGCCAGCCGCAGCGGTCGCCCGGCGTGGTCTACCACGCGAATGTGCCAGGTTTTCATGGCCAGCGTCTGGCCCTTGTGCCAGAAGTAAGCGAAATACAGGCCCCCGATCAGGAACAAAAAGCCTTGCAGCGCGTGCCGGTTTTGCATCGGATCGCGGCTGTCGGTGAGCACGCCAAAGGCCAGCGCGGACATGAAGATCACGCCAAACATCAGCGTGCCCTCGTACAGCCAGCAGGCCATGCGCCGGCGCAGCGAGGGGGCGCTGAGGGTGGCGGCGGCTGGTTTGGCCTGGTCCGGGGCGGCGGGGGATTCTGGCTGGGCCGGAGAGGCGGGTCGGTTTTTGCTCATGTGCGGGGTGGCGGCGGAAGAAGCGGGTGGCGGCGTGCAGGCGGAGAGGCGAATCGGGGCGCATTGTCGCACCCGGCAAGTGATGCGGCTGCAACGTGGCGCAATGTCGGGGTGCAACGCAGGCCGGGCCGCAGCCGAACATGCCATAATGCGCGCTTACCCAATTCAAACGGCAAACGGGTCAAGGTTGCGCGGTTTTTTCCGCCATGGCTTTGGCCTTAAGTCTCAAAGCGGCTCCACAAGGGCTGGCTCAGAGGCACCCAAGGTTTTTCGTCAGAGAAATACCCGAAAGGTTCATCAAATGGAAATCAAACAATCCGCATCCGGCCTGGCATCCAGCCCTGGCACTCCCGGCAGCCCCGAAGAACTGATGGGCGCCGAAATCCTCGTGCGCGCCCTACAGGCCGAAAACGTGCGCTACCTCTGGGGCTACCCCGGCGGCGCCGTGCTCTACATCTACGACGCACTCTACAAGCAAGACACCATCCAGCACGTGCTGGTGCGCCACGAGCAGGCCGCGGTGCACGCCGCCGACGGCTACGCCCGAGCCACCGGCGACGTGGGGGTGGCGCTGGTCACTTCCGGCCCTGGGGTAACGAACGCTGTCACCGGCATCGCCACCGCCTTCATGGACAGCATCCCGATGGTGATCATCACCGGTCAGGTCCCCACGGCCGCGATCGGGCTCGACGCCTTCCAAGAGTGCGACACGGTGGGCATCACGCGCCCCATCGTCAAGCACAACTTTCTGGTCAAAGACGTGCGCGACCTGGCGCTGACGCTAAAAAAAGCCTTTTACTTGGCGCGCAGCGGCCGCCCCGGCCCGGTGGTGGTCGATATTCCGAAGGACGTGTCCTTCAAGAAAATTGCCTACAGCGGCTACCCGGAGTCGGTCAGTCTGCGCTCCTACAACCCGGTGCGCAAGGGCCACGGCGGGCAAATCCGCAAGGCCTTGCAACTGCTGCTGGCGGCCAAGCGGCCTTACATCTACACCGGCGGCGGGGTGCTGCTGGGCAACGCCGTGCCCGAGCTGCGCGCCCTGTGTGAGCTGCTGGGCTTTCCGGTTACCAATACCCTGATGGGCTTGGGCGCCTACCCGGCAACCGATCGCAAGTTTCTCGGCATGTTGGGCATGCACGGCACGCTGGAAGCCAACAATGCGATGCAGAGCTGCGATGTGCTGCTGGCCGTCGGGGCGCGCTTTGACGACCGCGTGATCGGCAACCCCAAGCACTTTGCCCAAAACGAGCGCAAGATCATCCACATCGACATCGACCCGTCGAGCATTTCCAAGCGCGTCAAGGTCGATGTGCCGATTGTGGGCGATGTGCGCGAGGTGCTCACCGAGCTGCTCGCCATGCTGCAAGAAAGCCCGGTGCGGCCCGATGGGCGCGCGCTGGCGGCTTGGTGGGAAACCATCGAAGGTTGGCGCAGCCGCGACTGCCTCAAGTACGAGCGCGGCAATTCGGACGTGATCAAGCCCCAATACGTGATCGAAACGCTCTGGAACATGACCCGCGACGCCGACGCCTACGTCACCTCCGACGTCGGGCAGCACCAGATGTGGGCGGCGCAGTTCTACAAGTTCGACCGGCCACGGCGCTGGATCAACTCCGGCGGCTTGGGCACCATGGGCGTGGGCCTGCCCTACGCCATGGGCATCAAGCTGGCGCGGCCCGAGAGCGAGGTCTATTGCGTCACCGGCGAAGGCTCGGTGCAGATGTGCATCCAGGAGCTGTCCACCTGCCTGCAGTACGAAACCCCGATCAAGATCATTTCGCTCAACAACCGCTACCTCGGCATGGTGCGCCAGTGGCAGGAGATCGAATACTCGGGCCGCTACAGCCACAGCTACATGGACGCGCTGCCCAACTTCGTCAAGCTCGCCGAGGCCTATGGCCACGTCGGCATGCTGATCGAGCGCCCGCAGGATGTGGAGCCGGCGCTGCGCGAGGCGCGTGCGCTCAAGGACCGCACCGTGTTCATGGACTTTCGCACCGACCCGACCGAAAACGTCTTCCCCATGGTCAAAGCCGGCATGGGCATCACCGAAATGCTGCTCGGCAGCGAAGACCTTTAAGGCCAGGCTCTGGAGTGCAAACCATGAAACACATCATTTCTGTCCTGCTGGAAAACGAAGCCGGTGCCCTGTCGCGCGTGGTGGGGCTGTTTTCGGCGCGTGGCTACAACATCGAGTCGCTCACCGTGGCCCCGACCGAAGACGCCTCCTTGTCGCGCATGACGATCCAGACCACGGGCTCTGACGAGGTGATCGAGCAGATCACCAAGCACCTCAACCGCCTGATCGAGGTGGTCAAGGTGGTGGACCTGACCGAAGGCGCCTACACCGAGCGCGAGCTGATGCTGGTCAAAGTGCGCGCGGTGGGCAAGGAGCGCGAGGAGATGAAGCGCATGGCCGACATCTTTCGCGGCCGCATCATCGACGTGACCGACAAGAGCTACACCATCGAGCTCACCGGCGACCAAGCCAAGAACGACGCCTTTTTGCAGGCGCTCGAGCGCAGCGCTATCTTGGAAACCGTGCGCACCGGCCCCAGCGGCATCGGGCGCGGCGAGCGCATCTTGCGGGTCTGAAGGCCCGCGCACCCGTATCATCACCCATCCCCCCCCTTCTTTTTTTGGAGCCTCGAGCATGAAAGTTTTCTACGACAAAGACTGTGACCTCAGCCTGATCAAGGGCAAGACCGTGGCCATCATCGGCTACGGCAGCCAGGGCCACGCGCACGCGCAAAACCTCAACGACAGCGGCGTCAAGGTGGTGGTGGGCCTGCGCAAGGGCGGCGCCTCGTGGGACAAGGTCGGCAAGGCCGGCCTGAAGGTGCTGGAAGTCAACGAGGCCGTGGCCGCCGCCGACGTGGTGATGGTGCTGCTGCCCGATGAGCAGATCGGCGCCGTCTACAAAAACAACATCGAGCCGAACATGAAGAAAGGCGCTTCGCTGGCCTTTGCGCACGGCTTCAACATCCACTACAACCAGGTGGTGCCGCGCGCCGACCTCGATGTCTGGATGGTCGCGCCCAAGGCCCCTGGCCACACGGTGCGCAACACCTACACCCAAGGCGGCGGCGTGCCGCACTTGGTGGCGGTGCACCAAGACCAGTCCGGCAAGGCGCGCGATCTGGCTCTTTCCTACGCCATGGCCAACGGCGGCGGCAAGGCCGGCATCATCCAGACCAGCTTCAAGGAAGAAACCGAAACCGACCTGTTTGGCGAGCAAGCGGTGCTGTGCGGCGGTGCGGTCGAGCTGGTGAAAATGGGCTTCGAAACCCTGACCGAAGCCGGCTACGCGCCCGAAATGGCCTACTTCGAGTGCCTGCACGAGCTGAAATTGATCGTGGACCTGATGTACGAAGGCGGCATCGCCAACATGAACTACTCGATCTCGAACAACGCCGAGTTTGGCGAGTACGTGACCGGCCCCGAAGTCATCAACGAAGAGTCGCGCAAGGCCATGCGCAATGCCCTCAAGCGCATCCAGAATGGCGACTACGCCAAGATGTTCATCCAAGAAGGCAGCCTGAACTACCCGAGCATGACGGCGCGGCGGCGCAACACGGCCGAGCACCCGATCGAGGTGGTGGGCGGCCAGTTGCGCGCCATGATGCCCTGGATTGCCAAAAACAAGCTGGTGGACCAGAGCCGCAACTAAAGCCTTGGCCGCTGCGGCGCCGCCGCGCACCCCTCCGCCTGTCTCGGGCTGACCATGCGCTGGCTGCACCGCCTGCCCTTGCCCACCCTGTGCGCCGTCTGCCGCACGTGGGGCCGCAGCGCCGTCTGCCCAGACTGCTGCGGCCAGTATGCGCGCCTGTTGCCACGCTGCCCGCAGTGCGCCTTGCCGCTGGCGCCCGGGCTGGCCCTGTGCATACGCTGCACCGAAGCCGGACCCGGCCCACTGACCCAGTGCGTGGCGCGAGTCAGCTACGAATGGCCGTGGGTCGATCTGGTGGCGCAGTTCAAGTTTCGCTCGCAACCGGCTTGGGGCCATGCGCTGGCGCAACTGATGCTGCAAAACCCGCAGGCGCACGATCTGCTCACCCAAGCCGACGGCCTGATCCCGATTCCGCTCAGCCCAGCCCGGCAAGCCGAGCGCGGCTTCAACCAGGCGTGGGAGCTGGCGCATGCGTTGCAGCGCGCCAGCGGCTTGCCGGCGCTGCCTGCGGCCCTGTTGCACCGCGACACCCGGCAGGTGCAGCACGAACTCGGCCGCGCCGCGCGCTTGGCGCACGCCCAGCAAGCCTTTGCCGTCAACCCCAGCCAGCGCAGCGCCTTGGCTGGCCAGCACTGGGTGTTGGTTGATGACGTGCTCACCACCGGGGCCACCCTGCAGGCCGCTGCGCGCCACCTGCTCGACGCCGGGGCGGTGCGCGTGAGCGCGCTGGTGTTTGCGCGCACCCCGGCCCCGCAACCGGTGATCGACGCCGACCAGGCCCAAACCCTGCTCAACCGCCTGGATTGATGCGGCCACAGCACCCACAAAGCACCGCGCCCCCCATGTTCAACCTCGTCCTGGTACACCCCGAAATCCCGCCCAACACCGGCAACGCGATCCGCCTGAGCGCCAACACCGGCTGCACCCTGCACCTGATCGAGCCGCTGGGCTTTTCGCTGGACGACAAGCTGCTGCGCCGCGCCGGGCTGGACTATCACGAATACGCCGCGCTGCGCTTGCACCGCGACTGGGCCGCCTTTATGGCACAGGAGCGGCCCGATCCGCAGCGCCTGTTCACCTTCAGCAGCTTGGCCCAGCGCTCGGCCTATGAGCCGCGCTACGCGCCCGGCGACTGGTTCGTTTTTGGGTGCGAGACGCGCGGCCTACCGCCCGAATTGCTGGCTAAAATCGGGCCGGCGCAGCAACTGCGCTTGCCGATGCGGCCGGGTCAGCGCAGCCTCAACCTGTCCAACGCGGTGGCGGTGGTGGCCTTCGAGGCCTGGCGCCAGCAGGGGTTTGCCGGTGGCGTGCCCGCCGCCAGCGGCGCGTGAGCGCTTGCGGGTTTCAGTGCTCCAGCCAGCGGCAGATCGGCAGCCACTGTTCGAGGTCGCGCTGCACCCGCCCCGGCGCCACATCAAACAGCGTCAGCCCTTGGCCCGCCAGGTGAATGTAGTTTTGCGTGTCGCGCAAATACGCCAGCACGGGCAGCTCCAAGCCCTCGACGAAGCTGCGCAGCTTCTCGGCCGAGTGCGTGCGCGCATCGACCCGCATCCCCACCACCCCGATCGGCAAGCCGACGCTGCGGCGGCGCTCTTGCAACTCGGCCACGAAGTCTTGCGTCGCCATGATGTCGAACACGCTCGGCTGCAGCGGAATCAGCAGCTTGTCAGCGCGTTTGAGCACCTCTTTGAGATCGCGCCCGTGCAGGCCTGCTGGGGTGTCGAGCACCACGTGGGTGGTGCCGGGGGGCGGCTTGAGGCTGTCACCGTGGCTGGCATCCCATGTCACAATCGGTCGCGCCTGCTTAGGCCGCAGCGCCAGCCAGCGGCTGGCCGACTGCTGCCGATCCGAATCGCCCAGCAGCACCGTGTGCCCGCGCCGGGCCAGGTAGCCCGCCACTTGGGTGGACAAGGTGGACTTGCCCACGCCACCCTTGGGGTTGGCGACAACGATCACGGTCATGTGGTGGCTCCTGAAAAAAGCGTTTGACAGACACTCTACCATTAGCCTCCTATGCAAGAACTGCTGCACTGGTTTCAACACTTGAGCGTCGTGATCGAATCCGGGGCCGTGCTGGCGGGCGCCTTGTCGGGCTTGCTGGCGGCGGCGCACAAGCGGCTCGATCTGGTGGGGGTGTTCACGGTGGCGTTTCTGACCGCCTTTGGCGGCGGCACCCTGCGCGATTTGCTGCTCGACCAGCGCCCCTTCTTTTGGGTCGAACATCAGCACTGGCTGTGGTTTTTGCTCGCCCTGTGCCTGCTGGCGGTGCTGTTCATGCGCCAGCGCCATTTTGAGCCCACCGAGCGCGCCATGCAGTGGCCCGACGCGCTGGGGCTGGGGCTGTTTGCCGCCATCGGCGTGAGCAAGGCGCTGGCGGTCGGCATGCCCGAGCTGGTGGCGGTGCTGATGGGGGTGGTGACGGGCGTGTTTGGCGGCGTGCTGCGCGACGTGGTGTGCAACGAAATCCCGAGCGCCTTCAACGACCACAAGCCCTACGCCATCTGCGCCTTTGTGGGCGGCTGGGCTTATGTGGGTTGGTGGCACTGGAGCGGTTCGTCCGAGCAGGCCATGCTGCTGTGCGTGGTGCTTACCTTTGGGTTGCGCGCGCTGGCGCTGTGGCGCAATTGGGTGGTGCCGGCCTGGAAAATCTGAGGGCGGCGCAGCGTCCAAGGCGCGCAGAGGCCACAATCGGGCCATGTTTGAACCCTCACAAGCCGATGTGCGCCGATTTTTCTGTGGCGTCTATGCCAAGCTGGGCCAGCCAGCCGCGATGGAACCGATCGAGGTGCTGGCCGGGCAGTGGATCGAGCGCCACCCCGAATACCACGCCGATCTGGCCGATCTGGACGCGGCCCTGCAAGCCATGGGCGTGCCAGAGCCGCAGCGCGACAACCCGTTTTTGCACCTCTCGATGCACCTGAGCATCAGCGAGCAGTGCTCGATCGACCAACCGCCCGGCATCCGGCAGGCAGTCGAGCTGCTGGCGGCGCGCCGGGGCAGCGTGCACGCGGCGCAGCATGAGGTGATGGAGTGCCTGGGGCGCATGATCTGGGAAAGCCAGCGCAGCGGCACCCCACCCGACGGGGCCGCCTACCTCGACCAAGTGCGCCGCCGCGCCACGGCCGACTGATTGCGTGGGTGGGCAAGGCATGGCCCACGCCAGAGCCGGCCTAGGCAGGGTTGGCGGAGCAACAGCAAACGAAACGGCCCCAGCGGGCTGCACCCACTGAGGCCGTTGGGCCGAAGGGACTTCGGGCCCGGTGACGCGGCGGAGTGTTGTCGTCACACCGCGTCGCAAGCAAGGGATTGCTTGCGTTTCAAATGCCGGGCGCCGAGGAAAACCCCGGCGCGGGCAGTGGTCGGCTCCGGCTGGTTAGATCAAAGCGCCGAAACAGACAGCCCCACTTTAGCGGCTCTGGCGGTGGGTGGCTAGAAAAATAAAACTATGACGAAAATTTTGCCGATGAATTTTTTTGTATGTCATCGGGTGCCTGTTTCCTCCCGCAAAGCCTGTGCCGGCCCCTTGGCGGGTTTCTGCTTATAGCTATAAATTTTGAAGCATCGTTTTTTAAGGCTTGACAAGGTATTTTGAGGCCCCTACCATCCGCGCATCTTCAGCCTGGTGTTTTCCCTTGAGTCGCTTCGGGCGGCCGCACCAGATCCGTCCGAGCGCTGGCCTGTGCAGCCCGCCCTCGGCCCAACCATCGGGGCTGAACTGGCAATGACGATGGGTCTGCGCCGGTGTGCCCCCATGAGGAAAACCATGAACGCCATCTCTCTCTCTCCCGTTCCGGGCTCTGGCGCTGCTGTGTCAGCTGGGTCCGTTTGGACGCCTTGGGCGGCGGCTGCGCTGGCGCGGCCTTTGCTGCGCCTGACGCGTGGCAGCCTGGTGCTGCTGGGCCTGTTGCTGGCCTTGGCGGCATTCGCGCTGGCCACCCAGCCGCAGTTGCGCGATGGCATCGAGAGCCGCGCCTTGGCCTGGTTGCTGGAGCGCCAAATGTCGGCCTTCGGGGTGGCCGTCGACCCACAGGCCATCGACCGCGTGACGGTGTCCGACCCGCAGGCGCTGCCCGATGAGCAAGAGCGGGTGGCCAATTGGCTCAGCCGCAAGTACCGCGTCGCCAAAGAGCCCATGAGCGCGCTGGTGGCCGAAGCCTTTGTGGTGGGCAAGCAGCTCGACCTCGACCCCAAGCTGATTTTGGCCGTGATGGCGATGGAGTCGCGCTTCAACCCCTTTGCCGCCAGCCCGGTGGGCGCGCAGGGCCTGATGCAGGTCATGACGCGCGTGCACAGCGCCAAGCTGGAAGATTTTGGCGGCAACATGGCGGTGTTCGACCCGCTCACCAACCTGCGCGTGGGGGCCATGATTCTGCGCGACACCATCCGCCGCTCCGGCTCGGTCGAGGGTGGGCTGCGCCTGTACGTGGGGGCGGTGAGCACCGACGGGCGCGACTACATCGACCGCGTGCTCTCGGAGCGCGACCGGCTGCACCTCGTGGCTGCAGGCCAGCGGGTTGGCTTCAATGCCCAGCAGCGTCAAACGCTGGCCCGTGCCCCTGGCCCAGCCGACGCGCCGTCCGCCACGGTCGGTGCAGCGCCAGCGCCGGGGCTCGAGGCCGACGCTGCGGCCGTATCCACGCCAGAACGCCCCCTTGTGGCCGCCCCCGAGCTGGAGGCCAAGGCCCCCGCCACCCTGGATCTTGGCCCGCCAAGGCAGTCGGGTACCGCCCCCTACCCGGGCGATTCGCTCCCAGCCGCCTGATAAAATTTGGGCCGTGCGCGACTGGCGATAGGCCCGCTGCGCTGTTTGTGTATGGCCGCTTTGCACCCGCAAGGGTGGGCGGTGCTTGCGACAACAGCGCCACAACCCACGCGGGCCGACGTGGAAACTTTTACCACGGGGGAGCGCACGGCGGCCCATCCAGGGCCGTTCTCAGCCGTTCGCCTGGGCAGCCCTTGGCCCGCCAAGGGTCCGATTCCTTAGCCTCCACCGACCGACCCCAAGGACTGCCTGCATGTACGACCGCCGCCACCTGATCGAACAATCCGACCCCGAAATCTGGGCCGCCATTCAAGCCGAGCACGTGCGCCAAGAGCAGCACATCGAGCTCATCGCCAGCGAAAACTACGCCTCGCCTGCCGTGTTGGCGGCCCAAGGCACGCAGTTGACCAACAAATACGCCGAAGGCTACCCCGGCAAGCGCTACTACGGCGGCTGCGAGTACGTGGACGTGGCCGAGCAGCTCGCCATCGACCGCGTCAAGCAGCTTTTTGGCGCCGATGCCGCCAACGTGCAGCCGCACTGCGGCGCGTCGGCCAACGAGGCCGTGTTTCTGGCCTTCCTCAAGCCCGGCGACACCATTTTGGGCATGAGCCTGGCCGAAGGCGGGCACCTCACGCACGGCATGGCGCTCAACATGAGCGGCAAGTGGTTCAACGCCATCTCTTACGGCCTGAATGCCGATGAAGCCATCGACTACGAAGCCATGGAAGCCAAGGCGCGCACACACCGGCCCAAGCTGATCATCGCCGGGGCCTCGGCCTACAGCCTGCGCATCGACTTCGAGCGCTTTGCCCGCATCGCCAAAGAAGTGGGCGCGATTTTCATGGTGGACATGGCGCACTACGCCGGTCTGATCGCCGCCGGTGTGTACCCCAATCCGGTGCCCTATGCCGATGTGGTCACTTCCACCACCCACAAGAGCCTGCGCGGGCCGCGCGGCGGCATCATCCTGATGAAGGCCGAGCACGAGAAAGCCATCAACAGCGCCATCTTCCCTGGCCTGCAAGGCGGCCCGCTGATGCACGTGATCGCCGCCAAGGCGGTGGCCTTCAAAGAGGCGCTGCAACCCGAGTTCAAGCTGTACCAGCAGCAGGTGCTGCGCAACGCCCAGATCATGGCGCAAACGCTCACCGAGCGCGGCCTGCGCATCGTCAGCGGGCGCACCGAAAGCCACGTGATGCTGGTGGACCTGCGCGCCAAGGGCATCACCGGCAAAGAGGCCGAGGCGGTGCTGGGCCGGGCCCACATGACGATCAACAAAAACGCCATCCCCAACGACCCGGAAAAGCCGATGGTCACCAGCGGCGTGCGCATCGGCACCCCGGCCCTGACCACGCGCGGCTTCAAGGACGAAGAAGCGCGCCTGACTGCCAACCTGGTGGCCGACGTGCTCGAGCACCCGCGCGACGAAGCCAAGCTGGAAGCGGTGCGCGCCCAGGTGCACGCCCTGACCACGCGCTTCCCGGTCTATGGTTGAGCGGCTTGTGGCTGCGCCCGCCCAGCGCCTAGGCCAGCGCTGCGCTGGCTGCGGCGGCCTAATGGCCCATTGTGGCCACAGCGGCCCCGGCGCGCCATGAAGTGCCCCTTTTGCGCCCACCCGGACACCCAAGTGGCCGAAACCCGGGTGGCCGAAGACGGGCAGCACGTGCGCCGGCGCCGCCGCTGCCCGGCCTGCGACAAGCGCTTCACCACCTACGAGCGGCCCGAATTGGCGCTGCCGCAGGTGGTGAAAAAAGACGGCCGCCGCATCGACTACGAGGCCGCCAAGCTGCGCGCCAGCTTCGCGCTGGCGCTGCGCAAGCGCCCGGTGAGCACGCAGCAGATCGATGCCGCCATCGAGCGCATCGAAGAAACCCTGCTGCAACTCGGCCAGCGCGAGGTGGCCTCGCAGCGCCTGGGCGAGATGGTGATGCGCGAGCTCAAAAAAATCGACCAGGTGGCCTACATCCGCTTTGCCAGCGTCTACCGCAGCTTCCAAGACATCGACGAGTTCAAGACCTTGGTCGATGAAGTGCGACAATAGCCCCATGTTTACCGGAATCATCACCGGGGTGGGGCGCATCACCGCCGTCCATCCGCTTGGCCCTTCGGCGCAGCACGGCAAGCGCCTGTGCATTCAAACCCCACCGGGCTATTTGGCTGGGGTGGGCTTGGGCGACAGCATCGCCCTCAACGGCGCGTGCATGACCGTCACCACGCTCGATCTCGCGGCCCACGCGTTTACGGTCGAAGTCTCGGCCGAATCGCTGGCGCACACCGCCGGGCTCGACGCCCCCGGCCCGGTCAACTTGGAGCAAGCCTTGCGCGCCCACGACCGGCTCGGCGGCCACATCGTTACCGGGCACGTGGATGCGGTCGGGCGCGTGCTGCACTTTGCACCGGTGGGCGAGAGCTGGGCGCTGCGCCTGCTGGCTCCGGCGGCGCTGGGCAAGTTCCTGGCCACCAAGGGCTCCATCACCGTCAACGGCGTGAGCCTGACCGTGAACGCCGTGTTCGACCGCCCCGAGGGCTGCGAGTGCCACATCAACCTAATCGGGCACACCCTCACCCACACCACGCTGGGCCAGTTGCAAGCGGGCCAGCCGCTCAACCTCGAAATCGACCTGATCGCGCGCTACGTCGCACGCATGCTCCCCACTGCCCCATGAACACTCCTTGCCCCGAACCGGCCGTCATTGCCCCGGTCTCTGAAATCGTTGCCGAACTGCGCGCTGGCCGCATGGTGATTTTGGTCGATGAAGAAGACCGCGAAAACGAGGGCGACCTGGTGCTGGCGGCCGAGCACGTCACGCCCGAAGCGATCAACTTCATGGCGCGCTTTGGCCGCGGCCTAATCTGCCTCACGCTCACGCGCGAGCGCTGCGAGCGGCTGCAACTGCCGCCCATGGTGGCGCGCAACGGCACCAAGATGGGCACGGCCTTTACGGTTTCGATCGAGGCTGCCGAGGGCGTGACGACCGGCATTTCGGCCGCCGACCGCGCCCGCACCGTGCAAGCCGCCGTGGCCCCCGAGGCCCGCGCCGCCGATCTGGTGCAGCCGGGCCACATTTTTCCGCTGCAAGCGGTCGATGGCGGGGTGCTGCTGCGCGCCGGCCACACCGAGGCCGGCTGCGACCTCGCCGCACTGGCCGGTTGCACCCCGGCGGCGGTGATCTGCGAAATCATGAACGACGACGGCAGCATGGCGCGCCTGCCCGATCTGCAGCGCTTTGCCGCCGTACACGGGCTCAAGATCGGCACCATCGCCGACCTGATCGAGCACCGCAGCCGCACCGAAAGCCTGGTGCAGCACCTGGGCAGCCGCAGCCTGCTCACCGCCAGTGGCGAATTCACCGCGCACGCCTTTCGCGACCAGACCAGCCCGGCGCTGCACCTGGCGCTGGTCAAGGGCGCTTGGGCGCCCGAAGACGAAGTGTGCGTGCGCGTGCACGAACCCTTGAGCCTGCTCGATGCGCTCGAAGTCGGGCGTGCCATGCACTCGTGGTCGCTGGAGGCCAGCCTGCGCCACATGGATGAGCAAGGGCGCGGCGTGGTGGTGCTGCTCAACTGCGGCGAGAGCGCCGAGCAGTTGCTGGCGCAGTTCGAGGGCACGGCGCGCGCCGCCCAGGCCCCAGAACGCGGCCGCGGCGGGCTGGACTTGCGCACCTACGGCATCGGGGCGCAAATTTTGCGCCACTGCGGGGTACACAAAATGCGCCTGCTGGGTACGCCCCGGCGCATGCCGAGCATGACCGGCTACGGGCTGGAAGTGACGGGTTTTTTGAACAAAGGACATTGAGATGCAAGGTGCCGACAAAGGCTGGGCCGAAAGCGTGGCCGGGGGTGCGGCCGGGCCAGGGGCCGCGCTCGATGGCAGCGGCCTGCGCGTGGCGCTGGTGCAAGCGCGTTTCAACCAAGGCGTGACCGATGCGCTGGCGCAGCACTGCCGCGCCGAGCTGCTGCGCTTGGGCGTGGCGGCCGAGCAGATCGAGCATCTGCACGTGCCTGGCGCGCTGGAGCTGCCGCTGGCGCTGCAAGCGCTGGCCGCCAGCAAGCGCTTCGATGCGCTGGTGGCGCTGGGCTGCGTGATTCGCGGCGAGACCTACCACTTCGAGCTGGTTTGCAACGAGAGCGCGGCCGGCATCAGCCGGGTCATGCTCGATTACCGCATCGCGCTGGCCAACGCCGTGCTGAGCACCGAAAACCTGGAGCAGGCGCAAGCGCGCCAGATCGAAAAAGGCCAGGATGCTGCGCGGGTGGCGGTGGAAATGGCGCGGCTCTTGCAAAGCCAGGGGCGCGCATGAACGAGCCCATCCAGCCCAGCCCTGCCTCGGCCCCCAAGCCACGCAAGGCGGCCGATAAATCGGCGCGTACCCGTTCGCGCGAGTTCGCCGTGCAGGCGCTGTACCAGCATTTGGTGGGGCGCAACGCCGCTACCGAGATCGACTTGTTTACGCGCGAGCTGAGCGGCTTTCACAAGGCCGACAGCGCCCACTACGACGCGCTGCTGCATGGTTGCATTGCCAGCGCGCCTGAGCTGGATGCGGCGCTGGCGCCGCTGCTGGATCGGCCGCTGGCAGAGCTCTCGCCCATCGAGCACGCGGTGCTGTGGATCGGGGCCTACGAGTTGCAGCACTGCCTCGACGTGCCCTGGCGCGTGGTGCTCAATGAGTGCATCGAGCTGGCCAAATCGTTTGGCGGTACCGACGGCCACAAATACGTGAACGGCGTGCTCAACCAACTGGCCCCGCAGTGGCGCGGTGCCGAGGTGCAGCGCGATGCGGCAGGCCGCCCGGCGCGCCTGGCGCGCGCGGTCGGCGCGGTCGGCGCCAGCGCGCCCGAAGCGCCGCACCCTTGAATCGACCGCCACCATGTCACAAACCTTTCGTTGGCCGGTGCGCGTCTATTGGGAAGACACCGACGCCGGCGGCATCGTCTTTTACGCCAACTACCTCAAGTTCTTTGAGCGCGCGCGCACCGAATGGCTGCGCAGCCTGGGGCTGGAGCAGCAGCGCCTGCGCGAGCAAACCGGCGGCCTGTTTGTGGTGACCGAAACCGCGCTGCGCTACCACCGCCCGGCGCGGCTCGATGATTTGTTGCAAGTGAGCGCGCGCGTCACGGAACTTGGGCGTGCTTCCATGACACTGCAACAGAAGGCGCGCCTGTTGCCGCCGCAGGCCAGTCAGGCTGACCTGGGGGATGCAGCAGCAGCTTCCGAGCCCGCCGTTGCCGAGCTGCTGTGCGATGCCAGCATCCGCATCGGCTGGGTCGATGCCGCCACGCTGCGCCCGCTGCGCCTGCCGCCGGCCTTGGTCCATTTGCTAAACCAGTCATGAAACCGGACTTTTCCGTCATCCAGCTCATGCTTGAAGCCACTTGGGTGGTGCAGGCGGTGGTGCTGCTGCTCATTCTGGCCTCGATCCTGAGCTGGGCCGCGATCTTTCGCAAAGGCCTGCTGCTGCGCCGCGTGCAGCGCCTAAGCGACGAATTCGAGCGCGATTTCTGGTCTGGCGGCCAGCTCAGCGAGCTCTACCAGGCCGCGCTGCAACGCGCCCCCGAGGCCAGCCCGACCGAGCGCATTTTTGCCAGTGGCATGCGCGAATTCCACAAGCTGCGCGACCGCCGCGTCAGCCAGCCCGAGGCTCTGCTCGACGGCGCCCGCCGTGCCATGCGCGCCAGCCTGCAGCGTGAGGTCGATGCACTGGAAGCGAATATGTCTTTCCTAGGCTCGGTGGGCTCGGTAGCCCCCTACGTGGGGCTGTTTGGCACGGTTTGGGGCATCATGCACGCCTTCACCGGCATCGGGGCCATGGCGCAGGTCACGCTGGCGGTGGTGGCACCCGGCATTGCCGAGGCGCTGGTGGCCACCGCCATCAGCCTGTTTGCCGCCATCCCGGCCGTGGTGGCCTACAACCGCTTCGCGCACGACATCGACCGCGCCGCCAACCGCATGGAGAGCTTCATCGACGAGTTCTCCAACATCTTGCAGCGCAACGTGGCCACGCTCGGCCAGCCTGGCGCTGCGGCGTCTGCGTCCCCGGTGGGCGCGCGCTGAGGCGCACGGAGCACAGCCCACCATGCCCGCCGTCGCCGCCCGTGGCAAAGGCCGCCGCACCATGAGCCAGATCAATATGGTGCCCTTCATCGACGTGATGCTGGTGCTGCTCATCATCTTCATGGTCACCGCCACCCTGATCGTGCCGGGGCAGATCGAGCTGCCCGGCGTGGGTCAGGCGGCGCGCCAGCCCGAGCGCTTCATCCACATCGTGATCGACGCCCAAGGGCAGATCGAGCTGCGCGACAGCGCCGCCGCCGGCCCGGCGCAAGCCGTGACGCTGGAGCAACTGCCGGCGCGGGTGCTGGCTTTGCAGGCGGCGGCACCGGCTGCGGCCCAGGGTGCAGCGGCTGCGGCGGATGCAGCACCCACACCGGCTGCGGCCCAGGGTGCAGCGGCTGCGGCGGATGCAGCACCCACACCGGCCGCGGCCCCGGTGCTCATCAGCGCCGACCGGAGCGTGCGCTACGAAGCCGTGATCACCGCCATGGACGCGCTGCAGCGCGCCGGGGTGGCGCGCATCGGGCTGGCCGTGCAAGAAGCCACGCCCTGAACCCCACCGCCCCCCTGAGCACAGCCTGGCAGCGCGGGATGCACCCAACCCCACCACCCGACCTCAACCCACCGGCTCCGGGCCGCTGGCGCCTGCCGGTGGCGCTGGCCTTGGCGATTCATGCGCTGCTGCTGTTGGCGCTGAGCGCCAGCGTGAACTGGCAGCAAGAGCCCACCGTGCAAGTGGTGCAGGCCGAGTTGTGGGCACAACTGCCGCAGGTGGCGCAGGCGCCACCCGCCCCGGCACTGGCGCCTGTGCCCCAGGCTCCACAGCCTGAACCTGCGCCGCCTCCTGCACCGCAACCGACCCCGCCTCTGCCAGCGCCGCCTGTGACCCGAGTCCAGACGCCAACGCCCGCTCCCGCAGCGGCCATTGCCATCGAGCAGCAGCGCGAGCGTGAACGCCAGCAGCAGCGCCAAGCCGAGCAGGCGCGCCAGCAGGCCGAGCGCGAGCGGCGCCAGCAAGAGGCTCAGCTCGAAGCCGAGCGCCAGCGCAACCTCGAACGCATCATGGACCGTGCGGCGGCCACGGCGGCGCCTGCGCCAGCCAGCCAGGCGGCAGCGGCGCCCGCCGCCAGCCCCTCCCCCGGCTACGCCAGTCGCTTGGCGGCTGCGATCCGGCCCAACATCGTGTTCACCGAGGTTTTGGGCGCCAATCCGCGCGCCGAGGTCGAGCTGCGTGCGCTGCCCGATGGCACCATCCTGAGCGCCCGCTTGCTGCAATCGAGCGGCCATGCCGGCTGGGACGCGGCGGTGCTGCGGGCGATTGAGCGCACCGGGCGTTTGCCACGCGACACCGACGGGCGCGTTCCCAGCGTACTCATTCTGGGGTTCAGGCCGCAAGACTGAGCGTTGCAGACTTTTGCAGCCCGTTAGCAGCGGGTGTTGGGTGTGGTTTAGCTCTGGCTGGTCGCATCGCTCAGGCCGTGGCGCTGCATCCAGTAGCGCAGTTTGGCCAGCGTCCAGCCAAGCTGGCGCGCAGCGCGCGACTGGTTCCAGCGGTGCAGGTTGAGCCAAGCCAGCAGTTGCTCGCGGGTGGGGGCCTGTTCATCGGGGGCATCGGCAGGCCAGCCGCCTGCAGGGCGTTGAGTGGGGCTGAAATCAGCCGTGTGGCCTTGGTTGGCTTCGGTCCCAGCGCGCGGTGCTGCGGGCGGCGGCGTCCAGACCGCTTCGGCATCGAGCACGGGGCCGGGGTGCAGGGCGAGTGCGCGTTCGAGCAGGTTTTCCAGTTCGCGCACGTTGCCGGGGAAGGGGTGCTGGGCCAAGCGGGCCAGCGCGGCGGGGCTGAGCGTGGGCGGCTTGGGGTTGCCGTTGCGCTCGCTCAGGCGTTGCAACAGGGCCTGCGCCAGTTCGGGCAGGTCGTCGAGGCGCTCGCGCAAGGGGGGCAGGTGCAGGTCGATCACGTTCAGGCGGTAGTACAAATCTTGCCGAAAGCGCCCCGCAGCCACCGCCCGCTCGAGATCGAGGTGGGTGGCGCTGACCAGCCGCACATCGGTCGCCTCGTCGTCGGTGGCGCCGAGGCTGCGCACGCGCCGCTCTTGCACCGCCCGCAGCAGCTTGACCTGCATCGGCTGCGGCAGATCGCCGATCTCGTCCAAGAACAGGGTGCCCCCGCGTGCCGCCTGAAAGTAGCCTTCGCGGTGCGCGCTGGCACCGGTGTAAGCGCCTTTGCGCACGCCAAAGAACTCGGCTTCGAGCAGGGTGTCGGGGATGGCGCCGCAGTTGACGGCAACAAAGGGGCCGTCGCAGCGGTGGCTGCATTGGTGCAGGGCGCGCGCCACCAGTTCCTTGCCGGTACCCGATTCGCCCAGCACCAGCACCGGGGCCATGCTGCGCGCGACCCGCAACACGCGCTCGCGCAGCGCCTGCATGGCGGGGCTGCGGCCCACCAGTTGCTGCAGGGCGGGGGCGGGGGCTGTCGCGGCGGCGGCGGCGGGGGCCGGGCCGGGCCGGGGTTCGTCAGTCACACGTTCCGATTCCTCACCCCGGCCCAGCCCGGCCCCCGCCACCGGGGCCGTGACTGCGCGGCGCCGGGGTTCGTCAGTCACACGTTCCGATTCCTCACCCCGGCCCAACCCGGCCCCCGCCGTCGGGGCCGTGACTGCGCGGCGCCAAGGTTCGTCAGTCACACGTTCCGATTCCTCACCCCGGCCCAGCCCGGCCCCCGCCACCGGGGCCGTGACTGCGCTGCGCCGGGGTTCGTCAGTCACCCGTTCCGATTCCTCACCCCGGCCCAGCCCGGCCCTAGGGGCTGTGGATGTGGCTGGGTTGGTCTGCGCCACGCTGCAGGGTGAGCGGGCGGCTTGCAGCGCATTGGCCACCGCCGCGCGCAGTTGCGCCGGGGCCACGGGTTTGGTGAGGTAGTCAAAGGCGCCGGCTTTCAGGGCCTCGACGGCGTTGCTGGCCGATCCGTAGGCGGTGACGACGATGGTTTTTTCGGGCCGGCCGGCCTGGGCCAGTTCGTGCACCAGCTCCAGCCCCAAACCGTCGGGCAGGCGCATGTCGGTGATGAGGGCGTCGAAGCGCTGCGCCGCCAGCAGCGCGCGCGCCTGCGCCAGATCGCTGGCGGCGGCGACCTGATGCCCGCTTTTGCGCAGCGTCAGCTCGTAGAGCGTGAGCAAGTCGGGCTCGTCGTCGACCACGAGCAGGCGGGAGGGGGTGGGGACAGCAGCGGACATGGCAAGGGGTCGGGTTGTGGCGGGCGCTTACAGGGTCAGATCTGGCCGGGGCAGCCGTCTCTCGTTGGGATTTTGGCGCACGTTCCAGCGCAGCACGAAGCAGTGGCCGTTGCTGCCTTGCCGGCTCTGCTGCTGGTAGTCGAGCTGCGCCCGATAGACTTGGCAAAGTTGACGCGCCAGGTACAGACCCAGCCCGCTGGAGCGGCTGTGGGAGGAGTTGAAGGGCTCGAACAGGTGCGCTTCGACTTCGTCTGGCATGGGGGGGCCGGCGTTCCAGACTTCCAGCCAGACCCCATCGGGGTTGTGGTGGGTGCTGACTTGCAGCGCGGGGGCGTTGGGCGTGGCATTTGGCGGGGCATGGCGGCGCGCGTTGTCGAGCAGATTGACGACCACCCGGCGCAGGTGCTCGGCCTCAAAGTGCACCGTGGCCGTGGGCGCACCGGGTTGCCAAGCCAGGCGATTGTCTGGGTTGACAGACTGCCAATCGGCCACGATGACGCACAACTCGGCGTCAAGCTGCAGCAGCGGCAAGGCAAGGTCGGGGCGTGCCGGCAGCTTGGCCAGCTCCAGAATGTCGTCCACGGTGCGGCCCAGCCGCTTGGCGTTTTGTCCGATCATGGTGCTCAGGCGCTGCTGAGCGGGTGTCAGGGCCTCTTCGGTGAGCAGGGCGTTGGCTTGGCTGATGGCCGCCAGCGGGTTGCGGATTTCGTGCGCCACCGCCGCCGACACCCGGCCCATGGCCGCCAGTTTTTCATTGCGCACACGGGCCTCGACGTCGCGCAGGCTTTCAATGAAGATGACGCAAGCCGGTTGCGCCGGGCTGTGTGGTGCCGGCCAGTTGATGTGGGCACGCAACTGGACCTGCAGCGCTTCCTGGCCGGACCGGGGCAGGCGCATGGTGCAATGCATGTTGCTGCCTTTGTTTAGCAAGGATCGGCTCCAATTCGACAGCAGGGGCCAGGCGGGCAGGGCGGGCAACAGCGCATAGGGCGGCTGCTCGCCCGGGGCACCCAGCATGGCGCAAGCGGCCGGGTTGGCGTGCCAGATTTGGCCGCGTGCGTCGATCACCAGCACCCCCTCGCTCAGGCCGGTGGCAATGATCTGATTGACTTGGGCTTGCGCGTCGGCCATGGCCCGGTGGCGGCTGGCTTGGGCCTGTTCGCGCCCTAGACGGCGCGCCAATTGGTGCACCAGCAGGGCCACGATGAACAGCCCTGCCCCAGAGATGGCGCCTTGCACGTAGGTGGTGGCCTGCTGGGGCCCGAGCAGTTCACCCGCCAGCGCGTCGAACAACAGCACCAGCGTGGCAAAGGCCGCGCTGCCCAGCGCCAGCCGCAGCGGGCCCAGCACCGAGGCCAGCAACACGGGCAGGATGAACAGCGGCATGTAGTTGATGACGCCGCTGTGCAGGGTTTGCAGCAGGCCAAAAAAAACCAGATCGACCCACAGGGTCAGGCCCCAGCCGACCGACCAGAACGAGTCGGCGCTGGCCGGGCGGCTCCAGCGCAGCACCGCCGCCGTCGAAAACAAATAGGCTCCACACACCAGCAACAGCCACAGGGGGGTGCCGGTGTGGAGGTAGGACCAGAGCATCCAGCCCGTCAGACCCAGCGCCACCAGCAGGCGCAGCAGCATGAAATAGCGCCAGAGGCGGGTGCTCGATTCGATGGGGTTGGAGTCGAAGCCCAAGGCCCCGGCCGCTGCCGGGTCGGGAGCGGGCAAGAACCACGTCGGCGCAAAGTCGGCCGCATGGGCTGCTTGCACAGCGGGCTCAGTTTTCGGCGTGCTGGCGGTGCTCTGGCCCACAGTAGTGCCCCAGTTTGCCCTGTGTGGCCTCGGCCAGCGGCAGGTGCAGGCCGCAGTGGCGGCAGCGGGTCATGGCCACCGGCTGCCCAAGCTGGCGTTCGCGCTCGGTGGCCTGGCGCTGCGCCTGCTGCTGTTGCAACTCGCGCTGGCGCTGGCGCCGCTTGTGGCGCCAGATGAAAAAGGCCGCCAGCAGCACCACCGCCAGCAAGGCGTACTTCATGCCGGCACCCGCTGCAACAGCACTTCGATCACGAAGCGCGAACCCACATAGCCCAGCAGCAGCAAGCCCGCCGCCAGGTAGAGCATGCGCACCGCCCGCCCGCCGCGCCAACCGTAGCGCCAGCGCCCCAGCAGCAGCACCCCCAGCACGGCCCACGAGAGCAGGGTGAAAACGGTCTTGTGCGTCCAAGCCCAGCCGCTGGCGTGCAGCAGCCAAGAAAAATAAACCCCGGCCAGCAAAGTGAGGGTGAGCAGCACAAAGGCCGCGGCGACGAAGCGAAAGGTGATGCGCTCCAGCATCAAGAGCGGCAACACGTGGCTGGAAGCCTGGCCGCTGCGCATTTGCTGATCGCTGCGCTGCATCATCCAGGCGTGCGCCACCGCCACCCCGAGCAGGCCGTAAGAGGCCACGCCCAGCGCCCAGTGCAGCGGCAGCCAGCCCGAGAGCAGCGCCGGCAGCGCCTGTCCCGGAAACAGCAGCGCCAGCAACACGGCCGGGGCACCCAAGCCAGCCAGCGTCCAGCGCGTGGCCAGTTGCGGGTAGAGCCGGGTTTCAATGGCATACACCGTGAGCACCAGCCAGGCTGTGACCGAGAGCGTGGTGGCAAAGCCAAAGCGCGCCGGCGTTGCACCCAGCGCTGCCAACAGCGCCAGCCCATGCAGCGCCCACACCAGCAGCATCAGCGCGCTGATGGCGCGGCGTTCCAGCCGCTGCGAACCCAGCGCCAGCACGAGGTAGCCCAGCGCCGCCGCCAATGCAGGGGCGGTGCTCCACCAGGGGCTTGTGGCGAGTATCATGCTCGGAGTTTAAACCCAGCTCACAATTGCCCGCATGGCCTCTGCCCTTACCGAAAAACTCTCACGCCTGGTTAAAGAATTGCGCGGCCAAGCGCGCATCACCGAGGACAACGTGGCCGAGATGCTGCGCGAGGTGCGGCTGGCGCTGCTGGAGGCCGACGTGGCCCTGCCGGTGGTGCGCGACTTCATTGCCCGCGTCAAGGGCAAGGCGCTGGGCGCCGAGGTGGTGGGTTCGCTCACGCCGGGGCAGGTGCTGGTGGGCATCATCCACAAAGAGCTGGCCGCCACCATGGGCGCGGGCACCACGGGTGAGCTCAATCTGGCCGCGCAACCGCCCGCCGTGGTGCTGATGGCCGGTTTGCAGGGCGCGGGCAAAACCACCAGCACCGCCAAGCTGGCGCGGCACCTGATCGAAAAGCGCAAGAAAAAAGTGCTCACCGTTTCGGGCGACGTCTATCGGCCGGCCGCCATCGAGCAGTTGAAAACCGTGACGGCGCAGGCCGGGGCCGAGTGGTTCCCGAGCACGGCGCAGCAAAAGCCGCTGGAGATCGCGCTCGCCGCGCTCGACTACGCGCGCAAGCACCACTTCGACGTGCTGCTGGTCGATACCGCTGGGCGGCTGGCGATCGACGCGGTGCTGATGGACGAAATCAAGGCGCTGCACGCGGCGCTGAACCCGATCGAAACCCTGTTCGTGGTCGATGCCATGCAGGGCCAAGACGCCATCAACACCGCGCGCGCCTTCAAAGAGGCGCTGCCGCTCACCGGCATCGTGCTCACCAAGCTCGATGGCGACGCGCGCGGCGGCGCGGCGCTGTCGGTGCGCGCCGTGACCGGGGTGCCGATCAAGTTCGCCGGGGTGAGCGAAAAGCTCGACGGGCTGGAGGCCTTCGACGCCGAGCGCCACGCCGGGCGCATCTTGGGCATGGGCGACATCGTGGCGCTGGTCGAGCAGGTTACGGCCGGGGTCGATGTGGCGCAGGCGCAAAAATTTGCCGCCAAAATCAAGAGCGGCGAGGGCTTTACGCTGCAAGATTTTCTGGAGCAAATCCGGCAGATGAAAAAAATGGGCGGATTAGCCAATTTCATCGACAAGCTGCCCACGCAGCTTTCGGCCAAAGCCGGTGCCGCCGACATGGACCGCGCCGACAAAGAGGTGCGGCGCAAAGAGGGCATCATCTGCAGCATGACGCCCACCGAGCGGCGCAAGCCCGAGCTCATCAAGGCCACGCGCAAGCGCCGCATCGCCGCCGGGGCCGGGGTGCAGGTGCAGGAGGTGAACCGGCTGCTCAAGGAGTTTGAGCAGATGCAGGGCATGATGAAAAAAATGAAAGGCGGCGGCCTGATGAAGATGATGAAACAACTCGGCGGCGGCATGGGTGGCATGGGCATGCCCAAGCTGCCGGGCATGCGCGGCTAGGCCGCCAGGTCGCGCTGATTGTGTACAAAGGCAAGTCATGGAAGATGCAGCTTGGAGCGCACTGACTTGGCTGGAAGCCAGCGTGGGCCTGCTGGCGCTGGCGCTGGCACTGGCCATGCGGCCCTGGCGCTTGCTTGCTGGCGGGGCCTTGCTCACGCCCACCTTGGCCACGCTGGTGCTGCTGCCCTGGCTGTGGTTGATGCCGCAAAATTTGCCGCAGGGGCTGGCCTTGCAGTTTTCCGGGGCCCCGCTGGTGTTGCTGCTGCTGGGTTGGCCGCTGGCGGTGCCGGTGCTGGCGCTGGTGGCGCTGCTGGTCTGGCTGCTGGGCGATGCGGCGCTGCCCGAGCTGCTGTCGCAGTGGTTCTGGATGGGGCTGGTGCCGGCCACGCTGGCTTTGGCGGTGGGGGCCGGGTTGCGACGCTGGCTGCCGCCCAATATCTTCATTTACACCTTGGGTCGAGCCTTTCTGGGTACGGCGCTGGCGGTGTTTCTGGCCGGGGTGGTGTTCGAGCTAATCCACCACGCACTGGGGCAGCACAATCTGCAACATGCGCTGGTGGCGCGCTGGATCATGGCCTGGGGCGATGCCTTCCTGACCGGCCTGATCGTGGCGGTGTTCGTGGCCTTTGCGCCGCAGTGGCTGGCGACTTGGTCCGATGCGCGCTACCTGCAGCCGCCGCCCAAGCTGCCCAAACCACCCAATCCTAGGCCCTAGCCGCTGGCGGGCACCGGCTGGCGCTGGTAGCAGACAAAATCCAGCCGCAAGCCGCTGGCGCTGGTAAGGGGCTCGCGGCTGCACTCCTGCCACTCGGGGCCCAGCGGCGGGGCGTAGGCATCGCCCTCAAAGTCGGCCCAGATTTCAGTCGCCAGCACCCGGTTGGCCAAGGGCAGCGCTTGCGCATAGAGCTGCGCGCCGCCGATCACCCACACCTCGGCTGGCGGTGGCTGCATCTGGGCGCACTGGGCCAGCGCATCCTCTAGGCTGGAGCAGGGCAGGGCCCCTTGGGCTTGCAGGGCAGCGGCGCGCTCTGGGTGGCGTGTGAGCACCAGATTGGGCCGCCCAGGCAGGGGCCGAAAACGCGGCGGCAGGCCGTCCCAGGTGGCGCGGCCCATGAGCACCGGGCAGCCCAAGGTGTGGCGCTTGAAGTGCGCCAAATCTTCGGGCAAATGCCAGGGCAGGCGGTTGTGCAGGCCAATGACACCATTGGCGGCGCGGGCGTAAATCAGGTTCAGGCGCATGGGCGTGAGCATAGCCGAGGCAGGCGAATAAAATGCCAGCTTTTACCGAGCGCCCGACCATGACCTCCAGCACCCTGACCCCGCCCGTGGCCTCCGTGGCCGAGATTCGCCAGACCTTTCTGGACTTCTTTGCCCAGCGCGGCCACAGCGTGGTGCCCTCGAGCCCGCTGGTGCCCGCCAACGACCCGACGCTGATGTTCACCAACTCCGGCATGGTGCAGTTCAAGGACGTGTTCCTGGGCACCGACCGTCGGCCCTACGTGCGCGCGGCTTCGGTGCAGGCCTGCCTGCGCGCCGGGGGCAAGCACAACGACTTGGAAAACGTGGGCTATACCGCACGCCACCACACCTTTTTCGAGATGCTGGGCAACTGGAGCTTTGGCGACTACTTCAAGCGCGAATCGCTGCACTGGGGCTGGGAGCTGCTCACGCAAGTCTATGGCTTGCCCGCCGATCGGCTCTGGGCCACGGTGTATATCGACGACGACGAAGCCTACGAGATCTGGACCCAAGAAATCGGCCTGCCGCCCGAGCGCGTGGTGCGCATTGGCGACAACAAGGGCGGCAAGTACCAGTCTGATAATTTTTGGATGATGGCCGACACCGGCCCCTGCGGCCCCTGCTCCGAGATTTTCTACGACCACGGCCCCGAGGTGGCGGGCGGCCCACCCGGCAGCCCCGAGGCCGACGGCGACCGCTACATCGAAATCTGGAACCACGTGTTCATGCAGTTCGACATGCAGACCGACGGCACGCTCAAGCCGCTGCCTGCGCCCTGTGTGGATACCGGCATGGGGCTGGAGCGGCTGGCGGCGGTGTTGCAGCACGTGCACAGCAACTACCAGATCGACCTGTTTCAGGCCTTGGTGCAAGGGGCGGCGCGCGTGACCGGCACGGCCGACCCAGAAAGCCCTTCGCTGCGCGTGATTGCCGACCATCTGCGCGCCAGCGCTTTTTTGATCGCCGACGGCGTGCTGCCCGCCAACGAGGGGCGCGGCTACGTGCTGCGGCGCATCATCCGGCGCGCCATCCGGCACGGCTACAAGCTGGGTTGCATGGTGCCGTTTTTGCACCGGCTGCTGCCCGAGTTGGTGGAGCAAATGGGCGGCGCCTATCCGCACTTGGCCGCCAGCGCGGCGCGCATCGCCGGTCTGTTGCAGATCGAGGAGGAGCGCTTTTACGAAACGCTGGAAAACGGCATGCAACTGCTGGAAACGGCGCTGGCCGGCGGAAACGCCGTGCTGCCGGGCGACGTGGCCTTCAAGCTGCACGACACCTACGGCTTCCCGCTCGACCTGACGCACGATGTGTGCCGCGAGCGCGGCCTGGCGGTGGATGAGGCCGGTTTCCACGCCGCCATGGAGCGCCAGAAAACCCAAGCGCGCGCGGCGGGCAAGTTCAAGATGGAGCGCGGGCTCGACTACGCGGGCCACGGCAACGAGTTCGTCGGCTACGGCGCATTACAGGCCAGCGCCAAGGTGCTGGCGCTCTACCACGACGGGCTGCCGGTGGCCGAACTCCGGCACGGGCAGGCCGGGGTGGTGGTGCTGGAGGCCACGCCTTTTTATGCCGAATCCGGCGGCCAGGTGGGCGACAGCGGCCGCCTGCACAGCGGCTCGGCGCACTTTGCGGTGCTCGATACGCAAAAAATCAAGTCCGATGTCTATGGCCACCATGGGCAACTGGAGGCCGGCACGCTGGCCGTGGGCGACCACGTGCTGGCCGAGGTGGACGAGGCGCGCCGCGCCGCCATCGTGCGCAACCACAGCGCCACCCACTTGTTGCACCTGGCCTTGCGCGAGGTGCTGGGCGAGCACGTGCAACAAAAAGGCTCGCTGGTCACGCCCGAGCGCACGCGCTTTGACTTTGCGCACCACGCGCCCCTGAGCGAGGCCGAATGCCGCGCCATCGAAACCAAGGTGAACGCGCAGATTCTGGCCAACCAAGCCACCGAGGCGCGGCTGATGGACCTGGAGCGCGCCCAGCAGTCTGGCGCGCTGATGCTGTTTGGCGAAAAATACGGTGAATTCGTGCGCGTGCTCGATATAGGGAGCAGCCGCGAGCTCTGTGGCGGCACCCACGTGCGCGCCACCGGCGACATCGGGCTGTTCAAGATCGTCTCCGAGGGCGGGGTGGCGGCCGGGGTGCGGCGCATCGAGGCCGTGACCGGCGCGCACGCGCTGGCCTACCTGCAGCAGCTTGAGGCCAGCGTGGCGGCGGTGGCCGAGGCGCTCAAGGCCCCGGTGCCCGAGCTGGTGCCGCGCCTGCACACCGTGCTGGAGCAGGTGCGGGCGCTGGAAAAAGAGGTGGCGGCGCTCAAGGGCAAGCTGGCGGCTTCCCAGGGCGATGAGCTGCTGGCGCAGGCGGTCGAGGTGGGCGGGGTGCAGGTGCTGGCCGCCCGCTTGCAAGGGGCCGACGCCAAGGCGCTGCGCGAGACGCTGGACCGGCTCAAGGCCCGCTTGGGCAGCGCCGCCATCGTGCTGGCCGCCGTGGAGGGCGGCAAGGTGCAGTTGGCTGCTGGCGTGACACCCGACTGCATGGGCCGCCTCAAGGCGGGCGAGCTGGTGAACTTCGTGGCGCAGCAGGTGGGCGGCAAGGGCGGCGGCAAGCCCGATCTGGCCATGGCCGGCGGCACCGACGCGCAGGCGCTGCCGCAGGCGCTGGCCAGTGTGGCGGGCTGGGTGCGCGAGCGGGTTTGAGGCGGCCGCGAACCTAGGGCACCCGGGGGTCTTCAGGGTCAGTCGGCCCCGGTTTGGCTGGCCGATGCGGTGGGGTCAGCCTTCTGGTGGGCGCAGCTTGGCGCTCGGGCTCGCAGCGCTGGGCCAAGCCAGCGTGCGCGCGCTCTCGAAGTGCCGCGCCTGCCCAGTGATGGGGTCGGTGAAGGCGATGGCGCGCGCCAGCAGGCGCAGCGGTTCGGCGTAGTCTTCGGCTTGGCCGGGCGCGCGCCGCACCTCGGGGTAAAACTGGTCGCCCACGATCGGCAAGCCCAGCCCCAGCATGTGCACGCGCAACTGGTGCCGGCGCCCGCTCACGGGTTGCAGCCGGTAGCGCGCCCAAGCCCCGCGTCGCTCCAGCATGTCGATGTGGGTTTCGCTGTTGTCGGGCCAGCCCTCGTCTGGCAGGGCTTCGTGCATTTTGTAAAAAGCGCCTTCGCACTCGCGGATGTGGCTGCGCCGCACCTGCGGCCAATCCAGGTGCGGGGCGGCTGGGGCAATGGCTTCGTAGTCTTTGTGCACCTGGCGCTGGCGAAACAGGCGCTGGTAGGCGTCGCGCTCGGCCGGCTGCACGCACAGCAGCACCAGTCCGGCGGTTTCGCGGTCTAGGCGGTGCAGCGGGCTCAAATCGGGCAGGCCCAGTTGCTGTTTGAGGCGCACCAGCAGCGTTTGCTGCACGTAGCGCCCGCCCGGGGTCACGGGCAAAAAATGCGGCTTGTCGGCCACCACCAGGTGCGCGCAGCGGTGCAGCACCGTGGCTTCGAAGGGGATGGGGGGCTCATCGGGCAGATCGCGCCAGTAGTAGATGCGGCTGCCGCCCAGGTAGGGGCTGTTGGGTGCCAGGGCGCGGCCGTCTTCGGCGCACACCAGGCCGTCGGCTAGGCGCTGTTGCCACAGCGCGCGGGGGATGCGCGGCAGGCGCTGGGCCAGATAGTCGAGCAGCGTGGGCCAGGGCGGTTGGCGCATCTGCGGCAGCGCCAGGCAACTGGGCGAGACCCCGCCGCGCATCGGGATGGCCGGGTTTTTGGGAACGTGGGCCACGGCTTTACGGCCCGGCGCCCACGCCGTCCGCAGGCCGGGGCAGCACGCGGGCGCGGATGCGCAAGTCGGGGCCGATGGCGCTGCAGTCGGTGAAAGCCAGCGGCAGGCCGCCACTGAGGGCTTGCAGCGCGTCGAGCTGCGCCAGCGGGGCACCGGGGCCGAGCAGGGTCGGGGCCAGGTAGAGCAGCAGCTCATCGACCAGCCCGGCGCGCAAAAAGGCCCCGTTCAGGCCCGGCCCGGCTTCTAGGTGGAGCTCGTTGATTTCGCGCGCAGCCAGATCGCGCAGCAGGTGCTCCAGATCAAGGCGCAGCGGCGCGCCTGCGGCTGGGCAGTCGATCACCTGCACCCCCAGCGCTTGCAGGGCGGCGCGGTGGGGGGTGTTGGCGGCATCGCGGGCGCAGTAGAGCCAGACCGGCCCCGGTGGCTGCAGCATGCGCGCTTGGGGGTCAACGGCCAGGTGCGCATCGAGCAGCACCCGCACCGGCTGGCGCGCTGTCGGCACCAAGCGCACGTCGAGCCGGGGGTCGTCGGCGCGCACGGTGCCAATGCCGGTGAGCAGCGCACCGGCGCGACGGCGCCAGCGGTGGCCATCGGTGCGCGCATCGGTGCCCGTAATCCACTGGCTGGCCCCGTTGGGCAGCGCGGTGCGGCCATCCAGCGAGGCGGCGACTTTGAGCCGCAGCCAAGGCCGGCCGCGCTCCATACGGCTCAAAAAACCCAGATTCAATTCGCGCGTGGCCGTGGCCAGCGGGTGCGCGGGGGGCAGCACCTGCACCTCCAGCCCGGCAGCGCGCAGGCGCTCGATGCCGCGCCCGCCCACCAGCGGGTTGGGGTCGGGCAGCGCCACCAGCACCCGCGCCAGCCCGGCTGCTATCAGCGCCTCGCAACAGGGCGGGGTGCGGCCGTGGTGGCTGCACGGCTCCAGCGTAACCACGGCGCTGCCCCCGCGCAGGTCGGCCCCGGCGGCAGCCGCAGCGCGCAGCGCCATCACCTCGGCGTGCGGACCACCGGCGTGCTGGGTGTGGCCCTCGAAAGCGCGCCCGTCCGGGGCGATGATGCGGCAGGCCACACGCGGGTTGGGCTCCGACAGGCCGATGGACTGCTCGGCCAGCGCGTCCAGCCCGTTGAGCCAGCGCGGGTCGAAGTTGGTGGGGAGCAGGGCGTTCATGGAGTTGGGGTGCCAAGCAGATGCGAGGGGCGTGAGGTGGCAGACGGGGCTTGGGCTTGGCCGCGACGGCAGCGCTCAGCGGCGCACGAACACCAGATCCCAGACCCCATGCCCCAGGCGCAGCCCACGCTGCTCAAACTTGGTCAGGGGGCGGTAGTCGGGTTTGGGGGCATAGCCGCCCAAGCCGGCGGCGCTGGCGGTATTGGCCAGCAGCGGCTCGGCCCCCAGCACCTGCAGCATCTGCTCGGCGTAGGGCTGCCAGTCGGTGGCGCAGTGCAGGTAGGCACCGGGCTGCAGGCGGCTGGCCAGCAGCGCCACCAGCGGCGGCTGCAGCAGGCGGCGCTTGTGGTGCCGCAGCTTGTGCCAAGGGTCGGGGAAGAAAATGTGTACGCCCGCCAGCGAGCCTTCGGGCAGCATGTGTTGCAGCACCTCCACCGCGTCGTGCGCCACGATGCGCACGTTGCCCAGGCCCTGCTCGTCGATGCGCTTGAGCAGCGCCCCCACGCCGGGTGCATGCACCTCGCAGCACAAAAAATCGTCGCTAGGGCGCAAGCGGGCGATGTGGGCGCTGGCCTCGCCCATGCCAAATCCGATCTCCAAAATCAAGGGCGCTTGGCGGCCAAACACCGGCTCGGGTTGCAGCGGCTGTGGCGCGTAGGGCAGCAGGTAGCGCGCCCCCAGTTCGGCCCAAGCACGCGCCTGGGCGGTGGTGGTGCGCCCGCCGCGCTTGACAAAGCTCTTGATTCGGGGGCGCGAGGTGGCGCCAGTGCAGTCAGGGGTGGGGCTTTCGGGTTTCACGCGCCCGATTGTAGGCAGGTGGCACCCAAGGCGGGCTAAAGATTGCCCTGGATCAAGCAGCACCGCAGGGCTGTCCGCATAGGCATAGCACCCTAGGCGATAATGTAGTGCTGAACACTACTTTGTGGAATCCAGATGAAAACCATTTCTGCCGGCGACGCCAATCGCCATTTTTCTAACGTGCTGCGCGATGTCGCAACCGGCGCAGTCATTACGGTTTTGTCGCGGGGCAAACCGGTTGCCACCATTTCTCCCGCACATTCTGGCTGCAGCGAACGCGAGGCAGCCAAACTCGACTTGCTCGGACGGCTGCGTCAGCAAAAATCCAGTGGGGCGCGCAATTGGACGCGCGATGAGTTGTACGAGGGCTGAGCGGTGAGAGTTGCCCTCGACACCAACATCCTAGCCTACGCCGAAGGGCTTGGCGATGAGTTGCGCTGCAGCACGGCCATGCAATTGATCGAGCGACTGTCCAGCAATAAAGTTGTCCTTCCGGCGCAGACTCTGGGAGAGCTTTCTCGCATCCTGACGGGCAAAGCCAAGCGCCCTGCCGCGCAAACTCGCGCAGCGGTGCTGAGTTGGGCTGACAGCTTCGAGGTGGCAGATTCCACCTGGTTTGCTTTTCAGTCGGCACTCGACTTGACCGTCGATCATCAGCTACCGATGTGGGACGCCTTGATTTTGGCCGTCGCCGCAGAGAACCACTGCCGGCTGCTGCTCTCGGAAGACTTTCAGAATGGCTTTATCTGGCGCGGAGTGACTGTGGTCAATCCATTCGTTGAGCCACGTTCGCCCCTACTGACTGGATTGTTGCAGTGAGGGGGCAGCCTACGGTTTTCTTCTCCCAGAAGCGCGCCCAGTGCCCGGTCCAGTCGGCCAGCGCCTGCGGCAGGGGGCCGGCGTGGGCAGGCAGGCCGAGCACGGTGGCAGCTTGGTTGAGGGCGGTCAACGGGTGGTGCAGGTCCAGCGCGGCGGCGCCGTTTTGCTTGGAGAGCTTGCTGCCGTCGGCGCCCAGCACCAGCGGGGCGTGCAGGTAGTGCGGCGTGGGCAGGCCGAGCGCGGCTTGCAGCAGCAGTTGGCGCGCCGTGTTGTCGGCCAGGTCGGCACCGCGCACCACGTGCGTGATGCCTTGTGCGGCGTCGTCGGCCACCACCGCCAACTGGTAGGCCCAGAGGCCGTCGGCGCGGCGCAGCACGAAGTCGCCCACCTCGTGCGCCAGCGCTTGTTGCTGGGCCCCAAGGCGGCGGTCGTGCCAGTGCGCAATCTCGGGCAGGCCAAGCGCCTGCTGCACCCGGCCCACGTGCAGCCGCCAAGCGGGGGTGTTGGGGCTGGAGGGCGTGCTCGGGTTGGCGTGGCTGCCTAGAGCGCAGGCAGCGCCCAAGGGCTCGGGGCCTTGCAGGCCCTGGGCGCCACCCGCCAGCCGCTCGGGCCTGCAAGTGCCTGGGTAGACCAGCGGCGCATGGCGCTGGCGCAACAGCCCAGCGGCGGCCTGCGCGGCTTCGATGCGCGAGCGGCTGCAGTGGCAGGGGTAGGCCCAGCCGCGCTCGGCCAGCGCGTGCAAGGCGGCGGCGTAGCGTGCCTCGTGGTCGCTCTGCCAGGTGGGGGGCTGGTCGGGCAGCAGGCCGCAGGTGGCGAGTTGCTGCACGATCAGCCGGTCGGCACCGGGCACGCAGCGCGGGCGGTCCACGTCCTCTAAGCGCAGCAGCCAGGTGCCGTGGTGGGCGCGCGCGTCGAGCCAACTGGCCAGCGCCGCCACCAGCGAGCCGGCGTGCAGCGGCCCGCTGGGCGTGGGGGCGAAGCGGCCGCAGTAGCCGCTGGGGCTGCTGCTCACAACCCGATCAACCCGCTCAGGCCGCGCAATCAGCCACCCAATGCGCTCAAGCCGCAGCCAGGGCCAGTTCCAGACCCGAGACGAAGGCGTTTTCGACCCGGTGCCCCAGGCACCAGTCGCCGCCCAAGCCCAGGCCCAGCGCCGCGTTCCACAGGCAGGGCTGCCCGAGCGGGCGCAGCGTTTGCGCGTAGCGCCAGCGGTGCACCTGGGCCAGCGTGGGTTCGGCGCGGATGCCGGTGACTTCGGCAAAGCCTTTGAGCAACTTGGCCTTGATGCGCTCGGCGTCGTCCTCCAGGTGCTCGGCCGACCACTGCGGGCTGGCCTGCACGGTCCAGCGCTCGATGGTCGAGCGCCCGGGCTTGCTGTTTTCGCGCGCCACCCAGCGGATGCGGTGGTGGTCGCTGCTGGCGGCGTGCCAGTGTGGGCCAAAGGGTTCGGGGCCACCCGGGGCGGCTTGGGCGAAAGCCAGCAGCAGCGTCCAGCAGGGGGCGGTTTCAACCGCATCCAGCGCCGCCACCCACTCGGGGGCCAAGGCGCTGGCGCGCAGCAGGGCCTGCGCTTGCGGGGCTGGCAGCGCCAGCAGCACGCGGTCGAGGCCGCCAATCACTTGTTGCGAGCCCGCGCCACCGGCGCAGCGCAACTGCCACTGTTCGGGGTGCAGGGCGTCGGGTTCTATGCCCACCACCTGGGCGCTGTAGTGGCTGCTGGCCTTGAGCGAGCCGTCTGCCAACGGCAGCGCCCACTGGCGCAGCAGCTCGCTCATGCCACGCACCCCGACCCAGCGCGCTTTCTCGATGGTGTTGGCGCTGGCCAGTGTCTGCCCTAGGGTGTCGAGCACGCGCACGGTGGGCACCTGCCATTGGGCGACCAGCTCGGGTTGCAATGCCAAGGCCTTTTTGAAACGCTCGTCGGTGACGGTGAAAAACTGCGCCCCGTGGTCAAAGCCGCCAAACTCGGTCAGGCGCGTGGCCATGCGCCCGCCGGGGCTGTGGTGCTTGTCGAGCAGCAGCACTTCGTGGCCGGCCTGTGCCAGTGTGCGTGCGCACACCACACCGGCCATGCCCGCGCCGACGACGGCGGTGCGGCGTGCCCGTGGGGCCTGATCGGGCGGGGTGGTGCGGGGGGTGCCGCCCTCGCGGCGTGGTTTTCGGGTCATGGTGATCTCCTGTTGTGCTCACAGTGTAGCGAAGCCGCCAGCACATGCCACCGAGAACAGGCGATCGAGTCGGGCCCAGCTTGAAAATTCAAGCAAAAAAACCAGTGGCGGCGATTGGCCCCCGGCCCAAGGGTTCAGGGCTGTGTGATGAACACCAGCCGCTCGACGCCGGCGCGCTGGGCGGCGGCCAAGGCCAGTGCCACCCGCTCGTAGCGGGCGGCGGCGTCGCCTTCTAAATGCAGCGGGGGTTGCGGCACCTGCTGCGCCAGCGCGTGCAGGCGCTGCATCAGCTCGGCATCGGGCACGGCGGTGTCGTTCCAGTGAAAACCGCCCTGCGCATCGACGCTCAGGCGCACCGCCTGCGGCTGCGGCGCATGGGCTTCGGTGGCGGCGCGCGGCAGTTGCACATCGATGGAGTGCGTGATCACGGGCACGGTTACGATGAACACGATCAACAGCACCAGCATCACGTCGATGAGCGGAATCATGTTGATCTCGCTGTGCAGTTCGCCCTGGTCGGGCTCGAGGTTGGAGGGGGCCATGGTGGGGGTGCCTCGTGTCAGCGTGGACTGGCCGGAGCCGGAGCCGGGCTGGCAGCGCCGGGGCGGTTCGAGGCCACCCGGTGCCCGGTCACGAAGTAGGCGTGCAGGTCGTGGGCAAAGCGGTTGAGCCGGTGCTGGATGGCTTTGTTGCCGCGCAGCAAGGCGTTGTAGCCCAGCACGGCCGGAATCGCCACCACCAGCCCGAGCGCGGTCATGATGAGCGCAGCGCCTATCGGCCCGGCGACCTGGTCGATGGTGGCGCTGCCACCCACTCCGATGCCGATCAGGGCGTGGTAGATCTTCCAGACCGTGCCAAACAGCCCGACATAGGGCGCGGTCGATCCGACCGAGGCCAAAATGGCTAGGCCAGACTGCAGGCGCGCGTTGCTGTCATCGAGCGCGTTGCGCAAGGAGCGCGTGACCCAGTCGCTCACATCGAGGTTGTCGTGCAGTTGGCGCGGGTGTTCGCCTTCTAGGTGCAGGATGTGGCTGGTGGCTTCGCGCCCTTGCAGCGCCAGCAGGTAGAAGGGGTTGTGGCCGTCGGCGCCGAGTTTGTTGAGGCCCTCAGCAAAGTCTTTGCTGTGCCAGAAGTTTTCCAGCATTTGCGCACGCGCACGCAGTTGGCGCAGGTGCAGTGCCTTGAGCACGATCACCACCCAGGTGGCAATCGACATGCCCAGCAACACGAGGGCGGTGCCGCGTATGATCCAGTCGCCTTGGTGCCAGACGTAGGTCAGTCCGAAATGGGTTTCCATGCTTGCTTTTTACTCCAGAACAAAATGAATCGGGACGAGGAACCACATCGGCTGCGCCTCGCCGTTGCGGCTGCCGGGCACAAAACGCCAGCGCAACACCGCCTGCTGCGCCGCGTGGTCCAGCCGCACAAAACCGCTGGAAGCGTAGATTTGTGCCGCCGAGGCGCTGCCGTCGACCTCGATGCGCACCCGCAGCAGCACGCGGCCTTGTTCGCCCAAGCGGCGGCTCAAGACCGGGTAGGGCGGGGCCGGGTTGTGCAGGTGGGCGGCGCTGCTGGAGGGCAGTACGATCTGCGGTGCGGCGGGCGCGGCGGCTGTGCGGCCCGCAGCCGCCTCGATCGGCCCTTGGGCTGCGGCGCTGTTGCTGCCTTGGGCGCTCGCAGCGCTGCCCGGTGTCGCTTGGCTTGGGGCGGCGTGCTGCGGGGTCTGCGGGGTGGCGGGTGCAGCCGCAGCCCCTTGCGGGTTGGGTGGCACCGGGGCCGCTTGCGGTAGGCGATCAGATGCTGGGCTGGGGCTGGCCGGTGCGGGTTGCATCTGGGTCGGCATCGGCGTCGGCATCGGTGCCGGAGGGGGCGGGGGTTCAGGGTGGGGCGCTCGCTCGGGCGTGGCGCGCGGTGCAGGCCCCGTGGGCGCGCTGGCAGCCGGGGCTGGCGCCGTAGCGGCAACGCCAGGGGCTTGGGCGCGCAATTCGACCTCCACCCGTGCCAGCTCCACCGTTGTGGACGCGGGCGGCCGCCAGCCGCTGTGCAAGGCCCACAGCGCCGCCGCGTGCGCCAGCAGCACGGCGGCGGTCACGCTGAGGGGGCGCACAAGGGCGCGCCAAGGCGAATGGGGCAGGGGCATGGGCTTGTTGAGGGCGGGTGGGCCACCCGGAGGGAGGCCGGGTGGGCGAAGCAGCATATCAAACTATGGGCGACTTGGCTCGATTATAAATAGGAATCATTCGCATAATTTGGGCATCTATTGGCGGATGCGTGCGGCTAGGCGGGCCTGATGGCGCAGGCGGCGCGCCGCGCCTACCAGGCCGATGCGGGCGCGGGTGCGGGTGCTCAGCTACCGCCCACATGCTGCAGCAGCGCGCTGGCGCTGGCGGGGTTGGCCAGCCGATCCAGCCACCACTGCAGGGCCGGACCGGGGCCGGGGGTGTCTGCGCTGCGCCAGGCGTAACCGATGCGGTACACCCGAGCGGGCAAGGTGGTGCGCTTGCGCAGCAGCGTGCCGGCCTGCAAATGGCCTTGCACCAGCGGCAGCGGCAGCGCGCCGCAACCCAGGCCGCGCAGTTGCGCCGCCAGCTTGTGCTGCATGGTGGGCACGGTCAGCACATCCTGCCCCGGCAGCAGGCCCACGCTCTGGCCGCGCCCCAGCGGCGCGGTGTCGGCCACCGCCACCACGCGGTGCGGCTGGATGGTGGCCGGGGTGAGCGGCTCGGGGGCAGCGGCCAGCGCATGGTGCGGTGCCACCACGAACACAAACTCCACTTCACCCAAAAAGCCGCTGCGCAGCCCCGGCAAACCGCTGCCATCGAGTGCCACGCCCAAGGCCAGATCGGCCTGCCCGCTCAGCAGCGCTTCGAGCGTACCCGACAGGGTTTCGGTGCGCAGGCGCAGCCGCGTCGGGGCCGCGAGCGCGTAAAAATCGTGGCACAGGTCAAACAGCGGCGCGCTGGCGATCACCGCATCGGCCGCCAGCGTGAGTTCAGGCTCCCATCCGGTGGCGATGCGGCGCACGCGCAGTGCCACCGCGTCGAGCTCGCGCAGCAGGTGTTCGCTGGCGCGCAGCAGCTCCTGCCCGGCGCGGGTCAGGGTGGCGCGGCGCGAGCGGCGGTCGAACAGCAGCACATCGAGCGCGTCTTCGACTTGGCGCACGCGGTAGGTGAGGGCGCTGGGCACCATGCCGAGCTCGCGCGCCGCCGCCGCCAAGCTGCCGCAGCGCGCCACGGTGCCGATCAGGTGCAGGTTTTCGGGCGACAAGGCGTTGCGGGGGCTGGGCATGGGGTGACCTGAGTATTCAAATTATTCGAATGATGCCATCAAATCCTTACGCCCTTCAAGCCTGCCCTAGGGCCTACAGTCTAGCCATGGCCCCAGCGCTGGCCCTGCCACCCCAAACCGGCAAGGCCTAGCGGCTGGATGGCCCACACCAAGGCCCCCACACTTGATGAAAGAAACGCCATGATGCACATCCGCCGCAGCGCCGAGCGTGGCCATGCCGACCACGGCTGGCTGCAAAGCCGCCACTCCTTCTCTTTTGCCGACTACTACGACCCGGCCCACATGGGCTGGGGCAATCTGCGCGTGATCAACGAAGACTGGATCGCGCCCGGCAGCGGTTTTGGCACCCACGGGCACCGCGACATGGAGATCGTCACCTACGTGCTGCAAGGCCGCTTGGCACACCGCGACAGCATGGGCAATGTGGAAACCATCGCCCCCGGCGAGGTGCAGCGCATGAGCGCGGGCACCGGCGTGCGCCACAGCGAGTTCAACCACGAGCCCGGCGGGCAGACGCATTTGCTGCAAATTTGGATTGAGCCCAGCCTCAAGGGCGTGGCGCCCAGCTACGAGCAAACAACCTTTGCCGATGAACAAAAGCGCGGCCGCCTGCGCCTAGTGGCCAGCCATGGCGGGGCCGAGGGATCGGTGCACATCAACGCCGATGCGGCGCTCTACGCCGGCCTGTTTGATGGCGCCGAGGCGGCCGAGCTGGCGCTAAGCCCGGCCCGCAAGGCCTATGTGCACTTGGTGCGCGGCGCTTTGAGCGTGAACGGCACCGCCTTGCAAGGTGGTGATGCGGCCCTGTTGCAAGCCGAGACCCAACTTAAGCTGAGCGACGGCCAAGATGCCGAGGTGCTGGTCTTCGATCTGGCGGCCTGATTTTTGCATCTTTTTTTTAACCTGAGTCAATATCCATGAACGCACTGCAAAACCCCCTCGCCCTGCTGTCCCGCCTCTTGTTGGCAGCCTTGTTTCTTCCCGCTGGCATCAACAAGATCGGTGGCTTCTCCGGTACGGCGGCCTATATCGGATCAGTCGGCTTGCCCTTTCCCGAACTGGGCGCAGCCCTTGCCATTGCCATTGAGGTGTTGTGCGGCATCGCCCTGATCTTGGGTTTGGGCACGCGCTATGCGGCGCTGGTGTTGGCCGGATTCACTTTGGTGGCCTCCTTTTACTTTCACGCCTACTGGGCCATGCCGGCTGAGCAGCAAATGATGCAGCAACTGATGTTTATGAAAAACATAGGTGTGGTTGGTGGTCTGTTGGCCTTGGCCGCATTGGGCGCCGGTGCATACAGCCTTGACGCGCGCCGCAAGGCATAAGGGCAGCGTAGTATCTCGATTTCCCCTCAACCCGCGCTGGCCCATCGGTCGGCGCATTTTTGAAAGCCATCCCATGAGCAAAGTCATTGTTGTTTACCACTCCGGCTACGGCCATACGCAGCGCATGGCGCAATCGGTTGCCGAGGGCGCCGGGGCCCAACTGCTGGCCATCGACGCCGATGGCAACCTGCCTGAAGGCGGCTGGGAGGCGCTCGACGCCGCCGACGCCATCGTCATGGGCTCGCCCACCTACATGGGCAGCGTGAGCTGGCAGTTCAAGAAATTTGCCGACGCCTCCAGCAAGGCCTGGTTTGCGCAGAAGTGGAAAGACAAGCTCTTTGCCGGCTTCACCAACAGCGCCACCATGAACGGCGACAAGCTCTCGACCCTGCACTACCTCTTTACGCTGGCGATGCAGCACGGCGGCGTTTGGGTGGGCACTGGCATGATGCCCAGCAACAGCAAGGCAGCGCAACGCAACGATGTGAACTTCGTCGGTTCATCGAGCGGTGCCATGGCCCAAACCCCATCGGATGCCGGGGCGCACGAAATGCTCAGCGGCGACCTAGAAACCGCGCGCCTGTTTGGCCAGCGCGTGGCGGCGGCGGCGGTGCGCTGGCGCGGGTGAGGCCCATCCAGCCTAGTCGCGCAGACCGTGGAGCCAACTTCCCGGTCTGCGCCGATGGTGAAAGCACGACACCACCACGATGTCCGACCCGGCAAGGTGGTAAATGATCGAATAGGGAAATTTGCGCAGGATCACGTGCCGAAACTGCGCTTCAATGCGTGGGAAGGCCAGTGGCGTGCGCAGCGCGCTTGAGGTGGCGGCATCCACCGCTCGGGCAAACTCGTAGCCCAGCCCCAGCGCGCGCGACTCATACCAAGCTTGCGCCTCCAGCAACTCCTCCTGCGCTTCGGGCCGAAAAACCAAGCGCATCAGTCTGCAGTCTTGAACAGCGTGGCCCGAACCCGCTCCCACGGAATGCTGGTGGAAGGGTCGGTTTGGTGCTCGGCCAAGCGCCGCTGCAGTTCGGCGCGTTCTTGCGCCCCAAGCTGCAAGGGGCTGGGGGTCTCTTGGGCAATGCTGTCCCAAATGTCCTCGACGAGCTGGATGCGCTCGGAGAGGGGCAAGGCTTTGAAGTTTAGGGCGGCGGTGTTCATGGGCTTGGCTGTTGGGTGAATTATGGCTTGGGTCGGCGTGCTCTGCAACACCCTGAGCAGGATCGTCAAGCCCTACAGCACCGCACCCGGCATATCATCGCCCCATGTCTGATTTGCCTGATTCACCCGCTGCCCCCGCCTTCGTCCACCTGCGCCTGCACACCGAGTTCTCGGTGGTCGATGGCACCACGCGCATCGACGCGGTGGCCGCTGCCGCCGCCGCCGACGGCCAGCCGGCGCTGGCCATTACCGACCTCAATAACCTCTTTGGCGCCGTCAAGTTTTACCAGGCGGCGCGCAGCAAAGGCATCCAGCCCCTGCTCGGGGCCGAGGTGCTGCTACAAGGGCTGGGGCAAGCGCCCGTATCTTCGGCCGGCAGCGCCGCCCAAGCCGGGCCACACGCCGCGCAGCACACCTGGCCGCGCATCTTGCTGCTGGCGCAAAACCACGCCGGCTACCTCAACCTGTGCGAGCTGCTGGCACGCGCCTGGAGCCACAACGTGCAGCGCGACCAGGCGGTGCTGAAGTGGGATTGGTTGCGCCAGCACCACGAGGGCCTGATCGTGCTCAGCGGGGCTGCCACCGGGCCGGTGGGGCAGGCGTTGCTGGCCGGTGACGAAGCCGCAGCCGCCGCGCTGGCGCAGCAACTGGCGGGCACTTTTGCGCAGCGCTTCTACCTCGAGGTGCAGCGCGCTGGCCGGCCCGACGACGAACGGCACCTGCGCGCCACCGTGCCCTTGGCGGCGCGGCTGGGGCTGCCGCTGGTGGCCACGCACCCGGTGCAGTTTCTGGAAGCCGATGATTTTCAGGCGCACGAGGCGCGCGTCTGCATTGCCGAAGGCGAGATTTTGGGCAACCCGCGCCGGCCCCGGCGCTTCACGCGCGAGCAGCATTTCAAGACCCGGGCCGAGATGGCGGCCCTGTTTCCCGACCTGCCCAACGCGCTGGCGCAAACGCTGGAAATCGCGCGCCGCTGCAGCCTGCGCCTAAGCCTGGGCAAGCCGCAACTGCCCGCCTTCCCCATTCCGCCCGTGGACGGGCAGCAACTGGGCACCGAAGACTACTTTCGCCACGTCGCGCAAGGGGGCTTGCAGCAGCGCCTGCAGCAGCTTTACCCAGACCCAGCCGAGCGCGCGCGCCAGCAGCCGCGCTACCAGGAGCGGCTCGAATTCGAGCTCGGCACCATCATCAAAATGGGCTTTCCGGGCTACTTCCTGATCGTCTCCGACTTCATCCTCTGGGCCAAACTCAACGGCTGCCCGGTAGGCCCAGGGCGCGGCTCCGGCGCCGGTTCGCTGGTGGCCTACGCGCTGCAAATCACCGACCTGGACCCGCTGCGCTACCAACTGCTGTTCGAGCGCTTTCTGAACCCCGAGCGCGTCTCGATGCCCGACTTCGACATCGACTTCTGCCAAGCCAACCGCGACCGCGTGATCGACTACGTCAAGGGCAAATACGGGCTGGCGGCGGTGAGCCAGATTGCCACCTTTGGCACCCTGGCGGCGCGGGCGGCGATCCGCGACGTGGGGCGCGTGCTCGACTTCCCCTACGGCTTTTGCGACGGCATCTCCAAGCTCATCCCCAACAAACCCGGCCAGAGCGTGACGCTGCAATACCCGCCCCGGCCCAAGCCCGAAGGCGACAAAAACCAGTACGCGATCGAGATGGAGCCGCTGCTGGCCGAGCGCATCGCCAAAGAAGACGAGGTGCGCCAACTGATCGAGCTGGCGCAAAAGCTCGAAGGCCTGACGCGCAACGTGGGCATGCACGCCGGCGGGGTGCTGATCGCGCCCGGCAAGCTCACCGATTTTTGCCCGCTCTACCAGCAGCCCGGCAGCAGCGCCGCCGTGAGCCAGTACGACAAAGACGACGTGGAAGCCATCGGGCTGGTCAAGTTTGACTTCCTTGGGCTGGCCACCCTCACCATTTTGGAGCAGGCCAAGGCGCTGATCGTGCAGCGGCACCCGGATCGGGCCGATTTTGCCTACGAAACGCTGGCGCTCGACGACCCCGCCACCTACGCCCTGTTCCAGCAAGGCCGCACCGAGGCCGTGTTCCAGTTCGAGAGCCGCGGCATGCAAGGCATGTTGCGCGACGCCAAACCGAGCCGCCTCGAAGACCTGATCGCCCTCAACGCGCTCTATCGCCCCGGCCCGATGGACCTCATCCCCAGCTTCGTGGCGCGCAAGCACGGGCGCGAGCCGGTGCAGTACCCGCACCCGCTGCTGGAGCAGGTGCTGGCCGAGACCTACGGCATCATGGTCTATCAGGAACAGGTGATGCAGACGGCGCAGATCCTGGGCGGCTACAGCCTGGGCGGCGCCGACCTGCTGCGGCGCGCCATGGGCAAGAAAAAGCCCGAGGAAATGGCGCAGCAGCGGCTCATCTTTCGCCAAGGCGCGGCCGGGCAGGGCCTAAGCCCGGCGCAGGCCGACGAGGTGTTCGACCTGATGGAGAAGTTCGCGGGCTACGGCTTCAACAAGTCGCACGCCGCCGCCTACTCGCTGCTGGCCTACCACACCGCCTGGGTCAAGGTGCATTACACGGCCGAGTTCTTCTGCGCCAACTTGACGCTGGAGATGGACGACACCGACAAGCTCAAGCTGCTGGTCGAAGACGCGCAGCGTTTTGGCCTTGCCTTCGAGCCGCCCGATGTGAACCTAGGCGGCTATCGCTTCGAGCCAGTGAGCGACCAGTGCATCCGCTACGGCCTGGGGGCCGTCAAGGGCACCGGGCAGCAGGCCATCGAGGCCATCGTGGCCGCGCGCCACGGCCAGGGCGCGGGCCCGCGCGCCGAGGTGCTGGGGCCCTTCACCAGCCTGTTCGATTTTTGCGCCCGCATCGAGCGCGGCCGCCTGAACAAGCGCACCGTCGAGGCGCTGATCAAGGCCGGGGCCTTCGACCGCCTGCACCCCGACCGCGCCGCCGCGCTGGCCTCGGTCGAGCGCGCCTTCGAGTTCGCCCAAGCCCAGCAGGCCAACGCCTTGCAAAGCGGTTTGTTCGACCTGCCCGGCGAAACGGGCGGCCACGGCGCCAGCGACCAAGAGCCCGCGCTGGCCGAGGCGCCGCCCTGGAGCGTGCGCGAGCGCCTGTCGCAAGAAAAGTCGGCCCTGGGCTTTTACTTCTCTGGCCACTTGTTCGACCAGAGCGCCGACGAAGTGCGGCGTATCGCCCGCACCCCGCTGGCCGAGGTGGCCGAGAGCCGCGAGCCGCTGCTGCTGGCCGGCATTGTGGGCGATTTGCGCGTGATCAACGGTCAGCGCGGCAAAGTGGCGATTTTTAAGCTCGACGACCGCAGCGCCGTGCTCGAAGCCAGCGCCGACGAAGCCCTGCTCAACACCCACCGCGCCCTGCTGCAAGACGACGAACTGCTGCTGCTGCAGGTGCTGGCCCAGCCCGACCGCTTCTCGGGCGGGCTGCGCCTGAAGGTGCAGCAGGTCTGGGACCTGCCCGCCGCGCGCTGCCGCTTTGGCAAATACCTGCGCGTGGCCGTGGGGCCCACGCAGCCCCCCGACGTGGCCACCCTGCTGCGCCAGCACCCGGCCCGGCCGCACCAGACCGAACTCGGGACGGTGCAGCGCGGCCTGCCGCTGCGCTTGGAGCTCGAATACGAGAGCGTGCGCGCCACCCTGCAACTGGACCCAGAGCGCTTCCAGTGCTACCCCTGCGATGCCGCCCTGGCCGCTTGGGGTGAACAGGCGCACCTAGGGCGCGCCGAGGTGGTTTATGAGTGAGGGGGGTGGGGGGCCGCTAGGCGGGGGCGCTGGCGCTTTTACCAGCAACCCGCAGCAGCCGGCAGCGAAGTTTGGGCCCCGGTTTGGTCGATGCGCAGCGTCACGCAGTTGGGGTCGCGTGTGGCTTGGCCACCTTGGGCCACGGCTTGGATGGAGTAGGTGCGCGCGGTGGGTACGCCGATGAGGTTGAAGGCATAGAACGCGGCCAAATCGGCGCGGCACTGGGTGGCGGGCAGCGCCAAGCCGAGGTAGCTCATGTTGGTGGTGTAGTGGCGCTCGGCAAACTGCGCCAGCTCCAGCAGGCAGCCTTGGGCGGCTTCGCGTCGCGTTTCGGTGACGTGCCGCTGGTAGCTCGGCAGCGCGATCGCCGCCAAAATACCGATGATCAGCACCACGATCATCAGCTCGATTAGGGTGAAACCGCGGGCGGCAGGGGTGTGGTTCATGGCTTGTGGCTGGTGCAAAAGGTGGACCCAAGGGCGCTGTGGGGTGCTGGGCACGGCTGATTGGGGCAGGTCTTAGCGCGGAATGATCTCGCGCCACGAAATGCGCCCGCGCAGACCCGGTGCCAAGGTCCGGTTCACGCGCACATCGGCGATTTGAGCCATCGATCCGCCCACCACCAGCCGGTCGCCCACCAGCACCGGTTCGCTCAGCAGGCCAATGCCGGGGTCGAACGATCCAATGAATTGCGTACCCAGCCTGTCGTCGGCAAAGGTGTTGTTTTCGTTGACGTCGAGCAGGCCCACTGCAGCCACTGCGCCGCCAGAAAAGGGGTCGAACACGTTCAGAAATCCAGTGCCTCCAGGTTCGCACGTATCCACCAAGGGGATAATTGAGCTGACCGCCAAGCTGGGCGCGACGGTGGGCAGAATGCGTGCGCTGCTCACCACACGCTCGCCGCGTTGCGTGCCGGGCGGATGGGGTGGATCAGCCCAGTCTAGGAACCAGCCGCGTTGGTTCGCCATATCGCCCGCTGTGGGCAGCGAGAAGGTGCGCACCGGGCGGCCGTTGAAAGTGCCCACTTGGTTGATGCTGCGCTGGCGCAGCGCGCTGCGCCCGGTAATGGCCACTCCCTCGTCGATCAGGGCGTAGAGCGATTGCACCTGCAGGGTGCCTGGGTCGGCGGCGCGCATGTAGCTGCCGGTGCCAAAAAACACGTAGCGCTTGCCAAAGTGCGGGTCGCCCTGCACCGTGTTGGTGGCCACCGTGATCTGCGCGGTAATGGGCTGCGGCTGGTTACTGGGGTCGCGGGCCTGGAAGAAGGCGGCTGGATTGCCCCCACTGCGAAATGCGGACGCCCATTGGATCGGGTTGCGGTCGCTCAGGTCGAATTTCCACACATTGCCTTGCCAGTCACCGGCATAGACGTACTGCACCGTGCCGTCGGCGTTGAGCGCCAAGCCCGGGCTGGCCAAGCCGTTGGGGTTGGTGGGGGTGCCGACCATGGTGTCAAGCCTGCGGATGACCGCACCCGTGCGCAGGTTAACCACGTAGAGCACCGCGCGCCCGTTGGGGCTGTTGTAGCCGTTGCCAAAAATCACCACGTCGATGGGTGGGTCGTTGGGGTTGCGGCCGCTGACCCTGGCAATCACCGGGCGGCCGAGCAAATAGCCCATGTCGTTGTCTGAGGCACCGTAGTTTTCCCACAGCACACCAGCCCCGGCGTTGCCGAAAGCGGCCGGGTCGGTCACGTCGAGCGCGTACAGCCCCCGGCCACCGCGCCCGAGCATGCCCACCAAGATGTTGCGCCCGCCGGTGTTGGCGCGCTGCGAGACGGCGATTTCACCATCGACGAAGTAGCGCCGGGCATAAGCCGGGCTGGCCAACTGGCCCATGTGCTGCAACAAGCCGCTGGGCGCGAAGGCAAAGCGCTCCACGCCGGTGCTGGCGTTGAAGGCGTGTAAAAAGCCGCCGTTGGAGCCGACGAAGACGGTGTTGTTGTCGGCCACAAAGACCGGCGAGGAATGGATGATGTCGCCCAGCGGCGTGGTCGGGCGGTTGCGCAGCGCGCCGCCGTTGCGGATTTCCTGGCTGGCGTCGCCGCGCAGGTAGTTGATCACGCGCAGGCGTGCGGTGTCGTCGGTGCCGAACAGGTTGCGCTGGGCCGCGGACAAGCCGGTCCAGTTGAAGGCGACGGCCGCCGGGTTGTTGGCGGCGGCGTTGGAGGTGAACAAGCGGCGGATGTCGTGGGCGGGCAACACGTCGGTCGCCGACCACAGCGGCACCGCCCCGACGCCGGTGGCGGCATCGATGGGGAAGGCGCGCAAATCGCCCGACCAGTTGGCGCTGTTGTAGACCGACTGGAACACGGCGGTCTCGGTGGTGATGAAGGTGCTGTTGGCCGACACGTTGCCGGCCGCCGCGCTGCGCTCCAGTATGGTGTTGAGTGCACGGCTGAGCGAATCGCGCAGCAGCGTTGGGTTTTGCACCAGAAAGTAGGTGTCGGGCACGCCGTCGCGGTCAGCGTCCCATTCGGCTTGCAAATCGGGGCGCTGGTTGGCGTTGAGGTCGTTGAAGCCGCCCCACTTGGCGGCCAGCCAGAGCGGGCTGGGCAGCAGGCTGGCGGCCCCGGCGGTGCTGGCGGTGAAGAAGCGGACGGAGCGGTCGTTGCCGGTGCCACCGCCTAGGCGTGGCAACGTGCCACAGCCGGACTGGGTGGAGTCGCAAAAGCCCGGCGCACGCCCGGGCGGCACGTTCAAATGGTAGGGGCGATCGATGGCTTCGTCGGTCACCACCAAATAAACGCCGTCGGCGGTGCTGCCCGAGAGCACATAGCCCATGCTGTGTTGAATGCCGCCTGCGGCGCTTACAGGGATCACCTCGACGCGCAACTGGCCATCGGTCTGCATCGAAATCTCGTAACTGACGATGGCGTCCATGTCGTGGTCGGCGCCTTGCTCCACGTCTTCGAAGTTGATGCGAAAGCGCGCAAAGTAGCGCCCGCCGTTGATGTTGACGTTGTGGTCGGCGCACATCGAGGCCACGCCACCGTTGGCTTGGCGGCAGGAGTTGGCGATGGTGTCCACATAAAAATCGACGATCTGGTTGGTGGGCTGAAAATCGCCCCTGGCGTTGCTGATGCCAGAGCCGCCGACCGATTTGGCAAACGGCACCAGCGAGAACATGCGCCCGCCCGGGGCCGGCACTTCGATGCTGGGCAGCGGCGAGCTGAGCGCCACGGCAAAGGTGTCTACGTTTTGCTCCCCCCGCAGGGCGGGGCGCAGGTCGGTGATGCGGCCAAAGTGGCCCACCGAGGCCGAGTAGAAACTGCCCTGCTGGGTGGGCCCCTCGGGCGAGAGGCCGCGGATATTGCCCAGCGACGTCACGTTTTTGGCCGTCGGGGCACCATCGAAGGTGCTGCCCACTTGGCCGATGAAGCGCATGCCAATAATGCCCGGCTCGTGCGTGGCAATGGTCTGGCCGATGGCGCTCACATTCAGCCCTGTGAGGTCGCCGCTGAAGCTGCCAAAGGCCGGGTCCACGCCGGGCAGTTGGTCGGAGTCGAACGAGGGGTTGACGCCCGAGATCACGAGCTGGTTCGGTCGGGCGCACCATTGCGCGCGCGCCGCACCGCTGGTGAGCGAGAAGGGATCGTCCCAAGTGGCCACGGGCAGGCCCAGATGCTCATCGGTGCCGCCGCTGGTGGCAAAGTCTGCCGTGGCTGCCGAGCGGCCGGCAAAGTAGCGCAGCGCCTCGTACATCATCTCGCCCACCGGATTGCCCCAATCGACGAACTCGCCTTGGTTCATGGCTCGGGTGGTGACCCAGCCGCCACTGTAAGTGTTGTCGCTGCGAGCATTGTTGAAGCCGCGAATGCGCAGCGCGTCGATGGCGTTAACGATGGTGGCGTTGGTGGTGAAGGTGCCGTCGGCCGGGTTGACTTCGCTGGCAAAAGAGGAAACCACCTTGCGCAACACCCCGCCGCTTAGGTTGTGGTTGTAGCTCCCGGTGAGTAGGCCAAAGTGCATGGCGTTGTTTTCGCCGAACTCGTGCAGCAGGCCCACGGGTTTGAAGTTTCCGTTTGGGTAGCGCTTGCAACCGGCGTTGTAGGCAGGGGTGCAGACTTCTACGCGCACGGTGCGGTCTCTGCGGGTGCCGTTGAAAATGTTGCTGCTTTCGTGCAGCACCGGCCGCTCGGTCGAGGCCCACTGCCAGACCCGGGCGTTTTCGGCATTGGTGATCACACGCAGCAGCGGGGCGCGGCCGCTGCAGTCGTTCAGGTTGCTGCAGTTGCGGCCGTGGGTGTCGGTGAGGTTGCCAAAGAAGTGGCGCCGTGTGATGTTGCCTTCGGATTCGGGTTCGGACAGCGAGGTGAAGTCTTCAATGTTGTAGCCATCCACCGCCACGCTGGTGTATTCCTTGGCCCAAGAGTGCGCGTCTTGTGGGATGTAGGCACGGCGCAGAATGGTTTGGTCGGCGTCGTCCACCTCGCGGTAGCCGCCGTAGAGCACCACGCGCAGCGCGTCGATGCGGCTGGTGGTGGCCCAGTTGAGCCAGTTGCCGGACCAGTGGTTGGCGGTGGCACAGCGCAGGTTGCGGCTGGGGGCGGTGGTGTCGGGCACGGCGTGGGCGGCGGGGCGAAACAGGCCGGTGTTGTCGTTTCGGCGCTCGTCTGCACCCGATACGCCCGAGTAGGCGTAACACAGCCGCGAATCGAACAGCCCCGAGTAGATGATGGAGGGGTTGAAGCGCAAGTCCAGCAGGCCGTCGCCGTTGATGTCGCTGGCGTCGTTGTAGGCTTCGTTGAATAGGCTGCGGTCGCGCGCCATGGTGAGCATCACCAGCGGCCGGCCGGCTTGCACCACACCCAGGGGGGCGGAGGTTTCGGGGGTGGCCCCCAGCGGTGGGCTGGCCAGCGCCAAGCTGCTGAGCAGGGCGGCGGTGGCAGCCAGCAACAGGGCCAAGCGCGCCAGCCAGCGCTGGCCTAGGTGGTGCAGGGTGGGTGTTGTCAAGCGCAGCATGGCGGCTCTCCTCATTCGGCGGCGTAAATCGATTGCAGCACCACGGCGGCGCGGCCTTCGGCGGCAGGGTTGGCCTGGACATCCGGGTTGTGGCTGCGGGCGGTGATGCGGTAGCGCTCGCAAGTCAGGTTTTGGGTCGGGCTTTGTGGGTCGCAAGGGAAGCCGGAGCCCAGGTGTTCAACAAAGAACTGGGGCGTGCCCGTGGCCAGCGGCGACACCGCCCCGATGGCGTTGCGCCAGCCGGCAAAAGCCGGGTCCTCCCAGCGTGCCGCGCTGCAATTGGTGTTGGGTGGCGAGCACAGGCCATTGGCGCAGGCCCCGTTGTTGAGGTTGTTGCACACCATGGCTTGCGCAGGAAACCCCGCATTGGGGCCGTTGGCGGCCAGCGACTGAAAATCGGCTAGCGCTTCGCCTTCGCGCAGCGCGGTTTCGGCGGCTTGGAAAGCCAGGTTGCGGTCAAAGCTGTTGGCGGCCATGCGCTCTTCCATGGTCAGCATGCGCACCGAGGCCAGGCCCAGCACGGTGACCAGCAGCAGCATCACCAGCGCCACCAGCAGCACCACGCCGTGCTCGGGGTGCGCGCGGTGCGGCGGGGCCGGGTGCACGGCAGGGCGGGGGTGGGGCAGGGCGTTCATGGCAAGCGGGTGCGGATGCCAACCACAAAGGGCAGCGGGCGATTGATGGGGTTGCCGTCGGTGCCGACGGCTTCGGCGGTGACGAAGGTGGGTTCAAGCCGAACCGCCTGCACCCGGTTCCAGTCGGTGACCAAGTTGGCGTCCACGTAAGCGGCCGGCAGGGCGCCGGCGGCGTTGGGCTCCAAGTATTGCAGCTCCAAGTCGGTAACGTTTTCGATCACCTCTTCGGGCGCAGCACCAGCTACCCCGTTGGTGCTGCTCAAGGCGGCGCGGTAGAGCGAGGTGCCACCGCGCCCGTTGAAGCCGATGTACCAGGCGCTGGCGCTCAGGCGGCCCAGAAAGCCGCCGCCAGCAAAAGAATGGTCGCTGCCAGCGGTGGAGCAGTCGTGTGGGGGGGCGGGTGAGAGGCCGAGTTCCCTGCGGCAGTTGCCGGGTTGCACCACCGCGCCGGTGTTGTGGACGATGGTGCTGTTGGCCGGGTTGGAGTTGCTGATCTGAAATATGGCCGCTTGGGCCATGTCGCAGGCCATGACGATGTCGCCGTCGTTTAAACCGTGGTTCGCGTTCACCACTTGCAAGGAGGCGGCGGGAGGGTTGTGCACGACGATGGAGACCGGGGGCAGGACGCTGCCCGACCAGATGATGAGCGCGTCGGTGCCGGGCACGCGCCTAGTTGCTGCGGGGTTTGGGGTGTTGTCGATTTGGGGCAGGGCTGCGGGCAGTTCTTGGTTGGACTCATAACCCTGCAAACCCCGGCCCCAATCGGACCACCACGGCGGGTTGACGGCAGCACGCACCACGTTGGCCGTGGGCACCCGGGCTCCGCAGTGGGTGCCCCCGGCTTCGCGCAGCTCGCGCCCGAGCAGCTCGAAGGTGGTGCGGGCATTCTCGTTCACGCGGGCCAGGTTTTCCACTTGGCGAAAGGTCTGGCGGTTGGCTAGGTAGGCGGTGCTCACGGCACCGAGCAACACCAAGCCCAGCAACAGCGCAATCAACAGCTCCAGCAAGGACAGGCCGCGCTGCCGCTGCCGCGCCCTGTTTGGGTGGTGGCTGGCACCGCATGCTTGCTGGGCCGGGAGCAGAGGCCGGCTTGGGGGCAGTCCCGCAGGCGAGTGGGGGCGGGTTTTCATGGCATCAGAGTTGGCTGCGGATTTCGATCATTTGGGCCGCAGCGCCGCCGGTGCCGCGGGTGTCGTCCCAATAAACTTGGACGGTGCATTGGGTGCCACCAGCCACCGCGGCGCAACTGATCAGGCCGCAGGTGGTATTGGCTTGGCCCAAAATATTGCGCATGGCCAGCATCCAGGCGCGCTGGTCGTGCGTGGGCAGGCTGGCAGCGGCAGGCACCACGCACACCGGAACGCTCGGTAGGGCGGGTGGGCCGGGGTTGCCGAGCACGCCGAGGTTGTAGCCGCCGGTGCGTGCGGTGGCGGCGTTGGCGCGCATGGCGTCCATCATGAAGTGCGCCAGCATGGTGGCTTGGCTGCGTTGCAGCGAGCTGTGGCTGTTTTGCAGCGCGTTGATCTGCAGCGCCGACATGCCCAGCAGCCCGAGCGAGAGCAGCAAAAAGGCCACCAGAACCTCGATCAGCGAGGCACCGCGTTGGCTTTTGGGTGAGGCGGGTTTCATGTGGCGGTGCAGTTGGCGAAATTGCCCATGGGGATGAGGTCTTCGTTGTCGGGGATGCGGTCGCCGTTGCGGTCGGTGGCTAGGCGCACCCGCAGCAGGTCGACGTCGATGGCGCGTGCATCAACCAATTGCAGGTTGTGGCAGAGGATGAAAAAGCCGGTTTCGCGCGCTTGGCCGCGGGGGTCGTAACGCAGCCGCGCACCAATGTTGGCATGGGAGCGCACGGTGTAGCCCGGGGGCGCAGCGGGCCATGTGCGCAAAACCAAGTCGGCGGGCATGGCCGGTGCCCCCCCCGCGGGCAGGGCTGCCGGGGTAACGATGCCGTCGCCATTGCGGTCGTGAAAGGCGATCCAGCCCTGCTCCCACCCCCCGCCGGCGGCACAATTTGCGCCATCGCCGCTGCTGCACACCGTGACGGTGCCGCGCAAAACGATGGCTTCGGAGCGCGCGTACTGGAACGCCACCATCAGTTCGTTGCTCAAGGTGCTGAGCTGGTTGCGCACAATCAGGCCCCTAAAACTCGGCGCCGCAATGGCCGCCAAGATGGCCAAAATGGCCACCGTGATCATCACCTCGATCAGGGTGACGCCACGCAGTGGGCGGGGAAGGCGGGCCGGTGCAAACATGCTGGCATGATAGTGCAACGCCGCCGCAGCCCCATGGTGCTGCCCGACCAGTGGCGCTTTTTAGCCGCTCGGCGGCAGTGCCAGCGGCGGCGGGGTTGGGGGCGCCAGCCCTGGCCTTGACGCACGCGGCGGGCTGTGCCAGACTGCCGCAAAAACGCAAACCAAGGGGGGAGGGGCGGTTCATGAAGGCTGCGCGGCGGCACGCGGGTGGGGTGACTTTGATCGAGGCGCTGGTGGTGCTGGCGCTGTTGGCTATTCTGGCGGCGCTGGCGGCCCCGGCCTTGGGGCAGATGGTGGCGCAGCAGCGCCTGCAAACCACGGCGGCCGAGCTGGCTGGCGCGCTGGCCCTGACGCGCAGCGAGGCCATCAAGCAGGGGCAGCGCATGGTGCTGTGCCGCGCTGGGCCCGAGCCCCCGCCCAATCAGCGCTGCGCCACCAATTCCAACGCCATCAACGCCCCCGCGCACCAGTGGACGGCGGGCTGGCTGCTGTTTGCCGACCTGAACGGCAACGCCCAGCGCGAAGATGGCGAAACGCTGCTGCGCGTGGGCTCGGCGGCGCCGATGGGGGTGCTGGTGCGGGGCAATGCGCCGGTGGCGCGCTATGTGTCGTACATGCCCAAGGGGCACACGCTGCTGGTGACGGGGGCCTTTCAGGCCGGCACCCTCACCCTGTGCCGGGCCGGTTTGAGCCCGAGCCCCGCGGTGCAGATCGTGATCAGCCGCAACGGCCGGCCGCGCCAGCAACAGGCGGTGGTGGCAAACTGCGTCTAGCAAGCGCGGTGCGCACGCCGTTCATGGGGCGGCTTGGCAGGCCTTGGCCGTGCCCACACCCTGCGGCACCGGCAGCCAGCCCAGCAGAAAATCGAACGCGTGGGCCTATACTGCGCAAAATTTTTTCCTGCCATGCGCCCACCCATTGATCCCGTCGATCCCATTGTCGAAGCGGCCGCCCTTGCGCCGAATGCGGCTCGCCCCGAGCCCCAGTCGGTAGCCGCCGCTGTGCCCGACCTCGACCCGGTGGCGGCGCAGCGCTGGCGCAGCTTGGAGCGCCCCGCAAGCCCTTGGCTGCACGAGGAAATCGGCCAGCGCATGGCGCAGCGGCTGGACTGGCTGGTGCAGCGGCCCCGCACCTGGGCAAGCTGGCACCCGGCACTGGGCGGCTTGCAGGCGCAGCAGGCGGTGCAAGCACGCTACCCCGAGGCGCAGCGGCAGGCGCTGAACGAGCAAGGGCAGCCGCAGGGCCAAGCCAGCAGTGCCGCCCTGCAGCCCGGTCAGGCCGATCTGCTCTGGGCCAATATGGCGCTGCACCTGTACGCGCAGCCGCAGGCGCTGCTGGCGTGCTGGCGCAACTGGCTGCGCCCCGAGGGGCTGCTGTTTTTCTCGGGCTTGGGGCCCGACACCCTGCTGGAGCTGCGCCGTGTCTACCAGGCGCTGGGCTGGCCGCCGCCGCATCAGCCCTACACCGACATGCACGACTGGGGCGACATGCTGGTGCAGGCCGGCTTTAATGCCCCGGTGCTCGACATGGAGCGCCTGACCCTGAGCTACCCCAGCGCCGAGCGCCTGTTACAGGATTTGCGCGAGGGCGGGCGCAACCTGCACCTGCAGCGCCCCCTAGGCTTGCGTGGGCGCGCGCACCGCCAGCGCCTGCTGCACGCGCTGGAGCAGCAACTGCCGCGCAACGCCGATGGCCACTTGTGCCTGACGGTGGAAGTGGTCTATGGCCACGCCCTCAAGGCAGCGCCCCGGGTGCCGGTGGCCGCATCCAGCACCGTGGCGCTCGACGACATGCGCACCCTGTTGCGCCGGCCCCCTAGGGCTTGATTCCGAGTGTCATTCCAAAGTCAATCCTGCCCCCGGTGCTGCCGATCGTCCTCTACAATGGTGACAAGCGTTGGCTTCACAGCCCCGAAGTGTTCGACCTTATCCAGCCACACCCGGC
>NZ_BAWN01000016.1 GCF_000696225.1 Serpentinimonas barnesii | reverse complement strand
TGGTGGCTTCCCTTCACATGGCGCAATTCCCAGCCGTCGGCTTCGAGCATCTTGATGACTTGCCTGCTGTTCACGGTGGTTATTATAACCACTGCGGGATCTTCAAGCCGAGGGCGAAAACGGTGTTAGGGCGAAAACGGTGTCAGACCACGGTTTTCTCTGAAGCCACAGCAAGCCCCCGATCATCCTGAGCTTGCCGAAGGACTGGCTCAGGTGAACGGCGGACTGGATAATCTCGGCGAACACCTTGTTCTGACCCCAATTTCGGTCGCGGGGGTCGATACGGTGCCCTGCAAGGTTTTAAACTGTGATTCGCTCTAAGGGGTTTGCGCCGAACATTGCGCCACTGGCCTTGTTCAGGCAAGACAGCGCGCTCAAGGCGCATACGGCCTACAAGCTGGCCAAGGCGGGTGATCCGCATGCGGCGCTGGAGCTGGTGCTGGACGTGGCCGTTGCCTGGCTGCACGAGCACCGCAATCGTTTTACCCCTGGGCTCGTGTATGTGGCACCACATGCTCAGGAAGCCACGGGCGACAACGCCATACCGCAAACGCTGGCGGCGGTTTGTGCAGCCCTGTTTCAAGGACGGGTGGATACTGGCATCGTTCAGACGGACCGCGTGTATCACACTGGGGCTGACCCGATGGAGCGCATGGCGGCTCGGGCCCAGTTTGAAGGTGCGGTGCTTGCCGATGCAAGGTACGTGCTTGTCGATGACGTCACCAACTTGGGCGGAACGCTGGCAGAGTTGAATAACTACATTTAGGTGCATGGCGGCAGTGTGGTGGATGTGGTAGTCTTGGCCAACGCTGGTCGCGCCCAAGGGCTATTGCCTGAAAAAAAGTTTGTCAGGCTGATCAAGGAGCGGTTTGAAAATGAATTTACCGAAATCTTTGGCATCGAGCCAAGCGAACTCACAGCCAACGAAGCATCATACTTGGTTGGCTTTAAATCAATTGACGCCATCAGAAATCGCCTCGCTGCAGCAGAGCAAGAAATCGATCGCCGATTACGTTCAAAGGGAATTGAACGAACGAATGAAGCAACGCCACCTAGAGCACATGGTGCCCAAGGTGTAAGTGCGCCCGACCTCACCCCAAGGACTTCTTGAGCCAGGGGAGCACCGACAAAGCCGTGCGACCCACCAACCTCATGGGTGCCAGCAAACGCTTGGCCGAAATGGCCCTGCAGGCGCTGGCGGCGGCATCATCGGGCACGGGCATGGCTGGCTCAGCGGCCTGCGCCCCGGCGAAAAGCTGTACGAAGAGCTGCTGCTAGGCCACAACCCCAGCCCCACGCTGCACCCGCGCATCATGAAAGCGCAAGAGGAGTTTCTGCCCTGGGCGCAGCTAGAAACCCGCCTAGCCGAACTCGACCTGGCCCTGCAGCACAACGACGTGCCCACCATCCGGCTGCAAATGCAGCACCTGGTGCCCGGCTACACCCCGAACGAGGCGATTGTGGATTGGGTGTACCTGGAGCAGGCGGCCGAGGCTAGGCTGCGGGGGTAGGGCTGTTGTGGCTTCAGTGCATGGCCGCACGGGCAGCCTCCGCCAGAAAACCCGAACGGGTGCAACCGTGCGCCTTGGCGTAGTCATCGATTTTTGCCAAGAGGCGACGGGGCAGCGTGATGTTGATCTTCTCGGCCTTGCCTTCAAAGCGCGTTACATCGACATCGACCAGCGCCCAAACCCATCCGGCGTACTC
>NZ_BAWN01000017.1 GCF_000696225.1 Serpentinimonas barnesii | reverse complement strand
GCGTGGGCGCTATCTTGTCAGACCCGTAGGCTGCTGGCAAGGTGGGTTGGCGGGACGGTTACCGTCATGAAGCACACCCTATCAAGCCGTTGAAATGTGTAGAATCCCACACAAGGAGTCACACATGGCCACCAACCTCGCAATCGATCCGACGCTGCTCGACCGCGCGGTTCAGGTTAGCGGTGAGCGCACCAAAAAGGCTGCGGTAACCAAAGCCCTGCAAGAGTTCATCGCGCGCCGAGAACAACGGGGTTTGGCCGATCTGCTCGGCAAGCTGGAGTGGGATCAGTCCTACGACTACAAGGCTGAACGGTCTCGCAGCACATGACGTTGCTCATCGATACCAGCGTGTGGTCTCTGGCCTTGCGCCGTGATGCCGAGGCCACCGGGCCCGAGGTGCAAGAACTCAAGGATGCCCTGTGCGGTGCAGAAGTCGTGGTCACGACGGGGCTGGTTCTGCAAGAGCTTTTGCAAGGGTTCAGAGGTGCCAAAGCACAGACCCTGATCATTGAGCGTTTTGCTGCCTTGCCTGTGCTGCAACCGGATCGAGAGGATCACATCGGTGCGGCGATGCTGCGTAACGCATGCCGTCAGGCGGGTGTCCAAATTGGCACCATCGATGCGCTGCTGGCGCAACTTGCGATCCGGCATGACCTGACTCTGCTCACAACCGACCAAGACTTCACCCATGCGGCCAAGCATTGCCCACTTCGGGTCTGGCCAGCCAAGGCGCGAGTGTAGCGGCGATGCTCCGGCAGGGCTGGCCCGCCCGGTCAGCACCGGGTAAGCCCCAGGCGGGCACCATGTCAAAACGATCAAAATCGATCAGAATCGGGCTGGGCCTTCGATCCCGTGTGAGGCCCCAAGCGGCCGGCTCCATGCCGCCCCGCACGCCCCCGAACGCCCCCGAACGCCCCCGAACGCCCCCGGAGACACGCCATGAACGAGAGTTTGCTGTCGCAACGCCTGCTGGCGCTGTTCGCCGCCGCCACGCTGCTGTTCAATTTTCCGCTCATCGCCTTGTGGGACAGCGAGATCAAGTGGTGGGGCATCCCACTCTTTCCGCTGGCCATGTTCACGCTTTGGGCCGTGCTGATTGCGCTGCTGGCCTGGCTGATGGAGCGCCAGCCCGACTAAAACCGCCACCCAGCCCAACCTCAGCCCAAATCCGAGCCCAAGCCCAGCCCCATGTCCCCGTTGCTGGTCATCGCCGTTGCCACCGCCTACTTGCTGCTGCTGTTTGCCGTGGCCTTTTATGGCGACCGGCGCGCCGCCCAAGGCCGCTCGCTGATCGGCAACGCCTGGGTTTATGCGCTTTCGATGGCGGTCTATTGCACCGCCTGGACCTACTTTGGCAGCATCGGGCGCGCCGCCACCGACGGGCTCTGGTTCCTGCCGATCTACCTTGGGCCCATGCTGGCCATGATCCTGGGCTGGATGGTGGTGCGCAAGATGATTCGCATCGCCAAGACCTACCGCATCACCTCGATCGCCGATTTCATCTCCAGCCGCTACGGCAAGAGCCCGCTGCTGGCGGGCGTGGTCACGCTGATCATGGTGGTGGGCATCGTGCCCTACATCGCCTTGCAGCTCAAGGGCATTGCGGTGGCTTACGCGGTGCTCACCACGCCGCTGGGCCAGCCCTTCCCGGCCCCGCAAAGCTGGTGGCAAGACAGCACTTTTTACCTCGCGCTGGCGCTGGCCGGTTTCACCATCGTCTTTGGCGCGCGCCAGCTCGACAGCAGCGAGCGCCACGAGGGCATGGTGGCAGCAATCGCGCTCGAATCGCTGGTCAAGCTGCTGGCCTTCGTGGCGGTGGGGGTGTTTGTGAGCTTTGTGCTGTTCAACGGCGTGGGCGACATTTTTGCCCGCGCCGCGGCCGTGCCCGAAATGGCCGGTCTGCTCGAACTCGGCGACGACAGCCGCTTCGCCTACGCCCAGTGGTTCACGCTCACGGTGCTGGCGCTGCTCTCGGTGCTGCTGCTGCCGCGCCAGTTTCAGGTGATGGTGGTGGAAAACGTGGATGAGCGGCACCTCAAGCGCGCGGTCTGGGTCTTTCCGCTCTACCTGCTGCTGATCAACCTGTTCGTGCTGCCCATTGCCTTGGGCGGCATGCTGTATTTTGGCGCGCAGCCCGGCCTTGTGGTGCACCCCGAGACCTTCGTGCTGGCGCTGCCGCTGGCCGAGGGCTGGCTGTGGCTGGTGCTGCTGGCCTTCATCGGCGGCTTTTCGGCGGCGACCGGCATGGTGATCGTCGATGGCATCGCCGTCTCGACCATGATCAGCAACAACCTGGCCGCGCCGCTGCTGCTGCGGCTGCAGGGCGTGCTGCGGCGCACGCTCGATTTCAAGCGCTGGCTGCTGCAAATCCGGCGCGGCGCCATCGTGCTCATCATGCTGCTGGGCTACCTCTACTACTACCTGGCGGGCGATGCCTACGCCCTAATGGGCATCGGGCTGATCAGCTTTGCTGCGGTGGCGCAGTTTGCCCCGGCGCTGTTTGGCGGCATGTACTGGAAGGGCGGCACCCGCGCCGGTGCGCTCAGCGGCCTGCTGCTCGGCTTTGGGCTGTGGTGCTACACCCTGATGCTGCCCTCGCTGGCCAAGTCGGGCTGGCTGGACGACGGCTTTTTGCTGCACGGCCCCTGGGGCATAGGCTGGCTCAAGCCTGAGGCGCTGTTTGGCTTGCAGGGGCTCGATCACCTCACGCACGCTTTTTTCTGGACCATGTTTTTCAACGTCGGGGCCTATGTGCTGGTTTCGCTCTGGCGCAGCCCATCGGCGCAAGAGGCCAGCCAGGCGGTGCTGTTCGTCGATGTGTTCGAGCGCACCGCTGCCACGCAGCCGGTGTTCTGGCGCGGCCGGGCGCGGCTCGACGACCTGCTGCCGCTGGTGCCGCGCATCCTCGGCCCCGAACGCGCCCAAGCCGCGCTGGCCGACTATGCGCGCCAGCGCGGTGTGGCCAGCGTGGCGCAGTTGCCGGCCGATGCGCAACTGGTGCAGCACGTGGAAACCCTGCTTGCTGGGGCCATCGGCAGCGCCTCGGCGCACGCCATGGTGGCCTCGGTGGTGCAGGCCGATGCGCTCGATGTGGCCGATGTGCTCGGCATCCTAGAAGAATCGAACCGCTTGCGCCTGCATTCGCAGGAACTGGAAGAAAAATCGCGTTCGCTGGAGCGCGCCACCGACGAGCTGCGCGCCGCCAACGAGCAGTTGCAAAGCCTAGACCGGCACCGTGATGAGTTCATGTCGGCCGTCACGCACGAGCTGCGCACCCCGCTGACGGCAATCCGCGCCTTTTCTGAGCTGATGCGCGACGACCCTGGGCTCGACGCCGCGCAGCGCCAGCAGTTTTTGGGCATCATCGTGGCCGAGACCGAGCGCCTCAGCCGGCTGGTGAATCAGGTGCTCGACATGGCCAAGATCGAGTCCGGCCACGCCGACTGGCAGCCCAGCGAGCTGGACTTGGCCGAGCTGCTGCGCCAGTCGTGCCAGACCACCGCCGAGCTGCTGCGCGACAAGGGCACCGAGCTGCACCTGCGGCTGCCCGACCCGGCCAAGCCGCCGCTGTGGGTGCGCGCCGACCCGGATCGACTCACGCAAGTCATGCTCAACCTGCTCTCCAACGCCGCCAAGTTCGTGCCCACGCCGGGCGGGCGCATCGAGCTGCGGCTGCAGCGGCGCGGCGGCAGCGCGGTCGTCACGGTGCAAGACAACGGCCCCGGCGTGTCGCTGGCCGATCAGCAGCGCGTGTTCGAGCGCTTTCGCCAAAGCAGCGATGGCCAGGGGCGGCTGCGCGGCACCGGCCTGGGGCTGCCGATTAGCCGCCAGATCATCGAGCATTTTGGCGGCCGCCTGTGGCTGCACAGCGCGCCGGGGCAGGGGGCCTGCTTCGGTTTCGAGTTGCCCCTGTGCGGGGCTGAGACTGGGACTGCGGCGGCAGGCACGGCACAATCGGCACCAGAACCAGAACCAGGAGACCGCGACCATGAACCAAAAAACCCTGCTGATCGTCGATGACGAGCCCAACATCCTGCTCTCGCTCGAATTCCTGATGAAGCGCGAAGGCTACCAAGTGCATCTGGCCCGCGATGGGGTAGAGGCCTTGGAAGCGATTGCCGCGCTGCGCCCGGACCTGGTGCTGCTCGACGTGATGATGCCGCGCAAAACCGGCTTCGAGGTCTGCCAGGAGGTGCGCGCCAACGAGGCGCTCAAGTCCACCCGCATCCTCATGCTCACCGCCAAGGGCCGCGACACCGACGTCGCCAAGGGCCTGGCGCTGGGCGCCGACGCCTACATGACCAAGCCTTTCTCGACCAAGGAGCTGGTGGAGAAAGTGCGCCAGATGTTGCAGTCCACGCGCTGATCATGGCCCGCCACCAACCCACCGACAAACGGCTGGTCTGGCTGCTGGCCGTGGCGGCGCTGGTCTCCATCGTCTGGCTGCTGTTCACGCTCTGGCTTATTGCCGCCACGCTCACACCACCCGATCGCGCCACCGTATGGAGCTTGGTCGGGCCCAGCCTGCTGCTGGTGTGCGCAACCTGGGGCGCCGGCATGGGGGTGATAGCCTGGGGCCTGAAGCGCTGGTTCGGCCACTGGGTCACGCCCTCGGTGCAACTGGCCGAAGAGGCGCAGGTGCTGCTGCGCACCGACGTGGTGCGCGAGCTGCGCCCCAAAGGCAACGTCGAGACCAAGGAGCTGACCAAGCTGTTCAACCAGTTGGTGGCGCAGCGCGAGGAGCTGCGGCACCAGATGCAAGACAAGGTGCGCGCCGCCGCGCGCGACATCGAGCAAGAAAAATCGCGCTTGGCGGCGCTGATGTCTGAGCTCACCCAAAGCGTGGTGGTGTGCAACCTCGATGGCCGCATCCTGCTCTACAACAACCGGGCCCGGATGCAGTTTCGCGCCCTCTCGCAAAGCCCGCGCCTGGCCGATGGGGCCGAGCTGATCGGGCTCGGGCGCACGATCTACACCGTGTTCGATCGCAAGCTGGTGGCGCACGCGCTCGAGAGCGTGCAGCAGCGCCTGCAGCGCGGGGTGGCGCAACCCACGGCGCAGTTTGTCACCAGCACCCGCGCCGGGCAGTTGCTGCGCGTGCAGATGACGCCGGTGCGCAGCGTGGCCGAGCCCGATGCCGCGCCGGCCTTGGGCGCGGCCTTGGAGCCCGCTGCGGCTGCGGCAGCAGCAGACGGGCCCGTTACCCAGGCCCCACCCCTGCAACTGGCCGGCTTCGTGCTCATGCTCGACAACATCACGCGCGAGTTCGAGGCCGAGGCGCAGCGCGAGCGCCTGGTGCTGGGCCTGACCGAAGGCAGCCGGGCGGCGCTGGCCAATATGCGCGCCGCCATCGAAATGCTCGACTACCCCGACCTCGAACCCGCCCTGCGCGAGCGCTTTCTGGCCGTGGTGCGCGACGAGGTGCAGGCCTTAAGCGAGCGCGTGCAGCGCAGCAGCAGCGAGGCGGCCGAGGTGTTTCAAAGCCGCTGGCCGCTGGAAGACATGCTCGGCACCGACTTGCTCAGCGCCGCCGGCCGGCGCATCGAGGAAACGTTGGGCCTGGCGCTCAACCAGAGCGAGGCCGACCCCAACCTGTGGCTGCGCATCGAGAGCTTTTCGATTTTGCAGGCGCTGCTGTTTTTGAGTGCGCGCCTGCGCGACGAATTCGCCATCCGTCACGTCAGCCTGCGCCTGCGCCCCTCCGGCCAAGGGGCCGACAAGGCCGAGTTGGACCTGATCTGGAGCGGCGCCACGCTCAGCACCGAGACCGTGATGAACTGGGAGATCGACCCCATGCGCATCGGCACCGAGGCCAGCGCCTTGACGGTGCGCGAGGTGGTGGACCGCCACGGCGGCGCCTTCTGGCTGGAGCGCGATCGGGCCAGCAACCAGGCCTGGTTTCGCTTCCTGCTGCCCACCGCCACGGCGCAAGAACAGCTCGACAACGCCACCTTCGTGCACCACCCAAGCCGCCCGGAGTATTACGATTTCGACCTGTTTCGCGTCAGCCCGCGCAGCCAGGCGCTCGACGAGGTGCCGCTGGCCGATTTGTCCTTCACCGTGTTCGACACCGAAACCACTGGCCTGAACCCAGCCGAGGGCGACGAGATCATCCAGATCGGCGCCGTGCGCGTTCTCAACGGCAAGCTGCTCAAGCAAGAGGTGTTCGACCAGTTGGTCGATCCCAAACGCGAGATCCCGCCCGAGTCGATCCCGATTCACGGCATCACGCCCGATATGGTGCAAGGCCAGCCCGGCATTCTGGAGGTGCTGCCCGCCTTGCACGCCTTTGCCGCCGACACCGTGCTGGTGGCGCACAACGCCGCCTTCGACATGCGCTTTTTGCAACTCAAGGAGCAAAAAACCGGGCTGGTGTTCGAGCAGCCGGTGCTCGACACGCTGCTGCTGTCGGCCGTGGTGCACCCGGGCCAAGATTCGCACCGGCTGGAGGCCATCGCCGAGCGCTTCAACGTCACCGTGATCGGCCGCCACACCGCCTTGGGTGACGCCATGGTGACGGCCGAGGTGTTCGTGCGCCTGCTGCCCTTGCTGGCCGAAAAAGGCATCCACACCCTGGGCCAGGCGCGGGCGGCGGCGCAGCGCACCTACTTTGCGCGCATCCAGTATTGAGGCGCAGCGGATCCGCTCCGGGGCCTCAAAGGCACAGGGCTTTGATGTGCTCCGGGATGGCAATCGCCTTCATGCGCTCGGGGTGCTGCGGGTGCCGGATGCAGAAGGCGCGCGTCTCGCGGCCCTCGCAGAGCAGATCGCTGCCGCGCTGGACGCGGTGCTCGTGGATGAAAACCTTGTCGCGCCATTCGACGATGCGGGTGTGGATTTGCAAGCGCTCGCCGTAGGTGGCGGGTTGCATGAACTTGGTGTGGATTTCCAGCAGCGGCGTGCCGATGATGCCGCTGGTCTTGACCAACTCGCGCCAGGGCGGTACGCCGCACTGCATAAAGAAGTTCAGCGACGAGGCGTCCATCCACTTGCTGAAATTGGGAAAAAAGACGATGCCGGCCGGATCGCAGTCGCCAAACATCACATCCACTTCAAAAACGACGGATTTGCTCATACCATTCATGCAGCCAAAGGGTTTTCGATCAGCAGCGCCATGCCTTGGCCACCGCCCACGCAGGCGCTGGCGATGCCCCAGCGCTGCTGGCTGCGGCGCAGCTCGCGCGCCAGCGTAATGCCTAAGCGCAGCCCGGTCGCGGCCAGCGGATGGCCAAGCGCGATGGCGCCGCCATTGACGTTCAGGCGCTCCATATCCAGCCCCAGTTCGCGCGCCACCGCCAGCGTTTGCGCGCCTTGGGCCTCGTTGATTTCAAAGCGGGCTATGTCGGCCAGCGCCAGGCCCGAGCGCGCCAGCAGCAAACGGATGGCGGGTGCCGGCCCGATGCCCATGATCTCGGGCGCCACCCCCACCACCGCGCTGGCCACCAGGCGCGCCAAGGGTTGTTTGCCGCTGTCTTTGGCCCAGCTTTGGGCGTAGGCGCTGGTGGCTACCACCGCCGCCGCCGCCGCATCCACCAGCGCCGAGCTGTTGCCGCCGGTTTGCACCCCGCCTGCATAGACCGGCTTGAGTTGGGCCAGCACCTCCACGGGGGAGGGGCGCGGGTGCGTATCGGCGCGCAGTTCGGGTGTTTTGGACGGCAATTTGATGCCGCGCGTTTGGTAGCCGGCCAGCTCGAAGCGCTCGCTCACCACGGCCACGATCTCATCTTCGAAAAAGCCGCTTTCTTGGGCCGCTACCGCCCGGGCGAAGGAGCGGCTGGCAAAGGCGTCGACCTCGGCGCGGCCGATGCCATACTGCTTGGCTAGGTTTTCTGCGGTCTGGATCATGCTGATGCCGGGGGCCGGGTCCATCAGCGCTTCCCACAAATAGTCTTGGAAGCCCACCGGTGCCCCCAGCCTAAAGCCGCTGCGGTGTTCGAAGGCGGCGATGGGGTTGCGCGTCATGCTCTCGCAGCCCACCACCAGGGCGGCCTCGCACAGGCCGCCTTGCAACTGTTCGCCCGCCTGGCGCAGCAGCTCCAGCCCGGTGCCGCAGATGCGTTGCACCATCAGCGCCGGCACCTCCACCGGCACGCCGGCATACAGGCCGATGTGGCGCGGCAGCATGTACTGGTAACAATCGCCCGGCGCCATATTGCCCGCGATCACCGAGCCGATGTGCGCGCCCGCCACGCCTGAGCGTTGCAGCACGGCGCGAGCGGCTTTGATGCCCAGATCGGTGGGCGAGACCGACCCCAGGGCGCCGCAGTAATCGACCATCGGGGTGCGCACGCCGTCCAATAACCAGATGTCATCGAACGCGTTGAAAAAGCCTTTGTGTTGCATGCGTATGTCCTGGTGCAGCCAAGCTCAGGGTTGCGGTTTGAGGATGTGGGGCAGCCGATCTTCGTGCAAAGCCAGCACGCTGTCGGCCCGGTGTGCCAGCACGGCGCGCTGGTTGATCGAGCCTTTGTCGGTGATCTCCCCCCGGTCGATGCTGGGTGCGTCGGCCAGCAGGCACAGCCGGGCGATGCGGCTGGCGCTGCCGGTGGCGCGCTGAGCCAGTTGGTTGAGCACCGTTTGAAAGTGGGCTTGCACCGGGGCGCTTTCCAGCACCGCGCTCATCGAGGCCGAAGCGGGCAAGCCCGAGAGCGCGCGCACCTTGGGCGTGGGAAAGACCATGGCGCCCACTTCATTGCGGTTGATGCCCGTGAGCACCGCGTCTTGGATGTAGGGGGCGCCAGCAGCGATGATCTGGGCGCGCAGCGGCCCCACGCTGACGAAGGTGCCGGTGGCGAGCTTGAAGTCCTCGGCAATCCGGCCGTCGAATTTCAGGCCCAGGTGGATGTGGGTCGGGTCTATCCATTGCACCGCATCGCCGCTCTTGAAAAACCCTTCTTCATCGAAGGCCTCGGCGCTGTCGGCGGGCGCACGCCAATAGCCGGGGGTGATGTTGGGGCCCTTGTAGCGCACCTCGGTTTTGTCGCCTTGCTGCACCAGTTTGAGCTCCAGCCCGGGGGCGGGCAGGCCCAAGTCGCCCGATTGCACGTGCGGGTGGGTGACGAAAATGGCAAAGGGGCCGGATTCGGTCATGCCCAAACCGGTGGCCATGACGATGCGCTGCCCGATTTCGCGCTCTGCGCTCTCGGCCAGGCTATCCCAGACCGGTTGCGCCAGCGCCGCACCGGCGTAGAAAAACATCTGCACGCGCGAGAGCAGGGTCTGGCGCAACAAGGCGTCGGTCTGCATGGCATGGGCAATGGCCTCAAAGCCGGTGGGCACGTTGAAATAGACCGTGGGCGCGATCTCGCGCAGGTTGCGCAGGGTTTCGTGCATCAGCGCGGGGGTGGGTTTGCCGTCGTCGAGGTAGAGCGTGCCGCCGTGCATCAGCACCATGCCGAAATTGTGGTTGCCGCCAAAGGTGTGGTTCCAGGGCAGCCAGTCCACCAGCACCAAAGGCTGCTCGGCCAGCACCGGCATGGACTGGGCCATTTGCTGCTGGTTGGCGCACCACATGCCGTGGGTGTTGATGACCGGCTTGGGCAGCTTGGTCGAGCCGCTGGTAAAAAGGAATTTGGCGATCGTTTGCGGCCCGGTGGCGGCCATGGCGGCATCGACGGCGGGCGTGGCCGGTGTCGCGGCCAGATCGGCAAAGCGGGTGCTGCGGCGGCCATCCAGGTCGCCTTCGGCCAGCACGATTTCCATATCGGCTTCGGCCACGGCGAGCAAGGCCTTGCCGTAGCGGGCCGCATCGCTGGCAAACAGCAGCCCGGGCGTGGTGCTGCGCAGCACGTGGCGCAGCTTGTCGTAGTCGGTGCTGAGCAGCGCATAGGCCGGTGAGCTGGGCACGTAAGGCACGCCAGCCACCAGGCAACCCAGGGCCAGCAGGGCGTGCTCTAGGCTGTTTTCCGACGCGATCAGCACCGGGCGCTCGGCGCTCAGGCCGCGGTCGAGCAGCCCTTGGGCAATGCGGCGCGCGGTGGCCCAAGCGTCGGCGTAGCTGATGGGTTGCCAATCGCCCAGCGCAGCTTGGCCATCGGCGCCGACCACGCGCTGGCGGCGCGCCATCCAGGTGCGCTCTGGGGTGGTTTCGGCCCAGTGGCGCAGGCGGTCGGTCAGGCGCTCGGGGTAGGGCAGCAAATCGGGCGCGGCGCGCAGGTAGCGCGTGCCCGGCGGGCCCTCGCGCAAGCGCGCCTGGGTGACGCCAAATGTCAGCGGTCGAAACGGCGGGCTGGTGTTCATGGCTGCAAAGATGGGGGCGCGCTTGGCTGTGCAGCGGCGCGCCGGGAGTGCCTAGGGGTTTATTTTTTCTGCACCTTGGCGGCCTTGCCTTGCAGAAAGGCGCGCACGCGCTCCTTGGCCTCGGGGGCGGCTTGGGCCATGCCCGAGATCAAGGCTTCGGTAAAGTAGCCGTGATCGGCCGGTTGCTCGGCAATGCGCGGCAGCGCGTGCATCAGGGCGTAGTTGGTCAGCGGGGCGTTGGTGGCGATCTGGCGCGCCAAGGCCAGCGCCCGTTCGAGCGCGCCGCCGGTGGGCACCAGATACTGCGTCAGCCCGGCGCGCTCGCCCTCGCTGGCGCTGTAGACGCGGCCGGTGAGCATCATGTCGGTCATGCGCGCCACGCCGATCAGCTTGGATATGCGCACCGAACCACCGCCACCCACAAAAATGCCGCGCGTGCCCTCGGGCAGGGCAAAGAAGGTGCTCTCGTCGGCGACCCGAATGTGGCAGGCGCTGGCCAGCTCCAAACCGCCGCCCACCACGGCCCCGTGCAGCGCCGCCACCACGGGCACCGGTCCGCGCTCTACGCCATCGAGCGCGGCGTGCCACATGCGCGAGTGCTGCATGCCCTGGCCGGCGTCGCGCTCTTGCAGCTCAGACAAATCGAGCCCGGCGCAGAAGTGCTCGCCCTCGCCATGGATGACGGCCGCGCGCACGCCTTGGGGCAGGTTTTGAAAAGTCTCGCGCAAGGCGAGGATCAAGCTGTCGTTGAGGGCGTTGCGCTTGGCCGGGCGCGACAGGCGAATCAGGGCGACTTCGTCTTGCAGTTGCAGGTCGATGCCGGCTTGAATGGGTGCTGCGGTTTTGCGGTTGGGCATAGGGGTTAGTCGGGTCGAATGTTGCGTTCTCGGATGATGCGCCCAAAGCGCTCGGAGTCGTTTCTGATCCGCGCTGCGAGCTCTTGGGGTGAGCCCTCGAGGGCAGTTCCTGCGCCAATGGCCACCAGCCCCTCGCGCACCTCGGTGCTTTGCATGATGCGGCCGATCTCGGAGCTCAGTCGAGCAACGATGGCAGGCGGTGTGCCGCTGCGAGCGTAAATGCCAAAGATGGTGTCCACGTCAAAATCGGTCAGGCCCGATTCATGCAGCGTCGGCAAATCTGGCAGCGCGGGCACGCGGGTGCGGCTGCCTACGGCCAGCAATTGCGCCCGGCCCGCCTGAGCCGCCTGCAAGCCTGGGCCGGAATCAAAGAGGAAATCAATCTCGCCGCCGATCAGCGCCGTGAGTGCGGGTGCGGCGCCTCGGTACGGAATGTGTCTGGCCGTCACATTGGCTTGGCTGGTGAATATTTCGCCCGCAATGTGCGAAGAAGTGCCGTTGCCGGCCGAACCAAAGGTCAGTTGTCCGGGGCGGGCGCGCAGCATCGTCAGGAAATCCTGCACATTTCGGACGCCCAAGTTGGCGCGTGCCATCAGATACACAAAAACCCGGCCCGTTGCGGCCACCGGCACCAAGTCGGTGAAGGGGTCAAAGGTCATGCGGTGCAAGTGCGGATTGATCGCCAGCAGGCTTGCGGGAGCAGAAAGCAGGGTGTAGCCATCAGGAGCCGAAGAAGCCACCGCCTGGGCCCCGATATTGCCCGCTGCGCCGGCGCGGTTGTCCACTGTCACGGGTTGACCCAGCGCTCGCGTCAGGTGGTTGGCCACCAATCGGGTGGTGAGGTCGGCGATGCCTCCGGGAGGAAAGCCGACGATCAGGCTCACCGCCCGGCTGGGCCAGGTTTGCGCGTGCGCCCATGGGCTGAGCAAGCCAAAAGTGGCGGGCGCCGCGATGGCGGCGGTCAACAGCCTTCTGCGTTGGGTCTGGGTTGGGTTCATGCAGGTCTCCTAATGGGCTTGTGGTGATTGATGTGCAATGAATTTCTATGCAGTTGCAGGGGTCGAGGGTGCTTGCCCTTAACTGCAGCTGTGCTTTTCGATTGGTCGCTTGGCGTTGGCAATCAGATTTTGTCCATTGAAGCCGTGCCGGTTCAGGTTGACCTGCTTGCCTCGATCTGAAGCAGGCTTGTGCGGGGGATCACGGTGAGGGCTCCTCTGGCTCAAAGTTGACACGAATGGGCTGATCCGGGATTGGCCGCCAAAGGGCTGGGCTGGCAGCGCTGCCCGGGTAAGGTCCGGCGCATGTCAAGATAGTTGTCGCCTGAATCATGCAGCCGCCGCCTGAATATGTGCGCC